>CAZIOH010000003.1:98792-149629 GCA_964540815.1 uncultured Myxococcales bacterium | reverse complement strand
TGCGGATCAGCTTGTTGATGGTCTCGATCATGTGCACCGGGATGCGGATGGTGCGGGCCTGGTCCGCGATGGCGCGGGTGATGGCCTGCCGGATCCACCAGGTGGCGTAGGTCGAGAACTTGTAGCCGCGCTTGTACTCGAACTTGTCCACCGCCTTCATGAGGCCGATGTTGCCCTCCTGGATCAGATCCAGGAACTGCAGCCCCCGGTTGGTGTACTTCTTGGCGATGGAGACCACCAGGCGCAGGTTGGCCTCGATGAGCTGGGCCTTGGCCTTGTCCGCCCGGCGCTCGCCTTCCTGGATCTCCTTGACGGTGCCCTGCAGGACCTCCTCGCTCTGTCGCGCCTCCTCCTCGACCCGCTGGATCTTCCGCTGGGCCTCGGCCACGATCTTGGCCATGGCCTCCAGCTCCTCGGGCAGGAGCCCGAGCTTGGTGGCGACGTGGCGCGGGCTGAGCCGCGACGCGCGGATCTCCCGCAGGGTCTTCTTGAGCTCGCGGTGGTTGAGCCCGCTCTTGCGCTCGCAGGCCGCGATCTCCAGGTTGGCGCGCTCGATGCGCAGCACGAACTCCTTGAGCGTGAGCACGATGCGATCGATCTGGCGCTTGTGCAGCCGCAGGTCCGCCAGGGCATCGAGGATGGTCTGCTTGGTGTCGGTGATCTGCTTGCGGAGGCGCTTCTTCTCGATGTCGGAGAGCCCGTTGCCGCCGAGCTCGAGGAGGAGCTTCTCCTGGGTGCGATACAGGGTCTTGACGCCCTCGATGGCGCGACACACCCGCTCGACGTGCCAGGCCTCGTTCCACTCGGCGTCCTCGTCGTCGGCGTCCTTCACCAGGTCCTTGACTCGAACCTGGCCCTCGCGCAGCCGATCGCCGAGCTGCAGGATGCCCTCGATGGCCACCGCCGAGTTGAGCACCACCCGCAGGACGGTCCTCTCGCCGGCCTCGATGCGCTTGGCGATCTCCACCTCGCCTTCCCGGTTGAGGAGGGCCACCGCGCCCATCTTGCGCAGGTAGAGTCGAACCGGGTCGATGGTCTTGGCGCTCTCCTCCGCCTCCTCGTCGTCGTCCTCGTCTTTCCGGTCGTCGTCGTCCGCCTGGTCCGCGACCTCGTCGTCGTCCTCGTCCTCGTCCTCGTCCCCTTGCGCTGGCGCCGGGTCGAGGACCACCGCTCCCCCGACGACCATGCCCTCAGTCTCGTCGACCACGGCCTCCTCCGCGGGCTCGAGGGTCAGCTCCGCTGGAGCCGCGCTGGGCTTGCCCGGGCGGATCGGCAGGTCGTCGTCGTCGTCGTCATCTTCATCATCTTCGCGGTCGGCCGCGTCTCCCTCGTCCTCGACCGCCTTCGCGCCGACCTCGGCCTTCGCGGTCGTGTCCACCATCGCGATTCCGGCGCTCGCGAAGGCTGACAACCAGTCGTCCATCTGTTCGGCGGACGCGTCGGTCTCCGGCAGGTGCGCGTTCACCTCGTCGTACGTGAGGAACCCCTTGGCCCGCCCGCGGGCGAGGAGGTCGACCTTCCTCGGATCGGGCTCGGCTTCCCTCGCGACCTCTCTTGGTCGACCTTCATTTGGTCGAGCTTCGATTGGTCGAGCTTCGCGGCCAGCGACGGGGCCCACGTCCCGGTGTCGACGGGCACGCTCCGGGTGGCTCCTGCCCGGGGTGCCGGCGCGGGTGGACGGGCCGGGCGAGTCCTCACCCGGCCCATCGCTTTCATCCGATAACGTCTCGTCGTCGTCCGTCGTCGTCATCGTCAGGGCCTTTGTAGGGCTGCCTTCAACCCCTGCTTGGTCTGGTCCAGCTCGATTCCTCTCTTCATGATAGCCGTTGCGCCGGAATCGTCGCCTCGGCGGCGCGCCTGCTCGAAGAGCTGCCGGGTCATGGAGATCTCGGCTTCTACGCGCTGCAGCTCGAGCCGGGCCACCAGCGCCCGCAACTTGGCGGGTGGATTGGTGGCGATGGACATGCCTTCGTTCATCACCGCTGCCGCGACGCTCCGCCGGACCTCGGGCGGGGCGAGCTCGATCAGGGCCGGGACATCGACGTGATCCCCGCGGGCTCTGCGCTCCCGCAGCTCGCGGCAAAGCTGCCGGATCGTGTCGTCGAGGAGCAACTCGACGACCCGCGCCGCCTCCGAGGTCTCGAGCAGCTCGGGATACGAGATGAGCAGCACCAGCGGCTCGAGCTCGTCGCGCGGCAGCGCCCGTGCGGGGGCTGCCCCCGCCGGCGGAGCGCTCCCGCTCCCACCCTCGGTGACCCCGGCCGCCGCGACCGGCGCGCCAGCCGATCTTGGCCCGCCCCCGCCCCCGTCGGGCCGCGCGATGGCGCTCGGGGAGTGGGCGTCTTGCTGCGCCGAGCGCTCCCGTGCCGCCGCGTCGGGTCGCCGCGCCTCCCTGGCAGCATCCCTGGTTTCATGGCTCTCCCTCGCCTCCCGGACCGCCCGGACCACCTGTTGTGGCGACACCCCCAGCACGGCCGCGAGCTGACGCTGGTAGAGCTCGCGCATGGTCGGGTTTCTCACGCGGCCGAGCAACCCGGCCACGGCTTCGAGGGTGGCCACCCGCCCCGGGACCGTGGTCTCCTGTGCCGCATCCTGAATGAACTGGTCGAGCATCGGGCGCGCGGTGTCCAGCAATCTCCGGAAGGCGTCCGGTCCCTGCTGGCGAACGAAGTCATCAGGGTCCTGCCCAGGGGGGAGCCGCGCGATCCGCGCGTCCACATCCGCCTCGACGAACATGGGGACGGCCTTCTGGGCCGCGCGTTGTCCGGCCGCGTCACCGTCGAAGACCACCGCCACCCGCCGGGCGACGCGGGAGAGGAGCGTCATCTGCTCGGCCGTCAGCGCGGTTCCCATGGGGGCGACGGCCTCCTCGAACCCCGCCTCGTGCAAAGCGAGCACGTCGAAGTTGCCCTCGACCACGATGGCGGTGCCGCTCTTGCGGATGGCGTCGAGGGCGGCGTGGAGGCCGTAGAGGCACTCCTTCTTGTGGAACAGAGGCGAGTCCGGCGAGTTGACGTACTTGCGATCCTTGGCCTCCGGATCGAGCAGCCGGCTCCCGAATCCGATGACCCGCTTCTGGCGGTCGAAGACCGGAAGCATGACCCGATCGCGGAAGAAGTCGTAGCGGCCGCGCTCGTTGGCGCCCGTGAGCCCGAGCCGCTCCGCGTCACCCGGGGCGACGTTCTTCACCGTGAGGAATTCTTGCAGCGAGCTCCAGCGCGGGGGGGCGTACCCGAGGCGAAACCGCGCACGGACGGGCGCTCCGATTCCGCGGCCCTCCACGTAAGCGCGCGCGCGGGCGGCGTCGGGTCCGTCGGCGGCGAAGTTCTGCTCGAAGAAACCCGCCGCGAGATCCATGATCCGCAGCATCCGATCCCGATCGGACTCGGCGTCCTGTCGCGCACGTCGCTCGGCCGGGGTCAAGGGCTGGCGCTCGGGCAGGTTCACGCCGGCGCTCCCGGCCAGGTCCTTCAAGACCTCCGCGAACGAGCGTTGCTCGATCTTCGCGAGGAAGGCGAACACGTCGCCCTTCTCACCGCACCCGAAGCAGTGAAAGAACTGGCGGGTCTCGTGCACGTGAAACGACGGGGTCTTCTCGGCATGGAAGGGACACAGGCCCTTCCAGCTGCCGGTGCCCGCCCGCTTCAGCTCCACGTACCGCTTGACGACCTCCACGATGTTCGTCCGGTCGCGAACTTCATCAATCTGTTCTCGAGGCACCAGCGGCAAAGCCACATGATTGTCCCCCCACACCCGCGATTTCGCCAGCGGGGCGGCCGCCACGGCAGTTTCCCGCTCGTCTTGCGCCCAAACGCGACGGCGTGGAACGAGGACGGGCAAGTGGGCCCTCACCTCCGGTCCCGAAGCGTTCGTTCAAAGCGACAGGTCACGCCTCAGCCGAGGTTCGCTCACGCGGTGGATCGGAGGTTGGCTTTGCCAACCGGAGATGGCACCAGCAAAGCAGATCCGGGTGCGCCTCTCGTCGTCCGTGGGAGGGGCCCGCGGGGAGGGGTCCGCCCCTTCCCGCGTCCGGTCCGTGGGAGGGGCCCGCGGGGAGGGGTCCGCCCCTCCCCACGAGCGCCGAAGGCGCGTCTTTTACTGCCCTTCGCCGCCTTGCAGCTCGGCCTCGTCGGCGCGCTTGAGGATGATGAACTCGCTGCGACGGTTGCGGCTCCAGCAGTCCTCGTTGTGCTGGGTGCAGACCGGCTTGGTCTCGCCGTAGCCGTGGCTCTTGAGGCGCCCCGGCTCGACGTTGCGCTCGTAGAGCGCCCGCTTCACCGCGGCCGCGCGTCGCTCGGTCAGATCCAGGTTGTGCGCGTCGTCGCCGCGCTCGTCGGCGTGTCCCTGGATCTCGATCAGCTGGATCTGTGGGTTGCCCTTGATGGTGGCCGCGATCGCGTCGAGCAGCGGGAAGGAGACCGGCTTGATCTCGTCCTTGTCCGTCTCGAAGTAGATCTTGTCCAGGATCTCGAGCTTGCCCTTGGTCACGACGACCCGGCCCTTGTCGGGGCAGCCGTCCTCGTCCTCGAACCCGTTGTAGGTCTCGGGCTCGTTCGGGCACTTGTCGTTCACGTCCAGGATCCGGTCGTGATCGTTGTCCGGGTCGGGGCAGCCGTCGGTGTCCTCGAAGCCATCCTTGTCCTCGGGATCGTTCGGGCACAGATCGTTGATGTCGAGGATGCCATCCTTGTCGTTGTCCGGGTCGGGGCAGCCGTCGGTGTCCTCGAAGCCATCCTTGTCCTCGGGATCATCCGGGCACTTGTCGACGTTGTCGGGGATGCCATCGCCGTCGCGGTCATTGGTGGTGCTGTCGGGGCAGCCGTCCTCGTCCTGGAAGCCGTTCTTGGTCTCCGGATCGTTCGGGCACTTGTCGTCCACGTCGAGGATCCCGTCCTTGTCATTGTCGGGATCGGGGCAGCCGTCGGCGTCCTCGAAGTCGTCGAAGTCCTCGGGATCGTCCGGGCACTGATCGACGTCGTCCTTGTAGCCGTCGCCGTCGCGGTCGCCGATGTTGGGCTCGAAGATGAACCCCACGAACGCGCGCGGAGCCGCCGCCCCGTAGGTGTTGCTGGCCAGGCGCCAGCCCCCACCGAGCAGGAAGAACGAGTTGCGGGCCATGTAGAGCTTGATGCCGCCCACGGCCTCGATGATCGGGGGCAGGCTCACCTCGTTGGTGGCCTCGATGCGCTTGGCTCCGAGCCCGGCCTGGCCGTAGACCTCGCCCACCACGTCGAACTTCTGCGGGACGATCCCGAACGAGACGCCGACCCCACCCACGAGCTCGTTCTTGACCCGCAGGCCGTACTGCGTGTTGATGAGGGCAGCGCCGCCCATGTACGTCCGCGGCGCCGTGTCGGCCATGCCGTCGTCGACGAAGCGCGACTCGCTCGACCGGATGCGGGCCCCGGCATTGAGCGCGATCCGGAAGCGTCCGAGGTAGCCGAACTCCCCGTCGACCACGGCGGTGGGCTGGAAGATGAGCTTCCCCTCGCCGAGGAAGGCGTTCTTGTTGCCGGTGGGCAGCACCACGCTCGGGATCACTGCCAGGCCCAGCTTGTTGCGGGCGGCGTTCATCAAGCGAACCTTGGGGTGCACCATGATGTCGCCGATGCCCTGGGCCGAGAAGGTGAAGTCGCGGTTGTCATCCGGCGTCGGCAGCACGTTGGGATCGGTCGGGTAGGCGCGTCCGGACAGGATCGTGAACGGGATCACGACCCCCACCTCGACCCCGAAGTGCGCGAACTTGGTCAGGCCAATCGCCCCTTGCAGCGAAGGGGTGATGATGTTTCGGACCGCGAACCGGGAGCTCGAGCCGCCGTTCTGGATGGCGGGATTCGAGAAGTCGAGGACCTTCGAGCCCCAGGTGCTGACCAGACCGAACGAGAAGTCCCCCTGCCCGAGCACCTGCGAAGAATTCAGCGAGAAGTAGCCCTTCGAGTCCATCGCCGGACGGAACGCCTGCAGGTCGATGGCCGCGAGACGGAGCTCGTCTGCCTGTGCGCGACCGGGCAGCGCCGCGGTCAACGCGGCAGTCAGGGCCGCAAGAACGACGGCGCAGAATCGGAGGCCTGACCGAGGGCGAGCGAACATGGAGATCCTCCAATGAAGGGGGAGCCCAAAGTGGCAGGCCCCGAAAATTCGCACCAAGAAGCCGGAAAAAGACTTGAGAAACCGGGAACGACCGCAAAACGGCGACAAAAAACCCAGCAAAGGCGTGCATTTATATCAACGTCCCGATCGCTGTCAATGCGTGCCGACGGCTCGCCCCAAATACGAATCGGGCGCCGCGGGCGAGAACGTCGCCCGGAGCGCCCGATTAAGATCGAGGCTAGGTTTTAGGTTTCTTTGGGGGCTGGGGAGGCGGGGCAGGCTCGAGGGTCAGCTCTTCGGCGGAGGATTGCAGGCGCAGGTCGGACAACCCGAGGCATCCTTGACGTGGCCCCAGGTGCAGGCGATGGCGCAGACGGGGCCGCAGGTCGGCGGGGGCGGGGGCGGGGGCGTTGCGGTCACGCACGCGCAGACCTTGGGCGAGCTGTCGAAGGTCGCGCCCTTGATGCACGCGACATTCTGGACGCAGGTGCAGACCCCGCTGCAATCGGCGCCGCCCGCCTTCGGGTCGCAGGCATCGCTGGGATCGTCGGTGCACTTGCCGGAGCCCGGGCAGGCGATTCCAGCGAAGCCCCCGCAGGTGACCTTCGGCGCGTCCGCCACACACATGGCCTGCGGGGGGCAGGCTCCCGCGCCCGGGGCGCACGGCGGGGCGATCGCGGCGCAGTGGGTTCCGGCCGCGCACCGGACCGTCGCGCACGGATCGGTGACGGGCGGAGGGTTGCAAGCGCAGGTCGGGCAGCCGGCCGCATCGAGCACGTTGCCGTTCTCGCAGAAGATCTGGCAGACCGGCCCGCAGACCGGGGGAGGAGGCGGGGGCGGGGTCGGCGTCACGCAGGCACAGACCTTGGGCGAGCTGTCGAAGGTCGCGCCCTTGACGCAGAGGACGGTCTCGACGCATGTACACATGCCGCCGCAATCGGCGCCGCCCGACTTGGGGTCGCACCCGTCATTCGGGTTGTCGATGCACTGTCCGCGGCCCGGGCAGGCGATGCCGGCGATGCCGCCGCAGAAGACGGTGTCGGGCGCGTCTGCGACGCACATGGCCTGGGGCGGACAGCTCTTGGTCCCCGGGGCGCACGGTGGAATGACGGTCGTGCAGTGGGTACCGGCAGCGCATTTAACCGCGGCACAGGGGTCGGTGCTGGGGGGCGCATTGCAGGCGCACGTCTCGCAGCCGCTGGCGTCGAGGGCGTGCCCGTACTGGCAATAGATGTCGCAGACCGGGCCGCACACCGGTGGAGGGGGCGGCTCCGCCGGGACACAGGCGCAGACCTTGGGGGATGAATCGAACACGTCCCCCTTGATACAGGCCTGGTTCTCCACGCATTGACAGGTTCCGGCGCAGTCCGCGCCGCCCTTGTTGGGATCGCATGCGTCGTTCGGGTCGTCGACGCAGTGACCAGTGCCCGGACAGGTGAGGCCGGCGAGGCCGCCACAGGTGACGGCGGGGGGAGTGGTCGCGCCACCCGAGCCGGTCGTCCCGCCGGTGGCGCTGCCACCGCTCGAGGTGCCTCTACCAGCTTCGATGATGTCGCGGATTCGCGCGGGATCGCAGGCCGCAAGGCCGAGCATCACGACCACGAAGAGCCCGAGGCGGGTGGGCGCGCCGAGCGCGCGGCGGGATGGGGAGGGGTGGGAGACGACGGGTTCCAGGACAGGTACCATGTGACCTCCTCTGAGGAATTGGGGCTTGCGCAGCCCGAAGCAGCAATTTCCAAGCCATGGTCCGGCATCCGTTCGTCCACGCGTCGGGCCCGATCTTCCGCGGGTTGTCACGCCACGGAAGGCGGGCCGGACACTCAGATTCCCGAGCCGGCCATCGGAAAAGAGAGGCTGCCGACACAAACCAGTTGAATGTGGAGCGCCCGCGAGGCTTGCTTGCGGGCGATGCTGTGCGCCTCGGAGCTGCGATTCGCCTGGGGAAAGGGAGGCCTGGAGCTGGTTCGGCTGGCCGTCGACGCAGGATATGCGGGGCTCGCGGTCGGTCCGGGCTGCAGCCAGCGCGATCTCGCTCCGCTGGTGGCCGAGGCAGTCGGGGCCGGCCTACGCGTCCCATTGCTCGCGGCGCCGCTCGGTGACCGCATCCTGCCTCCCGGACGCCGCCTCCCCCACCTGGCTGGCCTCGACGATCGCGACGAGCGCCTGTCGGCGCTTCGGCTGGTCGAGGACACCTGGGCCGCCGCTTCGCCGCTCGGAGCCGCCTTCTTCACGCTCGAGTGCGGGGCGGTGGAGCTGCACGGCGATCCCCGGACCATCGCCTACCGTTTCGCGCGGCGCGAGCTCGACGAGGACGAGCCGGGTGAGCGGCAGTGGCGTGCCGTGCTGGCCCAGCGGCGCGCCCTGTCGCCGATGGTCGTCGACGCTTGCCGCGAATTCCTGGATCGGCTGCTGCCGCGGGCCGAGGCCGCCGGGCTCGAGCTCGGTCTCCAGCTCACGGGCCCCTGGGGGGTGCCAACCCCGCGGGAGGCGGACGCGCTGCTCGATGAATATCGGGGCGGTCCCCTCGGGCTCGTCTGGGACGAGGCACGGATGCAGGCCTTGGCGGCGGCCGGGGTCGGACCGAGCACCGAGCGGCGGCAGCGCCTGGCGAGGGCGACCCGGGTCCTGCGCTGCTCGGAGGCGGTGGGCCTCGAGACCGGCTTTGCGCCCGGGCTCGGGGATCCCGACGGAACGGGCACGCTCGACCTCGGGGCGTCCACCTCCACCTCCACGTCCACCTCAACGTCGGCCCTCGGACCCGCGTGGGCGGTCGTCGGAGGCCGGAGCGACACCACGCTCGAGGAGATCATCCGGGCCCGGACCGAGGTCGCTTCTCGTCTGCCAGGGTCTCTCTCTGGGCGGGCCCCGGGCTGAGCCGAGATCGGCTCGGCTCGCCGGGTGGCGGCTCAGGCGCTCGTGGTGGGGGGCGCCGCCATCAGGGCGGAGAGCTCCTTCGCCAGGCCGGACTTGATGGGCCCGGCCATCGGGGCGAGCAGGAAGGCCAGGTTGACCGTCACGTGGATGCGGGCGGGCTCGATGGCCACGACCGCGTCGAAGCCCTTGCGCGACACGGTGAGCTCGCGGTCGGTGGTCCAGCGGCAGGTGGCGCCGTAGGCGGCCTCGATCTTGGCGGTCGCGCCATCGATCCGGGTTCGCGCTTCCTCGGGCGGCAAGCCGTGGGGGATGTCGACGTCGAATTTCGGCATCAGGCCGGCGTGGCTCCGCCAGAGGGAACGGCCGCCGGCTGCACGACCGCCGCCGGAGCCGCGACCGCCACGCCCGTCGGCTGTTCGGGATCGAAGATCAGCTTGGCGACCTCGGTCTGGTTCAGCGTGAGCCGGATGATCTGCCCCGGCCCCTGCAGCAGGCCCTCCTTCTGGAACAGGTGGTACGTGCGCATCCCCTCGCGGGTCGGGGGAGCGCCGTGGGACTTCTTCCCCGGCACGCCGGAGGCGACCACGATCTTCTCGCCGGGCTGGAGCATGAACCCGGGATCGATCACCCCGAGCACCGAGCCGCGCTCGGCCCTCTGGCCTGGACGGGGGCCGCGGTTGCTGACCACCTGCAGGCGTGCGGTGCTGATGGCGGTCGCGCCACGATTCTCGAGCACGAAGTACTCCTCGTTGATCCGCTTCTTGTCGGGAGCGGCGTGCGCCTCGCAAAATATGAGTGCCATGGTTTATCGTCTTCCGTTGAGGGCAACAGGGCAGCGTGGGAGCTGAGTTGGGTGGTGGCGGATTCGGCCGATCAGACTTCGAGGATCTCGCTCTCCTTCTTGGCCAGGATCTCGTCGATCTTGGTGACGGCCTTGTCGGTCGTCTCCTGCACCTTCTTCAGGCCATTGCGTTCGTCGTCCTCGGTGATGTTGCCGTCCTTGAGCAGCTCCTTCAGCATCTCGTTGCTGTCCCGGCGCGCCGCGCGCAGCGCGACCTTCCCCTCCTCCGCCATCTTCTTCACCAGCTTGACCAGCTCCTGGCGCCGCTCCTGGGTCAGGGCGGGCATCGGCAGGCGAACCATCTCACCGTCGGAGTTGGGATTGAGGCCGAGCTGCGCCGCGCGGATGGCCTTCTCGATCTCCGGGATGAGCGAGCGCTCCCAGGGCTTGACGGTGATCAGGCGCGGGTCCGCCACGTTCATGGAGGCCACCTGGTTGAGGGGGGTCGGCGTCCCGTAGTAGTCGACCCGGACCCCGTCGAGGATGCCGAGGTTGGCCCGGCCGGTGCGGACCTTGGTGAGATCTCGCTTGAACGCCTCGATGCCCTTGTCCAGGCTGACCTGCAGATCCTTCAATACGTCGTTCAACATCTCGAGTCTCTCCTACGTGGGGAATGGGCGGACTCAGGATAGCGCAACCCCGGCCGCCGGCCCACCGTCACACCGGGAAACGCTGCTCGTTGCGTTCGTCGAGGACCAGGGTGCCGAGGGCTTCCCCCATCACGACGCGCCGAATGTTTCCGGGTCTTGTCATGTTGAACACCAGGATCGGCAGGCTGTTGTCCCGGCACAGCGAGATGGCCGTCGAGTCCATGACCGCCAGATCCCGGTTGAGGACATCGAGGTAGGTCAGCCGGCGGTACATCCGGGCGTCCTTGTGCTTCTGGGGATCCTTGTCGTAGACCCCGTCGACGCGGGTGGCCTTCATGACGATCTCGGCGCCGATCTCCATGGCCCGCAGGGAGGCGGCGGTGTCGGTCGTGAAGAACGGGTTTCCGGTGCCGGCGGCGAAGATCACGAGCCGACCCTTCTCGAGGTGGCGAATCGCGCGCCGGCGGATGTACGGCTCGGCCAGGCGTTCCATCTCCAGCGCCGAGAGCACCCGGGTCTTCGAGCCGCGGCTCTCGAGGGCGTCCTGGAGCGCCAGGGAGTTGATCACGGTGGCCAGCATGCCCATGTAGTCGGCGCTGGCCCGGTCCATGCCGCGGCTGCTGGCCGCCAGCCCCCGGAAGATGTTGCCGCCGCCGATCACGATCCCGACCTCGACGCCGAGGCTGTGGATGTCGATGAGCTCGTCGGCGATCTGCGACAGCGTGGCGTCCTCGATCCCGTACCCCTGGTTGCCCATCAGGGCCTCGCCCGAGAGCTTGAGCAGGATACGGCGGTACTTGACCCCGGGCGCGAGGGGGGGGTGATCCTGCGGCGACTCGTCGTCGGCCGGCGTGTCGTTGACCGGAGCGATCGTCCCCCCGGGCGGGGTGACGCCGGCGGGACGGACGGCCTTGACGACGGTCGACTTGCGAGCGCGGGGCTTTGCCATCGCCGCGCACTCTATTGCACCGGCGCGGAGATAGCACCAGGGATCCGCCGCGGATCCGTCGGTGCGGCGGACGCCCGGGCTCCTGGTGAGGGAGACGGGCCCTCTTCAATCCGAGGCGGGGACCGGCAAGTGCCTCGTTCACCTCCCGCTGATCAGGCGAGCCAGGGTTTTCCATCCCTGGCTTTCGAAAGCGATGACGACGTCCTACACTGCATCCCCAATTCGCGCCCTCGGCGCGGCCCTCTCGCGTCGCTCCCCAACGGCACTCTCATTCTGGACAGGACAAGATGGCCCTACCTTCAGCTCCCTGGTTCGAGAAGATCGCAAACCTGGTGTTCTTGCGCGACCGCGTCCGCGAGGCGCGGGCCAGCCAGCCCGTCGCGGATGCGGAACGGGTCCGCGCCGCCAACCAGGCGCGGTTGCTGGTGGAGGTCGCGCGTCGGGTCGGTGAGCCAGTGGAGGCGTTGCCGGTCGGAGCGCCGGCGCCCGTGCAGCTCGGGCTCTACGCCGAGGCCATCTTCTGGGCGCTGGTCGCCGGGGGCGCTGCGCCACAGGCGGGGATGCCGCTGGTGGCGGTCTGGGAGAATGCCCGCCCCGACAGCCTGCTCAAGGCCGCCGGTGGGGACGCGGAGGCGGTCGCCTCCCTCAAGGGCTTGCTGTGTGAGCGTCCGCCGGGAGGCGACCTCGGCACCCGGGAGCGCGACGTGGCGGCGGCGCGCAAGTTCGCCGAGGCGCTGGTGTGGGAGCTCGACGCTCCGGCCCGCCGCATCGAGCACCTGCTCGTGAACCGGTGGTTGCGGGTCGGCGCGGTCGCGGTGGTGGTGGTCGCGGCGGCGTTCGGGATCCGGGCGCTCCTGCTCGGGCCGAACCTGATCGCCGACCATCCCTTCCAGACCAGCACGACCCTGGAGCAGTGTGCCCACAAGGGGATGTGCGCGGACGTCATGTTCCACACCCTCCAGCAGGACAACCCCTGGGCCGAGTTCGACATCGGCAGCGTGAAGCCGGTGCATCGTGTGGAGCTGACCAATCGCAGCGACTGCTGCGCCGAGCGGATCGCGGGCGTGGTGGTCGAGCTCAGCACCGACCGGAAGACCTGGACCGAGGTGGCACACAACGACCAGATCTTCTCGAAGTGGTCGCCCACCTTTCCGAAGCGGCCGGCGCGCTATGTGCGGGTGCGGTTACCACGCCCGGCCGCCGTCCTCCACCTCGACGACTTCGCGGTGAGATAGGGAGGTTAACTCTCGTTCCACCGACGGGCGACGATCCGGGCCGCTGGCTGCGCCGCACCTGTGGTCCGCTCCTCACATACGCACAAGTATGCTCCGGTGCGGTCCTCGGTGCGGCTTCGCCATCGACCCGGCTTGTCGCCCGCCTTCTGAGCAGGCCGTCAAGCCGTGACCGTGATCGGACCCTTGATCGTGGCCGTGGCCGTGCACGGGGACGCCCCCGTGGGCGTGATCGCGGGCGGCTCGAGGAGGGGAGCTCTCTCCAAGGAGTCCCGGCGGGACGAGGTCGCCCATCCCGAAAGGTCGGGCCCCGCCTCCCCTCCGATCCCCTCGCCCGGGGAGTGCCTCCTAGCCGACGCCGGCTTGCTTCTGGACTTCGGCGACGAAGTCGTCGGCGCGCTTCTCCAGGCCCTCGCCGACCTCGTAGCGGATGAAGCGGCGCACCTTGATGTTCTCGCCGGTCTTGGCCACGAGGTCGGTGAGCAGCGAGCGGATGTCGCGCTTGCCTTCTGGATCCTTGACCCAGACCTGGTCGAGCAGGCAGATCTCCTTGGACCACTTGGCGAGCTGGCCGTCGACGATCTTCTGGATCACGGCGGCCGGCTTGTCCTTGGCCTGCTCCTGTCGAATGGCGCGTTCCTTCTCGATGAGCCCGGGCGGGATCTCGTCCTGCGAGACGTACTGGGCATTCATGGCGGCCACCTGCATGGCGCATTCCTTGGCGAAGGTCACGAAGTCGGGATTCCGGGCCACGAAGTCGGTCTCGCAGTTGACCTCGACCAGCACCCCGATGCGGCTGCCATGCAGGTAGCTGACGACGGTGCCCTCGGAGGCGATGCGGGTGGCCTTCTTGGCGGCCGAAGCGATCCCCTTCTTTCGCAGGTACTCGATGGCCTTCTCGATGTCGGCCGCGGTCTCGGTCAGAGCCTTCTTGCAGTCCGCCATCCCCGCGCCCGTTCGCTCGCGCAGATCCTTGATCATCTGGGTCGTCACATCAGCCATGTTTCAGTCCTTGCTCACAAAATCGGTAAAGTTCATTTTCCACGAAGCGATCTTCCGTGTGCGATCTTCCGTGAGGAGGATCGGAGGTGGGCTTTGCCCACCGGAGAAAGTGCTCGGAGAGCAGATCCGGGTCGGCCTCTCGTCGTCCGTCGGGAGGGGCCGCGGGGAGGGGGCCTCCCCTTCCCGCGAGCGCCGAAGGCGCGTCCGTCCTCCCCTTCCCGCAAGCGCCGAAGGCGCGTCCGTTAGCGCGATTCGTCCTGGGGCGTCGCGGCGGCCTCGGGCTCGGGACGATCCGCGGCGCCGCGCCGGCGCGACACCACCTCGACGCGGGGGCCTTCGCCGCCGGAGGAGACCCGGATGGTCTGGCTCTCGGCCGCCTCGGCTTCCACGTTGCGGCTGCGCGTCTGGTTGGCGCGCTCGCGTCCCACCCGCTGACCGAGGATGCAGGCCTCGGCCACCTTCGAGGTGAACAGCCGGATCGAGCGGATGGCGTCGTCGTTGCCCGGGATGGGGTAGTCGATGAGATCCGGGTTGCAGTTGGTATCGACCACCGCGACGATCGGGATCTCGAGCCGACGGGCCTCGGTGACGGCGATGTGCTCCTTGACGACGTCCACGATGAACACCGCCCCCGGGAGCTCGCCCATCTCCTTGATCCCGCCCAGGGCCTTCTCGAGCTTCTCGCGCTCGCGCGTGATCCCGAGGACCTCCTTCTTGGTCATCCGGTCGAAGGTGCCGTCGCCCGCCATCTTCTCGATGTTGTGCAGGCGGTCGATCGATCCCTTGACGGTGTGGAAGTTGGTCAGGGTTCCGCCGAGCCATCGGTTCGTGACGCAGAACTGACCGGCGCGGGCAGCCTCCTCGCGGATGATGTCCTGGGCTTGCTTCTTGGTGCCGACGAAGAGCACCGGGCGGCCAGCCGCCACGGTCGACACCAGGAAGTTGTAGGCCCGGGTGAAGGCCCGAACGGTCTGCTGCAGATCGATGATGTGGATGCCGTTGCGGGCGCCGAAGATGAACCCCTTCATCTTCGGATTCCATCGCTTGGTCTGATGCCCGAAGTGGACCCCACCTTGCATCATCTCACGGATGCTGATCGGGGCGTCGGAGGCGCTAGGGCCCTCCTGGGTGATGGGCGCTGCTGTGCTGGGAGTCTCGACGGTGGTTTCCATTTTTCCTCGCGTTTTTGGCCGCCGCTCGCGTCATCGAGAACCGCAACCAGACCCCAGGCCAATCGACCAGGATCCGGCACGCACGATTCTCTCGGCGGGCGTGTGGTGTTGAAAAGGGTGCGATTTCTACCACCTGCTTTGACAGGTGGCCACGCAAAATCCGCGGATCTTCGCGGATCTTGGCACCGGTGCGGAAGTGTAGCACCGGGCACCTGGATTGCATTCCCCAGTCGTCGCACCAACGGTCGCGCCGTCGCAAGCCTGAAGTGTCAGGACCCAGAAGTGTCAGGACCATAGAAGGAGCCGCCATGTCTCATCCCCTCCCCGGAGTTCCCGTCGACATTCGCCCCGCCAGCGGGAAGTTGGGCATCCTCTTGCCCGGAATGGGCGCCGTCGCCACGACGTTCATCGCCGGTGTGGAGGCCATCCGGCGCGGGATGTCGAAGCCCATCGGGTCGTTGACGCAGATGGGGACCATCCGGCTCGGAAAGCGCACCGAGGCGCGCTCTCCCCTGATCAAGGAGTTCGTCCCGCTGGCTCCGCTCGAGAACATCGTCTTCGGGGGCTGGGATCTGTTCCCGGACGACGCCTATCAGGCGGCGGCCAAGGCGGGCGTCCTGTCGAAGGAGCACCTCGGCGAGCTGAAGGACTTCCTGTCCACCGTCAAGCCCATGCCGGCCGTGTTCGATCAGGAGTACGTGAAGAAGCTGACCGCCACCCACGCGAAGACCGGCAAGTCCAAGCGCGATCTGGCCGACCAGGTGATCGCCGACATCAAGGACTTCAAGAAGAAGAACGCCTGCGACCGCCTGGTGATGGTGTGGTGCGGCTCGACCGAGGTCTACCGCAGCCCGAGCGCGGTGCACGCGTCGCTCGCCGCCTTCGAGAAGGGGCTCGACGAGAGCGCGCCCGAGATCGCCCCCTCCCAGATCTACGCCTATGCCGCGCTCAAGTCCGGCGTGCCTTACAGCAACGGTGCGCCGAACCTGACGGTCGACATCGACGCGCTTCAGGAGCTGGCCAAGAAGAACGGGGTTCCCATCGGGGGCAAGGACTTCAAGACCGGTCAGA
Source organism: uncultured Myxococcales bacterium (assembly GCA_964540815.1). GTDB lineage: Bacteria > Myxococcota_A > Polyangia > Fen-1088 > Fen-1088 > CAZIOH01. The sequence goes on along the minus strand of CAZIOH010000003.1, from coordinate 133,808 downwards.
CGCTCATGAAGACCATCCTGGCGCCGGGCTTCAAGGCGCGGCTCCTGGGGGTCGAGGGCTGGTATTCCACCAACATCCTCGGAAACCGGGACGGCGAGGTGCTTGACGATCCCGAGTCGTTCAAGAGCAAGGAAGTCTCCAAGCTCGGTGTGCTCGAGCACATCCTGCAGCCCCACCTTTATCCCGACCTGTACGGCAAGATGCACCACGTGGTGCGCATCAACTACTACCCGCCGCGCGGAGACAACAAGGAGGGTTGGGACAACATCGATATCTTCGGCTGGATGGGGTATCCCATGCAGATCAAGATCGACTTCCTGTGCCGCGACTCGATCCTCGCGGCGCCGATCGTGCTCGATCTCGCCCTGTTCATGGATCTCGCCCAGCGGTGCAACATGAGCGGCATCCAGGAGTGGCTGTCGTTCTACTGGAAGAGCCCGATGTCCGCCAAGGGGCTCTATCCGGAGCACGATCTCTTCATCCAGCTCATGAAGCTCAAGAACACCCTGCGCTACCTCCGCGGCGAAGAGCTCATCACCCACCTCGGCGCCGAGTACTACGACTAGGGACGCGCCTACGGCGCTCGCGGGAAGGGGCGGACCCCTCCCCGCGGGCCCCTCCCGCGGAGCCCAAGCATCGGGCCCGGATCTGCTTTGCTGGTGCTGTCTCCGGTTGGCAAAGCCAACCTCCGATTTTCCGCCGGATCAGGGCTCTCTAGAAGGATCTGCGGCCCGCTTGCGGGCTCGCGCCTCTCCCCGCTTCGCGGGGCGAGGGGATGAGAAGTGGTGGGGACTCGCTTCTCCTCGTCAGCCTGGATCAGCCTCGTGAGGGCTTCTTTGAAGGCGGGCGACAAGCCGGGGCGAGCGAAGCCGCACCGAGGACCGGACCGGAGCATACTTGTGCGTATGTGAGGACCGGACCGGAGGTGCGGCGCAGCCAGCGGCCCGGATCGTCGCCCGTCCGTCGAGCGAGAAGGGGCCTACCTGTTTTCTCGGAGGCGGCGGAGCTCGTCGCTGACGTCGGTGGCTCCGGGGTCCAGTTCGAGCAGCTTCTCGAACTCCGCGATGGCCAGATCCGACTGGCCGGTCTGGGCGTGGAAGTGGCCGAGGTAGAGGCGGGCGCGCCGGTTCTTGGGGTCGAGCTGGATGGCGCGCCGGAGCTCGGCGAGGGCCGCGCGGCCGGCCCGGGCGTCGGCCGGAGCCTCGCGAAACAGGGCCCAGCCGAGGGCAGCCCGGAAGTCCGACTGGTTCGGCAGCAACCGCGCTGCCTGACGAAAGGACTCCACCGCCTCGCGGTGGTGGTTGGCGCGGAGGTGCTCCATTCCAGTGTCGTAGAGCTCGCGTGGGGCTCCAGCGGGGATGGGCCCGCTCGGCTCGGGGCCCCGGGCCCGCTCGATCGTGGCGGTGTACCCCAGGCGCCGCGTGGGGTCGCGCAGGGTGGCGTGTGCCTCGGTCAGCCGCTCGAAGATCTCCTGCGCCAGCCGGCGATCCTCCTCTGGCTGGGTCCGGTAGCGGTCGGGGTGAAAGCTGGCGGCGAGGGCCTCGTAGGCCCGATCCACCGTCTCGATCGAATCACTCGGCTGCACCCCCAGGGCCCAGTAATGGTTCTGGGATCGCACCGTCTGGGCCACCAGCGAGAGCTGAGACGGGGTGAGGGGACGGGCGGGTGCCCTGCTGGCCTCGGGATAGCCGCCATCCCTGTCGCCGGGGTCCTGGCCGCCAGCGGGCGACGGGCCGCCCGTCCCGGAGCTCGTGCCCTGGGCCCCGGAGGCGGCCTCGGATGTCCCGGTGACGGACGCCGGACGGGGCGCCGGGGCATCGCTCGGCTCGATCATCCCCGCCTCGGCGAGCGCCACCAGCAGCAGCCGGGCCTTGTCCCGCGTGATGCGGGCCGAGTCGAGGACCGTCTCGAGGCGCGTGCGCCCGTCGATCCCGCGGACGAACTCGCGCTCGGTCGGCAGGGAGGTCATCTCCTGAAAGCGCATCACGGGATCGCTGCTCAGCCGCACGTACTTGCCGGCGTAGGGGGTGAGCACCCCCTCCCTCCGCTGCTCGTCGTAGTGACGCCGAATGCCTTCGAGGATCATGGCGGCCGGAGACCGGTCGAGCCGCAGCGCCTCGACCGGGGTCGGCTCACCCTCCTTGAACACGTAGAGGCCATCGGGCCACGAGAAGATGTTGAAGAGCTTGGCCTCCACCTGCTCGACCAGGGCCCGCGACAGGTTGTAGGGGGACAGTACCCCCATCTCCACCAGGATCTGTCCCTGATGGCGCTTCTCCCCCTTCATCCGGCGAATCGACTCCTGGAGAGCCTCGTTGGATATCAGGCGCTGCTGGAGCAGGATCTGTCCCAGGCACTCGGACAGGAGGTTGGACTTGACAGACACCGGGTAGCCGTCGGCGAAGGACACGATCTTCTTGGTCCCCTCGAGCTTCAGCAGCAGCGCGCCGGTGGTGCGCTGGGCGAACAGGCGCTGGAGCAGCCGTGCGAACGGGGTCTCGGTGAGGGTGCCGCGCAGGCCACCCGTCCCTTGTGACAGGATCTCGGCCGCGCGATCCACGTCGCGCTTTTCCGACTGCTGCGCCTGATCGGTGGGCGCGGGACGGGGCACCGGCGAGGCGGTCGGGGCCGCCTGCGCGACCTGCGCGACCTGGGCCCCGCGGGCCAGCGCCGCCGGCGGGAGCGGGGGAGGGACGGCCGGTGCCGCCGCACGGCGCATCGGCATGGTTGGGGCGGTCGACGCGGGGGTGGCCGAAGGTGAAGGCGAAGCTGAAGAAGAAGGCGAAGGCGAAGGCGAGGAAGGGGGCGAGGAAGAAGGCGCGGAAGAAGGCGCGGAAGAAGCGGCCGGCGGCCCGGAGACGCGCACCGATGCCGCCGTGGGCGCCGACCTCGCGGCCGCTGGAGAGGCCGACGGAATCGGCGCCACCGCGGCCGGCGCCGGCGGCCGGGTCCTTTCACTCCCAGCGAGGAGGCTGTCGAGGCTCGGGCGCAGCTCTCCGAGCCCGGACGGCGCCAGCAGATACGCCGCCGGAGCATAGCGCCGCATCAGCTCGGCCCGGTGCTGGGCGCCCCGGAAGTGTCGGCTCGCCAGGAACAGGATGGGAACGGCGGAGACCTTGCCGCCACGACGAAGCTCGTCGGCCAGAAGGAACCCCGGTCCATCACCGAGCTGGGTGTCGATGATCACCGCGTCCGGTGCCCGCGCCGCCAGGCTCCTGCGCGCCCACGACAGCTCGGTCTCCGACCCCAGCTCGTAGGGAGAATCCCGCAAGACCTCGGCGATGTGAGCCTGAAGGTCGCGGTCGCCTTCCACGACCAGGACGTACGAGACCATGTGGGTCTCTTATAACCCGACGGCGCCGGCGGGACTCCCAAACATCGCTTCGGATCCCGTTCGGCCGGGCTCGCGACGCCTCGAGACCGGGCGTCGACCAGGGACCCGCCGCCGCTCGGATGGCGACGGTCGGGAGCCGGACCGACACCCACATGGACAACGGTGGGCGAACTGATATTTACGATTGGCGCAGACGTGCGCGGAGCGACCCGATGCCACCCACCAAGACCAAAGTCAGATCCCCCTCGTCGGCACGGACCCCGACGGGCGCGACCGGGCAGAAGAAGCCCGATCTCAAGATCAATCGCAAGCTCAACCCGAAGCTCAACCCGAAGCTCACCCAAGGCACGGCTGCTGTCAGGGGGGCGACGGGGCGCAAGGCCGCCAGGTCGGGAAGGGCCGCGCTGGCCTGCGTGGTTCTGGCCGCCGGCCAGGGCACCCGGATGCGCTCCGCCAGGTCCAAGGTCCTGCACCAGGTCCTCGGTCGCCCGATGGTCACCTACCCGATCGGCCTGGCCCAAGAGTTGCGCGCGAGCCCGATCGTGGCGGTGCTCGGACACCAGCGCGACGCCGTCGAGCACGCCATCGCCGCTCATTTCGGCCCGGACGCCGTCCACGTGGTGGAGCAGACCGAGCAGCTCGGCACCGGGCATGCGCTGCGCATGGCGCTGCCGGCCCTGGCCCACGCCCACGGGATCGTGCTGGTCCTCTACGGCGACGTCCCTCTCCTGACCCGGGAGACCCTGAACGCGCTCGTGGGGACCGCCCGGCGATATTCCTGCCTGAGCCTGGTCACGGCGACCCCACCCGACCCGACCGGCTACGGACGCATCGTGCGGGACGAGCGCGGGCACGTCCTGCGGGTGGTCGAGCACAAGGACGCCGTTCCCGAGGAGCGGGCCATCACCGAGGTCAACGCCGGGATCTACGCCGGCCCGGCCGGGTTCTTCCGGGAGGCGCTGCGGGGGCTGGTTCCCCGCAACGCCCAGGGGGAGTTCTACCTCACCGACATCGTTGCCCGCGCCGCCGCGACCATCGGAGTCTCCACCGTGGAGGCGAACTTTCGCCACGTCGCCGGGGTGAACGATCGCCGGCAGCTGGCCGCCGCCGAGGCCATCCTGCGCGAGCGCGTGAACACCCGCTGGATGGAGCACGCGACCCTGCGCGATCCCGAGTCCATCACCATCGAATCGGGCGTGGTGGTGGGGGTGGACGCCGAGATCTCGCGTGGGGCGGTGCTGCGAGGGAAGACCCGGATCGGCCGCGGGGCGCACATCGGCGAGGGGTGCATCCTGGTCGACACCGACGTGGGGGCGGGCGCCGAGGTGCGCGCCTACACGGTGGCGACCCAGGCGACGGTGGGGGCGGCGGCGAAGATCGGGCCCTTCGCTCACCTCCGTCCGGGGACCCTGCTCGGGCCGGCCGTGCACGTGGGCAACTTCGTGGAGACCAAGCAGACGAGGATGGGCAAGGGCAGCAAGGCCAACCACCTCACCTACCTCGGTGACGCCGTCATCGGCAGCGGGGTGAACGTGGGCGCCGGCACCATCACCTGCAACTACAACGGCTACGAGAAGCGGCAGACCGTCATCGAGGACGGCGCATTCATCGGGTCGGATACCCAGCTCGTGGCCCCCGTGACCGTCGGGAGGCGGGCGGTGGTGGCGGCGGGCACCACCGTCACCAAGGACGTGCTGGCCGGGGCCCTGGTGCTCACGCGGGCGGCCGAGACCGTGGTGCCGGGCTACGCCGATCGGCTGGCCAAGCGTTACCCCGCCCGAGGTGCGCCGAAGGGATGACCGGGCGGCCACGTGGTGGTGGCGCCGGTCCAGGGTTGACAGCACCCATGGGGGACTCGATCATGGCCGGCGCCGATCAGACGGGGCGTGAGGTCGCGCCTTGCGGATCGGCGGTTTCGTGCGCAGCGTGTTCCAAGGAGGAGTCTCATGCCCCTTTCCGTCAAGGCGTACTTCGATCAAAAGGTTCCCGCGGCGCTGGCGAGCCACCCCGAGAAGGCCAAGGACGTGGCCGCCATCTACCTGTTCAAGATCTCCGGCCCCGACGGAGGAACCTGGACCGCCGACCTCCTGTCCAGCCCGCCCACCTGCCTGCCGGGGGCGCATGGTACGCCCCAGTGCACGATCGAATGCTCTGACGCCGATCTGCAGGCGATGATCTCGGGCGGCATGCAGGCCGCGATGAACCTGTTCTTCTCGGGCAAGCTCAAGGTCACCGGTGATCCCACCCTCGCCACCCGCCTGACCAAGCTCCTGCAGATGGCCGAGTAGCCGGATCGATCCCGATCTCCTTCTTCTAAGGTGCGGCGGGGTGGGTGTTTTCGCCGCGCCAGTCACCGTCGTGAATGGCCACCACCCGGTAGGTGCGCAGCTCCTCGCTCTTGCCCTTGAGGCGCACCGGCTCGCGCGGAACCACCGCCACGTGCTCCTTGACCTTGTCGTAGGTGGCCTGGGACAGGATGATCTCGCCCGGCTTGGCGATGCTGCACAGGCGGGACGCGGTGTTCACGGCGTCCCCGATGGCGGTGTACTGCAGGGCGCGCGAGCTGCCGATGGCGCCGGTCACCACCACCCCAGTGTTGATGCCGATCCCGATGCGGATCTCCTCCTGGCCCTCGGAGACGCGCATCAGGTTGAACTCCTCCAGCGTGGCCATCATCTCGAGGGCGCAGCGGATGGCCTTGATCTCGGCGCTCGGCATGGGGACCGGGGCCCCGAACAGCGCCACGATCTCGTCGCCCACGAACTTGTCGAGCGTGCCCTCGTAGCGGAAGAGCACGTCCACCATCAGCTCGAAGTACTCGTTGAGCAGCCGGACGATCTCCTGGGGCGCGTGCGACTCGCTCATCGAGCTGAACCCCCGGATGTCCGAGAAGAGCAGGGTGATCTCGGACTGGGCGCCGCCCTTCTCGAGCTGCAGCTTCCCGGTGACGATCTGGTCCACCAGGTTGGGGGACAGCAGGCGCTGGAACTGCGCGCGGGTCTTGGCCTCGGACTCGATGCGCCGGGCCAGCTGCGAGTTGTGAATGGCGACCGCCGCCTGGTTCGCGATGCTGGCGAAGATCTGCAGATCCTTCTCCACGAAGGCGTTGGTGGCGATCATCGAGTCGAGGTGCATGATCCCGAGCAGCTCCTCGTGGTGCAAGAGGGGGACGGTCATGGTCGAGCGGATGCCCTGGATGATCACCGACTGCGCCGCCGAGAACCGGCTGTCCATGGTGGCGTCCGACGACAGGACCGCCGCCTTGTTCTGGACCACCTCGTTCAGGATCGACGTCGACAGCACGATCTGCTCGTTCTTGCCGTGGCGGGTCTGGGCGATGCGCGGCTGGGGCACCCCGCCCTCCATCAGCAAGATCACCCCGCGGTCGGCCGGGATGAGCTCGAAGGCCTTCAGGATGATCTTCTCGAGCAGGACGTCGAGGTCGACCTCGAGGCCAATCGATCGGCCGAGCTCGTGCGCCAGCCGGAGCTTCTCGTAGTCCCGCCGCAACACCTCGATGTCGCGAATCTCGCTCTCCGGCTGGAACTCGTGGGACGGGGAGGGCGGCTTGATGCGCTGGCGAATCAGCGTCTCGGTCACGGTGGGAGAGATGGTGACCTTCTGGAGCAGGGACTCGTAGCGCCCTTGCTCGACGAACTTGAGGGTGGTCGACCCGAGCACGATCTCGTCGCCATCCTGGAGCACGTGATCCTCGGTCAGCCGCCGCCCGCCGACGAACGATCCATTCAGGCTGCCGAGATCGTGAAACACGTAGCGTCCGTCGGTGCGTCGCAGGATCTGCGCATGCTCCTTGGAGACGATGCGATCCAGGATCTGCAGGTGGTTGTCCGGGTGACGCCCGATGCTCGTCGAGTCGCGCAACTCGTGCTCTCGCTGCTGGTCGTTTCCAGTGATGATGATGCGCGGCATGAACGTCGGAGCGGGTGGGAGAAGGTCGCAAGCGGCCGGCGAACGAACGTCGGCCGGGGCCAGCATCGGCCAGACACCGTGAGTTTAGGCCAGCGCCGATCGTGAAGCAAAGCCGCCCGGCACCGCCGCGCCGATCGCGGCGATGGAGGCAGGCGATGGAGGCAGGCGATGGGTGGTCTTTTCGACGAGCCCGCGGCTTGGATGGAGTAACATCCTCGCCTCGCCTCGCACGCCTCATCCGGTGCGAGGCGCCGGATGCCGTCGATTGTCGCCTCGAACTCCTCGTGACCAAGAACCCCTCTTCAGATCCCTCTTCAGATCCCTCTTGCCCCTTCTCCTAAGGGTCTCTTCGGGGTCTCTTCGTGATCCATCGTGCTCATTTCCTCACAACCTCCGCGCCCCGCCCCCTCCCCCGCTGTCGATCGCCGGGACATGAAGCCCGCTGGACAAACTGTCCCGGTCCTTGCCCCTGACGAGAGCCAACCCTCCGGGGTTGCCCCGGACCAACGCGCGGGTGAGCCAGCCGAGCTCGACTGGCGCGAGCTCGAGGAGCTGGTGCGCGAATCGGCCGAAGGCGCCGAACCGGAGACCGCCCAGGCCCTGCTGTTCCTGGCTGCCCGGCTGCGGGAAGATCGGCTCGGGGATCCGGTGGCCGCATTCGAGTCCCTCGAGGCCGCCCTGGGCGAGCGCGCCGTCGGGGCGCGGGCGCTGGTGCTGCGCGCCGAGCGTGCGCTCGGCCTTCTGGCGGGCACCGCCCTGGTCGCCATCCAGGCCCTCGAGCTCGAGCTCGGCGCCACCTCGAGCGAGGTGCGACGGGCCGATCTCCTGGTCGAGAAGGCCAGTCTGCTGGCCAACGCGCTCGAGTTGCCCGATGCGGCGCGTGGCGCGCTGGACGCGGCGCTGGCGCTGGTCCCGGGTGACCCGGCCGCCCTCCTCGCCGAACGGATCCTGGCCGAGAGACAGCGCGACGACGCCTTCTTGCGGGCCGCCCTCGAGCGGGCCCTGGTGGTCGCCGGCGCGCCGGCGGCCCGGGCGCAGTTGCTCACGCGCCTCGCGCTCCTCGCCGAGGCGGCGGCCGGGGCCGAGACCGAGCCCGTCCCCGAGCCCGTCCTCGAGCCGGCGACCACCGCCGCAACGAGGTCGCTCGGTCGGGCGCTCGATGGCTTCGCGCGTGCCCTCGACGAGGAGCCCACCGGCACGGCCGCGGCCGTGGCCCGCGCCGGGATGTGCCGGGTGGCGGTTCGTCTCGGCGAGGACAGCGCGTGCCTGCGGGGCCTGCTCGCCGAGGCGGAGGCGGCTCGCCCGGGCCCTGCGCGGGCCGCCTGGCTGTCGACCGCCGCGGCGGTCTGTCGTCACCGCCTCGGAACCGCCGAGCGGGCGACCACCACCGTGGAGCGCGCCCTCGCCGACGACCCGGACGACGTGCTGTTTCTGGGCGCGCTCGCCGAGGATCACCTGCACGCGGGCCGCTGGAGCCGGGCCATCGAGCTGCTCGATCGTCAGTCCGAGCTGGTGGGGGATCCCGAGTACGTGGCGGTGCTGCAGAGCCACGCCGCGCACGTGGCGGAAGAACACCTCGGCGACGACGGAGGCGCGGCCCGACGCCTCCTGCGGGTGCTGGCGGCGCGCCCGTCGGATCCGGTCGCGCTGCAGGCCATGGAGCGGCTGGCCTCGCGCAGCGGCGACGTGGCGCTGCAGATCGAGCTCATGTCCGGCGCGGTCGGGCGCGCCGAGGATCCCCAGGAGCGGGCGGCGCTGGCGGTGCGGGTGGCCGAGCTCAACGAGCTCGGGCTGGCCGATCTCGAGTCCGCGGCCGCCTTCGCGCGCCGGGCCATCGATGCGATTCCAGGCTACGGGCCGGCGGTGCACACGCTCGAGGGCCTGTATGCGCGCCTCGAAAGGTGGAGCGACGTGCTCGGGGTGCTCGAGCTCGGGCTCGCCCAGGACCACGCGCGACGACACCCCGAAGGGGGCGCTGACCGGAGATCCGGGCCGGATGGCGCGACCGAGCCGCCTGCACCGCCGACCACCGTCGGCAGCGTCGAGGAGCTGGCGGCCCGCCGGCTCGAGAAGCTGGGCGGGATCTACGAGACCGGCCTGCACGATCCCGACAAGGCCATCGAGATGTACCGGCAGTGGGTCGACAGCGGGATCCGGAAGGAGTCGGCGCTCGCGGCCTTGCTGCGCGCCGCCGAGCACGCCGGGGACTCGCTGGTGGCCGCCGAGGCGGCCCTCCGCCTCGGGACCGAGCTGCCAGACCTGACCGCCGTGCAGAAGATCGCCTGGCGTTACCGGGCGGCCAACCTCTACGAGGAGCGGGCCGCCTCGGACAACGACGCGATCGCCGCGTTCGAATCGGTGCTGGAGCTGGCTCCGCGGTTTCGCCCGGCCTTTGCCGGGCTGGCGCGGGCCTACCGGCGGATGGGGAACTGGTCGGCGCTGGCGGACGTGCTGTCGCGGCGGGCGCACTGCGAGGCCAGCGTCACCCGGGGGGCCCTGCTCGAGGTCGAGGCGGCGCGCATCCACGCCGAGCGCCTGCGAGCTCCGGAGGCGGCGCTGGCGGCGCTCGAACGGGCGCTCGTCCTCGAGCCCGGGAACCTGGCGGCGCTGGATCTGCGATGGCGGTTCCTCGAGCGGCTCGGCCGGTTCGATCAGGCGGTGGCATGCCTGGAGGCGATCTGTCGGCGCCTGGCGGATCCGGTGGCCCGGGCCGCGTTCTGGCGCCGCCAGGCCGAGATCCTCGAATGGCGGCTGCGGCGGCCCCGAGAGGCCTTGGTCGCCACCGAGCGCGCCGTCGGCGAAGGGCGGCTGCCCGGGGTGGTCGCGGCCGAGGCGACCCAGGAGCGGCTCTTCGATCTGGTGGGGCGCCACGGGGAGGCGGCGGCGCTGCAGCTGGCGCGCCTCGGTCCGTCGAGCATGGGGCAGTCCGAGTCCGCCGCCGGCGACAGGGGCGAGGCCGGGGCCCGGGTGACCGACGGTGGGGTCGGCCGCCGGCTGGATCTGGCGCTGCGATTGCCCGACCCGCGGGCGGCCCTGCGCCTGGTCGAGCAGCTGGCCGATGCCCGCCACGCGGACGCGTTCGTGCTGGAGATGGCGGTGGCGCTGGCCAACCGGCTCGGTGAGCACGAGCGCGCAGCGGCGGCGCTCGAGCGCCTGGGGGGCCTTGCGGCGACGCCGTCCGAGCAGGTCGCGGCGTGGCGGGCGGCCATCGGGGCCCAGGCGCGCCGCGGTCTCGAGCCGGAGGGCTGGCTGGGGGTCTCGGTGGCGTCGTACCAGAGGATCGCGGACGCCGCTCCGGGCTCGGACGCGCTGTTCACGCTCGAACGTCTGGTGACGAGGCAAGGCGATTGGGCCCGCGTGCGCCTCGTCCGCGAGAAGCTGGTCGACGAGGCTCCCGAGGGGCGCGGCCGCGCGCTGTGGCTCTGGGAGCTCGGGGTGGCGCATCTGGTGCTGGGGGATCCCGGGTCGGCGCTGGCGGCGTTCGAGCGGGTGCGGGCGCTCGCACCCGATCTCGTGCCGGTGGTCTTCCTGCTGGCGCGCCTGCGGGAGCTGACCGGCGCCAGCCGTTCGGCCGCCGACGCCTACGTGGAGCTCGCGCGGGCCAGCCGACGGATGCCGGCCCGGGCGGCGAGCGCCTTGCGTGGGGCCGCCCGGATCTACGCCAGCGTGATCCGAGACGACGCGGCCGCGGTGACCGTCCTCGAGGAGCTGCTGTCCCTCGATGAAGTCGCCCCTCGGCGTGCCGAGGCCGTCGGGGCCGGGGCCGGGGCGGACGCCGCGCGGACCGAGACCGACGCCGAGTTCCGCGCGCTCGAGACCCTGCTGACCCAGCGGGGAGATCTGCCGAGGCTGCTGGCGGTGGCGCGCCGGTGGGCCGCGCGCGGGTCGTCCGAAGCCCACCACCAAGCCCGCCGCGACCGTCTGATTCACCTGGCCGAGCTCGTGCGGCTCCAGCGACCGTCGGACGCGGTCGAGCCTCTGGCGGCGGCGGTGGCGCTCGATCCGCGGCATGTGCCGGCCCTCGGGGCGCTCGCCGACCTCTTCGCCGAGCTCGGGCGCGCATCGGAGGCGGTGGCGACCTATCGCCGCGTGGTCGGGGCAGCCTCGGACGCGGCGACCGTCGCGGCGGCCTGGTTCAAGCTGGGAAGGATTGCCGCGACCGATCTGGGGGACACCCATCTGGCGGTGGGGGCGTTCCGCAGCTCGCTGGTGGCCGCGCCCGGTGATCTCGCGGTCCTCTCGGCCCTGGCCGATGCGCTGCTCTCGTCCCGGCAATACGTCGATGCGGCCCAGGTGCTCCGCCAGCTCGCGGACCTCGAGACCGACCCGGGGGCACGGGTCGGGCACCTCGTGCGCCTCGGAGAGATCCTGGCGGGGCCAGCCCGCGATCCCGAGGGTGCCGCCGACGCGCTCGAGAGTGCGCTCAGCCTCGATCCTGGGCGGGGGGCCGTGGTCGATCGCCTGGACATCGTGCTCACCGATCTCCACGCGCCCGCGCGGCTGGCCGCGGCGCTGAGCCTGCACGTCGAGGCAGTCGGGGAGGGCTCGGCGCGTCGGCTGCGGCTGGCGCGCTTGCTCCGCGAGCCGCTCGGCCAGCTCGACCGGGCCGCCCACGAGCTGCGGGGCGTGGTCCGGGCCTTCCCCGCGGAGATCCCCGTGCGCAGCGAGCTCGGCGCGGTGCTGGAGGAGGCGGGCCACCTCGAGCAGGCCATCGCGGAGCATCTGGGAATCCTCGACCTCGTGCCCCTGCAGGCCGATTCCCTGCGGGCCCTGCGGCGCCTCTATGCGTTGCTCGCCGCCACCAGATCGGCGGAGGCGGCGCTGTCGTCGTCGTCGTCGTCGCCGCCATCACCATCACCATCGCCCGCGCCACCCGCGCCGACCAGCACCCGGACGGAAGCCGACGCGCGCACCCGCGCGACCGCGGTCGCGTCGGTGTTGACCGCGCTCGGGATCGCCGACGCGGCCGATCGACGGGCCGAGCGGGACGCGCGGCTCCACTGGGACGACATCCCGAAAGGCTCGATCTCCGATTCGGACTTCGAGGCCATCATCCGCCATCCCATCGATCGCCACCCCGCAACCGGCCTCCTCGCCGCGCTGGCCGAGGTCATTCCGCGGATCCACCCCGTCAACGTCGAGGAGTGGGGGGTGAACCGAGCCGATCGTCTGCCACAACGGGCGGACGATCCGGTGCGCGGCATCGTGCAACGCTTGACGGTGCTGTTCGGCATCGAGGATCACTTCGAGGTCTTCATGGTCCGCACCGGGGTGAACCAGGTGGAGGTCGAGGCGACCTTCCCGGCGTCGTTGTTGGTCCCGGCGTCCCTCATCACCTCGGCTCCCCGCTGCGAGCTGGTCCTGCAGCTCGCGCGCGCTCTCGGCCGCCTGCGCGGGGGCAGCTACCTGGCCGCCCGTCTCTCGGCCCGCGAGCTCGGCATCACGCTGGCCGCTTGCATGCGCTCGCGCTACGCCGACTACGGGCGGGGGCTGGCGTCCGAGGAGGTGCTGGGCGAGCTGGCGCAGAAGGTGGCCCGCCAGCTGCCGCGACGGCACCGTCGGGCGTTCGACCGAGGCGTGCTCGGCGTCGCGGAGGCCGGCCCGCTCGACGTGAACCGGTGGCGCCTCGGCATGTCGTACACCGCCAGCCGGGCCTCGGTCTTCGGCTCGGGCGACGTGCTCGGTGCGATCGAGAACGCCATCCGGTCCGATCGTCGGCTGGCCTCGGCGGCCGCGATCTCGCCGAGCGAGCTGCTCGACATCGCGCGCGGCTTTCCCGAGGTCACGGAGCTCGTGTCGTTCGTGCTCGGGGATTCCTACATCGCCCTGCGCGGGACGCTGGTCGAGTCCCGCGCGAAGTCGGGCTGACCGGGCTGGCGATTATCCGCCTCGGCGACCGGCCGCACCGTCACGTCAAGACGCTATGAGCCCCAGCATCGGCACGATATCGTACCGGAAGCCGCGTCCGGACCTCATGATCGGGTCGGCCTCCACCAGGGCCTTGACCTCGGCCTCGTCGTTCACCTGAAAGATCCCGACTCCCCAGGTGACCGGCGAGTCCATCACGGGGCCGAACGCGATCGCGAGGCCCTCGGACACCAGGCGCTTGCAGTAGGCGGCGTGCTCGCCCATGAGCGCCCGCTCCTCGTCGGTGATGTCGGCCGGGAAGGTCGAACGGGGCGGAATGAGCCTGCCCAAAAAGGGCAGCTTGGAGGGCAACTTCGACGCCAGCTTCGAGGGCTTCTCGTCGCTCCGCGGGCTCACGTGCGCCTTCATCCATTCGAGCACCCGCTCCCAACCTTCCGCGTGCCCGTCGCACGATGCGGCGCGATCGCCGAAGCCGTCGTGCGAGAGGGTCACGCGCGTCCCGCCTTCGATCGGATCCAGCTGGTAACGCACCGTCGTGACGTTTCCGCCGTCCCAGGGCGCCTCCCAGGTGTGGACCAATCGGTGCGGCGGGTCGATCTCGACGTAGGTGCCGCTCACCGAAAAGGGCTTCCCGTCGCTGCCCTGACCCAGGCTCGTCCACCGACCGCCCACGCGCAGGTCGGAGCGCCACTCGGTCACGTGGTAGGTGTCGACGGATCCCCACCACGCCGTCACCTCCTCGGTGATCGCGCGGAAGACGCGCTCCGGCGGCGCCGCCACCTCCACGCGCGCGTGGATGCTGCCCTTCGAGAGATCGGCGACGGCCTTGGCGCGGTTGCTGCTCGGGTTCATTTCCCCTCCACGTGTCTCTTCAGGTTGTCCAGGTTGCCTTGCCACATCGAGCGGTACCCCTCGATCCACCCGGCGATCCGTTGCAGCGGACGCGGGTCGAGGCGGTAGACGCGCTCTCGACCGACCCGCTGCTCGCGCACCAGGCGCGCCTCCCTCAGCACGCGCAGGTGCTTGCTGATCGCGGGCCGGGTCTGCGCGAAGTCCGCGGCGAGCGCGTTGACCGGCGCCGCGCCCGCGCGAAGCCGGTCGAGGATGGCGCGCCGGGTGGGGTCGGCGATGGCGCGGTAGGTGTCGATGGCGGCGCTCATGGGTAACTGAATGGTTACCTATCGCGGTGGCCTTGGAATGTCAACCGCGCAGGTGCCCGGCGGCGTGCCCGGGGTTCGAGACCGCACCCCACCGGTCAGCGGCGGAACGGGAGCCTCGGGTGGCGGGTGCGACGCCGTCGCCTGGGGCGTGACGCCGCTCAATGTCGTGTGGTCGACCGCACGAGAAAAGATTCCCGTCGGCGTGTGCTCGGGGTGGCGCGGAGGCTCCGGGCGGATAGGGTGGTGGTACGGACGGGAGCGGGAGATGATCGAGATGAAGAAGCGCGGGAACGGTGGCGGCGTTCTTCCTTGGGCGGTTGGCATGGCCCTGCTCGTTCCATGGGCGTGCGGAAGGACGTCCGCGGTGCCGAGCCAGGGTCATTCCGGATCGGGCGGATCGGCGACCGCGGGTGGTTCGTCTGGTGGGGCGTCGACCGGTGGCGCATCGACCGGGGGCGCGTCGACGGGCGGCACCTCCGGTGTCGGCGGATCCACGGGAGGGGCCAGCTCGGGCGGCACGTCGACCGGTGGCGCTGCGCCGGGCGCCGCCGGATCGGCGAGCACGTCGACCGGCGGGGCGTCTCACGACGTCACCGGCTCGGGTGGTGCAGCCTCCGCAGGAGCCTCGGGCCATTCCGCGACGGGCGGCGCAGGCAGTCCCGTCGATGCGGGCGTCATCGCTGCGGATGCCGGGGTCGGACCTGCCGGGATCGGACCGGCCTTCGTCGGCCCCACGGTCCCCGGCACGGTGGACGTCAACCGCGCCCAGACGGCCGGTCAGATCGGGCCGGGGTTCGCGGGGTTCAGCTTCGAGAAGACGCACATGACGAACGGGACCTTCACGGGCAGGAATGCGGCCCTCATCGCCCTGTTCAACCTGCTCGGCCCGACCGTCATCCGGATCGGCGCGGACGACGTGGACAAGTGCACCTGGGATCCCGCCGCCAAGCCCGGCCCCGGTGGGCCGCCCTATGCCCGCACCATCGGCACCGCGATGGTCGACGATCTCGCGGATTTCTGCCAGGCGACGGGCGCTCGCATCATCTACGGTGTGAACTTCGACACGGCCACGCCGGAGAACTCCGCGGCCGAGGCCACCTACGTGACCAGCAAGCTCGGCGCCCACCTCTACGGGTTCGAGATCGGCAACGAGATCAACCGCTTCGGATCATGGGCGACGACCTTGAAGCCGAAGTGGGAGTCCTTTGCGAGCGCGATCCTCGCCGCGAATCCGGGCGCGCACCTGGTGGGGCCGGCCGGGGGCGGGGGCGATCAGACCTCATTGTCCACCCCGTTCGCGATGGACGAGTCCGGCAAGAACCTGATCCTGCTGACCCAGCACTACTACGCCGGTACCGCGAACACCGCGACCGCCACCCTCGCCAAGCTCCTCACGCCCGATCCGTTCCCCATCACATCGGGGCAGGGGCTGATCGAGATGCTCGAGGTCATGTCGACCGCCGCCACCGCCAACCACATCCCGGACGGCTTCCGGATCGGCGAGTGCAACACCTTCTCGGGCCACGGGCAGGTCGGGCTCAGCAACGCCCTCATCTCGGCCTTGTGGTCGCTGGACTTCTTCTTCACGAGCGCCAGGTACGGCGCGAGCGGGATCAATTTTCATGGCGGCGAAGCGGGGATGGACGGCTCGACCCCCTTCGTCTATTCCCCGGTTCAAGAGAACGCCGGAGTGGTCACGGGTGCCGCACCCATCTTCTACGGAATGCTGCTGTTCTCGCTGGCGGGCAGCGGCACGGCGCTGGCCACCACGATCAGCGCCGGCGCGATCGACTTCACGGCCTACGCGCTCCAGCGAAGCGATGGCTCCACCAGCGTGGTGCTCGACAACAAGGACGTGGCCACGGGCGTGCGGGTGACGGTGAACCTCGGCGTGGCGGTCAAGAGCGCCAACGCCCTTTACCTCGAGGGCCCATCCCCCGTGTCGCTCATGGCCACGAGCGGGGTGACCCTGGGGGGCGTCGGCATCTCCGCGCAGGGCGCGTGGACCCCGAACCCGCCCTACGCGCTCGCGGCGGCCGGCACCACGGTGACCGTGCTGGTCCCGCCGGGCACCGCCGCACTGGTCCGGGCGCAATGAATCAGGCCCGCCGACGGTGTCGATGTCTTCGATGACGCCGGTGTTCGAAGTCGAAGTCGATGTGGATGTGGATGTGGGTGGTGCCCGAGGGGCTCGGTTGGCCCGAAGGATGCTGGGGATGCTACTGTCCGGACGGCGCGGAATGAACCACGCTGGCTTGCTGTAGCATTGGAGTCCATGGTGTCGATGAGCGAGATTCCTGAAGTGTCCTCGAGCGCCCTCGTCGCCAGAGCCGGGCATCCGCTCAGGTCGCTGGCGCGCGTCACCTGGCGGTGCGGGATGGCCCTGGCCGCCGTGTCGATCGTCGGCACGGCCTGCAGCAGCAGCTCCGACGCCACGCCGGGGTCGGGGGGCAGCGTGGGGAGCGGCGGGTCTGCGGCATCCCCGGGTGGGAGCGCGAGCGGAGGGGGGCCTGGGACGGGCGGCGTCACGGGCTCGGGCGCCGTTCAGACGGGCACGGGAGGTTCCACGCCCTCGGGTGGATCGGGGACGGGCGGCGCCGCTGGTGATCCCGGCGGTTCAACCGCGAGTGGCGGCGGCCCCCCGACCAGTGGGGGAGGCGGGGGCGGCGGTGGCAACGGCGCGACGACGGGTGCCGCGGGCAGCCAGACGCCAGGGACGGGGGGGAGTGGCGCGGGCGGCAGCCGGGGTGGTGGTGGTGCGGGTGCCGGGGGTGCATCGAGCGATCCCGCGACGTTTGGCCTGAGCGGACCTTCGAAGTGCGCCGGCAGCCCCTTCGCGATCTGCGAGGATTTCGAGGCCACCGCCGCCGGAGCCTTGCCCGCGGGCTGGACCAAGGAAGGAACCTGGGCCATCGCCGTCTCGGCCACCGACAAGGCGCGCGGCAGCCACTCCTTGCAGATCCAGGTCGGCGTCGCCAACAACCAGCGCGCCTTCATCAACAAGACCGCCGCTCAGCTGGGTCCTCTCGCCACCAAGCATTTCGGCAGGATCTTCTTCAAGCTGCAGATGCCTCCCACGAAGTTCGTGCACTGGGACTTCTTTCACGGCTCGGGACCGCTCGGCGGCGTGAGCAATGACGTTCGCTGGGGGTTCACCGGCACGGGAACCTTCACCTACCTCTACAACGTGCAGCACACCCCTGGCGGCGAGCTCGGAAACAACGCCCCGGACAAGCTGGTGATCGACACCTGGACGTGCGTCGAGTGGTCGCTCGATTCGACCGTGACCGGCGGCGGGGAGTCCCGGTTCTGGCTGAATGGGACCGAGGTCCCGTCCCTGCACCGAACCGGCATGCAGGCCCAGATCCCGGTATTCAATCAGTTTGGCGTCGGGTGGGAGCTGTTCAACAGCACCGACACCCCGTCCGTGGCATACATCGACGAGGTCGTCTTCGATGCCGCCCGGATCGGCTGCAACAACTGAGGCTTCGTTCGAGGTTCGTTGCCCCTGACCCGCCCCTCACCCGTGGCGGTCCGCTGAACGACCTGGTGGCGTCGGCACCGCCTGCCACGTTAACGTCTGGCGCGAGAGGTGGTCGAGATGAATCGTGACGAGCTCCGGGCGGCGCAGGCGCCGCTCAAGGACAAGTATCGAAGTGATCCGGAGTCCGCCCTGGTGACCTTGCGGGCCACGGGGCAGCTTGGGGACGAAGTCTCCTGCAGCGTCGACACCGGGCGCGCGCTGGTGAAGGCCGGGCTTCACCCCGCCACGGGCGGGACGGGGTTGGCCGTCTGTTCGGGCGACCTCCTGCTGCAGGCGCTGGTGGCGTGCGCCGGCGTCACCCTCGCCGCGGTTGCCACCTCGATGGGGCTCGTCGTCCGCGGCGGCAGCCTCACGGCCGAGGGTGACCTCGATTTTCGGGGAACCCTGGGCGTCTCGAAGGACACCCCCGTGGGCTTTCGTGGCATTCGCCTGAATGTCAGCCTCGACACCGACGCGACCCCGGCCGAGAAGCAGAAGCTCCTCGAGCTGACCGAGCGCTACTGCGTGGTCTATCAAACCTTGGTTCGGGGCACGGCGGTGCAGATCTCCTCCGGCGCCTGATCCCGCTCGGCGCCGGTCACTTCTTGTCGGGCTTCGGGGCGGCGGCCTTGGCGCTCCCCTTCACCTCGATCGTGGTGGCGGTCATCTTGTACTCGATGGTCACCTTGGCCCCCACCTTGAGATCGCCCGTGACCTTGGTGTCCTTGTCCCGGGCCAGCTGCCACTTTTCCTTCCCCTTCTCGACCGTGATCACGCTGTCCGTGACCTCGAGAATCGGACCCGTGACCTGGTAGGTCTTGTCGGCGGCGTGGGCCGGGCGGGCCCCGGCGGCCACGGAGACGATCCCCCCGAGGCCGAGGGCGAGGAACAGCACGGAGGCGGGCACGGATGAGCGGGTGGTGGTGGGCATGTCGGAAGGCTCCTTTGGATTTCGGGAAAGAGGAACGGCAGAATGGCCGAAATGCCCGGGCAGCATAAACCATCGACGCCCAAACCTGGCAGGCCGACGGGAGAGCCCGCGCGGGCTCGACCGAGGAGCACCGGTCATCCTGCCCCCGAGGCATCCCCCGAGAGCTCGCGGGCCCCTCGACGCCCCCGGCGATGCGCCTGGGCGGACTCGGATCCCATGATGGCGGCGTATCACGACGAGGAATGGGGGGTTCCCGTTCACGACGACCGTCGCTGGTTCGAGAAGCTCCTGCTCGACGGGGCGCAAGCCGGGCTCTCCTGGCTGACGATCCTCCGCAAGCGGGAGGGGTACCGCCGGGCCTTCGGCGGCTTCGATCCGAGGCGCGTTGCCACGTTCACCGAGGACGACGTGGAGCGGTTGATGCTCGACGCCTCGATCGTGCGCAACCGGGCCAAGATTCGCTCGGCCATCTCGAACGCCAGGGCCTTTCTGCGGGTGCAATCCGAGGAGGGCAGCTTCGACGCGTTCATCTGGGGCTTCGTGGCCGGCCGCCCGATCCAGCGTCGGGGGCGGGTGCCGGGGGACATCCCGGCTCGCACCGAGCTGTCGGATGCGGTGTCGCGGGCCCTGAGGTCGCGGGGGTTCTCCTTCGTCGGGACCACCATCGTCTATGCCTTCATGCAGGCGGCCGGGCTGGTCAACGATCACCAGGTGGGGTGTCATCGGCGCACCGTGGTGGCGCGGCTCGGGCGGCCCCAGGGCCCGGTCGCCTCGAGGACGGCGGAGCTGTCCGAGGCAGGGTCGCGCTCGTAGATCTCGAGCTCGCCCGCCACGAACGTGCGGCGAAACGACCGGGGCACGATCGTCTGGCGGGCCGCCGGCGGCATGGCCCAGGTGAGGACGTGGGTGAAGCGTGGCTCGGCCTGCCGCCAGAAGTCCATCCATCGGGTGCGCCACTCGTACTGGCACTCGAGCTCGCCCCGTCCTTCGGCGCCGCACCTCTCCACGGGCGGTGCCGCGTGCGACTCCGCGAAACGATCGAGCGCGGGCGGGATGAGGGCCGCCGGGGGAAATGCCCGGTAGGTGATGGCGTACGAGCGCTCGACCGCAAAGACCAGCGGGGCGCTGGTGTCCCGCGCGAGCACGTAGTACGCCCACGCGTGGGTCAGCGGAGCCGTGAAATCCGCCGACCCGTGCCGATCGAAGACCAGGGGCAAGAGCGCCGCGCCCTCCGGGACCGCCGAGATTCCCGCCGTGAAGCTCGCCCGATCGCGGTCCAGCCGACGGTAGTCGAGCCCGAGCACCACCGAGAAGCCGAGGGCGCTGCCGAGCAGGAGGGCGGGCATCCAGCGCGGCACCGTCGTCGGGACGCGAAGGGCGAGCGTCGCCCACAGGAACGGGACCAGGCGACAGTTGAGGTAGGCCCAGTTGCTGAGCATGAAGGGCAGGACCACGTAGGTCGCGGCGAGCGCCACCAGCGCTGGCCTCCCGGAGACCCAGGAGCCACCGGGGCTCGGGGTCCCGGTCGTCCGTCGCGTGCGCAGGGCCACCCAGGGGAGCAAGAGGGCAGGGACGATGGTCATGCTGCCCCACCGGGTCAGCGCTCCGGAGGCGTCCAACCAGAAGTGGAGCGCCAGGGCCCAGGGGGGGTGAAAGATGTGATCGGACGCGGCGGCCGCCGGGGCGCCCCGCACCTTGACGAGATGGCGCAACGCCGTGACCCCGACCAGGATCCCGACGGGGGCGAGCGGGCCGAGGCGCGCGCCGGCCGCCACGAGCCGCCCGCGCCAGCCCGAGATCCGGGCGACGTCCATCGACACGAGCCCGACGACCACCGCCAGGGGGAACGGATGGGCGTACCACACGAGGGCCGACAACGCCGTGATCCCCACCGCCCGCGGCCAGCTCGGCTGCCTGCGCTGGGCATCGAGCACCGTAAGCAGCCAGAGGGACAGCGGAAACGCGCAGGAGAAGTTCAACATCCCCATCGACACGAAGAACCCATGCACCAGCGGCCAGACGAACAGCGACGCCACCAGCATTCGTCGGCGCCCGGCGAACCACAGGACGAAGTACGGCAGACCGACGGCGTTGGCGCCGAGGACCACGGCCGCGAAGCCCCGGCCGGCATGGAGCAGCCCGATGCCGAGCAACCCATGGGTCACCCAGAGCCACAAGGAGAGGAGCGCGTTCGACTTGAAGAGGCCGTTGAACACGAACTCGGGGTAAAGGTGCTGGTGATCCGCGATGTGCTGCGAGGCCAGGTGGTTGGGGAGGTCCTGCAGCGGCGGCAGGTCGACCAGCCCGAGCGGCCAGACGGCGAGCGCGAAGAGCCCGAGGCTCACCCAGGCACAGCACGCGAGGTCCGCCCGCGTCGGGCGCCCCTCCGACGGCGCCTCTTCACCCGCCCTCGCCGCTGGCATGTCTCCGGTCGGCAACTGGACCACGCGCGATTCCTCCGTGGCGCGGAGCGTACCGACCGGCAGACCGGGTTCGCGTGCGTCGGCGAAATCGGCACGCAGATGTCGGGGGAATGACGCTGGGGCTCACCGAACGCACCGGAGCCCAAGCCGGACCAGTCCGGCAGGCCCGCCAGGCGGGTCGTGCTCCTGGCACCCTTCCAGGGGACTAGTGCACCGCCGTCGAAATAGCGTCAATACCGAGGCCGGCTCGGCTCGTCGGCCGAATATGATGCTATTCCGACGGCGGTGCACTAGTAGGAGACGCGCGCCGCGCTGGTCTCGGCGTGGGGCCGCAAGGTGACGGGAAAGCTGAGGTGCAAGAGGGCGAGCTGGACGACCACCGGGACCGCGAGGCTTATGGCGACCACCTTCGCGTCCCGCGCCACGGTGAGGCGCTCCTCGGGGCGCTCGAGGCCGAGCGCGGCGAGTCTGTCGACCAGGGACTGCTTCACCTCGTCGGCGCCGACCGACGACTCGGGCTCCGGGAGCAAGTTGGCGCGGTAGAGCCTCGGCAGGGCGTCCTCGATGGCGCTCGAGAGATCGGCGTTGAGCGCGATCGCGGGCCAGGCCGCGTGGGAAACGTACCCGGCCAGACCAACGAGACCGAGCAAAGTCAGCGACACGGCGTTGAGCCGGCGCGGCTGCTTGTAGCTCGCCACGCCGGGATCGTACGGGTTCGTGGGCGCCCGGTCAAAAAGGCCCCGGATGCTCAGAGCTTGCCCGTGCCGACCGCGCTCGCTTCGCCGGCTTTCGCTTCGCCGGCTTTCGCTTCGCCGGCTTTCGCTTCGCCCGACTGGGCGCGGCGCACCGTCTCTCCGAGGCCGCGCGCCGTGCGGGTGCGCAGGCACACGAGCCCGGTCACCACCTGGAACGACAGGGCGATGGCCTGGGCCCCGAGGCTGGCGCCGAGCACCACCGCCCTCGGCGTGTCGACGCCGGCCGGCACGAACGGCGCGAAGAACAGCACCATCGCGGCCTGCGAGGTGCCAAGGCCCTGCACCGACAGCGGAAGCACCGCGATGAACATCACCACCGGAATGGCGGTCAGGGCGGCGCCGAGCGGCACCTCCACCCCGAATCCGCGCAGAGCCGTCAGGTTGAAGGCGATCAACGCGGCGATGTGCGGCAGGCGCACCGCCATGGCCCGCAGGTGTCCGCCGAGCCCGGCCGCCAGCAGGACATCGAAGAGCGGCCGGGACGACAGCCACCGCGGTCGGGCGGCGACCACGGCGGCGTACCCGGCGAGCCCTGCCCAGGCGATGCCCACCACCGGGCCGAGCCCGGGCGCGCGGGCGCCCCCGCCGAGCGCGAGCCCGACGGTCACCAGCGCCAGCAACACGAGCAGGTTGGTGCCCATGATGAGCAGGACCGTGGCGACCCCGCGCATGACCGGGACGCCGCGCACCCGGTTGACGAAGTAGACGATGGCGCCCTGCCCGACGCTGTAGTTGATGGCGGCGAGCAGGTAGGTGGCCCCTCGCACCACCAGGACGTCGCGGAAGGGGAGGTCGGCCAGGAACCACGAGAAGGTCTTCCACATCGCGAAGGCGTCGGCCACGTACACCAGGATCACGCACCCGAGCACCGCCGGCAGCGTCCAGGGGGCGGCGTGTTGAATGGCGGCCCACACCGCGCTGACGGGGGTCTTCCAGAAGAGCCAGCCGAGGGCGCCGGCGGTGACCATCCACGCCAGCAGCCGACCGAGACGCGCACGCATGGCGCCCGTTTAGCACGGCAGGTCCTTCGGCGTCTTCAGACGAGCAGGAAGATGGCCTCCACGGCGCGGCCGCCGTCGTGGGTGGTGACCTCCGCGCACAGCGATCGGACGAGGTGCAGCCCCCGCCCCGACGCCCGTGGGCTCGCGTCCCCGGTCGGGACCGGGAGCGCCGCCGCCAACGACGGGCCGACACCTTCGCCGTCGTCCGCGACCCGGATGATGGCCCGTCGCCCCGGCTGCCCCCGCCGGTCCGAGCCGTCCTCCCGCGCGTCGATTTCCAGGGAGACGCGGATCCCCCCGCTCGTGAGCCCGGCCAGGGCGCGTGCGCGCTCGCGATAGTAGGCCGCGAAGCCCGCGGCATGATGCTGCTTCGAGCTGGACGACAGCGCGAGCAATCCGTGCTCGAGCGCGTTCGAGAACAACTCGGTCACCACCAGGTCGATCTCGGTTCGGTGGTGTGACAGCTCCGGGCAGGCGCGGATCAGGGCTCGAATGGACCCGAGGGGGTCGGGGACCCGGAGGGCCTCGACGTCGAAGTGGCGCTCGAACCGCAGCGCGTGGCGGCCCGCCTGTCGCGTGACCTGGCAGCCCGTGGTGAAAGTCTCCGCGTCGCCGAAACGGGCGGGGCAAGGCCGTCTGCGGCGTCGCCGCTCGCTTGAATACCGCCAGTATTCCGCGCTTCGCTGCTCCTTGCATCCGGCCTCGCCGCGCCCGCTTCGGCTCGGTCCGACTTCCACCACGGGCTGCTGGGCCGCGCGCAGGGCGGTACCGAGCTCGGGGCCGACGGTGAGGCCAAACAGCGTGACGTCGTCGCAGGCCGGGGCGCTTCCCCGAAAATCGTGCAACGAGCGGGTGAGCTCGGCCATGAAGACAGAGGTGCCGGCAGAGGTGCCGGCAGAGGTGTCGGCCGCGGTGGCGCGCGGCGGTCCGTCCAGGCAGGCCTCGAGGCGGGCCGCTCCGAACATCTCGCCGCCCGGGGAGCGGGTCTCGGTGGCGCCGTCGGAGGCCACCAGGATGCGGGTGCCGCTCGGTACCTCGAACCGCCGGACCGCAGGGTCGAACTCGGCCGGCCGCAGCACCCCGAGCGGCAGGTGCTCGGATTCGGCGTGGCCACGCCGGGACGATTCGGGGTGGGCGATCACCACCGGGGGAATCCCGCCGTTCCAGACCGTGAGGGTGCCACCCGTGGGATCGAGCTCGAGCACGCAGGCCGCGAGGAACAGGTAGCGGGGGAGAATCCGGTGCAGCTTGGCGTTGATCTCGCCCAGCATGCGGTCGAGCGGCCGGTTGGCCTCGCAGGACTCGTAGAAGGTCTCGGCCACCGGGATGGCGCCGATGGCCGCCGAGAGGCCGTGCCCGGCGAAGTCGCCGAGCAGCACCCGCAGGCGTCCGCCCGGCAGGATCGCGCGCAGGACGAGATCTCCGTTCAGGCGTTCGAGGGCGTCATGGACGGTGGACACCCCGGGCAACTCGGGCTCGTCGCGGGCCAGGACGTTGGTGAGCACCGCTTCGGCCACGGTGAAGTCGCGCTCGGCGCCGTTGCGGAAGGCCTCGAGCTCGTCGCGCTGACGCCGCAAGGTCTCGAAGATCCCGCGCACCTTGAGGAGCGCCCGGATCTTGCCCTCGAGCAGCAGCGGGTTCACCGGCTTGATCAGGAAGTCGTCGCCCCCCGAGGACAGCCCGCGCAGCAGCCGTTCCTGATCGTTGCCGGCGGTCATGAACACCACCGGCAGGAACTGGTCCGCGCCGCACGAGCTCTTGATGGTCAGGGAGGCGGCATAGCCATCGCACCCCGGCATCTGGGCGTCCATCAGCACCAGGTCGGGGGCCTCGACCCTGGCCTTGGCGATGGCCTCGAAGCCGTCGCAGGCCTCGATCACCTCGTGGTGCACGGACAGCGCCCGACGGAGGGCCAGCCGGTTGATCTTGTCATCGTCGGCGACCAGGATGCGCGGGCGACCGCCGAGCGGCTTCACGCGACGGCGAGCAGTTTGTGCAAGTTTGCGATGGTCAGGATGCGCTTGACGGCGGGGTTGGCGCCCACCACCCGCACCTTGACCCCGAGGGCGCAAGACTCCCGCAGCAGCAGGAGCATCCCGAGCGCCGAGCTGTCGATGTACTCCGTCTCGGTCAAGTCGACCACGTACTCGGTGACCCCGAGCTGGCCTTCGTATGCCCGGCGAAATTCCTGGTGGCCGTTGAAGTCGAGCCGTTGCCCGACCGAGAGGGTGACCGTGGATCCGAGCCGCGACGTCTTGATGCTCATGGTGGATTGAGGCAGCGGATGCGTCAGCTGTCAGCATCGACACCGGATCCGAGGAACTTGAGGACCCGCCCTCCCGATCTCATCCCAAATCCCAGTCCTCGTATTCGTATCGTTCCCCGCCGCGTCCGGTCGGGGGCGAGGACGAGGACGAGGACGGGGAATTGGGGGAGGACTTCGGGATCAGTTAGAGGGCGAGGGTGGCGATCTCGGTGAGCTCGGCGTCGGTGAGGGGCAACGGGTTTCCCTTCATGCTGCTTGCGTCACGGGCCTTGGCCACCAGCTCCGGAATCCGGTCGGGGCCGAGCCCGAGTCGTCCGAGGCCAGGGGCGTCGAGTTGCCGGCACAGGGAAGCGATCCAGGCCACGCCCTCGTCGGCGGTCAGCGAGCCGGCCGGGGCTCCGGTGACCAGGGTGGCGAGCTCGTCGAACCGAGCCAGGGTGGCGTCGCGGCCCGGGCTCGGCGGACGCTCCCGCAGCGCCCGCAGGTTCACCGCCAGCACGTGCGGGAGCAGGGCGGCACAGATGGCGCCGTGCGGAGCGCCGATCATCCCGCCCGCGGGCGCGGCGAACCCGTGCACGGCGCCCAGCCCCGCGTTGGCCAGGCACAGGCCGCCGAACAAGCTGGCCAGCGCCAGCTCCTCGCGGAGGTCGGGGCGATTCTTCAAGGGCTCTCGCAAGGGCTCTCGCAAGCCCTGGCGTGGGACCTGGCGAAACGCTTCTCCGAGCGCGCGCGCCGAGCGACGGATGCCGTCTCGGGCCAGGGCGTCGGACACTGGATTGGCGCGCACCGACAGCCACGGTTCGACCAGCTGCGAGAGGGCATCGAGCCCACTGTGTGCGATCACCTGCGCCGGCAGGCTGCCGAGCAGGTCGGGATCCACCACCGCCAGGGCGGGCAACATGAAGGCGCTGCGGAGGCTGGCCTTGATCCCTGAGCTTGAGCCGGAGCCGTCGACGGTGAGGACCGCGTTGCGCGTCACCTCCGCGCCGGTCCCCGCGGTGGTGGGGACGGCGACGAACGGAAGCCCAGGGTGGTCGAGCGCCCGGCCGAGCCCGACGACCTCCAGGTAGTCGAGGGGATCGCCCGGGTGAGCGGCCAGGATCGCGGTGGCCTTGCCGGCGTCGATGGTGCTGCCGCCGCCGATCGACACCACCACCGCCGCGTGGGTGGCCCGGGCCACGCCGACCCAACCGCGGACGCGCTCGACGCTCGGCTCCCCCTCCACCGCCAGGGTCACCACCGAGAAGCCCCGAGCCTCGAGGGCCGCGCCGATCGGACGCGAATGTCGGCTGTCTCGACCCGAGAACAGCAGCACCACGCCAGAGCCGACCGCCGCCGAGCCGGCCGGGGCAGGCATCGTCGCCACCCGCTCCGGCAGCGACGCGATCGCCCCGGGACCAAACACGATGCGGCCGGCGGTGGCGAGCTCGAACATCAGTAGGCGCCGTCGTCGGGGAACACGTTGACGAACCGTCGGCTGGCGCGCGGCTCCGCCATCCAGGGCGCGACGGCGTCTCGCCAGGTGGTGTAGTGGGCGGTGAGCTTGTGTGCGGCGGGCGCGCCGGCGTCCCGGTAGACTTCGATCAGCGAGAAACGGGTCGGATCGTCCCGATCCGACAGGACGTCGAAGCGCGCGATGCCTGGCTCGCGCAGGCTGGCGGTGGCGTTGGCCACCGTGGCCGCACGAAAGGCTTCCACGAATTCCGGCTTGACCCGCACCTCGACCTGCACGACGAAAAGGGAGCTTGGCATCGCCCAACCATAACGCTACACAACGCCGTTGCCCACGGCGGGAACCCTCGACGCCCGAGCCACGGGCGCCGCGGCCTGGCGGACCTCGTGCACCGCTCTCGAAATAGAATCAATGCTGCGCCGCCGATGCTTCGACTCCGCTGCGTCGCTCCTCCTCGCAAGACGTCTGAGTATTGGTCGTCGTCGCGCCTTGCGGGGCCTTCGCCTCGGCGACGGATCATTGACCCCTGTCTCGAGAGCGGTGCACGAGCAGCCGGATCCATTTGCAGTTTAGAGAGATTCCTAATAAGGATCTCTCGCAAACCATGGCGCGTCGACGGAGCCACAGCAGATCGGTCGCCCCGACCCTCGGGTCGCTGCCCGGGTCGATCCTCGGGTCGAGCGGGAATTCGCCGGCCGGCCTCGGGGCGCCCGTCGGGTCGGTGCGCGGGGTCACCATGCTCGCGGCCCTGCGGACCCGGGGCTTGCGCCTCACCCCGCAGCGGGCGGCGGTGGTCCGCGAGCTCGCCACCGATGAGTCGCATCCCACGGCCCAGGAGCTCTTCGATCGGCTGCGGGGCAGCATGCCCACCATGTCCTTCGCGACCGTCTACAACACCCTCGACGTCCTCCGACGCTCGGACCTGTGCTCGGCGCTGGCGCTGTCGCCGGGCTCGGGTCGGTTCGATCCGAACGTGTTGCCACACGACCACCTGGTCTGCGACCGCTGCGGGCTGGTGCGCGATCTCTCCCCGGCCGAAGCCCCGTCGAAGAAGATCTCTCCCCCGCGGCAGGCCGGGCGGGCGGCGCAGTCGTTGCGTCTGGCCGCGGTCGCCCCGCATTTCCGGCTGCGCGCCGTGGAGCAGGTCTTTCGTGGTCTGTGCGCTGGCTGCGCCGCGCTTCCTCGGCCCGCGCCCGAGCCCGACGCCGATTCACCGAGCCCACCCTCTCCGCTCGGGACCGGGACCCGGCGTCAGGCCCGCGCCCGCGCGCGGTCTCGAGGTCGGGCGCGCGCCTGAGCTCGCGTCGCGGCTCGTCTCTCTTTCGTTTCTTTTCGTTTCTTTCCGCCTCTCTTCCGTCTCTCTTCCGTCTCTCGTCGTACACCCACCACAAGGAGATCCCATGGCCAAGCTGAACGGAACCAAGACCCACCAGAACCTCAAGGACGCCTTCGCCGGCGAGTCCCAGGCCAATCGCCGCTACCTCTACTTCGCCAAGGTGGCGGACGTGGAAGGCTATCCGGAGGTCGCCGGGCTCTTCAAGGACACCGCCGACGGCGAGACCGGCCACGCCCACGGCCACCTGGATTTCCTCAAGCAAGTCGGCGATCCGGCGACCGGTCTGCCGATCGGCAACACCGCCAAGAACCTCAAGGCGGCCGAGGCGGGCGAGACCCACGAGTACGAGACAATGTATCCGGGCTTCGCGAAGGTGGCCCGCGACGAGGGCTTCGACGACGTGGCCGAATGGTTCGAGACCCTGGCCAAGGCCGAGAAGTCCCACGCCGGGCGCTTCGCCAAGGCCGGTCAGACCCTGGGCTGACGCGCCCATCCTCGCCGTCCCGATGCCCAAGGGGACGACCGACGGAAGAACCGAACGGATGAACCGCCAGGAACGACTCCCTGGCGGTCAACCTCCCGCCGCGGGCATCCTCGGGTCGCGATCCAAAAGTTCTCCTTTGCCCCCGCTCCAGGAACCTCCGCATGTCGCACATTCCTCGTCGGCCCGCCACGCCACCCGCCACCCATCCAGATGAGCCACGCTACTGGGATCGCCAGGATCTCGAGGGTGAGCTGCGACGGACCTTTCAGGTCTGTCACGAGTGCCGCATGTGCGTCGGGTACTGCGGGAGCTTTCCCGCGCTCCTCGCGGCGGTGGACCGGGACATCGAGAGCGGGCGCGCCGAGGGGGCCGAACGCACCACCGCGGCGGATTTCTCGCGGGTGAGCGATCTGTGCTGGCAATGCAAGCTCTGCTACATCAAGTGTCCCTATACCGCCGACGAGCACGCGGCGGAGTTGCTGGACTTTCCGCGCCTGATGGCCCGCGAGAAGGCCCAGCGGGCGCGGCGCGAAGGGGTCAAGCTGGTCGACCGCATCCTCGGCGAGCCGGCGCTGCTCGGCAAGCTCGGCGGCGGCCCGGCCGCCTCCGCCACCAACTTCGTGAACCGCAACCGCCTTCTCCGCAAGCTCGGCGAGAAGCTGGCCGGGATCTCGGCCGAGTTCCCCTTGCCCCCCCTCGAGGCGCAGACCTTCGAGCGCTGGCTCGACCGCCACACCCCCCTGCCCGGGGCAGGCAGCGCGGGGGAGGTGGTGATCTTCTCGACCTGCTACGGCGATTACAACCAGACCAGCGTGCCCAAGGCGGCGGTCCGGGTCCTCGAGCACCAGGGCTTCCGGGTGATCCGACCGTCCGGTCAGATCTGTTGCGGCATGCCGAACCTCGATGGTGGCGACGTCGAGGCCATGCGCGCCAAGGTGCGGACCAACGTCGATCTGCTGGCCCCCGCCATCGCGGCCGGACAGACCATCGTCGTGGCCTCGCCGACCTGCGGGTACACCATGAAGAAGGAATGGCCGGCCTACGACGATCGCCCCGCCACCCACGCGGTGGCGGCCGCCACCCAGGATCTGATGCAGTTCCTCGACGGGCTCCGGCGGGCCAGGCGCCTCAAGACCGACTTCGCCCGTGGGCTCGGCGCGGTGACCTATCATGCCGCCTGCCACCTGCGCGCCCAGAAGATCGCCTTCCCCGGCCTGCGGGTGCTCTCCGCCATCCCCGACACCGACGTGCGGATGGTCGAGCAGTGCTCGGCGGTGGACGGGACCTGGGGGATGAAGGCCGAGTTCTATGAGCTCGGGCGCAAGTACGCGCAGAAGCTGGTCCGGGGCATCGAGGACGCCGAGGGCGAGCTGGTGGTCACGGATTGCTCGCTGTCGGCCCTGCGCATCCAGAAGGAAAATCGCGTCACGGTCCAGCACCCGGTCGAGGCCTTGCTGTCGGCCTATGGGCTCGGCGTCGACAGCGTGGGGGCGGCGGCCGGGCCGGCGACCTCGCCCGCGCAACAGGAAAGGGCATCGTCATGAAACCCATCGCGCGCAACGAGCTGCTGGATCTCGGGGCTTACGAACAGATCCGCGAGCGCTTCCGGGCCCGGATCATCGCCGAGAAGAAGCAACGCCGCTTCAGCCCCGCGCCCGAGCTGTCGGTGGTCTTCGAGAACCGCGACACGGCCCTGTTCCAGATCCAGGAGATGCTGCGGACCGAGCGCATCACCAAGGAATCCGGCATCGCGCACGAGCTCGAGACCTACAACGAGCTGGTCCCGGGCGAGGGCGAGCTCTCCGCCACCATGTTCGTGGAGATCGCCGAGCGCGATCCGCGCGAGCGGCGGCTGGTGGAGCTCGCCGGGCTCGAGCACCGGCTGGCGCTGGAAATCGACGGCACCCGCATCGCGGCCCGCAACGAGACCCACGGGATCCTGGAGGACCGCACCACCGCCGTGCACTACCTCAAGTTCCCTCTCGGGACCGGGAGCCGCGCGGCGGCGGCCTTGCTCGAGATCGCCGCGGCGG
The DNA here is from genome assembly GCA_964540815.1 of uncultured Myxococcales bacterium. Taxonomy (GTDB): domain Bacteria; phylum Myxococcota_A; class Polyangia; order Fen-1088; family Fen-1088; genus CAZIOH01. Next base: position 103,311 of record CAZIOH010000003.1, on the reverse strand, counting down.
CTGCGGCCGGCGCGACCTCGGGCGCCGAGGGCCGGGCGTTCTTCCTGGTCGACCACCCCCACCTCTCCGCGCGCGCCCCCTTGCCTGCCACCCTCCTCTCCGCCCTCGCCGAGGATCTCCGCGCGCCCGCCTGAACGGGCCCGTCCGCGGCTCACTCGAGCGGGAGGACCACCCGCACCTGCGGAAAGCTGGCGGTCATCCTCGGGCTCAGCGCAAGAACAGTCGGTAAGCCGGGTTGGCGGTCTCCTCGACGGCGTCGTAGCCGACCCGCTCGAGGAAGAGCGCGAACGCCTCGGCGTCGGCCGGGGGAACCTGCATCCCGACCAGGACCCGACCGAAGTCGGCGCCGTGATTGCGGTAGTGAAAGAGGCTGATGTTCCAGCTCGACCGCAGGTTCTCGAGGAAGCGGACCAGCGCCCCCGGCCGCTCGGGGAACATGAAACGGTAGATGCGCTCGTGGGTGGCGTAGGGCGCGCGGCCCCCCACCATGTGGCGCACGTGGGACTTGGCCATCTCGTCGTCGGTCAGATCCACCGCGGGCAAGCCCTCGGCCCGCAGGGATTCCACCAGCGCGGTCGCCTCGGGGCGGGCGGCGATGGCGATCCCGACGAAGATGTGCGCGCTTGCGCCTTCGCTCAGGCGGTAGTTGAACTCGGTGACGTTGCGGCCGCCGAGCCGGGCACAGAAGGCGCGGAAGCTGCCCGGCCGCTCGGGGATGGTCACCGCCAGGATCGCCTCGCGCTGCTCACCCACCTCGGCCCGCTCGGCCACGAAGCGCAGCCGGTCGAAGTTCAGGTTGGCGCCGCTCGCCACCGCCACCACGGTCTGGTTGGTCATGCCGGGGCGGCCGAGCCACACCTTGGCCCCGGCGGTGGCCAGCGCCCCCGCGGGCTCCAGGATCGCGCGGGTGTCCTCGAACACGTCCTTGATGGCCGCGCAGATCTGGTCGTTGTCGACGCGGATGATCTCGTCGACGTACTGCTGGCACAGGCGAAAGGTCTCGACCCCCACCTCCTTCACGGCGGCCCCGTCGGCGAAGAGCCCGACCTGTTCGAGGCGCACCCGCCTCCCGGCCTCCAGCGAGCGCGCCATGGCGTCGGCGTCCACCGCCTCGACCCCGATGAGCCGCGTGGCGGGGCGCAGCCGCTTGACGTAGGCCGCCACCCCGGCGAGCAGCCCGCCTCCGCCCACGCAGCAGAAGATGGCGTCGATCGGCCGTCCGTGTTGCCGCAGGATCTCCATCCCCACCGTGCCTTGCCCGGCGATCACGTCGGGATCGTCGTAGGGGTGGACGAAGGTCAAGGACTCCGCCGCCTCGAGCTCGCGCGCGTGCGCGTGGGCATCATCGAAGGACTCGCCGGCCAGCACCACCTCGGCGCCCCGGGCTCGCACCGCATCGATCTTGATGGTCGGCGTGGTAGTGGGCATGACGATGACCGCCCGGGCCCCGAGCTTTTGCGCCGCCAGGGCCACGCCCTGGGCGTGGTTTCCCGCCGACGCGCAGATCACGCCCTTGCCCAAGGCGGCCGCCGAGAGCTTGGCCATCTTGTTGTAGGCGCCGCGCACCTTGAACGAGAACACCGGCTGCAGATCCTCGCGCTTCAAGAACACGCGGTTGTTCACGCCGAGCCGCGCCGACAAGATCGGCGCGAGCTCGAGCGGGGTCTCGCGCGCCGCCTCGTACACCTCGGCGTTCAGGATCCGCGCGAGGTAGTCCCCTGGGTCGCCGGCGCCCTGGCCGCCCTCGCCGTCGGCTGTCGCCGGGCTCACGCGGCCTCGCCGAGCGCGGTCACCAGGGCCTGGTTCTGGGCCCGGTTGCCGACCGTGATCCGCAGGCTGTGGCCGAGCTCTGGCGTGTCCCAGTAGCGCACCAGGATCTTTCGCGCCCGCACCGCCTCGTGGATCCGCCGGGCGTCCGGGCCCACGCGCACCAGCAAGAAGTTGCCGAAGGCAGGCGGCCACGACCAGCCGAGGCCCGCCAGCGCCTGTTCGAGCCAGGCCTTCTCGGCCAGGGTGCGCGCGATGCCGTCGGCGTGGTGCGCCCGGTCCTCCAGCGCCGCCACCCCCACCGCCTGGGTCAGGGCGTTGACGTTGTAGCTGTCCTTGACCTTGTTCATCATCGCGACGAGCGGCGCCGCCGCGAACATGAGCCCGAGGCGGGCGCCCGCAAGGCTGTAGCTCTTCGAGAAGGTGCGCAGGACCACCAGGTTGGGGTGCGCGTCGAGGTACGGCAGCATGCTGGCCCCGGAGTCGAGCCCGAGCGCGAAGTCGATGTACGCCTCGTCCACCACCAGGATGCCATCCAGGCGCTCGCACAGACGGCGCAGGCTCGCCACCGGATCCAGGGTGGATGACGGGTTGTTGGGATTGGCGACCAGGGTCAGCCGGGCTCCGGTGGTCGCCAGAGCCTCGGGCAGCGCCCACTCCCGGACGCTGCCGTCGGGCTCGCGCGGGTAGTCGGCGTGGGTTATCGGGCTGCCCTGCAAGGCCGCCAGCGTGTCGTAGAGCCCGTAGGAGGGCCACGGGCAGGCCGCCCGCTCCCCCGGCCCGAGGAAGGTTCGATAGAGGATGGTCAGGCAGTCGTCCGAGCCGTTGCCCGCCAGGATCTGCTCGGGGGCGACCCCGTAGATCCGCGCGGCCACCTCGCACAGGTGGCGGCTGTGCGGATCGGGGTACTTGCGAAAGGCGTCGCCGGGCAGGGCGCCGAGCGTCTCGAACACCCGCGGAGAGGGCGGGTACGCCGACTCGTTGGTGTTGAGCTTGAGGAAGCCCGCCTGCTGCTCTCCGGGCGTGTACCCGTGCAGCGCCCGCACGTCCGCGCGCACGTATCGGGTCACATCATCCAAAGGCGGCCGGCGGTCGTGGCGCATCGCCCTGCGCAGGTTAGCAAAGATTTGCGGTATCCTCGGTCACCCCTGGCCCGGGAGACCGCGCAGCGACCACCGCCCGCGACCACCTCCCGGCCCTCCTCCGACTGCGATGGCGACTCCGATGGCGACTTGAAGGACGATTGACATGGCGCGCGTGCTCATCATCGACGACAACGAAACCATGCGCGAGGGTCTGATGGCCACGGTCAAGCGCATGGGGCACGAGGTCATGGGCGCCGCCGGCGGCACCGAGGGCCTCGCCCTCATGCGCAGGCGGGGCGCCGATTTCGTGATCACCGATCTCAAGATGGACGGCCCCTCGGGCCTCGAGGTGATCAAGGGCATCCACGACATCGATCCGGGCTGTCCGGCCATGATCGTGACGGCCTTCGGGACGGTGGAGACGGCCGTGGAGGCCATGCGCATCGGCGCCTTCGACTTCCTGCAGAAGCCCTTCGCGCCCGAGGTGGTTCGCCTCAAGGTGGAGCGCGCCCTCGAGCTCCGCCGGGAGCGCCAGGCGCGCGAGCGCGCCGAGGCCGACGCGGCGGCCCTGCGCGCGGACGCCGCCGCCCCCTACAACTTCGGAGAGATCGTCGGCGAGACCTCGGCCATGCACGCGGTCTTCCAGACCATCGAGCGCGTGGCCCGCACCGATGCGTCGGTCTACATCCACGGCGAGTCTGGAACCGGCAAGGAGCTGGTGGCGCGGGCCATTCACGAGCGCTCGCGGCGGGCGAGCGGGCCCTTCATCCGGGTCAGCTGTGGGGCCCTCACCGAGTCCCTGCTCGAGTCCGAGCTGTTCGGGCACGAGAAGGGCGCCTTCACCGGGGCCATCAAGCGCAAGCTCGGGCGCTTCGAGCTGGCCGACAAGGGCACGCTCTTTCTCGACGAGATCGGCGACGTCTCGCCGGCGGTGCAGGTCAAGCTGCTGCGGGTGCTGCAGGAGCGGCAGTTCGAGCGGGTGGGCGGCGAGGAGACGGTCACCGTCGACGTGCGGGTGATCTCGGCGACCCATCGCGACGTGAAGGCCGAGGTGGCCGCCGGGCGGTTCCGCGAGGACCTGTTCTATCGGCTGCACGTGGTCCCGGTCGAGGTACCGCCGCTCCGCGAGCGGCGCGCGGACATCCCGCGCCTGGTCGCGCACTTCATCTCCAAGCTCGGGCCGCGCACCAACCCGGCCGTGAAGGGCATCGACGAGGCGGCCCTGGCCCGTCTGCAGGCGCACGCATGGCCGGGCAACGTGCGCGAGCTGGAGAACGTGGTCGAGCAGAGCCTGGTCTTCGCCGAGGGGCCGAGCATCGGCGTCGGGGCCCTGCCGGCATCCCTCAAGGCGTCGAGCTCGGAGAGCGCGCTGTCGGTCCCGCACGGCAACATGAGCTTGCCGGAGATCCTCGAGGACCTCGAGCGCCAGCTGATCGAGAAGGCCTACGACAAGGCGGGCGGCGTCAAGACCGAGTGCGCCCGTATCCTCGGGGTGAAGACCTCCGCCCTTTACTACAAGCTCGAGAAGTACGGCATCGGGGTGATCCAGGCGCGCGCCGGCGAAGGCGGCGAAGCGGGCGACGCCGGCGGCGAGGACGTGCTGGCCGACGGTCCGCTCGGCGACCGAGAGCCCAAGCCGGGGCCATGACCGGGGCGATGACCGGGGC
>CAZIOH010000003.1:0-98692 GCA_964540815.1 uncultured Myxococcales bacterium | reverse complement strand
ATGACCGGGGCGATGACCGGGGCCATGACCGCGATCGGCCGGTTGACGCTTTGCCTGATCGTGACGGGCGGCATGCTGCTGGTTGGGGGCTGCGCGGGGCCCTCCGCCGAGCTCTACGCAAGACGCCAGGGCGCGGGCGCGCGCGGCGCGCAAGTCGGAATTGGCTGGAAAGAAAACGGGAAGGCGACCTTCTATGCGCCGCGTCTGGCCGGGCACCGAACCGCCAACGGCGAGATCTACGACCCCCAGAAGCTGACCGCCGCGCACCCCGTGCTGCCGTTCGGCACCAAGGTCGCCGTCGAGCGCACCGACGTCGACCTGCCCGCCGTGGTCGTGCGCATCAACGATCGCTGCGCCGCCGGGAAGAAGATCATCGATCTGTCGGAGGCGGCCGCCCATCGGCTGAACATGGTGAAGATCGGAATCGTGCCCGTGCGCCTGCGGGTGATCTCCGCCAGTCACTGAGCGCAAACGAGTAGCGCCGACTAGAATAGGGGAAGGACCGGAGTCGTCCATGTCCATGTCCATGCCCCCTCCCCCTCCCATGTCGGTCTCGAGGTCGAGCCCTCCGCTCTCCGACGACGCCGCCGTCATGGCGGCACGCCAGGGGGCCACGCCTCCGCCGTGGATTGGCCGGTCGCGCTGGCGGCTGCTCGCCGATGCCATCGGTGGTTGGCGGCAGAACGTGGACAAGCTTCGTCAACTGGTCGCGCTGCTCGTCGCGTACGTGCGCCCGGCGGTGGTGCGCGGTCGGCTGCAGCGCCTGGTGGCCCTCGGGCACGCGGATCAGGTCCCGAGCATCCCCCAGCTCCTGGTCGCGGGACGGGACCAGATGATCCTCGGCGCCAGCACCGAGACCAAGGTGTTCTATCGCAGCCAGGGCATCCCGTGGATCTTCCACAACGTCCGGCGCTTCATCGCCGGGCCGGCGACGATGCTCGATCCCATCGGGCTCTTCTCGCCGCGCGACGCCATCATCGACCACGTCCTCCAGACCTTCCACCGCCACCCGGTCTACGATCTCGTGCTCCTGCGCGCCCACCCGGAGGGGGTGGAGGAGATGGCCCGCGCCGCGGACCTGATCCTCGCCGGCCGGCACCCGCGCGGAAGGGCCCTCACGTCCCTGATCGAGGACGGCGCCTACCACGCGCGCCTCCCCGCCGAGATCGCGGCCTTTGCGCGCGAGCCTCAGGTCGCGGCCCGCCCCGTCCCGGACGATCTGTCCTCGGATCCGCACCTCATGCTGGCCATGGATCAGTTCAAGGACGTCGCGGGCTTCGTGCGCTACGCCGGCCGGCTGCACGTCCGCTTCGGGATGCTGGGCGCGCTTTGGGCCTGGCTGCTCGCCGGGTTCGACGAGACGCTGGGGCCTCTGCTCCACGTCCGCCTCAGCCCCCGCCACATCGCGCTCCACGCCTGCGATGCGGCCTTGGTATCGCGCTACGGCCTCTGACGGGCGGGCGGTCGGCAGCCGGGAGCGCCGCCCGCGCGGTCGCCTCACCCACGTCACCGCGAAGAGCCGAGGCTCACTCCTGGGTGAGCTCGTCGACGCGCCGCCATTGCAGGTCATCGAGGCAATCGGCCTTGTAGCCGCAGGCGTCGCGGGCGTGCAGCCATTCCTTTTGGGTCTTGCGGAAGTGCGCCTGTTTCTGCGGTCTACGGTCCAAGGCCGCACGCCAGGCCTGAGCGACACTACGATCCCAGGAGGCGAGGTCGAAGCTCGCGCATATTGTCCTCTCCGTCGAAGAGGCTGCTTTCGCGCAGTCGAATGAGGCCGTCGGCTTTGATCCTGGCGGACGTCGTTGGAAGAGAAGCAGCACCTGGTTGTCGTAGTGCAGCGCCAGTTGCCCCGAGCCTACCGGCTTGCAGCCGAGCTCCTTCCCATCTTCGAACTGCACCTGAACCGGGTCGATGGTCAGCGTTCGCCCGAGCAGCCGAGGATCGTTCGGAACGGAGCCCCAGTGGGATGCGTCCTGATTGTCGACGGCGACACGCACGACGTCCCAGGTTCCAGCGACTTCGGAGGGCAGTCTTCCGTTGCCAGTGACCGGGATATCGTCGGATAGCAGGAGCAAAAGAACGCTCAGAGCAGCGCTCACCGGGCCGCCACCTCTGCATTGAGCCTGGAAGCGAGGAGCGCCTTCTCGAATCTCTCCGCTATCTTCGCGACTTCGACCTTGGCGTCGTGCGAGACGCCGGCGTTGACCATGTTGCGTGCGTTCACGTAATCGGTGTGGCCCCCGTGAAAGAACTGAGAGAGCTTCCGGCCATTGGCAAAGATGCCTCCGGTGTAAAGGCCGGTCGCGACGATAGAATATGCGGTGTTCGGGTCATTCACCAGTTCGGGATCAATCAGGAGATCCAACCCCTGTCCAAGGGCCACGCCCGCCCCCGCGTAGTTGGTCCACCAGGTGAGCTGAACGTACCCCCGGCCGAAAAAGAAGTCCTCGTCCCCGTCGTCGTCATCGTCATCGTCATCGTAGCGACCGCTGGGTTTCGAGTCAGCCTTTACTCCGAGTTTTTGATGTCTGTGGAGCGAGACCCCGATTCCGGTCGCCGCGGAGACGATCCGCTGATCGCCATCGTACTCGGTGAGTTGGACGTCACCACTTGGGAGGCGCTTGACCTTGACCGGCAGGGAGTATCTCCGGCCCTTTCCGTGTCCTGTTTCTTCGATGGGAGTGAAATTGCGCCAAACCTTGATCTTGTGGGTCTTGACCCGCCCCTTCTTGTCGACCGTCTGCTTGGTGACGCGGACGGTATGGCTGCTCTCGATGAATGCGGTGGCCAGGATGTAAGCCGACCAGCGGATGTCCGTGATGCGTGGATCAGCCCCTACCTTGCCGAGCAGGAAGAGCAGATCCGGCATCGAGGCATATTGAATTTCTGAACGCCGGAGAACTCAATCTCGCAGGCCTTCTGAAACGTCGACTGGGTGAACGTCCCCGTGTACACGTACTCCTTCGGATCCCGCCGTGCCTCCGCCATGATTCACAAAATATGGAGCCCGCAAACGAAGATCAACGAAATGCAGCCCGGCGACTTTGACCCACGCGATGTGAGCGGCTGGAACCTCCCACAAGTCAAGGGACAAGGGCCGAGGGAGGCGGGCACAATCTTCTACCCCGAGCTTGGCGAGACGGGGTCAGGAGCCAGATTTGACCGGACGGCCTTGACATTCAATGGCCGACTTCGGGATTGCCTGCCCGGGCGGCTATCTGGCACACGTCACAGGTGTTTTTCGATGCGGCGATCGGGGACCAGCCACATGAGGGCCACCGCCGCGTAGAGGGCAGCCGAGACAGACGGGCGGACGAACGACGCCGCGATCCCGCATGCGTACAGCACCGCCGAGGCCTTGCCCTTGAGATCGGAGCCGATCAGGGCGGCCAGGCGCGACTTCGGGCCCTGGGCGGCGACGATGGTGGACTGCAGGATCAGGTAGGCGACCCCGGAGGCCAGCAAGACCGCGCCGTAGGCGGCGGTCGGCACCGGGGCCAGTTGGGTGTCGCCCATCCAGGCGGTCGTCACCGGCACCAGGGACAGCCAGAAGAGCAGATGCAGGTTGGCCCACAGGATCCGGCCATCGACCCGGTCCACCGTGTGGAACATGTGGTGGTGGTTGTTCCAGTAGATCCCGATGAACACGAAGCTGAGCAGGTAGGTGGACAGCGCCGGGCCGAGCGCGAGGAGAGTGTGCAGATCCTCGCCGTGCGGGGGTTTGAGCTCGAGCACCATGATGGTTATCAGCACGGCCATCACCCCGTCGCTGAACGCCTCCAGTCGTCCTCTGGTCATGGCGGGGCCACCTGTCTCGTCCTCCTTCCGGCTCTCCGGCTCAGCGCTCGACGACGCACTTGAACACGTAGCTGCACGATCCGAGGGTCACCACCGCCCCATCCGACAGAGGGCGCTGTCCGGTGACCTCCCGGTCATCCAGCACCACCCGGCCCTCGAGCGGGCGGAGGACGAACTCGCCTCCGAGCAGGTTGACCTCCGCGTGCCGCTCGGCGAGCTCGGGGTCCTCGCCGATGCGGAGCCCGCAGTCGAAGCCGCGCCCCACCACGCACGATGGGGTCGGGATCCCCAGCGTCTCGCCGCGTCGCCCGGGGCCGCTCGCCCGGGCGAGCCACCCCACGGACAGGTGGGCCCCCTCGCGCGCCCGCAGCGCCGTCCGAACGTCGACCGCGAAGCCCGAGGCATGCGAGGCCTTGAGCGGCGCAAAGTCTTGCGCGGCGCGCGCCAGCGAATCCTGCAGGTTCTGATCCCCCGCCCGGCTCAGGGCGCCCCAGCGGTTGTCCGGGACCCGCGCCATGATCTGGCGCGCCGCCTCGCGCGGCTCGACCCCCGAGGTCATGGCCTTGGACAGGATGCTCGCCACCTCGCGATCCACCAGTGGCTCGGCGTCGCTGTCGCGCAGCTGCTTCTGGATCTCCTTGATCCGGGCCTGCCCGGCCCGCGTGCGCAGATAACGATACTGCTCGGGGTCGAGCTTCTGCACGTCGAGCGTCTTCAGGCGGTCGATCGAGTCAGGGAACTTCTGCGACAGGTGAACCACCGCCGCCTCCGCCGCGGTCCCGATGCGAATCAGGTGCTGAAGCTCGTCCAGCAGCTCGAAGAGCCTGCGCGCGGTCGCTCCTCGGCCCCGGCCCGCCGATGCTTCGCGCTCTGCGCGCCCTCCGTGTCCTCCGCGCCTTCCGCCCCGTCCCACCCTCCACACCACGAGCCCCCCGCCGCCGAGCAGCACCAGCGCCCCGAGGCCGAGGCCGACCGTGGTCCCGGTCGAGGCGGGCAGGGCCAGCGTCCCACCCTGCGCCTTCAGCACCACCCCGTCGACGGCGGCCAGGACCGCGAGGCGCTTCTGCCCGCCGAACAGGCGCGCGGTCCAGGGCAACCCGAACTGCAACCGGCGCAGCCCGACGATCGCGTCCGCCAGCGATTCGGTCATGGCCCGCAGATCCGCGGGCGACTCGGCCGAGATCTGCCGGGCCCACGCCGCCTCCGACAGGGCGCGCACGTTGGCCGCCGCCTGAACCGCGTCGGCCTGGGGCCGGAGCCATACGATCTCCACGTGCAGCTTCTTGCGGCGCAGCTCCTCGCCGAGCTCGGCGAAGCCCTTGGCGTCGTGCACCGCGAAGTCGATGCCGTCGGTGATCACCACCAGGTGCTTGATGGGCGAGTCGTCCTCCCCGAGCTTGCTGGCGTTGAAGCGGATCGATTCGACCAGCTTGTACTGATTGCCGACCAGCGGCGGCAGATCGACCAGATCGCCGCCCGCCGCCCGCGCCGCGGTCAACCGCGTGAGGACCGGGCGATAGCCCTGACCGTAGGGCGTCGGGTAGACCGTCACCCGCCCGGGGACGTGCTTGAAGAGCGCCTCGATACCGTCCATGACGGTCTCGGGCCCTCCCTTCGACCACAGGTACACGAGCCCGATCGCCATCGGGGGGGCCCACCTCGGGTGCTCCCCCGCGTAGTCCGTGATGGTGTCGTCCCCGAGGAGCGTTCCCACCTCGGCGTCGTCGAACAGGAGCCGCGGGCTCTCGATCCGGGCCGGGGAGCCGTCGGCGCGCGCGGCCCCGACCAGCAGCGCGAGCTCGCTGCGGTCGCGATCCAGCTCGGGCGCCGCCACCACCAGCGACGAGGCGGCGGCGCGCGCGGGCGCGGCGGGCAGGCCGAGGCCAACCAGCGTGGCCCCGAGGACGGCGATCCGCGGCACTGCCCCCCGTCCCCCTTGTTCCTCGCGCCGCCCCGCAGCCCCCCGGTGGTGCTTCATGTCGTCGGCACGGCCGCCGGCAGGAAGAGGGACTTGAACTTGAGCTCGGTGGCCCCGAGGCGAACCATGTCGCCGTCTCCGAGGCGGGCGGTCTCCCCTGAGCCGAGCTTCCGCGAGTTGACGAAGGTGCCATTGGCCGATGGGCCAGGGCTCCGCCGATCCTCGATGGTGAAGGCCGCCGTCGGGGAGAGCTGGGCCGGTCGCCGGATGGTGGCGTGCGCCGCCGACATGAACCCGTCGTCGAGCGCCACCACCTGCGCGCCCTCGACGGCCCCCGTATCCGAGCGGGTCAAGATGGTGAGCGGTCGCGACAGCTCGACGAGCGTGCCGCGCAGGGCCGGCTTGGGCGACCGCACCACCACCAACCACCCGAGCGCGAGTGGCAGCATCCCGGCCACGTCGACCGACGCCAGGATCACCGTCTTCGAGTAGGTGAGGCCCGGCTTACAGCGTCCGCAGGTGGCCCCCCAGGCCGCCAGCATGGGCTCTCCGCAGTTCGGGCAGGCTCTCTCGAGCTCGTCAGGCGGTGGAAAGGAGTCGCGGTCGCTCATCGCACGGTTGGCGGATCATAGGGGCCGCTCACCATCGCAGCAACCGCTTACGCTTGCGGCGGGCCCTTGGCTCAGGCGCCGTCGCCGCCCTTCGACTCGGGCCGCCTGAGGACGGCGCTGGCCATCAGCTGACGGTTGAGGTGCGCGATCACGCCGAGATCGATCTCCTTCGGGCAGACCGCCTCGCACTCGGCGATGTTGCTGCAGCTGCCGAAGCCTTCCTTGTCCATCTGGGCCACCATGGCGGCCACCCGCTTGTGGGCCTCGGGCTGGCCCTGTGGCAAGCGGCCGAGGTGGCTGACCTTGGCGGCCGTGAACAGCATGGCCGAGCCGTTCGGGCAGCTCGCCACGCAGGCCCCGCACCCGATGCAGGCGGCGGCGTCCATGGCCAGATCGGCGGCGGTCTTGGGGACCAGGGTCCCGTTGGCATCGCGGGCCGAGCCGGTGGGCGCGGTGATGAAGCCCCCCGCCGCGACGATGCGGTCGAACGCGCCACGATCGACCACCAGGTCGCGCAGCACCGGGAAGGCGCGCGAGCGCCACGGCTCGATCACCAGCACATCGCCGTCCTTGAAGCTGCGCATGTGCAGCTGGCACACGGTGGTCGCGCTCTTGGGCCCGTGGGCGATGCCATTGATCATGAAGCCGCACGAGCCGCAGATCCCCTCGCGGCAGTCGTGGTCGAACGCGACCGGCTCCTGGGCACTGGCCATCAGGCGCTCGTTGAGCACGTCCAGCATCTCGAGGAACGACATGTCCGGGCTGACCTCGGGCATCTCGTAGGTGACCAGCTTGCCCGCCCCCCGCCCGTCCTTCTGGCGCCAGATCTGAAGCGTCAGTTTCATTTTACTTGTAGCTCCGTTGGGTCAGGTGAACGTGGTCGAACGACAGCGGCTCGAGGTTCTTCTTGGGCTTCTGGCCGGCGCCGGTCCACTCCCAGACCGTCGCGTTGGCGAACCGGTCGTCGTTGCGCAGGGCCTCGCCCTCCGGGGTCTGGTACTCCTCGCGGAAGTGCCCGCCGCAGGACTCCTCGCGCTCGAGGGCGTCGAGGCACATGAGCTCACCGAACTCCAGGAAGTCCGCGACCCGGCCGGCCTTCTCGAGCGACTGGTTGAGCTCGTCGGGGCCCCCCATCAGGTTGAGGTTGTGCCAGAACTCGTCACGCAGGGCCGGGATGCGCCCGAGCGCGGCCTTGAGCCCGGTCGCGTTGCGCGACATCCCGCAGTACTCCCACATGATCTTGCCGAGCTCGCGATGGAACGAATCCACCGTGCGCTTGCCGCGGATCGCGAGCAGCTGCCCGAGGCGCGCGCTGGTCTCGCCCTCGGCTTGTCGGAAGGCCGCGTGATCGGTGGTGACCTTGTCGAGCTTGGTCGACGCCAGGTAGTGGCCGATGGTGTAGGGGATCACGAAGTACCCGTCCGCCAGGCCCTGCATCAGGGCCGACGCCCCCAGCCGGTTGGCGCCGTGGTCCGAGAAGTTCGCCTCGCCGAGCACGTGCAGCCCCGGGATGGTGCTCATGAGGTTGTAGTCGACCCACAGCCCGCCCATGGTGTAGTGCACCGCCGGGTAGATGCGCATCGGGACCTTGTAGGGGTTCTCGTCAGTGATGCGCTCGTACATCTGGAAGAGGTTGCCGTAGCGCTCGCGGATCGCGTCCTCGCCGACCCGCGCGATGGCGGCCCCGAAGTCGAGGTACACGCCGAGGCCGCCCGGCCCGACCCCGCGGCCCTCGTCGCACACGCCCTTGGCGGCGCGGCTGGCCACGTCGCGTGGGACCAGGTTCCCGAACGACGGGTAACGCCGCTCGAGGTAATAGTCGCGCTCGGCCTCCGGGATCTGGTCGGGCGAGCGCTTGTCCCCCGCGACCTTCGGGACCCAGATGCGCCCGTCGTTGCGCAGCGACTCGGACATCAGGGTCAGCTTGGACTGGAAATCGCCGCTGACCGGGATGCAGGTCGGGTGGATCTGGGTGAAGCACGGGTTGGCGAACCCCGCGCCGCGCTTGTGGGCCCGCCAGGTGGCCGTGACGTTCGAGCCCTTGGCGTTGGTCGACAGGAAGAACACGTTGCCGTAGCCGCCGGTGGCCAGGATCACGGCGTCGGCGGCGTGGCTCGACACCTGGCCGGTGACCAGGTTGCGCGCCACGATGCCGCGGGCGCGACCGTCGATCTGGACCACGTCCAGCATCTCGGTGCGCGGGAACATCTTGACCTTGCCGAGCCCGATCTGCCGCTCGAGGGCCTGGTAGGCGCCGAGCAGCAGCTGCTGTCCGGTCTGTCCGCGCGCGTAGAACGTGCGCGAGACCTGGGCGCCGCCGAACGAGCGGTTGGCGAGGTATCCGCCGTACTCACGCGCGAACGGCACCCCCTGCGCGACGCACTGGTCTATGATGTTCACCGACAGCTCGGCCAGGCGGTAGACGTTGGCCTCCCGGGCGCGGAAGTCGCCGCCCTTGACCGTGTCGTAGAACAGCCGGTACACGCTGTCCCCGTCGTTCTGATAGTTCTTGGCGGCGTTGATCCCGCCCTGCGCCGCGATGCTGTGGGCGCGCCGCGGGCTGTCCTGGAAGCAGAAGCACTGCACGTCGTACCCGAGCTCGGCCAGCGAGGCGGCGGCCGACGCTCCGGCCAGCCCGCTGCCCACCACGATGAGCGCGTGCTTGCGCTTGTTGGCCGGGTTCACGAGCTTGAGGTCGAACTTGTGCCGCTCCCACTTGGTCTCGATCGGGCCGGAGGGGACGTTGGCTTTGAGGTCCATCTAGGCGCTCTCCAGTCGGGCCGCGGTGCTCACCAGTCGGGCCGCGGCGCTCACTTGAGCCACCCGGTCATCACGCTGATGGGCATGAGGATGTTGACCCCCACGATGAGGAAGGTGGCGGCCCGCGCGAATTCGCGCAGCAGCTTGTTGTACCTCGGGTGGTTGATCCCGAGGGTCTGAAACATGCTCCAGGCCCCGTGGGACAGGTGGAACGCCAGGGCCAGCATGGACACGATGTAGAAGAGCGAGGTCGGGATGGACTGAAAGGCCAGCCGGAAGTTGTGCCCCGCGTCCCCCTCGACGAAGTCCGGATGGATGGTGCCCCAGGTCAGGTTCATGAGATGGAAGATCACGAAGAGCAGCAACAGCGGCCCGCTCAGCATCATGGTGCGAGAGGCATAGGTGGCCTGGACCACCGCACGGGCGTTGTAGGGGATGGGGCGAGCGGCCCGACGGATGCGGGTAAGCTGCGTCGCGGCCACGATGTGCACCACCACCGACACGAGGAGGATGATGCGGGCGAGCCACAGCAACTCCGGGAGCACCCGCAGCATGTGGCCGTAGTCGGTGAGCCGGCGAAACCCGTCGGGCAGGAACACCTGCGCGTTGCCGAGCATGTGCACGAACACGAACCCAAAGAGGATCACACCCGAGACCGCCATCAACACCTTTTTGCCGACGGTCGAGGAGGTGAACGCGGACACCGAGCTCATGGGCCGGATACATAACATATCGTGAGCGCGGGAAGGGGAGGACGGACGCGCCTACGGCGCTCTCGGGAAGGGGAGGACCCCTCCCCGCGGGCCCCTCCCGCAGACGACGAGAAGCGCGCCCGGATCTGCTTTGCGGGCACCATCTCCGGTTGGCAAAGCCAACCTCCGATCCTCTGCACGTGGAGATCGATCCTTGTCGTTCCTCGCTATTCAGGGCGAGCGTAGCGCGGCTTTGCCGCGCGGAGCGAGGGGGGCGCGGGGACGTGCGAGCGGCAGCGAGTCACGTCCCCGATAAAATTGCCAGCGAGCCACGTCCCCGATCGAGTAGCCAGTCACTTCCCCGATACGACCACCGCGACGATTTGGCCGGCCTGGACCAGGCCGCCGGGGCGGACGAGCACGCGGGCGACCACGCCGGCCGTCGTGGAGTCGACGGGGATTTCCATCTTCATGCTCTCGAGGATTGCGACGCGCTCGCCGATCCGGACGGTCGAGCCGGGCTCGACCAGGACCTTCCAGACGCTGGCGGTCACCGCTGAACGCACGGCCACTTCACCGGGGGCGAGGGGAGCTTCCGCGCCCCCTTCCGTGTCGAGGGAGAGGTCGGCCTCGGAGGGCGGCGGCGGCAGCTTGGCCCAGCGCTCGCGCTCGGCGTCGAAGGCCGCCTGCTGCTTGTGCTTGAAGGCCGCGATCTCCGCCCGGTTCGTCTCGAGGAACGTTCGATAGTCGGCGAAGCGAAAGGTCCCCGGCTCGATGCGTAGCTCGGCGCGCCCGCGCGAAAACTTTTCGCGGAAGTCGAGCAGCTCCTCCTCCCCCACCGGATAGAAGCGCAGCTGGTCGAAGAAGCGCAGCAGCCAGGGCTTGCCATCGACGAAGCTCGCGGTCTGCCGCTGCCGGTTCCACATCTGGCAGGTGCGCCCCACGAACTGGTAGCCGCCCGGGCCTTCCATGCCGTACACGCACAGGTACGCCCCGCCGATGCCCACCGCGTTTTCGGGGGTCCAGGTGCGGGCGGGGTTGTACTTGGTCGTGACCAGACGGTGCCGCGGATCGACCGGCGTCGCCACCGGGGCGCCGAGGTAGACGTCCCCGAGCCCGAGCACCAGGTAGCTCGCCGAGAACACGATGTCGCGCACCTCGTCGATGCTGCCGAGTCCGTTGATGCGGCGGATGAACTCGATGTTGCTCGGGCACCAGGGCGCATCCGGCCGCACGGTCTGGGTGTACTTCTGGATGGCCAGGCGGGTGGCGGGATCGTCCCACGACAGGGGCAGGTGTACCACCCGCGAGGGGATCTCGATGGCGTCGGTCGACGGCAGCTCCACCTCGGCGCGCTCGAGGGCCTCGAGCAGCCGCTCGCGCGGCAGGACCCCGTCGTCGTGGTGGATGTGCAGCGAACGAATTCCCGGCGTGAGGTCGACGATGCCCGGGAGCCGCTGCTCCTCGAGCCAGGCCGACAGGGCGTGCACGCGGAAGCGCAGCGCGAGATCCAGCACCATGGGTCCGTACTCGACGAGCAGATACGAATCGCCGTCCTGTCGGATGGTCACCGCAGGGGCCCCCGCCGTCTCTGGTCGGCGCCGCAAGACGGCGTCGCTCGGTCGCGTCCCCCCCGCCGGGGAGATCGCAGCGGGGGCGGCGGCCGGCGGCTGGGCCAGACGCGTGACGAGCTCTTCCTGCGCCCCGAGGCGCCGCCTCGCCTCGTCGAGCGTGACGGCCTCGAAGCGCACGCGGTCCCCGGCCTTCAGCTGCCCGAGCTTCCACAGATCGGCGCTGATCACCGTCGCCGGGCACACGAAGCCGCCGAGGCTCGGGCCGTCGGGCCCGAGGATAACCGGCATGTCCCCGGTGAAGTCGACGGTGCCGATGGCGTAGGCGTTGTCGTGAATGTTCGACGGGTGCAGGCCCGCCTCTCCCCCGTCGGTGCGCGCCCACTTCGGCTTGGGACCGATCAAGCGCACGCCCGTGCGGCTGGAATTGTGGTGGATGGTGAAGGTCGCCGCGAAGAAGGTCGCGATGTCCTCGTCGGTGAAGAAGTCGGGGGCGCTCTGCGGTCCGTGCAGCACCGCCAGGGTCCAGTCCTGGGTCAGCACCGGGGCGTCCGACTCCGGCAGCGCCGCAAGCCTCTGCCCGCCGCCGGGCTCATCGGCGGAACCCGAGGAAGCGGAGGACATGTGCAGGACGTCGCCCGGGCGCAGGGCCCGGCCGGCGTGTCCGCCGAACTGCCCGAGGGTGAAGGTCGACCGGCTGCCGAGGTACGCCGGCACGTCGAGCCCCCCCGCGATCGCGACGTAGGCCCGCACGCCCGCGCCGCGCACCGCCCCGAGCGCGAGCACCCCGCCCGCCGGCACGGGCGTCGCCCGGTACCGGGGCACCGGGACACCATCCAGCGTGGCGCCCATGTCCGCGCCGCCGAGCGCGACGGTGGTCGCGGTCCGGAACCGCAGCGTCGGCCCGGCAACCGTGCACTCGAGCCCGGCCGCCCCGGGCGGGTTCCCGAGCAGCCGATTGGCGAGCCGGAACGCGAGCCCGTCCATCGGTCCCGACGGCGGCACGCCCACCGCCCAGTAGCCGATGCGCCCCGGGAGATCCTGCACGGTCGTCTGGGTGCCGGGCGCGACGACCTCGAGGGCAGGGGCCGAGCTCGCCAGCCCGTCGAGGAGGCCCGTGTGGACCTGGCCGGCGCGAAAGCCCGGATCGTCGAGGATGTCGATGAGGTACGCGCGGTTGGTCTCGACCCCGTCGATGCGGGTGGCGACCAGCGCCGCCCGCAGGCCCGCGATGGCCTCGGCGCGGGTCGCGCCGCGCGCGATGATCTTGGCGATCATCGGATCGTAGAACGGCGTGATCTCGGTGCCCGACTCGACCCAGGTCTCGACCCGCGCGTCGCGCGGGAACGCCGCGTTGGTGATGGTCCCGCAGCTCGGCTGGAAACCGCGCGCCGGATCCTCGGCGTAGAGCCGCGCCTCGACCGCCGCGCCGATCAGCGTGGGGATCCATCCGGCGAGGGCCGGCGGGTCACCGGCCGCCACCCGCACCATCCACTCCACGATGTCGACGCCGGTCACCTCCTCGGTGATGCCGTGCTCGACCTGGATGCGGGTGTTCACCTCGAGGAAGTAGAACTGTCCGCTGTCGGCATCGAGGATGAACTCCACGGTGCCGGCCGACCGGTACGCCGCCGCCTTCCCGAGCCGCACCGCCGCCTCGATGAGGCCGCGCCGCGCCTCCGCCGAGAGGCCGGGCGCCGGGGTCTCCTCGACCACCTTCTGGTTGCGCCGCTGCACCGAACAGTCGCGCTCGCCGAGGGCCACCACCTGGCCCCGGCCGTCGCCGAAGATCTGCACCTCGACGTGGCGGGCCCGTACCACCAACTTCTCGAGGAACAACCCCGCGTCCTTGAAGTTTGCGCGCGCCAGGCGCGCCACCGCGTCGTAGGCCTCGGTCAGTTCCTGCGGCGAGCCGCAGCGGCGCATCCCGATCCCGCCCCCGCCGGCCGTGCTCTTGAGCATCACCGGGTAGCCGATGCGCGCGGCGGCCGCCAGGGCGTCGTTCACCCCTTCGAGCAGCCCGGTCCCCGGAAGCAGCGGCACGCCCGCCGCCTCGGCCAGCGCCCGGGCGGTGTGCTTGAGCCCGAAGTCGCGCATCTGCGCGGCCGTCGGACCGATGAAGGCGATCCCGGCGGCCTCGCACGCCGCCGCGAAGTCGGCGTTCTCGCTGAGAAAGCCGTAGCCCGGATGGATCGCCTGACTGCCGGTGGCGCGCGCGGCCTCGAGCACCGCCTCGGCGCGCAGGTAGCTCTCGGTGGCCGGTGAGCCGCCGAGCGAGACGGCGGCGTCGGCATCGAGCACGTACGGGGCGTAACGATCGGCCTCCGAGTACACCGCCACCGGGCCGATGCCCATCCTCCGCAGCGTGCGCGAGATGCGCGACGCGATGGCCCCCCGGTTGGCGACGAGGACTCTACGAAACGACACGCGACACTCGCCGACGGAGCCCGTCGAATCTCCAGATCATCACGGCACGTCCCAGGTCGTCGAGTCCCAGGCGGGGGCGTCCCAGATCAGCACCCGGACCGGCGTGGGGTGGTACCCGTTGCAGGGGTTGTTGAGCTGCGGGCAGTTCGAGATCAGGGCGAGGACATTCATCTCGGCCCGCATCTCCACGTAGCGCCCGGGCGCGGAAAGGCCGTCCGCGAAGCTGAGCCCACCCTCCGGGGTCACCGGGACGTTCATGAAGAAGTTGATGTTGCTCGGCAGGTCACGCTTCCCCATGCCCCGGCCGAGCCGGCCGAGCTCGAGCAGGAAGCTGTCGCGGCAGCTGTGCATGTACTTCTTCTCGAGCGCATAGCGCACCTGATTGCTCTCGGCCGAGCAGGCGCCCCCGAGCGTGTCGTGCCGCCCGCAGGTGTCCGCCACGATGGTCAGCATGGGCCGGCCTTCGGTCGACATCAGCACGCTGCCGGTCGTCAGATAGATGTTCTTCTGCGCCGTGATGGTGTCGGGCGCGCTGTAGCGCTCGTCGGTCGCGGCGGCGTTGAAGAACAGGGTGTCGACCGCCTGGTTTCCTTCGAGATCGACGATGCGGAGGACCTGCCCCGCCAGGATCTCGCGGCTCCAGCCGTTCCCCGCCGGGATCACCTCGCTGTACAGCGCCTCCGCGGGGTCGAGCGTGCTTTCCTGGAGGGCCGGCGGGGACGGCTCGCCGCGGCGAGCGAGCTCGGCGGCCCCCGTGGTCGATGGGCCTGGGCTCGACTTCGAGCTGGCGGCGGCGGTGGTTGCGGAGGAGGTCGTTGCCATGGTCGTGGTCATGCGTGAGGTCAAATGGGTTCGATCAGGTGGCGAGGCTTGCCTGGCCGACGAGGCGTTCGGTCTCGGCGACGTAGGCGGCCGTGAGGGCAAAACCGCGCGCGTTCTCGGGGCGCGACAGGAAGCAGGGGTCGCGCGGCCCCGATCGCTCCCGCCCGTTCGCCACGCGGACCGCGAGCGCCACGGTGACGTCTTCGCCGGGATACTCGGTCGCCGTGGTCACCGGGGGCGGCGTGTTCGACAGCACCACGAGGGTGTCCATGTCCGCCCGCAGATCCACGTAGGCGCCCGGATGCGAGCTCCCTTCCACCGAGGAGAGGCCCCCCGCCTGGTCGACCTTCAGTCGCGTGAAGAAGTTCACGTTGGCCACGATGTCGCGTTTCCCGAGCCCGACCTTCGAGAGCTCGACGATGAAGTTGTCCCGGGCGTTCCGGTAAAAGTCGTTCCCCAGGGTCTGGTAGTCGCCGGCTCCGAACCGCGCCAGCTGGGTCGCGGCGCTGCCGCAGCCCCCGATGGTGTCGTGCCAGCCGCACGAGTCACCGACGATCGAGACCAGCACCCGCCCCATGTCCGAGTACAGCACGCGACCGGTGGTGAGGAAGGCCGTGTATTGCGCCTTCAGGGTGTCCGCGACGTTGTAGCGCTCGATCGGGTTGCGCGCGTTGTAGAACAGCGCCGAGACGCAGGCCTTCCCGGCGGTGTCCGTGATGCGCAGGATCTGCCCGCGCAGCAGCACGCGCGACCAGCCCTGTCCGTGGCGCAACACCTCGGCTGGGCCGGTGGCATCCGGCGTCGCGCGGTGGCCGTTGGCCGAGCTGACCTTGATCCCTCGGGCGGGCGCCGGACTGGACCCGGTGGCCTTGACCTTCGCCGCGACCACGCTCTTCGCCACCCTTGGCTTCGTGGTCGTGGTCGTGGTCTTGGTCTTCGTCATCTTTGGCCTGGTGGCCTTGACCATCGTCATCGGGGTCCTGGAGGCAACCTTGGACGTCGCCCGCGCGAGGCCGGTGGCCGCCGCTCGCTTGCTGCGACTTCCGGTCCGGGGTGCCATCATCATTCGACGTCATCCCCCACCACGGTCATGCGGCGCACGCGCGTGGCCTCGGGGTCGACCGTGACGGCGGCCGGCGGGTGAATCAGCTCGTCGAGGTGCTGACGGGCCGCCGTGAACTCGGTGGACGTGAACTGGTCGCGCGTTCGTGGTCGGGGCACCGGAACCTCCATCAGCTCACGCACCCGCCCGGGGTGGGCATCGAGGATCAGCACGCGATCCGCCAGGTAGATCGCCTCGTCGAGATCATGGGTGATGAACACGACGGTGATATCCACCTGCTTCCAGATTTGCAAGAGGTACGCCTGCATCTGCGCGCGGGTCTGCGCATCGAGCGCCCCGAACGGCTCGTCCATGACCAGGATGCGCGGCCGGTTGGCGAGCGCCCGGGCGATCGCCACCCGCTGCTTCATCCCGCCGGACAGCTGGTGCGGATACGAGTCGGCGAAGCGCGACAACCCGACGATCTCGATCCACTCGTCGGCCTCGATGGCGGCCTCGCTGTCGGAGAGCCCCCGCGAGACCTGCGGCCCGAACATGATGTTGCGGCGCACGGTCAGCCACGGAAAGAGGGTGTAGCCCTGGAAGACCATCCCGCGATCGGGCCCGGGTCCATCCACCGGGTGCCCGTCGAGCAGCATCTCGCCCGACGACGGGCGATCGAGCCCGGCGATCATCCGTGCCATGGTGGACTTCCCGCAGCCCGAGGGTCCGATGATGCACAGGAACTCCCGCCGGTGGGCGCGGAAGGTGATCCGATCGAGGGCCAGCACCGGGCCCGACCGCCCCTCGAAGGTCTTGGACAGCGCCCGCACTTCGAGGATGACGGGCCGCTCTTGCAGCTTGCGAAAACGCTCCGCCACCTCCGGCGCTTGCCGCCGGTAAAGGGGCGGCGCGGCGATCTCGAGGAAGTTACTGCTGCTGGGACTGATGATGCTGCTGCTGCTCGGGCTCGCGCTCATGTTGACACCGCGTTGTCGGCTGCCAGCACCGGCTGGGGGAGTGGCAGACTGTCCTCGTCCGGTCCGACCGAGCCGCCAGGGCCCGAGCGGTTGGTCTCGACCGGCAAGATGCGCCGGCCCCGTCTCTTGGCGGTCGGCAGCCAGGGAAACAGCCGCCGTCCGATCCGCGCCAGCAACACGTCGGTGGCGAGGCCAATCAGCCCGATCAGGACGATCGAGGCGAACACCTTGTCATACGCACGGTACTTGGCCTGCTGGTTGATGAAGAAGGTGATGCCCGAGCTGACGCCGATGAGCTCGGCCACGATGAGGTAAGTCCAGGCCCACCCGAGCAGCACCCGCATGTCGGTGTACACATCGACGATGATCCCGGGGACCACCACCCGCGTGAGCAGGTGCTTGCGGGAAGCCCCGAGGGTCTGCGCCGCCTCGAGCAGCGCCGGCTCGAGCCGCCGGGCCGTGTTCGAGATGACCAGCACCTGCTGGAAGAAGGTCCCAACGAAGATGATGGCGACCTTGGGCGCGTCGTTGATCCCGAGCACCGCCACCGCCAGCGCCCCGAAGGCGGGGGCCGGCAGGTAGCGGAAGAATTCGATGAAGGGCTCGGTGAGGCGGGCGATGCTGGGAATCGCGCCGCACACGATGCCGAGCGGTACCCCGATCATCGACGACACGAAGAACCCCCAGAAGATGATCTGGATGCTGTGCCACAGCGCCTGGTGCAGCCAGGGCTCCTCCGGCCTCGCCGGCGGCGTGGTGAATCCCGTGAAGAGGGCCTTGGCCACGGCGTGGGGAGGAGGGAGGAAGACCGGGTTGGCGGGCGTCCCCTGGGCGGGGTGTCCCTTGAGGGTCCCGATGCGCGCGTTCTCCTCGGCGAAGGCGTCGCGATCCACGAGCTCGCCGGCCGAGAACCAGCTCGCGTCCCCGGCGTCGGACACCCGCATCATCGGGTGCCAGACGAAGGGGACGTAGCTGACGATGGTCCACAGCCCGACCGGCAAGATGAACGACAGCACCCCGAGGGTCAGGTGCTGTCGCGGCGTCAGCGAGCCTCGGATCCGGAGCCATGTGGTCTTCTTGCGCTTCGTCACGGCTTGTCCTCACTTCATCATCGCCATCGCCATCGCCATCGCCATCGCCATCCGCCGAGGCCGCCGGGCGCCCGGCGCCCCGCGCCGGGTCCGCTACTTGCCGAGCGCCTCCTTGGACAGCGACGGATCGATGTAGTCCGCCACCACCTGGGACTGCGCGTACACCTTGTTGGCCACGTTGAAGGCGTCCGCCACCTTGCCGCTGCCGTACAGCGACGCGAGGGTGTCCTTCTTGTCGCTGCTGTTGTCGAAGCGCGCCAGCGCCTCCTCCGGGCTCAGGAACCTGGTGCCGGTCAGGAACTGCGCATACTCCTCCGGAGGAACGCCCGCCCGCCCGGCCATGATCTTGACCGCCTCGTCGCGGTGGGTCGGATCCATCACGAAGGCCTCGATCTTGTTCCAGACCTTCACGACCTTGACCCAGTCGGCGCGCCGCTGGGCCAGGCTCTTCGGGCTGACGCAGACCAGGTCGTAGATGAGGCCCGGCAGATCCTTGCTGGTCAGGATGGCCTTCGACCCCGGCAAGGCCTTCAGGGCCTGGCCAGCGTTCGGCTGCCAGGCGCCGATGGCGTCCACGTCCCCGGAGGCCAGCGACTGCGCGGTCTGGTGGGTGGGGACGGCGATCAGCTTGACGTCGCTCTCCTTCATGCCGACCTTCTCCATCCCCTTGAGCAAGAGCAGGTGCTCGACGAGCCCGATCTCGAGGCCAATCTTCTTGCCCTTCAGCCCCTTCAACGACGTGATGCCCTTCTTGGCGACGATCATGTCGTTGCCGTTGCTGTAGTCGGTGATGAGGATGGCCACGCTGCGCGCGCCCGGGGCTCCCGTGACGAGGGCGTCACCCAGGGTCATCATGACCGCGTCCACCTTGCCGGCCGCAAATGCCTCCATGGAGGGCGCGTACTCGAACCACGAGAACTCGACGTCGACGCCTTCGTCCTTGAACCAGCCCTTCTGGATGCCGATCTCGAAGGCCGTCCAGCCGGGCCAGTCCGAAAAGCCGATCTTGAGGGCCGCCGGCTTGGCGGGCTTGGGCGGCTCGGGAGCGGGGGCCGGGGCGGCGGGAGCCTGGGCTGCCGCCGGCGGGGCGGCTGGCTCCTCGGTCTTCTTGCAACTCGCGAGGAGCGCGCCGGCGGTCAGCGCCAGCAGACAAGCCAGGCCGGCGGCGGAGGCCGTTCGGCGGATGGCGAACGCCGGGAGGCGGCCGGCGGTGAACGCCGGTAGAATCGATCGGGCGGTCGTGGACATTTGCCGGGAATTGCCCGGCCCTCGGGTTCCGTTCCTGAGACGTGTGGTCATTGGTGGGCAGCCTATCGACCATGCGTGGCGCCCATGTTTCCGGGTCGACAAGGAGGGGTAAATAGAGGGGAGATCGTGTTCGGCGAACCTTGCACGCGCCGATTGGGCCTCGCGCCACGCGGCTGTGCTAGCGTCGACCCCTCGCCGCCAGCCGGCACCTCCCCAACCCCCACGAAGCCCCCGGGAGACCTCGAAAAATGACGCAATTGCTCCGGCCGATTTGCCGCGGCGTGGCCGCGATCACGTTCGTGCTCGGCGCCTGGACGGGGTGCTCGAGCAACGCTCCAGCGGGGAGCACGGGGACGACGGGCACGGGGACGGCGTCGGGAGGTTCGGGTGGACCTGCCTTCGCCAGCGGGGGGAACGGAGCGAGCCCGGCGAACGGCGCTGGCACGGGAGGCGGAACCGGAGGGGGGGTTCCAGGAACCGGCGGCGACGGCCCGAAGGGCAGCGGTGGGCAGCCGCCGACGGCCACGGGAGGCGGCGGGGCCACCTCGGCGAGTGGGGCCGGGACGGGAGGAGGAGCTGCGGGCGGCGGCCAAGGCGCATCCGGCGGCAAAGCTGGCTCGACGTCGAGCTCGGGGACTGGGGGGGGGGCCGCCGGAGGGGCCGGCTCGGGCGTGCTCGGCTCGGCCGGTAGCTCGTTCATGGCCACGGGCATGCGGGCCTTCCCGCAGAACGTGAAGAGTCCGAATTGCAGCTATCCCACCGGCACCAAGAGCAGCGACGTCACCGCGTCCTACGAGCTGTGGAAGAGCACCGTGGTCGTGTCGGATGGAGCGGGCGGATTCCGCCGCGTGAAGAAGCCGGACTCTGGCTCGGTCATCGGCTCCACCGTGTCCGAGGGCATCGGCTACGGCATGGTGCTGGCAGTGTACATGGGCGACCAGGCCCTGTTCGACGACCTGTGGAAGTACTCCCAGCTGCACCTCGACGGGCAGGGGTTCATGAACTGGGAGATCGCTCCGGACGGCTCGGTCACGGCCGGCGGGAACGGCGGCGCGACCGATGGCGACGAGGACATCACCTGGGCCCTGGTGATGGCCGACAAGCAGTGGGGCGGCAAGGGGACGCTGTCGGACACCTATCTCAACCTCGCCAAGCACATGATCGATCTCATCTGGCAGTTCGAGGTCGACCACACCCGCGGCGAGATGCTGAAACCGGGGAACAACTGGGGGGGCGCCGACACCACCAACCCCTCGTACTTCGCCCCCGCCTACTACCGCGTGTTCGGGCAGGTCAGCGGGAACACCGCCAACTGGAACAAGGTCGTCGATTCGAGCTACTCCATCATATC
Source organism: uncultured Myxococcales bacterium (assembly GCA_964540815.1). Lineage (GTDB taxonomy): Bacteria > Myxococcota_A > Polyangia > Fen-1088 > Fen-1088 > CAZIOH01. The sequence goes on along the minus strand of CAZIOH010000003.1, from coordinate 78,381 downwards.
TCTGAGCCTGAACGCCACCAATGGCAACGCCACGAACGGCCTGGTCCCGGCGTGGTGCAGCTCGACCGGCGTCCCGCAGATGGGCCTCGGCTTCCAGAACGACGCCACCCGAACCCCCTTTCGGGTCGGACAGGACTACTGCTGGTTCGGCGAGCCTCGGGCCAAGACCTACCTGGCCATGATCACCAACTTTTACGTGGGGGTCGGGGTGGACAAGATCACCAACGGCTATGCCCTGAACGGGACCCCGCAGCCCGACAAAGTCTATCTGCCGGCGGGGCTGCAGGCAGCATCGTTCGTGGGGCCGGCGGGGGTGGGTGCCATGAGCGATCCCAAGTATCAGCAGTTCGTCAACGACGCCTATGCCGAGGTCGCCACGCTGAAGCTGACGGCGGGCACCATCTACTACCAGAAGAGCTGGTCGGCGCTGTCGCTGCTCATGATGACCGGGAACCTGATTGACTTCACCCGGTGATTGAAAAGGGGGGACCGCCCGGCGCCGTCCGCCTCAGGTTCCTCGGCCTGCTCTTTCCGCGACGGCCGCCTCGAGGCAGGCGCCGGTTCGCCCGCCCGTGATATGGCAGGCACGTGGGACTCCTGTTGCCGGTCGCGCTCTTCCCGTTGCTCACGTCGCTCGCCGGGACCTCCATCATCGTCGCGGGTCAAAAGGTGGACGTGGGGCGCCCGGTGGTCCTCTGGAACGAGGCGGAGGGTTTCAACGGCTACGCCAAGGCCTGCGTCGAGCGGGCCTACGTCAGCAAGAGCGTCTGCTGCGCCAAGGCCTTCAAGCGCTACAGCCAGCGGCGGGGGCTCAAGGCGCGCGATCTGTCCTCCCTCAAACGGGCGGTGACCCAGCTCGTGCTCCACCTCGACGGGTGCGTGAACTCGCGCTCGTGTTTCTACTCGATGCACGACACGCCGAGGCCGGACGGGGGGTGCGGGTTGTCGGCGCACTTCATGATCGACGCCGACGGCACCATCTACCAGACCCTCGACGTGCTCGAGAGCGCCTGGCACGCCGAGCAGTCGAACTCGAACTCCATCGGGGTCGAGATCTGCAACCGGGGCGACGCCAGTCGCAACGAGCTGGATCGGCTGCCGGCCGAGTACCGGAGCCGCCCCGTGAAGGACGTGGTCATCAACGGACACACGTTCCACGCGTTCGATTTCCGGCCCGAGCAGTACGAGTCGATCATCGCGCTCGCGCGCGCGGTGGTCCGGCTCTTCCCCGAGGTGAAGCCGGTGATCCCCGAGCGGGACGGCAAACCGATGCTCGAGACCCTGGCGAGGCCCCTGGCCTTCCACGGCATCGTGGGTCACCTGCACGTGGACAAGCAGCGGCGGAAGTGGGATCCGGGGGCGTTCAACTGGCAGCGGCTGCTCCGCGCCCTCCACGGGTTCTCGCTGCCACTCACGGTGGGGACCACCGCCGAGCTGCCCGAGAGCAAGGCCGCCCTGCAGCGCCTGCTGCGGACCCTGCCGCGCAACTCCGAGGAGCACACCCACGGCCACTTCCCGATGGGCCCACACGGCCTGTGGCACTCGGGGGTGCACCTCCGCGGCAACCCGGACGAGCCGGTGTTCGCCCCGGTGCGCGGGCGGCTGGTGGCGGCGCGGATCTCCCGGACCGGGGGGGAATCGGGGTCGGGGTCGGGGTCGTCGACGGCGTTCGTGCTCATTCGCCACGAGCTCGCGACCGCGGACGGACCCCTCACCTTCTATTCTCTGCTCCACCACCTGGCGGTGGGGCCCATCGACGCCTCTTCGAAGGTGCCGTGGATTCGCGAGGTGGTCGACGCCGGACCAGCGGCGACGGTCGCCGACCTGCGCGCCGGCAACATCGTGCTCCTCGAAAGGCTGGTCGAGGCCGGGGACGTGGTGGGGCGGGTCGGGTCGGTGTCGCGGGGAGCCGAGACCGGGGACGAGGTGCACTTCGAGATCTTCACGGTGCGGAAGTTGACCGGCGCCGTGGCGCGGCCTTTTCGCACCCTCGAGGCTGCCGCCGACGGGCCGTTCGTGCGGCGCGCCGGCATCATCGAGACCATCGGCGGAACCGCCGGGGGGGGAAGCCGGGCTCCCGACCTCACCGCCGAGGGGCTGCAGGCCTTCTTTCGCAACCCCGACCAGCAGCTCGGTCGCGAGACGTTGCGGCGGCTCGCCATCCGGCACGTCCACGAGTGGAGCGGGGCCGATGACTTCTCGTCCTTCGCGCGGGCGCGCGAGCTCGCCGGGCTGTCGCCCACCGAGCGGCAGACCCTCTACGACGCGGCCATCGGGCCTTACGTGTTCCTGACCCGCGCGGTGGCCCTTCACAGCGGGCTGCCGGACAGCGGCACCGTCTACTCCTACCACCCCCTCACGTTCCTCGTGTCCCTGGCGGCCACCACCGCCAACGTCGAGGTGCACTGGCCCGCCCACGCTCCCCTCTCGGACGCGGATCTCGAGCAGGGGCCTGCGTCACCGGGTGAGGGCGAGGCCCAAGGAGGGCCAGCAACCGGGCCAGCACGCGGGCCAGGAACCGGGTCAGGGTCCGCGGCGGGGCCGGCGGCCGACGTCCTGTCCGACTGGACGCGGGCTCCGCCCAGGGAGGAGGAGGTCTCGGCGGCGTTTGGCCCCCCGGTCGACTCGGAGACCATCACCCGCAAGCGCGAGGACATTCCCCTCATCGTCCTGCCCCGCACCGGGGATTGATGGGTGGCTCGGCTGGCACCGACGTGGTCAGACCGGATTGGTCCGGCCGCCATGGTCGCGTCACGGGCTTTTCGCGCGGTCGGGCCTGCATCGGCCCGCGCCTTCGGGTAAATTTGCCGGCCATGCCCACCAGCAGGTCGGTCTTTCGCTGCATCTCCGGTTGCGCCGGGGAGTATCCCCTCGACGAGGTCATCTACCGTTGCCCCCGTTGCGGTGATCTGCTGGAGGTCACCCACGACATCGAGCACCTGCGCGCCCGCAGCGCCGCCGCCTGGATCAAGCTGTTCGACGAGCGCTACCAGCGCACCCAGTGGCCCTACGGGTCGGGGGTGTGGGGCAAGAAGGAGTGGGTGCAACCCCACGTCCAGAACGAGAACGTGGTCTCGATGATGGAGGGCGGGACCAACCTCCTCTGGGCCGATCGGTACGGCCGCGAGCTCGGGCTGCCGGATCTCTGGATCAAGCAGTGCGGCGTCTCCCACACCGGCTCGTTCAAGGATCTCGGGATGACCGTGCTCGTCTCGACCGTCAAGCAGATGATCGCCGACGGTCGCCCGATCCGGGCGGTGGCCTGCGCCTCGACCGGCGACACCTCGGCCGCGCTCGCCGCCTATGGCGCCGCCGCCGCCATCGAGACCATGGTCATCCTCCCGCGCGGCAAGGTCTCGACCGCGCAGCTGGTGCAGCCGCTCGCCAACGGGGCCCACGTCCTCGCCATCGACGGCGACTTCGATGCCTGCATGGCCATCGTGCAGCGCCTGGCCGAGGAGGAGGGGGTGTACCTGGCGAACAGCATGAACAGCCTGCGCATCGAGGGCCAGAAGACCGTGGCCATCGAGATGGTCCAGCAGTTCGATTGGGAGGTGCCCGACTGGGTCATCATCCCGGGCGGCAACCTCGGCAACGTGAGCGCGCTCGGCAAGGGCTTCGAGATGATGCGTGAGCTCGGGCTCATCTCGAAGTACCCGAGGATCTGCGTGGCGCAAGCCGAGGCGGCCAACCCCCTCTATCTCAGCTACCTGCGCAAGTTCGAGGACTTCAAGGCGGTGCAGGCCAGGCCGACGCTGGCCTCCGCGATCCAGATCGGCAACCCCGTCAGCATCAAGAAGGCCATCCGCACCCTCAAGCAGTTCGATGGCGTGGTGGAGCAGGCGAGCGAGGCCGAGCTGGCCGACGCCTCGGCGCGCGCCGACCTGACCGGGCTGTTCAACTGCCCGCACACGGGGGTGGCCCTCGCCGCCCTCGAGAAGCTGGTGGCGAGGGGGCTCATCCAGTCGCGGCACCGGGTGGTGGTGGTCAGCACCGCCAATGGCCTCAAGTTCACCGACTTCAAGGTCGCCTACCACGAGGGGCGCCTCCCGCAGGTGCCGAACCCGCGCCACGCCAACCAGCCCCACCACCTGCCCAACGTCTACAACGACGTGCGCGACCGGGTCCGCCGGATCATGGACGCCGGCGACGCCGCCTCCCCCCGCCAGACCTGACCGGGCCTTCGCCGGCACTCGACCTGGAACGGACGACCGTCGGCCAGTGTGCTGGCGGGCGGTACCATCCCAACCCGCGGGATGCCCCGGAAGAATGCCTGCGTGTTTCTCGAATATTTCGGTCCAGCACTTTCTTGGTGAACTGGCCGCTCGCGGCGCACGGCGGTTTTCTCCCAATTCTCGTGTGATAAAGTCGTGCGTTTCGGTACCCCAAAGGAATGGCACGCACATGACGCGGAACCACGACCATCGGCCTCCCTCAGGAACCTTCGGCCCGCCGGGCCCCTCCGGTCTTTACGATCCGGCCCATGAGCATGATGCGTGCGGGGTGGGGTTCGTCGTCGACATGAAGGGCCGCCGGTCGAAGCAGATCGTCCAGGACGGGATCCAGATCCTGTTGAACTTGCAGCACCGCGGCGCGTACGGATGCGAGAAGAACACCGGCGACGGCGCCGGGATCCTGATGCAGATGCCCCACAAGTTCCTGGCCGACGAGTGCGATCGGCTGGGGCTGAAGCTGCCCGCCGAGGGCTCCTACGGCGCCGGGCTGGTGTTCTTGCCCACCGACCCGGCCAGCCGGGCGGCCTGCGAGAAGGTCTTCGAGAAGGTCATCGCCGACGAGGGGCAAACCTTCCTCGGGTGGCGCACGGTGCCGACCGAGAACCGCCTGCTCGGCCCGACGGCGGTCTCGTCCCAGCCGGTCATCAAGCAGCTCTTCGTGGGGCGGGGGCCGGCCATCGAGGACGATCTCGCCTTCGAGCGCAAGCTCTACGTGATTCGCCGCCTGGCGCGCCGCCTGGTCCGTCAGTCGCAGATCCCGGGTCGGGCCGCGGTCTACGTCGCCAGCCTGTCGGCTCGCACCATGATCTACAAGGGGATGCTGAACCCCGACCAGCTCCGGGAGTTCTTTCCGGACCTGGCCGACGACCGGGTGGAGTCGGCGCTGGCCTTGGTCCACTCGCGCTTCTCGACCAACACCTTCCCCAGCTGGCAGCGCTCCCATCCCTATCGGTTGATCGCCCACAACGGCGAGATCAACACGCTGCGCGGCAACGTGAACTGGATGCACGCCCGGGAGAGCATGTTCGCCTCGCGCTTCTTCGGCGAGGATCTGAAGAAGTGCGTCCCCGTGATCGACGCCGAGGGCTCGGACTCGGCCATGTTCGACAACGTGCTCGAGCTCCTGTACCTGTCGGGGCGGCCCCTGCCCCACGCCGTCATGATGATGGTGCCCGAGCCCTGGTCGAACCACGAGTCGATGAGCCAGGCCAAGAAGGACTTCTACCAGTTTCACAGCTGCCTGATGGAGCCGTGGGATGGCCCGGCCGCCATCGCCTTCACCGACGGCGTGCGGATCGGCGCCGTCCTCGACCGGAACGGGCTGCGTCCGTCGCGCTACTACGTGACCAAGGACGGGGTCGTGGTGCTGGCCTCCGAGGCCGGGGTCCTCGACATCGCCCCCGAGCGCGTCCTCGAGAAGGGGCGACTCCAGCCGGGGCGGATGTTCCTGGTCGACACCCAGGCGGGGCGCATCGTCCCGGACGAGGAGATCAAGAGCGCGATCGTCGCCGCCGAGCCCTACGGCCAGTACCTGAAGGATTACCTGGTCAGCGTCAACGATCTGCCGAAGCCGCAGAAGGTCATCGAGCCCGATCACGAGACGGTGCTGCGCCGCCAGGAGGCGTTCGGATACACCACCGAGGACCTGAAGGTGCTGGTGGGGCCGATGGCCACGGAGGGCGCGGAGCCGAACGGGGCGATGGGGACCGATACGCCGCTCGCGGTGCTGTCGAACCGGCCGCAGCTGCTCTTCAGCTACTTCAAGCAGCTCTTCGCGCAGGTCACCAATCCCCCGGTGGACGCCATCCGCGAGGAGATCGTGATGGCGGTCGACACCTCGATCGGGCCCGAGGGCAACCTCCTCGAGCCGACCCCGCAGTCCGCGCGCCAGATCACCCTGGCGAGCCCGGTCCTGCGCAACGAGGAGCTGGAGAAGCTGCGCCTCCTCGACGGCAACGGGCACTCGCATGGCTTCAAGGCGAAGACCATCCCGATCCTGTTTCCCGTCAAGGAAGGGGGGCTCGGGCTCAAGACCGCCATCGAGAGCGTCCGCCTGCAGTCGAGCGAGGCCATCGCGGCCGGCTGCGACATCATCATCCTGTCCGATCGCGGGCACGACCAGAAGCTGGCGCCCATCCCCGCGCTGCTGGCGGTGGCGGCGGTGCAGCACCACCTCCTGCGGGAGGGGACCCGCACCCGGGTCGGCCTGGTCATCGAATCCGGCGAGCCGCGCGAGGTGCACCACTTCGCGCTCTTGCTCGGGTACGGGGCCTCGGCCATCAACCCATACCTGGCCCTCGAGACCATCCACGACCTCATCCACCAGGGCCTGATGCCGGGGGCCGAGCCGGAGAAGGCCGAGCAGAAGTACGTCAAGGCGGTCAGCAAGGGGATCGTCAAGGTCATCTCGAAGATGGGGATCTCGACCATCCAGAGCTACCACGGGGCGCAGGTCTTCGAGGCCATCGGGCTCAACTCGGACTTCGTCAACGAGTACTTCACCTGGACGGCCTCGCGCATCGCCGGCATCGGCATCGACGAGATCGCCGAGGAGGTGCGGCAGCGCCACCTGCGGGCCTTCCCGGAGCGCCCGCTGCGCCTGCAGACCCTCGAGCCGGGCGGGCAGTACAAGTACCGCCACGAGGGGGAATACCACCTCTTCAACCCACAGAGCATTCACAAGCTGCAGTACGCCTGTCGAACGGGCAGCTATGCGGCGTTCAAGGAGTACGCCAAGCTGATCGACAATCAGGCCGGGCACCTCGCCACCCTGCGGGGGCTCATGGAGCTGCGGCCCATGCGCCCGCCGGTCCCGATCGACGAGGTCGAGCCGGTCGACGCGATCGTGAAGCGATTCAAGACCGGCGCGATGTCCTACGGGTCGATCAGCCGGGAGGCCCACGAGACCCTGGCCATCGCCATGAATCGCCTCGGCGGCAAGAGCAACACCGGCGAAGGCGGGGAGGACCCGGCCCGCTTCGTCCCGGACGCCAACGGGGATTCGCGGAGCAGCGCCATCAAGCAGGTGGCCTCCGGGCGGTTCGGGGTGACCAGCCACTACCTGAACAGCGCCAAGGAGATCCAGATCAAGATGGCCCAGGGCGCCAAGCCCGGAGAGGGCGGTCAGCTGCCTGGGTCGAAGGTCTATCCGTGGATCGCCAAGGTCCGGCACGCCACCCCGGGCGTGGGGCTGATCTCGCCGCCGCCCCACCACGACATCTACTCGATCGAGGACCTGGCCCAGCTCATCCACGACCTCAAGAACGCCAACACCAACGCGCGCATCAGCGTCAAGCTGGTGGCCGAGGTGGGGGTGGGCACCATCGCCGCCGGGGTGGCCAAGGCCCACGCCGATCTGGTGCTGATCAGCGGGCACGACGGCGGCACCGGCGCCTCGCCGCTGACCAGCATCAAGCACGCCGGGATCCCCTGGGAGCTCGGCCTGGCGGAGGCGCACCAGGTGCTGGTGATGAACAACCTCCGCAGCCGGATCCGGGTCGAGACCGACGGGCAGATGAAGACCGGGCGCGACGTGATCGTGGCGACCCTGCTCGGCGCCGAGGAGTACGGCTTCTCGACCGCGCCGCTCGTGACCCTCGGCTGCATCCTGATGCGGGTCTGTCACCTCAACACCTGTCCGGTGGGGGTGGCGACCCAGGACCCGAAGCTGCGCAAGAAGTTCACCGGCGAGGCGCAGTACGCCGTGAACTTCATGCGCTTCGTGGCGGAGGAGGTGCGCGAGTACATGGCCATGCTCGGGTTCCGCACCATCAACGAGATGGTGGGGCGCACCGAGTGCCTGGGGATGAACCGGGCCATCACCCACTGGAAGAGCAAGGGCGTGGACCTGTCCAAGATCCTGCAGCAGCCGGACATGCCGGCCTCGGTCGGCCGGTTCCAGACCGACGCGCAGGACCACGGGCTCGAGAAGGCGCTCGACAACACCACCTTGCTGGCGCTGTGCCGGCCGGCCATCGAGCGCGGCCAGAAGGTGTCGGCGACGCTGCCGATCCGCAACATCAACCGGGTGGTCGGCACCATCACCGGCGCCGAGATCACCCGGCGTCATGGCCCGGAGGGGCTACCCGACGACACGATCCAGCTGCGCTTCATCGGGTCGGCGGGGCAGAGCTTCGGGGCCTTCGTGCCGCGCGGCATGACCCTCACCCTCGAGGGCGACTCCAACGATTACCTCGGCAAGGGGCTGTCGGGCGGCAAGCTGGTGGTGTTCCCGTCGACCACGGCGACCTTCCCGGCCGAGGACAACGTGATCATCGGCAACGTGGCCTTCTACGGCGCGACCAGCGGCGAGGGCTACATCCGCGGGATGGCGGGCGAGCGGTTCTGTGTCCGCAACAGCGGGGTCAACGCGGTGGTGGAGGGGGTGGGCGACCACGGGTGCGAGTACATGACCGGGGGCCGGGTGGTGGTGCTGGGACCGACCGGACGCAACTTCGCGGCCGGCATGTCCGGCGGCGTGGCCTACGTGCTCGACGAGGCGGGGGACTTTGCCCGCCGCTGCAACATGGAGATGGTGAGCCTGGCCAAGCTGGAGGACGCCGAGGAGATCGCGCTCGTGCACGGGATGATCGCGCGGCACGCGCAGTACACCGGATCGAAGCGGGCCGAGGAGATCCTGGCCGGCTGGAGCCAGTGGGTGCCGTACCTCGTGCGGGTCATGCCCAATGACTACCGGCGGGTGCTGGATGCGCAGAAGAAGATGCGCGACAACGGCATGTCGCAGGAGGAGGCGGAGATGGCGGCCTTCGAGGTCAACTCGCACTCCGCGGCCCGCGTGGGCGGAAAGTGAGCGGTCGCCTCCATGGGTAAGATCACCGGGTTCATGGAATACGAGCGGGTGCTGCCGATCTCGCGGCACCCCAAGGAGCGGGTCGGGGACTGGAAGGAATTCCACACGCACATGGGCGACGAGGCGCTGCAGCAGCAGGGCGCGCGCTGCATGGACTGCGGGGTTCCGTTCTGTCACACCGGGGCGATGTTGCCGGGCGGCGCCAGCGGCTGCCCGGTGCACAACCTGATCCCCGAGTGGAACGATCTCGTGTTCCGCGGGCAGTGGGGCGAGGCGCTGGCGCGGCTGCACAAGACCAACAACTTCCCCGAGTTCACCGGGCGGGTGTGCCCGGCGCCGTGCGAGGGCTCGTGCGTGCTCGGGATCAACGAGCCGGCGGTCACCATCAAGAACATCGAGTGCGCCATCATCGACAAGGCCTTCGAGGAGGGCTGGGTGGTCCCGCAGATCCCGGCCCGCCGCAGCGGGAAGAAGGTCGCGGTGGTGGGGTCGGGGCCGGCGGGGCTGGCATGCGCCGCGCAGCTCAACCAGGCCGGTCACAGCGTGACGGTGTTCGAGCGCGACGACCGGATCGGGGGCCTGCTCATGTACGGGATTCCGTCCATGAAGCTCGAGAAGCCCATCGTCGAGCGGCGGGTCAAGCTGCTGGCGCAGGAGGGGGTGACATTCGTGACCAACACCTGGGTCGGCAAGAACTACCCGACCGAGAAGCTCCGCCGCGAGTTCGACGCGGTGGTGCTGTGCGGTGGGGCGACCAAAGCGCGCGATCTGCCGGTCGAGGGCCGGAACCTGAAGGGCATCCACCTGGCCATGGAGTTCCTGTCGAAGAACACCAAGAGTCTGCTCGACAGCCAGCTCGCCGATGGGCAGTACATCAACGCCGCTGGCAAGAACGTGATTGTCATCGGGGGCGGCGACACCGGGACGGACTGCCTCGGCACGTCCATGCGGCACGGCTGCAAGAGCCTGGTGCAGTTCGAGATCCTGGGGCGCCCGCCAGATGCCCGCAGCGACGACAACCCGTGGCCGCAGTGGCCGCGCATCCTGCGCACCGACTACGGGCAGGAGGAAGCGGCCGCCAAGTTCGGCGCCGATCCGCGGCAGTTCGCCATCGTCACCAAGCGGTTCGTGGGGAACGACGCCGGGCAGGTGCGCGAGCTGCACACCGTGATGGTCGAGTGGCGGACCGAGAAGGGCCCGGGGGGGGCGCGGCCGGTGATGCGGGAGGTGCCCGGGTCGGAGAAGGTGTGGCCGGCGGATCTGGTATTCCTGGCGATGGGCTTCCTCGGCCCCGAGCGCGACGGGTTGCTGGCGGAGCTCGGGGTGAAGATCGACGAGCGCGGCAACGTGGTCGCCGACGCGGCCAAGCGCACCAGCGTCCCCGGGGTGTTCGCGGCCGGCGACATGGCGCGTGGCCAGTCCCTCATCGTGTGGGCCATCGCCGAGGGGCGGGACGCCGCACGGGGGGTGGACGAGTACCTGATGGGCGAAACCCTGCTCGCCTCCGCCTAGAACCACTTCATTCAGGCGCGGCACCCGGCGCGTCTCCCGGCGCCGAGCTTTGCATCTGATGCATCCATCGCGCATCATGATGAGATGCGAACGACGGTCGACCTGCCGGAGGCGCTCTTGCGCCTGGCCCGGCGGCGTGCCGGTGCCGCGAGAACCACGTTGAGCGAGATCGTCGTCGAGGCTTTGCAGGCATTCCTCACCACCGGGGGCGCGCGTGAGTCCGAGACGCCTTATCAGGTCCTGACGTTCGGGAGCCCGAGCGCACGGTTTCCGAGCGAGGCAGAGCTGCAGGAGGCGCTCGACGCCGATGACGCAGAGTCCATCCGCCTCGGCAGGCGATAGCGCCCGTGGACCTGCCGGACGTCAACGTGCTCATCTACGCCCACCGGGCCGAGGCGGTCGAGCACGAGCGCTATCGGGACTGGCTGACAGCCCTGGTGTCTTCGCCGGCACCTTTTGCCCTGTCCGAGCTGGTCGCCGTGGGGTTCGTTCGCATCGTCACCAACGGCAGAATCTGGTCGGCTCCGACCCCGCCCGAGCTGGCCCTCGAATTCATCGCCAGACTGCGCGACCGCCGGAACTGCCGCCCGGTGCAACCCGGACCCGAGAGCTGGAAGATCTTCTGTGACCTCGTCGCGCAGACCAAGGTCCGGGGCAAGCTCATCGCCGACGCCCACCACGCCGCGATCGCCATCGAGAGCGGATGCGAGCTCGTGTCGGCGGACGGGGATTTCGCAAGATTTCCTGGCCTACGGGTCCGCCATCCCTTTGCCATCGCGTGACAGCGGCAGTTGCGGGACCGCTGATACGAGTGTACTCATCGACCTGGAGCACGAGCTGGCTCAGGGCACGGTGGGCTCCGTGCAGACCTTCCTCGGACGACACCGGGCCGAGGCCCTGGCTTGCTCGATGGTGACCGCCTGCAGCAGAGCCTGGAAAGCGGGCTTCCTCGGGCGGGGGTTTTGCGCTACGACAGGAGGACCATGGGAGCGCAGTGGAAGCAGAAGGGCCGCCTGGCGGCGGCGGATGCCAAGGGCCGCATCTTCACCAAGCTGGCCAAGGAGATCATGATCGCGGCGCGCGGAGGCGCCGACGTGGACATGAACTCCCGGCTACGGCTGGCGGTCGAGGCCGCCAAGAAGCAATCCATGCCGCGCGACACCCTGGAGCGGGCCATCAAGAAGGGGGCGGGGTTGCTCGACGAGCAGGTCAACTACGAGACCGTGACCTACGAGGGGTTCGCGCCGCACCAGGTCGGGGTGATCGTCGAGTGCCTGACCGAGAACAAGAACCGGACCGCGACCAACGTGCGGATGCTCTTTCGCAAGGGGCAGCTCGCCACCTCGGGCGCGGTCTCGTGGGACTTCAGCCACGTGGGCATCGTCGAGGCGAGCCCGCCGGCGAAGGCCCCGGCGGGCTCGGTGGACGCCGAGGCGGCGGCGATCGAGGTGGGGGCGCAGGACGTGGAGGCTGCCCACGGCGGGGAGGACGAGCAGCACCCCGAGCTCGGCTTTCGCTTTTACACGGACGCTCCGGACGTGGACAAGGTGCACAAGGGGCTGAGTGAGCTGGGCTGGAACGTGACCTCGGCGCAGCTCGGTTGGAAGCCCAAGAACCCGGTCAGCCTGGCGGGCGACGCCCGCGTCGAGGTCGAGGCCTTCCTCGAGGCCATCCACGCCGACGACGACGTGCAGAACCTGTACACCGCGCTCGCGGACTGACAGGCACGAGCGCACCGACACCGCCGCCCGAGCGGACGCGGGCGCCGTTTCACGAACGTCACCGGAGGGCGCGCCGGGAGGGCCGTTGGCGTGCCAAATCCGGTCGCGTTCGTGGTATTCGTTCGCGCCATGAGCCGCATTCACCGCACGCTGCCGCCCGCCGGGACCCGCATCGGCGTGGCCTTCTCGGGGGGCCTCGACACCCGCTGCGCCGTGGCCTGGTTCGCCCGCAACGGCCTCGAGGTCTACGCCTACACCGCCGACCTGGCCCAGCCCGACGAGGAGTCTCCGTCGGACATCCCGCCGGTCGCGCTGCAACACGGTGCCAGGAAGGCGCGCCTGGTGGACTGCCGCGAGGCCCTGGTGCGCGAGGGACTGATCGCCATCCAGTGCGGGGCCTTCCATCTCGGCTCGGCCGGGCGCAAGTACTACAACACCACCCCGCTCGGGCGGGCGGTCACGACCACCGCCATCGTGCGCGCCATGAAGGAGGACGGCGTCGACATCTTCAGCGATGGCAGCACCCACAAGGGCAACGACATCCAGCGCTTCTACCGCTACGGGATCCTCACCAACCCCAGCTTGACGATCTACAAGCCGTGGCTCGACCGGAAGTTCGTCGACGCCTTCGGCGGCCGCAAGGAGATGAGTGAGTACCTGAACGGGCTCGACCTGCCCTACCGGATGGGCGTCGAGAAGGCCTACAGCACCGACGCCAACTGTCTCGGGGCCACCCACGAGGCCAAGGATCTCGAGTTCCTCGACAAGGGAATGCGCATCGTGAACCCGATCATGGGGGTGTCGTTCTGGCGCGGGGAGGTCGACGTGGCGCCCGAGGAGGTCACGGTGGGGTTCGAGCAGGGCCTCCCGACCACCCTCAACGGGAAGCGCTACGACACGGCGTTCGACCTGTTCATCGCCTGCAACAAGGTGGGTGGGCGGCACGGGCTCGGCATGAGCGACCAGATCGAGAACCGGGTGATCGACGCCAAGAGCCGCGGCATCTACGAGGCGCCGGCCATGGCTCTGTTGCACATCGTCTACGAGCGGTTGCTGGCGGCGATCCACAACGAGAACGCCAGTGACCAGTACTTCACCATGGGGCGGCGTCTCGGGCGGCTGCTCTACGAGGGTAAGTGGTTCGATCCCGAGGCCATGATGCTGAAGGACGCCCTCACGCGCTGGATCGCGCCGTCGATCACCGGGCGGGTGACGCTTGAGCTGCGACGGGGGGACGACTACACCATCGTGTCGACCGCCGCCGAGCACATGGCTTACGATCCGCACAAGCTGTCCATGGAGAAGGTGGAGGGCCTGTTCTCGCCCGAGGACCGCATGGGCGCGCTCGAGATGCAAAACCTGTCGGTGCTCGACAACCGTGCCTTCCTGCTCCACCACCTCGACGTGTCCCGCCAGCTGACCGAGAAGCCCGCCCCCCCCGAGCTGACCGAGATCTTCGGCGCGGGGGAGGAGCTCCCGCCGAAGCGCGGGTAGGGCGCTGGGTCTCCCACCGCCAAGCGAATTGGCGTCGGTGCTGGCGGGAATCGGCCACATCTGACGCCCTCGACCAGAAAGAACCGTGCGGGACAGATTGTCATGGACCGTATCCACTCCGGCGTGCAACTGTCGGCGTCGGTCAGGAGCTTGGCTTGTCGGACGTCTTGGGCTTAGGTGCAACCATGATTCAGTGTCGGGCGATCGCGATGGTGTGTTTGGTGGTTCTGGTGGGAGTGGGGTGTTCGCTCCGCAAGGAGCTCGAGCCCGTCGGAGTGGACGGTGGCTCCGACGCCGGAGGCCAGGTGGTCGCAACGCAACACAACGATGCGGCGAGCGGCCAGAACAGCGCCCCGGGAGGAAGCGGCGGCTCGATTTCGATCATGACGGGGAGCGGAGGCGCGAGCTCGCCTGGAATGGTTGGGTCTGCTGGAACGGGAACAGGCGGTGCCCAAGTCGGGACAGGGACCGGCGGGAATGGCTCGGGAGGCAACGGAGTGGCGCAGACTCAAGACGCGGGTTCCACGCCGCCCGGGCAGGCCACGGACGGTCCCCTCTTGATGCGGGATCTCGGTCAGACGTGCTCGGCGGGATCCGACTGCGCTTCGGGCAACTGTGCCGATGGTGTGTGCTGTGACTCGGCGTGCACCGGCAGCTGCTCGGCGTGCAACCTGAAGGACTTCGTGGGGGCTTGCACGCCCGTCCCGGCCGACAGCGCGGCCCCGGCGAGCCATGCGGCCTGTCCCAAGATGGCCGCCACCACGTGCAAGCAGAACGGCCTGTGCGATGGCAAGGGCGCGTGCGAGCTCTACGCGAGCGGTGAGGTTTGCGGCGGGGGCTCTTGCAGCGCGACCACTCAGAGCGCCGTGACCGGATCGACGTGCGACGGGCTCGGAGCCTGCAAGCCGGCCGCTGCCGTGGCATGCGCGCCGTTCAAGTGCAAGGCCGACGGAACCGGCTGCGCCTCGTCGTGCGTGACGGACACCGATTGCCAGGGGCAACCCTGCGTGGCCGGCTCGTGCGGCAAGGTGGCGAACGGCAGCAAGTGCACGGGCGCCGCGCAATGCACGTCGGGTAACTGCGTCGATGGCTACTGTTGCGACCTCGCCTGCGGGGGCTCGTGCCAGGCGTGCGATCTGGCGGGCGCGATCGGGAAGTGCACCACGCTCCCCGCGAACCAGACACCGAGGAGTGGGCGCACGGCGTGCACGGCCGGGACCTGCGGGAGCCGGTGCGATGGCACCAGCACGTCGTGCGCGTTCGCCTCGTCGGCGACCTCGTGCGGCGCCGCCAAGTGCTCCGCCGGGACCGCCACCGCGGCCGTCAACTGCGACGGCAAGGGCGCGTGTCCGACGGCCGCCACCACGTCATGCGGAGGCCTCGTCTGTTCGGGCACCAGTTGCAAGACGAGCTGCTCGGCCGACACGGACTGTCTCGCCGGAACACCCTACTGCAACGCCGGCAAGTGTCAGGCCGGAAAGCCCCCTGGCCGGAGCTGCGGCGGCGGCGGCGAGTGCGCCTCGGGCAACTGCGTGGATGGAGTCTGTTGCACGTCGGCGAGCTGCGGGACCTGCCAGGCCTGCAACCTCGGCACCCCCGGCACCTGTTCGGCCAAGGCGAGTGGGGCGACCGATCCGGGCTGCACGACCGCGAACTGCCAGACCACCTGCAACGGCTCCGGCGCGTGCAACCGCGCCCCCGACGGGATGATGTGCGGTACCAACCGCTTCTGCCGAACCGGCACCTGCGGCGCCTGCACCCCCAACATGGGCTGCACCCCCTCGAACCCCTGCAAGACCGGCACGACCTCCTGCACGACCGGTACGATGATCTGCAACGAGACCGGCAACATGGCCCCCAATACCCCCTGCGGGGCCGGCGCCACCTGCTCGAGCAGCACCAAGGTCAAGACGAGTGCGGCCGTCTGCAACTCGGCCGGCGCCTGCTCGACGACTCAAACGACGTGCGCCGCCGGCTGCAACGCCGCAGGCAACGACTGCCTGACCTGCCAAGCAGGCCAGGTCGCGTGCAGCTCCATGTGCTGCAGTGGGTCCACGCCCGCCTGTCTGGTCAACGCCTGCGTTCAGTGCATCGCCGACGCCAACTGCACGCTCACGGGCCAGGTCTGCGACACGACGAAGCACACCTGCGGCTGTCGGAAGAAGAGTTCAACGAATCTTCTGCCAGATCCGGGATTCGACACCGGCCTAGCGGGTTGGAGCCAAGGACAACTGGGCACCGCAGATGCGGACGGTTGCGCGGGCTCGAAGTCGCTGTCAGCTGGGGGAGGGCAGTTCTGTCAGAAGGTCAACCCTTCGACGTTCTACTTCTTCGGCGCGAAGGTGCGGGGGGCCGGCTATTGCTATTTGTGGACCTACTCGGACAACTTCTGTGCCGTTCCATGGATACCCAGCGGGAGTGATATGCCTGCGGCCTTGGGCCGGATAGGCGACAGTGCAAATACGTCGATCTGGTTGTCCTATGGCACCGACCTCACGACGGATCCAGCCGTCAACTCCCTTCTCATAAACTGCTACAACTTGGAAGTTGATCAGATCTATCTCAGCAGCACCGCAGCGGGGTTCTGACTGTTGGGATTGCCATTCAGGCACACGGCGCAATGTGTTACAATGGTTCGTGTCCACGCCGGGATGAGTTCAAAGTGGCCCCAAATCCGACCCGCACGCTACAGCCTGTCGATGCGGTCTAGAAGTGTGTACCTCCTGACCTTGGTTAGGCGGACGAAGGGTCGGGAGGCCTAGCAACCAGGTGATATGGTACAAGCTGCCTGTCGCTGATTGTTTTGCTTTCTCGGCACGGCCCACCCGTTGACCGACGGGTCGTAGTTCGGGTCTTCTGTTGCGCGTCGTCACGGGACTAATTTGAGGAGAATTTTGATGCGATCACGGCTGAATCTTCTTCTCGTTGTAGCCGCAGGCCTCGGCCTCGGCGCTTGTTCTTCGTCCAGTTCGAACACCGCAGGACTGATCCGTACGGGCGGCAGCACGGGCTCCGGCTCGGGGGGCGCCACTGGCTCCGGCGGGGCTACGACGGGCTCGACTGGGGGAGCGGCGACGGGATCCGGAGGATCGGTGGTTGGATCGGGGGGGGAGACCGGTTCTGGGGGCGTGACGACCGGGTCGACGGGCGGCGGTGTGGCGACGGGCGGACAAACCTCGGCGGGGGGAGCGAGCGCCAACTCGGGCGGTACAGCGGGACAGGCCTCGGGCTCGGGCGGGGCCCCCCTGGGCGGGACCACTGGAGGGGGAGGCGCCAGTGCCGTGGTCGCGAGCGCGGGTTGTGGGAAAGCGCCGCCCACCGCGGCCTCGACAATCGGGGTCGATGCAAAAGGTATCTACGGGAAGTTCACGATGACCATCAACGCGCAATCGGTGCTTCAGTTCAACGCCATGCCGGGGATGAACCAACCCGTCATGCGAGAGTATTTCGTTCGACTGCCAGACAACTACGACAAGACGAAGCCTTACCGGGTCATCTATCAGGGACAAGGGTGCAATACCCCACAGGACACCGTACCGATGGATATCAAGGCGCAGCCCCAGTTTGCGGCGGACGCGAACACGACCGCCGCTCGCACCGACGCCATCTTGGTGCAACTGCAGCAAGGAACCTACAACCCCGCGACCTATAACCAGGGGGGTAACTGCGATGCCAACAACATGTCTGGCTGCAACTCCATGTCTGCCTATTGTTTCGACGACTGGGCTTCCGAGCAAAATGCGCCGCAGGTCACGTCCATTCCCGATGGCCCCCCGAGCGGCGCAGTTGCGATGGAGAAGGCCTACTTCGCTGCCCTGCACACCACCATCGAAAACACGTATTGTGTCGATACGACCCGGCAGTTTTACTCCGGCTACTCGAGCGGGGGATGGCTGGCGCAGCAGCTCGGCTGCTGGTTCCCGGATGTCCTGCGCGCACAGGCCAACATGACGGGATCCATCCCGCCGATCATCAAGGCCCACCCCGAATATTGCGTTCAGCACCCCATCGCCTACTTCTCGATTCACAACAACCCGGACCCCTCGAACGCATTCCAGGGCTCCGTCGACGGAGCCAAGCGCGTCTTTGCTCTGAACGGCTGCACCGGCACCTTTCCCACTCCGCCCTCACCGGGCGTGACGGCCATTCCGGCAGGTCTCGAGGTGTTCCAGATCAGCGATCCTACAGGCAAAGTGTTGGTTCCGACCAGCACGACCTTCCGCTGTTACCACTACACGACCTGTCCAGCGGCCTACCCCATGTACTTCTGCGTCTCCGCCCTGACGATGGGGCAGCACGATCCATCACCAAACGGTGCGCCGGCGTTCTGGCAGTTCTTCTCTCGGTTCTAGCCCGGCTCGGATAGATGCGACAGCAACTTCGGTCGTTCGGTCTTGCCTGGGCGGTCCATTCGGTTGAAACTGCCGAGCCGTGAGAATCAAAGGCGGCTGGGCCACCGTCTTGGTCTTGGGACTGGGATTGGGATTGGGACTGGGGTGTCAGCCAGACACCAGTTGTCCCAAGAACGGATCGCCCTGTGGTGGTGACCCGACGGGATCCTGGAAGGTGGCGGACGCCTGTCGGGATCCTGCCTTCGGGACGCCGGTGCCTGTGACGTACTACCAGCAACCCGTCCAGATCGCGCGTCAGCCGACCCCCATGACGTCCAGCAGCGATTGGTGCTCGGGCCTCGTCCTCGGCACGGCGATGGGAAATACGGTGGTCACCAGCTTCACCTTCCCCCACGATACGCTCGGGGTGACAGGCGGGCAGATTTCATATTCCGGTGACGATCCGCAGCACGCTCAAGGTACCTACCAGGCTGTCGTCAACACGGTCGGACAAGGCGCCATCGAGTTGTCGGCGGCCTGTCTGTCCCGGATGGGGACGAGCGTGAGCTGCGACGCGGTGGCGTCCGCCCTGACGACCTTCGCCGGTATGAAGCAAGGGGACCCCGGCATTGCATGCAGCGACAGTCCGAGCGAGCCCGCAACTTGCCAGTTCTTCTTCTCTTACCAGAACATCAGGTGCGCCCCGATCGCCGGCGGTGCCTGCCAGTGTAACTACGGCGTGTCCTTCTCCGGGACCCTCACGGGACGCTGGACGAGAGTGGGGACGCTGCTGATCCACAACGATGCCTCGCGCACCCTACCGTCGCAGGCCGACTACTGCGTTCAGGGTCAGGGCTCTTTGTCGCTGTGGGGCCACGACGGCACCTCCATCCTCAACCAACCAGGGCTCCGTACGCTGAGTCTGCAGCGATCTCCATGAACCTGAGAGACTTCAATTCGAAATGAAAATCCCAAGGTTGATCAGCTGGATCGGCGCCGCAGTTCTCCTGGTCATGCCTCGCGCGTATGCGCAGACGCGGGAGCCAGGGCAAGAGCCTGAGGACGTCCCGCCCGTCGGCGACAATCCCACCACCGTCGAGCCGGCACCACCGTCGTCGCCTCGAGCTGCGCCCCCGGGGCCGGGGTGGCAGAGGTCTCTCTACGGGTTTGCCGAGCTCGACGCCATGCACGACACATCGCAGGCCTACGGTCCGGCCTCGAACAACGCCATGCTGGCGCGGCCTGGCTCATACGCAGGCGCACATGCGCGCACGCAGTTGACCGTCGCCAACTCACAACTGGGGGTGCGACTCGCGGCCCCTGACTACGGGAGGATCAAGACATCAGGTCGCGCCGAGATTGACTTCTTCGGCGTGCAGCCTACCGATGCCACGGAACAGACGACTTTCACGACGCCGTCGGTCCGGATGAGGTTGTTCTATGTGGAGCTGAAGACCCCGATTGTCGATGTGCTGGTGGGCCAGTACCACGACCTCTTCGGGTGGGGGGGGGCGGGCTTCTACCAGAACAGCGTGGCTTTCTTGGGGGTCGCCGGGGAGATCTACCATCGGAATCCCCAGATTCGTTTGTCGAAGACCTTGGGTGGTGACTCTGCCGTGAGCCTCGATCTGGCGGTCGCGGCCGTGCGACCCGTCCAGCGCGATTCGGAGGTGCCCGACGTTGAAGGCGGTATCAAGGTGTCCGTCAATACCTGGAAAGGGGCCACTGCGCAGGGCTTCGGTCGCCCCTCCGTCGCGCCGCTCGCGATCGGGGTGTCGGGTGTGGGGCGGCGTTTCGCCGTCGCGGAGTTTCTTCCAAATCCAGGGGACGCCAAGATTGCCTTTGGATGGGGCGCGGCCGCCAACGTCTTTCTTCCGGTCATTCCCGTTCGCAGCGATTCCGACCGAGGCAACGCACTTTCCCTCACCGTTGAAGCCTCGACGGGCTCTGGAATCTCGGATCTCTACACCGGGCTCACCGGCGGTGCGTTGTTTCCCCTTCTTCCTGATCCCAGCGGCAATCTCGTGCCGGCGCCCATCTATCGTCCGAACATCGACAGCGGCATCGTGACCTACGACGCCAATGGCGACCTGAAATCCATCGATTGGCGGGCCATCGTCCTTGGCGCTCAGTACTACCTGCCGGTCGCGAACGGGCGAATCTGGGTCTCGGCGACTGCGTCTCGGATCGAATCGGCGAACATTCTCGGACTGACCCCCGAGGCGAGTCGGGGAGGAATATTCCTGAAGCAGGAGTATGTGGACGGTAACCTGTTTGCGGCCGTGACGCCGGAGTTTCAGGTGGGAATCTCCTATCAGTTCAGCCGTCAAACCTTTGGTGACCGCCCGTTTGACGTGAACCTACCCCACCCAGTTGGGCGCAACCAACGAGGCGAGTTGGGCTTCCGGCTGTTCTTTTAACTCGTGGAGCTCTCGGCGGCGCGTCAGGGCGCCGCGATCTTCTGACAGGTGGAGCTACAGGTCTTCTGGTCCGGCGGATCGCACTCCTCTCCTCGGTCCTGAACACCGTCACCGCAGACGACCTTGTGCAGGCTCATGGTCCGCAAGCCGTTCGAGTCGAAGAGACTCGTCCGGGCGTGGCCCCAGAGTGTCATCTCGTTACCCCTGACGCAGTAGTCAGCCTGGGTCGGCAACGTTCCCCCGCCCGGATAGTGGGTGATGACGCGTCCGTCCGAGCGCCAGATGCCGGACAGGTTGGTGCCAGCAGCATCGGATTCGCTCAAGTACGAGCACGTGCAGCCCCCGTCGACGGCGTCGAGGCAGCTCGTCTCCTTGATTCCCCCCAACGTCGAGCCGTAGAAGGCAAACGCCGCGGCAAACTCGGCGCAGCTACCGGGAGCGTAGCCAAATCGCTGGAGGCAGCTCGCCGAGTAGGTGAGGGTGGACCGGTCGCTGCTCGTGAGCAGCGTTCCATACACCCCGCTCGTATGATCGCCCGCCGATCCGGCGGTGTAGCTGACATACGCCCCCCGAACGACCGGCGTATCGCGCGGCAACGCGAACATCCGGATGCCGGCCGGCCCGAAGTACTGGAGGGAGGAACACCAATCCGTCGACGTCAACTCGGGCGGCGACTGGCCCCCGAGAACGATGGGTTGGTTGCGATAGGTCTGCTTCGAGTTGAGCGTGTCTTGAAGAGCCGGATCCTGGCAGACGGTGTCTTCAATCCAGGAGCCGACCGGATCGCCGCCGCAGGCGGGGCCAGTTTCGGCGCAGGCGTCCATTGGTTTGCATCCGGTGGCGCCGAGGAGTAGGGCGCCGGCCAGCAGGACCGCCGGGTGGCGGCCCACGTTCCAGGCGATCCGAGGAGCGCCGCCGGTTCTTTGATTGTCGATGACCCAGCTGAACAAGGGTGGCCCTTCCTCGAGTGCTTATCGCCTATAGTAGCCGTACGGTCAAAGCAAGGGCCAAGGTCGGTAAGCGGACACCTGGACATGTGCGCAACGACGGTAGGGTGGCGCCTGGTTGGCGGGGGAGAATGGTCGTCAGTCCTGGGAACGACGCCGGGCGTGGGGGATGACCGTCCGTGTCGCGAGCGCGAGCGGTCGAGCGAATGCCAGACCGAAAAGCCAGACGAAGGAGTCGTGATGCGCCGATGTCGGTCGAGAAGTGCCGAGCCGCCATGCGTCCTTCTGCTCGGCTCCCTGTTCCTGGTCGCGGGTGGCGGTGCCACCGGGTGTAGCTCGCAGGGGAACGGCTCGCCCAGAGGGGCCACAGGAAATCCGGATGCATCGGTTTCCCCCGGCGCCTCCAGCGGGGGCAGCGGGGTGGCCGGGGGACCGGCGGCTGGTTTCCGCGGGTCCGGTGGCATAGGCCCTGGCGATCCGGATGGCCCGGGGACGAGTGGGCTCGGCTCTGGCGGTCAGGGCGCCGTCGCCGTCGGGAGCTCGAGCGGGGGCAGCGCGCCCGGCCCGGGACAATCCACCGGCGGAACGGATGGGGGGGGCGCCGCCGCCGGGGGCACGACCGTCGTCAGTGGTGGCGGTGGCAATGGCAGCGGCCCCGGTCCCGGGATTGGCACCACGGTCCCGAACCGCGTGCGCACGATCCAGCCCTTCAACGATGGCTGGCTCTTCAAGTACGGAGACGCCGCCGGGGCCGACGCGGCCGCCTTCGCCGATACGGCCTGGCGCCGCCTCAGCGTTCCGCACGACTGGGCCATCGAGGGGCCGAATCCTCCCGCCGATCCGTTCGCCCAGGACGCGCCGAGCACGGGCAGAGGGGCCTATCTGCCGTCGGGCATCGGGTGGTATCGAAAGCATTTCACGCTCCCCGCGACCCTCTCGGCCCGCAAAGTCTTCATCGAGTTCGACGGGGTCATGGCCAACAGCACGGTCTACGTGAACGGAACCGCCATCGGGACCCAGCCCTGCGGGTACACCAGCTTTCGCTACGACATCACCTCGGCCATCAAGTTCGGCGCGGCGGACAACGTGATTGCGGTCAAGACCGACACCAGCTTGCAGCCCTCCTCGCGCTTCTATGCCGGGGCGGGGATCTATCGCCACGTTCGTCTCCTCGCGACCGATCCGGTTCACATCGATCAGTGGGCGACCTATGTCACGACGCCGGCGCCGACGACAACGGCAGCGACCGTCAAGGTGACGACCGCCGTCGTCAACAGCGGGGCGGGCCCCGCCAGCGTGAGCCTGCAGGGCATCGTCAGCGGCCCCGATGGCAAGGCCCTGGCACCGGTCTCGACGGCCGCGCAGACCATCGCCGCGGGGGCGTCGGCCACCTTCGCCTTCGACGTCCCGGTCGCGAACCCGCAGCTCTGGGATCTGCAGAGACCGAACATGTACCAGCTCGTGGTCAACGTCGCGGTTGGCGGCGCCGTCGTCGACGACGACGTGATCCCTTTTGGCATCCGGGAGATCAAGTTCGACGCGGGCATGACCATCAACGGCAAGGCGGTGAAGTTCCAGGGAGCCGCCCTGCACCAGGATCACCACGGGCTCGGCATGGCCGCCCCCCAGCGGGCCATGCAGCGGCGCCTGGCGCAGCTCAAGGCCTTCGGCATCAACGCCATCCGGACCTCCCACGAGCCGCCGAGCCCGGATTTTCTCGAACTGACCGACCGCATGGGGCTCCTCGTGCTGGAGGAGTTCTTCGACACCTGGGTGGCGCACAAGTATGACGACGTCGGGGACTTTGCCACGTACTTCAGCAAGGCCACGACGCCGCCGACCGGGGCGCCCACGGTGCCGGGAGGCGCCGCCGGTTCCCCGTGGTATCAGATCGTCGTGGCCGGGACCGTGGCGCGCGACCGCAACCATCCGAGCGTCGCGCTCTACAGCGCCGGCAACGAGATCCGCGACAGCCTGGCGACGCGGACGCCGATCCTCACCAAGATGATCGCCATCGTCAAGGCGCTCGACCCGGGCCGCGGGGTCACGCAGGCCCTGTTCCGGCCAGCGGATTCGGGCGACACCACCGGCGCCACCAGCACCCTCCTCGATGTCTTCGGCGGGAACTACCGGACCAACGAGGTCGTCGATACGATGCCCAAGTCTCCGACCAAGTCCGGCGTGCTCACGGAGATGGGCACCGAGACGACGACCTGGTCCACGGTCATGGCCAACCCCGGCCTGACCGGGCTCTTCATGTGGCTCGGCACGGACTACCTCGGCGAGGCCCCCGACGAGTGGCCCGGCACGCAAGGGTACGGACCCGCCACGGCGCGCGGGATCCTGGACGCGATGGGCACGGCGCGCGCAGCCGCCTATGCGTGGCAGAAGGTGTGGGGATTGCCCGCGACCCCGCTCCCAGCGATCGGGACGACCGCCAGCAAGGTGGTCCTCACCGCCGACCACCCGACGCTGCTCACGGATCCCAACGACATCTCGTTCATCAAGGCCACGATCGCGGATGGCGCCGGGAACGTCGTGACCGCCTCGTCGGCGCCCGTGACGTTCAACATCACCGGCCCGGGCACCATCGTGGCGGTGGACAGCGGCAACCGGATCGAGGAGACGTTCCGCGGCAACCAGCGCAACGCCTTCCTCGGTCTCGCCTTCGCCCTGGTGCAGGCGACCGGCCCCGGCACCATCACGGTGACCGCAACCTCCGGGGCGCTGACCGGTGGCTCCGCGACCGTGGTCGCCACCGACGGCACCTTCATCCCCTGCTCCGGCACCTGCGACTGACGCGACCCGCGGGGCCTCCCGCGGCCCGTTCGCCAGTAGCCCGACCCGGTCATCGAGGCGTACAAGCGCGACGTCGATCGCACGCTTCCCAGGCAGAACCTGATGCGAACGCCGGCCGAGCGATGGGAGATGTTGGACCGCGCTGGCCGCCTCGCCGCGGAGGTACGCAGGGCGGGAGCCAGCCGGCGTGGAGGGCGAGCTTGCAAACATCGTCGGCGTCTTCGCCGACGCGGGTGTCGAGACGATCCTGATCGGCGGATTGGCGGGGCAGGCCCACGGTTCGTCTCGCCTGACCCACGACGTGGACCAAGCGGGCGGCGGGCCGACCCGAGGATCTCGAAGCCATCGCCGAGCTCGAGGCGTTGTTGGCCGAACGGGAGCGCGCCTGATCCGCGGCGTGCCTGGCTCACCCCCTCATCGCAAAGAACTGCTGCACCGGGCTTTCGATCTCCAGCCTTTGAATGGACGAGAACCCCGCCTGCTGCGCCAGTTCGCGCACACCCGCCTCGCCGATGATGGTCCCGAGCCCCGCACCGCCTTCGGCCAGCGAAACGGTCAGGCAGTGGAACGGGCTGAGGCCGGCGCGCAATCTTCCTTGGGGATTGCGATTTTCCAGGGGATCCCGTGAGCCCGTCGGCTCCGACCAAAAGACCACGCCGTTCGCCGACAGCAGACCTCGCATCGCGCGCAGGGACTCGACCGGATCGACCATGTCGTGAATGCAGTCGATCGCGACGACGAGATCGAATTCGCCGCCACTGACCGTCGCACCGGTCGCATCGCTGGCCTTCGATAGCCCCTCGATGGGGTGGGTGGAGAATCGCGCGTTGGAGAGCCCGCGCTCGCCGGCCAGACTTCGCGCTTTTTCGATGCTGGGCGCGTGCGGATCGATCCCGAGAATCGTGCTCGTCGGATAGGCGGTGGCCATGGCAATCGTCGATCGTCCGAGCCCGCATCCCACGTCGAGAACGGATATTCCGCTCGAAAGCCGTTCGAGCAGGCCGGGAACTCCTGGGAGCCACCGCTGGGTCAGCAGGTGATCGAACCAGGGCCGGTGCATCCGGTCGATCGCCGCTGGAATCTCCGCCGGCAGATCGGCGAAGGAGATTCCACCGCCCCGCTTGAACGCCTCCATGATCCGCGGTGCGAGCAGGAGCGACGGCAACGCGAACCCAAACGCCCCCCCGACGAAGGTCCGAGCGGCCTCATCGACCAGGGCCGCGTCTTGCTCGGGCGTCAAGAAGTAGCTCTTCTCGTCGCGGTCGTACTCGATGTACTCCGACGCGACCATCGCGTTCAGCCACTCTCGCACGTAGCGTTCCTGCAAGCCGGTTCGTTCCGCGACGTCGACACTCGATGCTCGTCCCAGCGCCGCGAGCGCCGCGAACAGCCCCAGCCGGTCGCCGATGTACGCCAACCCAACCGTGAAGGCACCGCCGAGGTCATCTGCGACTCGCTCGGTCATCGGCTTCCTCGAGCTCATCTTCCGCTCATGGCCTTTGGCTCAGCCTGGCACGAGCCAAGCGGGAAGGGGCGCCGATCACGTCAAACCCCAGCGACCGGGCGGCCGTGGCTTGAGCCTCGTCGTGCGTGGCGAACACGAGGCCCGGGTGCTCGGCTCGAGAGAGCACCGCGGTCGCCAGATGTATGGCATCCAGAGTCCGGACCAGCGTGGGGAACGGTTCGGCGGCGCGGTCGAGGACGACTCCGTCGAGGTGGGCCAGATGAAAGCCGTCCAGAGTCCCGAGGACGAGCGCCCGCCGTTCGGCCACCGCGGTGTCAGGAAGGCGCAGCTCGATACGCGCCCGATCGATCGTGCGCAACGCCTCGATCCGGGTGAGCTCGCTGGTCAAGGCGAGATCGATGGAGCGCCACTCGGCGAGCGGTCGCGGCTCGCCAAGCACGATCCGAAGCAGGACCGACGTGTCGATATAGGCTTTCACCTGGCGCCGCGTTCGGCGATCAGCAACGCGCCCGACTTGACCGACCAGCGCGCGGGGCGAGAACGCTTGCGTGCCCGGATCATCGAGAATGGCACCTTGGCGGGCTCGATCGTGGCCGACGGTTGACCGGAAGAAAAGGGTACGATACGGGCAATCGGCCTGCCGCGATCCGTCACCACAACCTCGGCCCCCCGCTCGACCGCCCGCAAGTGTTCGGACAGGCAATCCTTCAGCTCGGCAATCTTGACCGCCTTCATGGCTATATCTGGCCATGACGAGACCGGCAAGTCAAGCTGGACAGGGCCGAGGGCTGGAGTGAAGTGGGCCCCTCTGCCTGGCCGGCGCTGCGGGGCGAGGGGATGAGACCTGCCAGCGCCCACCGGGACTTCCGCTTCCGTCGGGCGAGAGATAGTCAGAGGAGCGAGGTGACTGTCGCCCTCAGAACCCGGCGGCGAGGCTCACGAAGAGGTCGACGTTGGTGTCGGTGACCTCGGCGCTGGTCAGGGTGGCCTTGGGGGCGAGCACCCGGCGGGCGCCGATGCGAATGGCGAGCACGCTCGGATGATCCGCGTAGGTGAGGGGGAGGATGTCGACGTGCGTGGCCAGCAGACCGCCGAGGCGGTAGGCGGACTCGGTGCCGGGCGCGACGCGTTCGGCGGTGCCTCCAACATCGAGCGTGAACGAGTGCCAGACGCGCGCGAGATAGGAGGTCGGGGGCGGGGGATGTCGCCCGCCGATCCGATCGATCATCCAGGCAGGGCGCAGGGCGAGCAACCCGTCCAGCGCCGCCCGATCCACGCCGATGTCGTCCTTCCCGTTCGTGACCTGGCGGTACCGGCCGCTCGCCTGGGTGGACATCAGGTTGGCCTCGAATCCGAGCGCCCGGTCCCCGGCGCCGAGCGAGATCTCGAAGGCGGGGATGGTCACCGTGCGTCCGTCGCTGGTGCCGCTGTGATCGAACGAGGTGCCGAACCCGACGGCAAAGGAAAAGCGCGGGCGCGTGGGTGCGAGGACGGTTGCAAGCGTTCCGGCCGGTGGCGCCGCCACCACTTCGCCGGAGGCTGACGAGGATGGCGCGGGCTCGGCCGGGATGGCGTCCGGGTCGAGGCCCGGCGGCCCGGCGGCGGGGGCCAAGGCGGCGGCTGGCGCCGCACGCGCCGGTTCAACCCTGAGGGTGACGGCGCCCGCGCCGGCAAAGGCGACGGCCATCACCGTCGACGCGATTCGCAGCATGATACCCTTCTCTTTACCACCGCGGCCGTCTGCCGTCTCACTCCAGACACTGCGTGCTCGGCAGGGCGCAAGCCGTGCCGCGTGGCGGGACCGTGACCGCGTAGCTGCAAACGGAATCCATGCCCCGCCAGGTGAGACCGAGCGCGCCGCTCCCGAGCGTGACGGCGCAGGTATCGAGCAGGTCGCGACACGGCCCGAGCTCCGCGGAGCCGATCCGGCCGACCTCGTACCTCCCGTCGCCCCCGGCGGGGCTGAAGGGGGTGGTCAGGATCGTGCCGTCGAGCGTGACGTCGGTGCGTCGCTCGCGCACGATCGCCAGCTCGTGGTCGAAGCCCGGTGGCAACACCAGGCTCAGCCCGTCGACGCCGTGGCGGGTGTCGACCCCCCAGGAGAGCGACGGCTCGCAGTCCAGCCATTGCCCGAGCAGCACGCGCTTCTCGCCGGCCGCCGAGAGCACGAAGTCTCCCGGGATCACCGTCCCGTCCGGGGTCGTCCCGCCGTGGACCAGGAAGTTCCTGGATTCGCCGGCCGCGAGCGTGAACTGCACGGGCACGCCTTCGAGGGTCGCGCCGCTGGCCGCGGCGATCGACACCGACGTACCATCTTCCGCCGCCACCACCGACCAGCGCCCGGTGTTCGAGGATCCGAGTGGATCGCAGTTCGCCTGCGGGGCCAGCCAGGCGCCCACGTACTCGCCGCCCCACGCCTCCACCGGGGGGAGTTGCTCGAGGGTCGAATCGCCGCCATTGAACCCCGCGACCGTCGCCCCGTAGCTGGAATAGACATTCCCCGAGAACACCGCGATCGCGTGGTTCGACTCGAGCAGGGAGCCCGTGAGATCGTCCCCTTCGTTCGCGGAGAAGAACTGGAAGGCGTCGCCCGCGTCGAGCGGGAAGAGGCCCCCCCCAGCGCCGCTGGCCAGGACCGAGCTCCCATCAGCGCCGGCGATCACCGGCACCCGGGCCGTCAAGTTCACCACCGTGCCATCCTGGGTGGCGACCACCACCACCTGTCCCGCGCCGGCGCGGCTGCCCGGGGTCCGATCCACCGTGTTGCTGGTTCTTTGCGGGTAGGTCATCGCGCGGTGTCGATACCCGAGCGACTGGGCCGGCCGCAGCACGGTTCCCGCGGTCGACTGGGCCGTGCGATCGAGGTTGGCGCTGTCGAGCTGCACCACCAGCGCAGGATGCTCGGTGACCACCCGGAACCCACCGGCCACGGTGGCACCGGCGCTCTTCAAGGCGGCGGGCGTGGTGAACCACAGGCGCTGCGCGGCGCGTCCACCGAGAAAGCCAGAGGCAAATGGGACCCAGGCGTCTCCGGGGGACCCGTTGCCAGGCGCGCGCGCCTCGACCGAGATGCTGCCACCGCTGTCCGAGGCGCTGCTGACGAGCAGCATGGTGGGAGAATCCGCGTCGCTGTCGATGTTGTCCACGCGTGCGCCGTAGAAGAGACACCCGCGGGCGGCATCCGATGCTTCGGCCAGGGCGCAGTCGGTGCTGACGCAGCGACCGAGGCTGCAGGCATCGGCGCAGGTCTCGATGCGCATGCCGGGGCTGCCGGGTGAGCCGCAGGTGAAGACCTGATTCTGCACGCAGACGCGGGGCGCCTTACAGGCTTGGCCGGCGTCTGACGAATAGGCGTCGGTGGGGGCTTGCTGGCCGACGACAGACATTCCAGCCGCTGGGTCGATGCGCGACAACCCCGACCCCGAATGGCAGCCTCCAACGAGCAACAGAGGAGGTGCCAGCGAAAGCGCCAGACCGCAGATGGCGAGGAGCCCCGGGCACAGCGTCACCACGACGCGCGACCCGCGCGACTCGGGTGACCCGCGTGACGACGACGGCGATGCCACCCGCCTCTGGCGGACCGACACGTGCGACCTGCGCGCCGCTCCTGCGCACAGTTCGCGCCTTTTCATGATGGCCACCCACTCGAGCATCGCACTCTTCGAGCAAAGACTCGAAAGATCCGGGCCAAAAACGCCACTCCACGACGAGTTTGTGCGGAAACCCCGGGGTCGTGCCTTGCCAGGACCACGCGGCCGGGACTACGGTTATGCGTTGGGACGCGCGACGGTCATCCTCGCCCTCTGCGCGGCGGTCGCTCCGCCCGTGGTTCTATGGTCGCTCGAGGTGCGCGCGCATGCCGCCGCCAGGTCGCCGCCCGGGGCCGCCGGCGACAGCCCGTTCGAGGAAGCCGCGCCGCCGGGCCCGACCTCGGAGGTCGACCCGGTGGCGCGCGCCACGCCGTCACCTCCAGCGTCCGGGGCCGCGGCCGCGGCTGCGGACGACGACGACGGTGACGGTGACGGCGCCTCGGCTCGAGAATCAGAGTCGGACGCCGGGGCCGCCCCCGGCGCCGCGCTCCATGCGCTGGCTTGCCTCGAGGGCGAGGGTGGGAACGACAGCGACGGTGCGCGCCGCGGGGTCCAGAAGCGCGATTTCATCAAGCGACACCGCGTCGAGCTGTCGCTGCTCGGTGGCCACTACGCCGCCGACATGCTGTCCTCCACCTACACCTACGGGGCCGCGGTGGTGTTCTGGCTGTCGGAGGACTTCGGCGTGGAGGCCCTGCTCGCCCGCAATCCGGTTGAGTTTCGCCTCGAGCAGCCGTTCACGGGCTTCGACCGGGAGCACCACTTCCAGTCGGGCATGGCCTGGAACGCCCTGGGGGCGATGGTGTGGGCACCGATTCACGCCAAGCTGCGCTGGAGTGAGCGCCGGATCACGCACGCCGACCTGTCGTGGGTGGTGGGGGCCGGGCGGACCTTCAACGACACCGCCCAGGGGCTCACCTTGCAAGTCGGTGTCGGGCTGAGGCTCTTTCTCGCGCGCTACCTCTCGATCCGGCTGGATCTGCGCGACTTCGCGATCCCAGAGGAGGTGCTCGGACGCGGGCGCACGAGCCACAACATCGTCACCCTGGTCGGTCTTTGCGGGTGGTTCCCCGGATGATGGCCGTCGGCTTCGGGGCGTGGCTGCTGATCGTGGCGGAGGCAGGCGGCGTCGGTGGGGGAGCGGGCCAGTCGTCGTCGTCGTCGTCGTCGCCGTCGTCGTCGAGCCCTGTCCCAGCTGGCGACGCCACGGGCGCCTCGCCGGCCAGTGGGGTGGTCGACGCCGACGCTTGCATCGACGAGAACGTGCGGGCGGATCTCTTCGAGAAGCGAAAGCGGCGCGAGGTCCGGGAGCGCCTGTTCCAGCAGACCAACCGGCACGAGATCACCGTCGCCGGCGGCTACTACGCCTCGGATCTGTTCGACGGGACCTGGGTCCTCGGAGGCTCGTACGCCTACCACATGACGGAGGATTTCGCGGTCGAGACCGCGGCCACCTGGACCCGGCTCATGTCGTCGTCGGGACCCGAGCTCGAGCGGACGTTCTCGTTGCTCGCAGGCAAGAGCCGCCGGTCGCTGACCTTCGACGCCGACCTGGTGTGGGATCCGGCCCACGGCAAGCTACGCTTCGGGGGCTCGCTCGTTCACTTCGATCTGTACGTCTCGGGCGGTGCCGGGGTGATCGACTCGGTGCTCTCGAACGACATCGCCGGCAATGGGGGACTCGGCCTCAAGTTCTTCTTCGGGCGCGCGATGGCCTTGCGCGTGGATCTGCGCGACCACGCCTATCGGCAGCAGTTGCTCGATCGCAAGGAATGGGTGAACGACGTGACGACCATGCTGGGAATCGGGATCTTCCTGCCGGTGACCGAATGAGAGTCGGTCTCCGGTTCGCGGTGGGCACCCTGGGAATCATGCTGGGCCTCTGGCCCGGCGCCGCCGCGAAGAGCGCTGGAGCGGCGGCGGGCGGCGTGGATGGCCCCGGCCCGGGCGCGTCCTCCGGGCGAGGCGGGACGGGCGCCGACGTGAAGCAGGGACACCAGGCGCCCGGCGCGGAGGCGGCCGATCTCGAGAAGCTGCGCGCGGAGTACGACCGGCTCCGCGAGGAGCTCTTCAAGGCGCGGGTGCGCAGCCAGAAGGTGGCCGATACGGTCTATCCGACCCGGTTCGACGTCCAGTTGCACTGGAAGGGCAGCCCCGCCTTCGTGCTCCGCAAGGCGCGATTCCTGATGGATGGCGCGGAGATCTGGGATTCGAGCGACAGGTCGAGCACCAACGATCTGGACGACCTGATCCAGGTCGCGTCGCGGCCGATCAAGCCTGGGCCGCACGCGCTCACCGTCTGGCTCGAGATCCGTCCCAAGGCCGAGCAGAAGGGGGGAACCAAGGTCGGAGCCGCGCGGCTCGGGTATACCTCCGAGCACACGTTCGCGGTGGTCGCGCCAGGCAGGGGAGCGCTGCACCTCGGGCTGACGGGGGACGAGGACGGCGATCCGCCCGAATACGAGCCCAAGCTGGAGCTCGAGGTGAAGCTCGCGGAATGAGAAATCCCACGCGGCACTGCCTGGCGATCTTGAGTGCGCTGGCCTCGTGGGGCGCGGTGGATCGCACCGGGCGCAGCGTGGGCGTGGGCGTGGGCGTGGGTGTGGGTGAGGCGCACGCGCAGCCGTCGCCTGCGGGCAACGCGACGGTGGGGGCGGCGGACGAGCCACGGTCCGGGCCGCCGGACAAGCCCCTCTTCCTGGATCTCGAGCAAGCGCGGATCGGGGCGGGCGGGGGCGCGGGGTCGCTCGAGGAGCTGCGGGCAGGGCTGGCGCTGGCCCAGCAGGAGCTGGTCGCGGGCAACGTCCACGCGGCGACCGCCCGGCTGGCCACCCTGGTGGAGTCGAATCGCTTCGCGGCGTTTCACGCCGATCCCGAGTTCCAGGGGGCGGAGCTCACGCTCGGGCGGGCCCTGCTGCGGGGCGGGGCCTATCGCGCCGCGGAGGGCTTCCTGCGGCGGGTGCTCGAGGCCGGATCGTCATCCCCCTTCTTCGGGGCCGGGTACCGCGCCATGGTGGACATCGCGCTCGAGACGCACGATGAGGCCGGCGTGCTGGCGCGCCTCGACGCGGCCGCGCCGCGAGAGCGACTGCCCACGGACGCGCGCAACGAGCGGGCCTACCTGTCCGGCAAGGGGCTGTACGGCGCCGGGCGCTTCGCCGAGGCGGCCGAGGCCTTCGCGGTGGTCGGGCGCCAGTCCCGCTTCTTCGCGTCGGCACTCTACTTTCGGGGACTGGTGAATGCGCGGACCCGGCACTATGGGCTGGCCCGTCGCAACCTGTGCGAGATCGTCGAGCAGGCGGACAACGACGCCTTCTCGTTCTTCGTCGACGGGCGCTACTGGGCCATCAAGGATCTCGCCTATCTGGCCCTCGGGCGCATCGCCCACGAGCAGGGGCGCTACGACGACGCCTACTACTTCTACTTTCGAGTGCCCGAGGAATCGGAGCGCTTGCCGGATGCGCTGTTCGAGGCCGCGTGGTCGATGTTCCAGAAGGGTGAGTACCAGGCGGCGCGCGCCTTCATCGAGCAGTTCGACCGGGCCTTCCCCAGCTCCCCGCTCGGCCCCGACGTGTTGCTCTTGCGCGCGATGATCGAGCTCAAGTCCTGCCGGTTCGATGACGTGCGCGCGCACCTCGGGGCGCTGGTCGATCGGTACGCCCCGCTCGAGGCCGAGGTGTCCCGCCTGATCGCCGAGCCCGACCACCGGCGAACGCTCTACCGGCGGCTGCTGGCGCGCGATGCGCTCGGCCGGGAGCACGACCCGATCGTCGAGCTGCTCAAGCTCGATCCCAGGTTCTACCGGTACGTGACCTATCTGACGGCGCTCGACCGGGAGGCGGATGCGCTGCCGCACGAGGTGGCCATCTGGGACGCCCTGACGGCCGCTCGGGCCGCCCCGATCGACGGGGCAAGCGCGGCGCGGGGCGCGGAGGCGCCCGAGGCCGCCGCCCTGGTGGCGGAGGTCGAGGCGCTGGTGGCCGACAGCCGCGGTGGGGAGGAGACGCGTGAGACCCACGACGACGCCGTCGACCTGCTGGGCAGGGCGCGCCAGGTCGCGCGTCTGGCGCGTCCGGTCAGCCTCGGCGGACCCTTCGCCAACGAGACGGTGAAGCTGCAGGAGCTCGGTCGACAGACGCGGCGGCTTCGTGCCGGCCTGGTCGATGCGGCGGCGGGGCTGGCCGAGAGCGCCCTTCAGGACCTCGACCATCGCTTGAGGTCCATCCTTCGTCAGGCGCGCCTCACCCACATCGACGCGGTCATCGGGAAGAAGAAGCGCCTCGAGATCGAGATCGCCAACCTGCAGGCGGGGCGCTATTCGAGCGATCTCTTCGGCAAGCTCGAGACCGAAGGTTTGATTCGCGACGACGAGGAATACTGGCCCTACGAGGGCGAATACTGGGCGGACGAATATGACAACTTCCGCTGAGGACGCGCCTGCGGCGCTCGCGGGAAGGGGAGGCCCCCTCCCCGCGGGCCCCTCCCGCCGGACGACGAGAGGCGAAACCGGATCTGCTTTGCCGGTGCTGTCTCCGGTTGGCCAAGCCAACCTCCGATCCACCGCGTGGACGGGCGCGCCTCTTCACCTGGTGGCTCCGGCTCTTTCATATCCTCTCGCCCCGCGGAGCGGGGAGACGGTGAGGGGCCCCGCCTTTCTATTGGCTGCGCGGATCATTGTCGGGGGCTGGGCGCTTCTCTTGGGGGGGCGAGTGTGCGCGGAGGAGAAGGCCAAGGATGTGGCGGCGGATGATTCGCGGGGGGAACGGCGCTTGCCGCCGATCATCGAGCAGGCGATCGCGGACAAGGAGCGGCAGGTGGTGGATGCGCGGCACGAGGGGATCGGGCTCCTCGAGTCCTTCTTGAAGTCCTCGCCGCGCTCGCGCGAGACCGCCGAGGCCCTGTACAAGCTAGCGGAGCTCTACTGGGAAGAGTCGAAGGTCACCTATCTGGTGAAGATGGGGGACTATCAGCGCGCGGTGACCGCGTGCCACGGCGACCGTAGCCAGTGCCGGGCCGTGCCCCGCAAGCAGCCGCGCCTGGATCTGGCGCGGGCGCAAGGGGTGTACGACCGACTGATCCACGAGTACCCGCGCTTTCGCAAGATCGACACCGTCCTCTACCTGTACGCCTTCTCGCTGCGGGAGCAGGGGCGGGCGGCCGAGTCGGTGAAGTTTTTTCAGCAGATCCTCGACGGGTACCCGGGCTCTCGCTTCGCGGCGGATGCCTGGATGGCGGTGGCCGAGCACCGCTTCTACGAGGAGCAGAACTACCGCGCGTCGCTGCTGGCCTACGAGAAGGTCCTGACCTTTCCGAAGAGCAGCCTCTACGACCTGGCGCTGTTCAAGACCGCCTGGTGCTACTGGAAGCTCGGCGAGACCAACACCTCCGCGCAGCGGTTCAAGGACGTGCTCGATCTGTCGCGCCGCAAGGCTGGCCAGCAGGGTCAGGGACCAGGGCAAGGAATCGAACAGAAGCGCGCCGAGGACCTGCAAGGGCAGGCGATGGAGTACCTGGTCGAGCTCTTCACGGAGGACGACACCAAGAGCGCGAAGGACGCCTTCGAGTTCCTGGCCCAGATCGGCGGGACCGACTACTCGCAGAAGATCCTGCTTCGCCTCGCCGACACGGTGTTCGACCAGACCCGCTACGAGCGCGCCGCCGAGGCGTACCGCTTGCTCATCGCCCTCGACCCCAAGGGCATCGCCGCCCCCGACCATCAGAAGCGGGTGGTCGAGTGCGCGCAGGCCCTCGGGGAGCCGAGCGCCGCCGTGGCCGAGATGCGCCGGCTCGCCACCGACTATGGCCCACGCAGCGCCTGGGCCGCCGCCAACCACGAGCGCCCGAAGGCCATCGCCCACGCCCGCCAGATCGCCGAGGAGCAGATCCGCACCCTGGCCAAGAGCCTGCACGCCGAGGCTCAGGCCAGCGAGAAGCAGAGCAAGGTGATCGACACTGCCCGCTACGCGCGGGCTGCCGAGGCCTACGCCTTCTACCTCGAGACCTTTCCCGACGCCGCGGACGGGATCGAGCTGCGCTACCTGCGGGCGGACATCCTCTACTTCAAGCTCGGGCGCCTGGCCGACGCCGGGGACGAGTACCTGCGGGTCGGCAAGAGCAAGCCGGCCGGGCCGTATCACAAGGACGCGCTCCTGCAGGCGATGAACGCTTTCGAGAAGCTGCGACGTCCCACCCCCGGCGCGAGGCGCGAGATCACAGAGTCCGACCGCAAGTTCGCCGACGCGGCCGATCTCTACGCCACCCTCTTCCCCAAGGACCGCGAGATCGTCACGGTCATCTACAAGAATGGGCAGTTCTTCTTCGACCACGGCGACTACGACGAGGCGGTCAAGCGCTTTGGCCTCATCATCGAGCGCTACCCCGAGGACACCAACGCCGGTCCGGCCGGGGATCGCATCCTCGAGGCCCTGTCCAAGGCCAAGGACTACGAGAACATCGAGCAATGGGCCAGGCGACTCCAGGGGACCAAGCCCTTCGCGGCCAAGGCCGACCAGGAACGCCTCGACCGGATGATCGTGGTCGCGGTCATGAAGTCCGGCGAGAAGTACGCCGCGGAGGGCAAGCTCGCCGAGGCCGCCGGCTTCTACCTGCGGATCCCGAAGGAGCACCCGCGGGATCCGCGCGCGCCGCAGGCGCTGCACAACGCCGGAAGCCTGTTCGAGCGGGCCAAGCAGCCGGAGGCGGCCGTGGCCGCCTACACCCGGCTGGCGGACGATTATCCTCAGGCCCCAGAGGCGGCCGAGGCGCTGTTTACCGCCGCCCGCATCGAGGAGAACATCGCGGTCTACGATCGGGCGGCCACGCTCTACGAGCAGGTCGCCACACGGTATCCACAGTCCAAGCCGGCCGCGGAGGCGCTGCGCAACGCCGGGGTCCTGCGCGAGACCCTGGGTGAAAACGAGAAGGCCATCCGACACTTCGCCGAGTACGCGCGCAAGCACAAGGACCGCGGGGATGCGCGGGAGCTGGCGTTCGAGGTCGGGGTGGTGCGCGAGCGCCAGCAGGACTGGAAGGCGGCGGCCCAGGCCTTCGAGGAGTACGCGCGCGGACGTGCCGACGATCCGCGCGCCGGCGAGGCCCTGACCCGGGCCGGCGATGCCTGGCGCAAGGCGGGCAGCGAGGGAAAGGCCAAGGACGTGCTGGCGCGCGCGGTGGCCGCGGGAGCGGGGGCGGGAGGTGGGCGGTCGCGCCAATCCCGTGCCGGTGCCGGTGCCGGACTCGGCGGGAGCGGCTTCGCCGACTCCAGATACTGGGCCGCGGAGGCGCGTTACCTGCAAGGCGAGCTCGTCTCCAAGGACTACGAGCGGGTGCGCATCGCCGGCAAGCCGAAGCAGCTGGCCCGGGTGCTGGAGGAGAAGGCCAAGTTGCTGGAGTCGGCCAGGCAGGTGTACCTCGACGTCGTGACCTACGGGTCACCCGAGTGGGCCACGGCCGCCCTGCTGCGCATCGGCCAGGGGTACGAGGCCTTCGCCAGGTCCATGCGCGAGGCGCCCGTGCCGAAGGATCTCAGCAGCGCCGAGCAGCAGGTGTACCGCGACGAGCTCGAGAAGCTGACGGTGGTGATCGAGGACAAGGCCATCGCGGCGTACAGGTCGGGCTACGCCAAGGCGCTCGATCTCGGGGTGTACAACCGGCACACCCAGGACATGCGGCACGCGCTGACCCGCCTCGACGAGGCGGGCTTCCCCAAGGAGGCCGAGATGCGGGCCGGCCTGCGGACCGGCGAGCCGCCCTTGCAGATCAGCCGCATCGAGGAGGTGATCCGTGATCGCTGATGGACGGCTCAAGCTGGGCGTGTGCCTGGCGTTCGCGGTGTGCGGGGGCGCGGGCCTGGTGGGCACGGGGTGCCGTCACGGCGCTCCCGCACCCTCCGCGGCGGCAAGGCCGATCGCCGCCGCGGTGCTCCCCGTCGTGGCGAACGAGGCGCGCGCCGAGTTCGCCAGCGGCCTCCTCGCTCTTCGGCAAGGGACCGGCAGCCACGCCGAGGCCCGTCGCCACCTGCTCGAGGCCACCCGACTCGAGCCCAGGTTCTTCGAGGCGTGGCACGATCTCGGGTGGCTCGATGCGAGCCGCGGGAACTTCGGGCGAGCCGCCGGCGAGTTTCGGCGCGCGCTCGAGATTCAGCCCGCCTCGCGGCCCACCGCGCTGGCGCTCGGCGAGGCCCTGCGCCGCTCCGGGCAGTTCAAGCAGGCGGCGCGGCTGTATGGCGAGCGGCTGGCAGCCGCGCCCGCGGACGCGGAGCTTCGCAACTGCTACATCCAGGCCTTGCGTGACGCAGGCGATCTGACGGAGGCGCTGGCGCAGACCCGCATCGCGCTCGGGCAGGCGGGTGAGGACGTCAAGCAGATGGTGCGCGCCTACAACTCGCTCGGCCTCATCTATTACAAGATGGACAAGCTCGAGCTGGCCGAGTCGGCGCTGCGAAAGGCCCTCGCGCTCGACGGGAAGAGCGCGTTCGTGTGGAACAACCTTGGCCTGGTGGCCTTCGCCCGAGGCCGGGACCAGGAGGCGTTCTCGAGCTTCCAGAAGGCCACCGAGCTCGATCCCCGATACATCGAGGCGCGGCTCAACAAGGCCGTGGTCTACCTCGACTGTGGAGACTACACCCGCGCCCACGCGGAGCTGCAGCGGGCCATCGACGCGACCGAGGCCGACGCGGACGCCTACGTCGCGCTGGGGGTGGCGGCGCGCGGGCAAGGCCACTTCGACGAGGCGCGCCGGGCCTACGCCCGGGCTCTCGAGCTCGAGCCGGAGCACGCGGCGGCCCTGTTTGACAGCGGGATCCTGGCGATGGACTACGAGAAGCAACCGGCCCAGGCGCGCGCGGCCTTTCAGGCCTTCGCCGAGCTGACGGAGGAGGGCGATCCCCGACGGCGGGAGGCGCTCGACCGGTTGAAGGACCTCGCCGCGACCCAGAAGAGCCTGCAGGCGAGGAGCGACAAACCGTGATGTGGAGGCGGATGACGGCCAGCTCGACGGGGTGGGCGTGGCTGGTCTCGGCGGCGGCGGTGGTCACCGTGCTCCGGGTCGGGGGGGGCGGGGCGCGCCCGGCCGAGGCCCGGGCCCGGGCAGTCGTCAGCGTCGCGGGCGCCCACGGAAGCCAGGGTGGAGGCCCTCGGAAGAAGCGCGCACCCGCGCCTGCGCCCGCCGCTCGCACGTCGCGCGCCGGGAGGCCGAGGGGGCCGGGGAAGAAAGAAGGACAGGACACGACGGGCGGTCGCGAGGACACGGCCGAACGCCTGGCAGGCGCCGCGGCCGACGGCGACGAGGTGGCCAGCCAGACCGACAGCTCGCACAGCTCTCCTACCCCGGCGGCGTCCCCCCGTTCGACCGGCGACGAGGCCGAAGGCGGCGCCGCCGCGAATGTACCCATGCCACCCGGAAAGCCCTCCAAGACCAAGGTGTACTCGTTCGGTGCCATGGACGTGGAAGGCAAGCTCAAGACCCCGCAGCTGCTCTACTTCCTGAACCGCGTCAAGCTCGAGCTCGACATGTCGGCCCCGGCCGAGCGTTCGTTCATGAAGGAACTCGCGAGAACCGCCGATGACCCGAATCTCTAGAGCCGTGGCTTCACTCGACCCGGACCCTCATCCGAACCCGGAACGGGAGACGGGGGACGACCCGTCGCGGCTTCGTCCCTCCGCGCCCGCTTCGCCCGCCCCGCCAACCAACCTCATGTCTGCTCCCTCTCGCGTGCTTCCTCGGATGCTCCAGATCGCGCTGGTCTGGCAGGACAAGATCCTTGCGTTCCGCCTGGTGCGCCCGCGCGAGCGGATCACGCTCGGGCCGTCGCATCGGGCCTCGATGAACACGCCGCGCCTTCGATCGCGCCGGGCGGGAGATCGGTACGCCTTGCTGGTTCCGTGCAAGCCCCGCGGGAGCTTCCGGTTGCGGCTGACGGAGGATCTCGGCGGTGAGGTCACCGTGGCGGGTCAGCGCCAGGACGTCGCGGAGATCCTGCAAGGTGGGCGCGCGGTGAAGCGCGACCCCGCCGTGCGGGAGATCGAGCTTGCGCCTGGGGATCGGGCGCGCCTGTTCTTCCGGGAGGTGCCCGCCCTGCGCATCGAGGTCCGGTTCGTGGACCCCCCCCCCGACGTGGCGCGCCCGCCGCTCATCGAGCGCGAGCCGTTCCTTGCCCGCACCATCGCCGGGACCTCGGCGGCCATGGCCATGTTTCTGGCAGCGCTCCTGGTGTTCGCGCCGAACGAGGATCCGCGTCCGCTGGCCCTTTCGCGGGAGCGGGTGGCCAAGCTGCTTCCACCCGCGCCGCCGCCCGCACCACCCGAGCGCGGGGGTCCCAAAAAGGACGAGAAGAAGGTCGAGGAGAAGAAGCGGGAGGACGCCGGCCAGACCAAGCGGGCGGAGCGGGAACGCGGGCGCGTCGGCCGGAGCGATGCCGTGGCCAAGGAGTCGGTCGTCCCCAAGGGCGAGAAGGATCTCCTGCGCGACAAGGTCTCGAAGGTCGGCTTGCTGGGCCTCATCGGCAAGGAGCGCCCGCAGGGCTCGGGGCTGGCCAAGCTGTTCGCGAACAACAGCCTCGAGCTCGAGCAGGCGGTGGCCGGATTGAGCGGCGCCAAGGCGGTGGTGGCGGGACGGGGCTCGGGCGGGCTCGCGACCAGCGGCGCAGGCCTGGGGGGCGGTGGAACCGGCAGCGGCCACCTGCTCGGGGCCGGAGAGCTCGACACCGGCGGGCGCTCGAACCACGGACATGGCCACGCGCCGACGCTCGCCAGTCGCAAGGAACGCGAGGTGAAGCTCGACATCGCGACCGGCACCCTCGACGAGGGGGGAGGGCTCACCAAGGAGCAGGTGGCGCGCGTGGTGCGGGCGCACGCGAACGCGATCAAGTTCTGCTACGAGAAGGAGCTGCAGCGCAAGCCAACCCTCGGCGGCAAGATCGAGGTGTACTGGGTCATCGGTCCGGAGGGCGCCGTCGAGAAGTCCAGGATCGCGGTCACGACCATGGGCGACGAGGCGGTCGAGGGCTGCATCGTGCGCCAGGTGAAGCAGTGGGCCTTCCCCAGATCCGATGGCCGAACGGTGGTGCAGAGCTATCCGTTCCTGTTCAAGGGTGGCACGTGAGAGTCTCCCCGCCGGTGCTGGTAGCGCTGATCGGGTGTGGGGCGAGTGGAGGGATCGTGGGCTGCGACGCCAACGATCCGGTGTACGTCCCCGCCACCATGGCCATCGAGGTGAACGGCCAGCCCGGACAGGCGATGACCATGCCGGGCGCGGGCGGCGCGGGCGGCGCCGGCTCGTTTGGGGTCAAGGGGACGGTGGCGTTGCGCTTGCGGGCGTCCACCGCCGCCGAGAACCGCGACCGACAGGCACTCCAGCAGAAGCTGGCCTACCCGGTCCCGCTCCCGGAGGTGCGCGAGGACAGGTTCCATGTCGAGGTTCGCTACACCGTCACGAACCTGGGCGACGCGGCGGGGACCTTCACCCTGCACGTGGATGGTGCCAACGAGTTCACCCGCTACGACGAGGACGCGGTGGCCACGGCGTTCGCCACCGCCAACCAGCAGTCACCGTTCTTCGGACTCATCGAGCCGACGCCCGAGACCCTGGCTCCGGGCGGGATTCTTCAGGGGACCGTGCGCGAGGACGACTTCCACGAGGCCGCCCTGGATCTCGACGCGATGGGGCGGTTCATGGCCCCGTTCCAGGCGGTCATCGTGAATCGCTCGGAGGTGAACCCGATCGGCCTCGAGATGCTGCCGGCGGGCTTCGTGCGACCCGCCCTGTGGGAGGTCACCTTGCAGGTCGCGGCCACCCAGCACATGACCTGTCGGTTCCTGGTGCGGATCCGCGACGATGACAATCGGTTGTGGTCGAGCGGCGCCGATGAATTCGTTCCCCAACCGGCGACCTTCGCCCCGACCATCCCGCCGAGACAATGAGCCCGCGGCGTTCTCTCTTCCCGCATCTGGTCGTGAAGGTGGCGGCCGCGCTGATGGCGCTCGGGGCCGTCCCCGGAGCCCCGCGCGTGGCCCGCGCGCAGGTCACCGATGCGCCGACGCCGCAAGTCCTGGCCGATCCGAGCAAGTTTGCCTACGGGCTCTACACGGCGGGGGAGGTGGGCGCGGTCTTGCCCCTCGGCCCGCTGCACGCGCACCTCGGCCCCGGCTTCGGGCTCGGCCTCGTCGCGGGCTACGACCTCACGCGGTGGCTGGCGCTCGAGGCGCGGGGCGTCGGGTCGACCCACACGACGCAGTTTCCCCAGGCTCCCCAGGACGGGGAGCTCCTGCAGCTCTACCAGCTCACGGGCGCGCTGCGCGTGTCGCTGCGCCACCGCAGCTTCGCGGCCTCGGTCACGGCGGACGGGGGGATGCTCCACACGTCCACCAACGTCCTCGCCACGGCGAGCCTCAACGATCAGCGGACCTCGCCGGTCTATGGCGGGGGGCTCGGGCTCGAGTACCACACCCTGTCCCGGCACTTCGCGCTCGGGGTGCGCGCCAGCTACTTGCAGGCGAATGGTCTCGGGCGTGGTCAGCTGCTGGTGACCACCGCCTGGATGAGGTACGCGTTTTGATCGCGAGCCGCCGCCTGGCGGTGCGCGCGGCGCTGGTCGCGCTCGGGCTCGGCCTCGGCGCGTGCAGCACGGTTGACGTCGGCGCGCCGCCGGCCGACGTCAACGCCTGCCGACCTTCCGCGCAGTTCTTCGTCGCGCAGATCTGGCCCAGCTACCTGGCGCAGAGCTATTCGGGCAAGACCTGCGGGGACGCCAGCTGCCACGCCAGCGCCAACCGGCCGCTGCACATCGTGGCGCCCACCTCGACCAGCACGCCCACGTTCCCGCTGGTGGCGGGCTCGGACTGGGATGCCCTCTACCAGTCGGCGGCGAACCAGATGAACTGCTCGGACGTGGCCGGGAGCGAGCTTTACACCAAGCCATCCGGTCTCAGCCAGCACGGCGGCGACAAGCTGTTCGAGCCGAACGGACCCGAGCTCGGGTTGCTCACGCAGTGGGTGGCGGGGCCGTGAGCGCCGGTGCGGGCCGGAGCTCGCCGATGCCCGGGCGGCGGCGGCCGGGTGGGCCGCGGCCGCCGGGGCTGATCCTGGTGATCGCCGCCTGTCTGTGCGCAGCGGCCGTCTGGCCATCGGAGGCCCGCGCCGACGACGAGGCGCTGGTGCGCGTGCTCGCCGAGCAGGCCGCCGTTCACACCGGTCCAGGCGCGGCGTTCCGGGTGGTCTACGTGGCGACGCGGGGCGAGGTGCTGCCGGTGGTCGAGCGCGCGACGTCCGCCAGCTGGTTCCGGGTGCGCCTGCCGGATGGAACCGGGGGTTGGTTGCTCGGGGACGAGGTGTTCCCGCTCGACCTCGACACGGCGGAGGCCCACCGTGGGCCCTCGCTGTGGCACCGCCTCTCGGAGGCGGTGTTCTCGCCATCGCCGCTGCTCGAGGGACGGTTCGGGCTGTCCTTCTCGGCCGGACTCCTCGGGGGAGATTCGGCCTTCATCTTCCGCCCGGCGTTCCTGTTCGAGCCGCACCTGTCGCTGGAGGGCTTCGCGGGCGAGACCGTGGGCAACGAGCTCGACGTCTTCTACTTCGGCGGCGGGCCGAACGTGTTCGTGTTTCCGAGCGCGCCCGTGACCCCCTTTCTCGGCGCGGCGGCCGGTGGGGCCGCCAGTCGCAAGAAG
Source organism: uncultured Myxococcales bacterium (assembly GCA_964540815.1). GTDB lineage: Bacteria > Myxococcota_A > Polyangia > Fen-1088 > Fen-1088 > CAZIOH01. Next base: position 35,396 of record CAZIOH010000003.1, on the reverse strand, counting down.
GCCGACCAGTTCGCCATCCGCACCGGCACCTACGCGGTGGTCAACGTGGGCGGAGGGCTGCTGGTGGCCCTCAAGAAGCGCGTGACGTTGCGGGGTGACGTGCGGCACTACGTGGTCTTCGATCCGAACCACACCCAACGCATGGAGGAGTACACCGGTGCGCTCGCCATCGTCTTCTGAGCCGCGTGCGCGCGTTCGCGAGGGTCTTCGCGGGCGGCTGCGCGCGGATGTCCGCGCCTTCCGCCCGTGGTTGGTGGCGGCGGCGGCACTGTCGGCGGTGCTCGCCAGCGGATGCGGTCATGTGGGGGTCAAGGCCCACCAGCGGGAGCTGCTCGCCGATCGCATCATGCGCTTCGACGCCGATCCGCAGGAGCGCGCCGCCGACGAGCACGTGCTCGCGAACCGGGAGGGGGCCATCGGCGGCACGGGCACCTCCGGAGGCGGCTGCGGATGCAACTGATCCGGCGCGGGAAGGGGCGGCTCCGGGCGAGGCTGCTGATCGTGTCGATGGGCTTGGCGCTCGGCCTGGGGGGCGGCTCGGGGGAAGCGCAGGCGGGGGAGACCTCGGCGGCGCAGCACCTCACGGTGTTCCGGGAGCCGTCGTCCACCAACGACGGGGTGACCGTGATCCATCCGCAGACCGACGTCGACACGATGCTCGGCGCGTCGGTGAAGCTGGCGGCTGGCTACTCGGTGGACATCGTCACCGGGGCGACCCCGGTCATCTTCGGGGTCGACGCGGTCTCGTCGGCGACCAAGTTCTCGGACACGCGGCAGCAGGTGCGCGGGAGCGTGACCTACACCCGCCCGGTCGCCGACGTGACCGTGGGGTACAGCTACGGGTGGGAGCATGACTACCAGTCCCATTCGCTGACCGTGGCGACCCGCAGCGACTTTGCCGAGCACGCCTTCACGCTGGGGCTGTCCTTCACGCACAACTTCGATCGGGTGTGCGATCGGAACAACGCAGCCGCCGTGGGCAATCCGCTGGAGCGCCTGGCCCTGGTGAAGTCGGACCATTGCTTTCAAGGCGATCCCCAGATCGTCACCCGCCACCTCGACATCGACTCGCTCGAGCCCTCGCTCACCTGGGCCGTCACGCCGCGCCTCCTCTTGCAAGGTGGAGGGACCGTGCAGATCCTGGATGGCTTCCAGTCGAACCCATACCGGCGGGTCGAGCTCGGCAGCGCCGGGCGGACACCCCAGGAGAGCTTGCCCGGCTTGCGCCAGCGCTTCGCGGTCTTCGGCCGCGCCGCCTACGCCGTTCCCGCCCTGCACGCGTCCCTGCAGGGCATGGCGCGGGTCTACCGTGACACCTGGGCCCTGCAGGCGTACTCGGCCGAGCTCGCCTTTCACGAGTACCTCACGCGCTTCCTCATCCTGTCGGCCCTGGCCCGGGTCCACTCGCAGGTGGGGGCGGTGTTCTACCGGGACGCCGAGGGCTACCGCCTGACGGGGCCAGTCGGGCAGTACTGGACCGGGGACCGCGAGCTGTCCACCATGCAGAACACCCTGCTCGGGGGCAAGGTGGCCTACCTGCGCCTGCCTGAAGGGGATGCCAGGACCCTCTTCAACGAGATCGAGCTGTCCGCCAAGTTCGAGGGCCTCTTCTACGAGCTCGCCTCCGCCCTGGCGCCGAACGCCGATCGCCGTCGCGCCTACATCGGCCAGCTCGCCCTCTCGCTGCGCTTCTGAGCGAACCCCGGCTTCCGCGGAGCCGAGTCACCTCAGCGCCTGGGGCTCGAGGTCGCGGGAGCTGCTCACCGAGGCGCCGGTGAGCGCGTCGACGGTGACCGCGACGTCGAGCTCGTTGCCGCTGATGCTGCCGTGACAGCCGCCGCAGACCCCGTTGAAGAGCCGGCGCGGGACGCCCGGCGTGATGTACTCGCCGGGGGAGACCTGGTGCTCCTCGCCCATGGTCAGGACCGGCTTCCCATCGCCGTCCACCAGCTCGAGGACCAGCGGCTTGCGGGCCGGCACGTAGACCTTGACCGAGTGATCGGGCGCGAGCGGCACGCTGCCGAGCGAGATCCGATCCACGTACACGTTCTGTGACCCCTGGAGCCCGGGCGGGTTCGGCGCGGGTGGCGGACGCTCCTCGTAGATCTTGAGGGCCGTGGCCGCGTCGAACCGCGCGACGTTGCGTCCGTGGCGGAGGTTGTCGCCGAGCAGGGTGGCGAGCATCGGGAGATCGGGGAAGTGCATGACCGCATAGTCGTTCCCCATGTCGTGACCACCGAACACCAGCTGCGGGATGTTGTGGAAGAGCGCGGTGGCCGAGCGCTTGTACCCGAGGGTGGCCTCCACGTAGGACTGGGTCGGGCTGCCGAGCAGCACGCGCCGCGCGGCATCGCCGCTGGCGTCGTCGGCCCCTTGGCCGATGCTCATCGCCACCAGCGCGTAGGTCGGCACGTCGGCCAGGGTGTCGTGCACGTTGGCGGCGTACGAGGCCAGGATCTCCCCGTTCGGCAACGACGTCGGGGAGCGGTACGCACCCACCGTGCTCGATCGCCCGGTGGCCTGGCTGTCCACGATGTGCAGCGAGCGCAGAAACGTCTTCTCGGTGCGGTCGGCCTCGAAGGGCCCGATCGACCGGTTGAAGGTCGCGAGGGTCCCGCCACCGCCCTTGGCCCCGACGTCGGAGAGGATGACCAGGAAGTTGCGGTCCAGCCCCTCGCGGATCTCGGTGGCCTGCGCATACCCCACCGACGGGTACAGCGTGGTATCGAAGGTGGTGGTCGACTGGGCGCGCTGGGCGAGCAGCGGATGGTAGTCGGAGAGATCCCAGTTCATCCGGCGCCCTGACAGCTGGTAAAAGTCGGGCGAAGCCTTCTCGGCGGTGAACGAGATGCGCCCGTCCTGCATCATGGCCGGTGACAGCTCCGACCCGAGCAGGTAGGTCATCTGCTGGACGTTTCCGAAGTCCGCCGCCGGTCCCGTGCGAAAGAGGTCCGCGTTCGGCAGGAAGGTCTTCGGGGTGAGGGTCCCGGCCCGGGTCGAGGCGAACACGATGGTTCCATCCGGCGCGAACATCGGATCGAAGTTGTGCACGCGCACGAAGGTCAGCATCCGCCCATCGTCGCTGGTCAGACGCCGGCAGGCCCCGGGCACGCCACCCGCGGTCACGTCCAGCACCCACAGATCGAGCCCGGAGGCCGCGGCCGTGCGGGCCGCAAAGACCAGCTGGCTCGCGTCGTAGCTCCAGTCGGGGCCGCGCACGTCGAGCCCGCCACCCCCGGCGTCGAGCCCTGCGCAGCCCGCGAGGGCGCTGCGTGAATTGGTCACCGCGGTGACCCGGCCCATGGCATCGAGCGCCGCGTCCGCCAGCCGGAGATCCGCCCCCGGGCGATAGGTGTCGAACTCGAGCAGGTTGTCCGGATCGGGTGGGCGCGCCACGAACGCGAGCGTGAGGCTCTGCCCGCCCGCCGCCGCCCCCGCCGCCGCCGCGCCCATGGGCGAGACGCTGGAGGCTCGGTCGACGCGCTCGAGGCGGTGCCACTCGACGAAGGTGCAAAAAGCGGTGGCGGTGGCGGGATCGTAGGTGGCCGGGCAGGCCGCCGCCGACGAGGTGTCGGCCGTCCCCTCGAGCAACGGGCCGCCACGGTGGGGAATGCCCCCGCTGGCCGCAAAGAGGGTCTTCTTGACCGCACGCGACTGCGTGACGTCCACGCTGTCGACGGCCATGAACTCGTTGACGGTGGTCTCGTAGTTGCGACGCAGAGCCGTCGGGGCAAAGAAGCCCTGGCCGCCCGGGCGCAGGCGATAGTCGTTGAAGCCGTTCGGGCTGTGACACCCCTCGAGGGCGCACCCACGTTGCAGGAGCTTCGGCATCACGTTCGCCTCGAAGAACTGCTGGCCCGCCGAGCGGACGAACTGCTCGGGGGGATCGGCCTGCACCGCCACCGCCCAGTCCCTCCACCTCTTCCAGGTGTCGTCGCTGCGCGACGCGAAGAAGACGCCGCCGGTGTGACTGACCCCACCCGAGGCGGGGGACAGGGGCCGCAGCAGGATCTCGCTCTGCTCGACGCCGGTGCCGGCGGCCGCGGTCGGATCGGGCCTGGGGGCGACGAACCCGGCTGCCTGCAGGAAGTTGAAGCGCTGCTGGGCGTCGTCCGTGCCGCAGGTCAGGTAGAAGTCCGACTGAGGCGAGCTGTGGCAGGTGGCGAAGGTGCACGACGCCTTCAGCATCGGGGCCACGTTGGCGGTGAAGAGCTGGTAGGCGGTGCTCGACGTGTCGACCACGCTGGTGTTGCGATCGCCCGGGATGCTGGTGTTGCAGGCTCCTTGCCCCTGCCGGTTGCTTCCGGTCGGCGCGACGCCGTCCCGGTTGGCGCCGTTGGCCAGCCACCGCGACAGCTCGGCGAAGGCGTCCGAGCTGGTCGACAGGCTCTTGCCTCCGGCGTGACGGATCTCGCTTTGAAGGAACCTCCCGCGGTAGGGGATCTGCACCGACGACTCCGGAACCGCCTTCATGAGCAGGAGCGGCATCGGATAGCTGCCGTAGGTGCGCAGGACGTCCGGGCGCTTCTGGACCGCCTCGAAGGACGACAGATCGAGGTTGCCGAGCGCCAGCCCGGTGCCCGGATCGATCGCGTGGCAGGGCGAGGTGTTCCCGACGCAGAAGCTGTTGAGGAACGGCTGAATGTGCTGGTCGTAGTAGTGCTGCTCCGCGGGCTTCGGCAGCGCGCAGCCCGCCGCGCCAACGCCCATGGCGACGGCGACGGCGACGGCGGTGCTCGCGCATACGTCGAGCGCGCCGGTCTCCCACCACCTCGCGCGCACGGGCCAAGACCACCCGCGCGCCGCCGCTGTCCGCCCTCGGCCGGTCAACGCGACAGCGCCGCCAGTGAGGCCCGCGCCAGCGAGCGGACGAAGGGCGAGGCGTCGGAGCTCGCGGCCTGGCCGAGCGGCCCGGCCGCGATCGCCGCGGACGCGTGGATCTGGCCCAGCGCCCAGGCTGCCCGCCTGCGCACGCTGGCGCTGGGATCGCTCTGCAGCAAGCCGACGAGCGGCATGGCCGCCGCGGTGATTCCGCGTTCGGCGACCGTGAAGATGGCCTGGACACGCACCTCCGGATCCGCGTCGGTCAGCAGCGGGACCGCCACCTGCCCATCCCGGAACCCGTCGACGTGGCGCAGGGCCGCCAGCGCCGCGGCCCGGACCTCGGGCACGCCGTCCGCCAGGGCGGCGCCGAGCGGCGCGGCCGCCTCTGGACGGTGAATCTTCCCGAGGGCCGCCGCCATGGCCGCCCGCGCCTCGGGGGTGAAGACCGGGTTGGACAGCGCCGCGCCGAGCGCCGGGATGGCCTGCGGCAGCGCGAACGCCCCGAGGATGTCCGCGGCATTGCGGGCGCGAATGGAGCTCGGCTCACCGAGACGCGTGAGCATGTCTCGGAACACCGGGCGACTGGCACCACGCCGGATCAGCCACCACCCCGCGACCTCGCGGATGCCGGCATCGGCGTTGTCGATGAGCGGCAGCACGTAGTCCACGCAGGCGGCACAGACCAGGTGCTCGGCGCGCTCGAGCTCGGCCTTGATGGCGTCCGGGGAGCCCGAGGCGATGGCGGAGGCGACGGCTTGCGGGCTGCTCCCCTGTCCGGCGCGCGCCGGGCGAGGGGTGATCGCCACGGCGCCTGCCACCATCGCGGCCCAACAGGCGACGGTGACGGTGCCGGTGAGCCGGCTCGGGAGGGGACGGGGCGCGGACGGTATCGCGGACTTCAACATGCGGGTGCCTCCGGGGGTGCTTCTGAGGGTAGACGACGGCTGGCTGGTGGCGCCCCGGTTCATGGCGCACCCGACTGGTTGTAGGCGATGGCTTCGTCCTTGTTCTCGCGGGAGTAGAACTGCCCGCCCATGTCGATGCCGAGGCCGAGCAGGTAGTACTCGTCCGGGGTGAGCTCGGTGCCGCCCACGTCCACCGGGTGCACCGCCGCGCCTGGCCAGCGGCGCACGGTGGTGTCCACCACCGGGTCGCGCTGGGGCGGATTCAGCGTCTGGATGATGGTCGAGTCGCGGGCGGCGCCCCCCTTGGCGAAGGCGAAGGGCGTCCCGCTGATGGACACGGCGTCCTCGCCGAGCAGCTCGCCGATGCCCATCACCGAGATGTAAGAGGCCGTGAAGGCCCCGGTCATCTTCTCGCCCACCGTCACCGGCAGCGGCTTGCCCGTCAGGTCGAACACGAAGGTCTGCGCGGTGCCGGTGGTCATGTCCGTGACCGTGAAGCTGGGATTGCCGGGCTTGGCCGGATCGCCGTCGTGGCAGGCCACGCACTTGGCATCGAGGATGGGCTGAATGGCCTTGTCCCAGGGGACGCCGCGCACCTGAGCGGGGCTGAAGTCCATCGAGACCCTCTGGGCCCGGGGCACGTTGAGGTCCACCGCCCCCTGCACGATCGCGTCGATCTGCCCGGGGGTGACGGTCGGGCTCTTGGCGCGGTCCTCGTGGCAGCCCCCGCAGGTGCGGGCCTCGCCGGCCCGCCCGCTGATCCACACCGGCTCGTCGGCCAGCGCGATCCCGAACTTGTCGATCACCTGCTGGTGCACCGGCACGTTGGCCGGAACGCGCGCCGAGAACGAGCCGTCCGGGGCGACCGGCACCTCGCCGTAGAGCGACTGCCCGTCGAACTCGGTGGTGCCGAACAGGCGCGGCCCCTCCTCGCCGGAGAAGCCCTCGATGAGCCGGACCTTCACCGCCTCGCCGGGGGGAATGTTCACCTGATCGGGCAGGCTGGTGTCGTAGACGTTGATGGCGCTCAGCACGAAGCCATCGCCATCGATGGGGGACGAGGTCACGGGAGGCTCGGCGCGCGGCCGCACGGGGCGGGCCTGCACGTCCCAGTAGGCCGGATCGTCGTAGAGCGGGTGGCGAACCCCACCGCTCGAGGCCCCCGTGGCCGTGGGATCGAACTCGAACACGTAGATCCCGAAGTTGGCGTTGCCGGCGGTGGCGACCACCTCGGACTGCACCGGGCCATCCGCCCAGGACACGAGGAAGGTGCGCGCGGCGACGGCGCCCACCGGCTCGGCGTCGTAGTAGCGCCCGACGCCGCTGAAGGAGCGCGAGCGATCGCCGGGGACGAGCGGGGTCATGTCCTTGAAGCTGGAGGTCGCCTCGCTCTTGGCCAGGTTGATGAGCAGGAGCTTGCCGGCCTGCAGCGTGCGGTCGCGGGATGTTCCGACGGCCACCACCTCGACCCCCGTGGGGGTCTGCGCCACGTAACGTCCGCGCAGGTAGCTGTTGGTCCCCCCGACGGCGCCGGCCTCGCTGCCGAAGGCCTCGCGTACGGTGGTCATGTCCCCGTTCATGAGGCGCAGGTGCCCGTCGTTGACCGGGCCGAGGTGCCGCCACTCGGTGTAAAGGACGTGTCCGTCGGGGAGCAGCGCGGGCGCCACCCGGTGCGACACATTGCGCGGGCCGAGCACCTCGTTCGAGCCATCGAGGTTGATGGTCCCGACCTGGGCGGTGATGGCGCGCTCGTACTCGTCCTGGAACTGGGGCGTGTCCGCCTCCACGTTCTTGTTGGTGGTGAACATGAGCCGCTGGCCGGGCAAGTAGACGGGAAAGACGTAGTCGTTGTCGCCCTCGGTCACCTGCGTCACGGTCGGAGGGGCGGACGCCGTCCCACCGAGGGACATCGTGTAGATGTGATAGCGGGTCGAGTCCTGGGTCCGTGCCGAGAAGGCGATCTGCTTGGCGTCGAACGACAGGTCCCACGACATGAAGTCCGCGCCATCCCACATCGGATCCGAGGTGAGCACCGTGAGCTTCCCATCGGGAGAAGGCGGCTCGAGCTGCGCGATGCGTCCGCCCGGCTCGAAGCTGGTGTAGTCGAAGACGTTGCCAGTGGCCTTCTGCGGCACCCGCTGCAGGAAGATGATCGCGCGAACATCGGCGGGCAGCGCGGGGGCCGAGCTCTGGTTGGCCGAGCAGCCGAACGAGCCCAAGAGGGAGAGGGCCGCGACCCTCGGTGCCAGCGCTCGGCGCGATCGCCGCGTCGACGGGGTGGATAGCCTGAGGTCCGCGATGAGTTTGGTCATGGGCTCCTTCATGTGGCGGAAGTGCCGAGCAAGTTCGAGGCCACCCGTGCCCAGGGCTTCTGGGTGGCGCCTCACGCTCGGGATGGTCGAACCGGGCGATGAGCTTGCGCTGGCCCGCCCGTTCCGGGGCCAATTTTCGTCGGTCCGCGTCGGAAAGATCTGGCGAGGGAAGAATCGGCGTCTCGCCGACCCGGCTGAAGGGCGGCGGTTGCGCAACCGCCGCCCCGAGGAAACCTCCTCTTGGACGGGGGCGTGCGAGGTGTTGCGCAACCGCGGGCCTCTGGAACCGGATCGCGCAAGGTGCATGTCATGTAAGGGGCGCGCCCACCTGGCGATGCCCACACGGCGATGCCCGCGCGCGGCCCGCGGGCGCGGATTTGGCCTCGGTCTCACGAATGCGCCTTGAGCGATGGGACCGATCGGGGCTACGATCGGATGTGGCCATTGCTGATTTCGAGCCAGCGCCCGGATGGCCCGGAGCGCGACGGCATCTTGGTCGCTACCACGCGCTCCGCCGGCTGGCGGTGGGAGGCATGGCCGAGCTGATCCTGGCCGAGGCCACCCGGCCCGGCGACTTTCGCAAGGTCGTCGCCATCAAGCGCCTCCTGCCCCAGTACGCACTCGATCCACAGCTGCGCCAGATGTTCCTCGACGAGGCTCGCCTGATGGCGCGCATGTCGCATCCACACATCCCGCAGGTCTACGACGTCTGCGAGATGGAGGACGCCTCCGGGGGGGCGCGCGCCGCTCTCGCGGCCGAGGGCGTGGCGGACGCCGCGCCGGTCGGCGTGGACGCTGGCGAGCTCGGCGGACAGATTCCGTACTTCATCATGGAGTACGTGCATGGTCGCGATCTGCGGGCCGTGCTGAACGAGGCGGAGGGCCCGCTCCCGACCGCGATGGTCGTGACGATCGGTGCCGCGGTGGCCGCCGGGCTCCACCATGCCCACGAGCTGCGCGCGGAGAGCGGGGACCCGCTCGAGGTGGTCCACCGCGACGTCTCACCGTCGAACGTGCTGGTCAGCTTTGACGGCGTGGTCAAGCTCACCGACTTTGGCGTGGCCAAGTGGCGCCAGCAGCGGAGCCTGACGGTCCAGGGTCAGCTCAAGGGCAAGCTCGCGCACATGTCGCCCGAGCAGTGCTTCGGGCACGCGCTCGACCGACGCAGTGACGTGTTCGCGCTCGGCACGTTGCTCTTCGAGATGGCGTTCGGCCAGCCGGCCTTCGCGGCCGACAGCGACTACGAGCTCATGTCTCGCATCGTGCGGGGCGAAGTGCGCGTCCCCGAGGGGGCACGGACGCGGGTGCCGGCGCCGCTGGTCGAAGTGATCGTGCGGAGCCTGGCTCGGTCGCGCGGCGAGCGCCCTCCGACGGCGCAGGCGGTGCAGGTCGAGCTCGAGCGCCTCGCCCGGGCCGAGCAGCTGTCGAGCTCGGCGCTCGACACCGCGACCTACCTCGAGTCCCTGTTCGGTGCGCGGGTCTCTGAATGGCGCGCCGCCATGCGAAGTGGTCGATCTCTGGCGGAGCACCTGCGCGATCAGGCGGTGGCGTCGCCGGCGCGGCCACCGCCTTCCATTCCGGTCGAGGAGGGGGTGGCGGCCCCGGGATGGGTGAGCGCAGGCGCCGCCGGCCCTCACCCGGGCGAGCCGGCGACGGACCCAGGGGATCGCACCCTCACCGACGGGGCCGCCGGCACGGCGGCCGTGGCGAACGCGCCGCGGTGGACGCAAGGGACGCGCGCGGTCCGCGATCCGCCGAGGCGATCGATCGGGTCGGTGCCGGTCAAGCGCTCGCATTCGGTCGCGACGGCCGGCGCGCTGGGGCTGGTCGGCATGGCCGCGGTGGCGGCGGGCCTGGCAGGCCTGGCGATCGCGCGTTCGCGGGGCGGCGCGGTCCGAGGGGCGGGGCGTGCTCCCGGGCGGATTTCGGCGTCGCACGCCTCGTCGCCGGAGATGCAGCCCGGATGGCAGCCCCGGACGGTGCCGGCGGCCGGGCTCGGCGCGCCTGGGACTGGAGGGCCAGGCGAGCCAGCCCCCGAGCCGGCGCTTCGATCGGAAGTCGACCCCGGCGTTCATGCGGGAGGCCCTGAGCCCCGAGGCGCACGGGTCACGCCGTCGTCCGCCGAAGCGCTCGAACAAGACGCCACCTCGCGCAGCAGCGGGATGGCGCGCGAGCGGCGGCCGTCCTCACCCACGCGCAGGGCCCCGTCGCCGCGCTCGGTTCCCGACGGGGCGCCGGTGGCTCTTCGTCGGTCCCCGACCGCCGCCGTGGCCACCGAGGAGGACGCCGGCGGTCGCGCTCCAGGACCGCTCGGGGGGGGAGCCGCGCGGGCCGCCGAGATCTCGGCGTCGCCACGACCCGAGGTCAAGGTGTGGGATCCGGATTCCCCCGTTCCACCGTGAGCTCCGCCCAGCTTCCACGCGCCTGCGCTCTTCACCTCCCGGAACGACGGCGGTCGTCCGGGGGTGGGTGGCCCCCGACTCACGACCGGGGCTCGGGGTTCCGACGGATCGTCCTCGTCGCGTTGGGGATCGCGGTGGGCTGCGCAGTCTCGAGGGCCGCCGTGGCGTCTCCGTCGGGAGGGACGGCGCCCGTGGACGAGCGCGAGCCCTCCCCCTCCACCGAGGCCGAGGCCGAGGCGGCGTACGTGCGCGGGCTCGGCCACTATGCCGCGCGGGACTTCCATCGCGCGATCGCGGAGCTCGAGGGGGCCTTTGCCCTCGACCCACGCCCGGAGTTCTTGTTCGCGGAGGCGCAGGCGTTCCGCCTCGACGGAGACTGTCCGCGGGCGCTCGAGCTGTATCACCGGTTCCTCGCCACCCGGCCGCCCCCGCTGCAGGTGCAGGCGACGCAGCTCGGGCTCGACCGGTGCGCGGCGGCGGCGTCGACCAGAGCCGCCTCCGCCAGCGTGGTCGCCGCGTCCTCCGCCCCGCCGGGCGCGACGACAAGGGCCTCCGGTCCCCCGACTCCCCACGGCCCGTCCGACCCGGGGCATCCACCCCAAGATCGAAGCCCGGCCTCGGCCTCGGTCTCGGGGGCGCTCACCGAGCGGACTCCGCCCACCGCCCAGCGATCGGCGCTGGCTCGACTCGCCCACGATCCGTGGACCGTGGCTCCACTCTCCCTCTCACTGGTGGCGCTCGGGACGGGCGTCGGCGCATGGGTGGCCTCGAACCGGGCGCAGCCCGCAGAGACGGCGAGCACGAACACCTCGTACGACGACTTCGCGCGCGCCTGGCAGACGGCCGGCGCGCGCCGAGCCGTGGCCATCGGCGCGCTCTCGACCGCCGCGGTGCTCGGGGTGGTGGGTGGCGTGCGAGCCTGGTGGCTGCTCCGTGGTGCGCACGGGCCAACCGCGGGGCGCCCCACCGCGGCCCTCGATGCTCGCCTGCTGTTCGATGGTCGGTGGTTGAGCGTGATGGGGTCCTATTGATGGTCCTCCCGGCCTCGAGCGCGACCTCCGCGTCGACGCGCCGTTGCCTTCGAGCTTGGCTTCGACCTTGGCTTCGTCGTTGCCTGCGAAACTGGCCACGCGTGGTCCTGGTCGCCGCGTTCAGCATGTCCGTGGTGCTGACGATGCTGATGGCGACCTCGACGATGTCGGGCTGTCTCGGGCCCGGGATCTTTCGCTGCGAGGAGGACCGCCAGTGCGGCGATGGGGTGTGCGAGTCGACCGGCGCCTGTAGCCTGCCCGATGGCTCCTGCGACTCCGGCCGCCGCTATCGCGCGCACGCCCCCGCGGAGCTCGCCAACCGCTGCGTCGACGAGGCTTGCCCCACCAACCCGGTGGTTCACCTCCGCGCCGGAGGGGACCACGCCTGTGTGGTACGCCAGGACGGCGGCGTCGCCTGCTGGGGCGAAGGGGCGAGCGGCCAGCTCGGCGACGACGCGGGGTTGGCCCGCTCGACCATGGTCCCCGTCCCAGGCCTCCCGGTGCGAGCCCTCGACGTCGCGCTCGGGGATGCGCACAGCTGCGCGCTGCTGGTCGACGGCAGCGTGTGGTGCTGGGGAGCGAATACCACCGGGCAGCTCGGCGATGGAACCACGGTATCCCGCGCCCAGCCGGCCCCGGTCGTCGCTCTGGATGACGCCGTCGCGGTCGCGGCCGGCGGGGCGTTCTCGTGCGCCCTGCGCGCCGACGGCAGCGTCACCTGCTGGGGCAGCAACGCGACTGGCCAGCTCGGAGGCGGAGCCGGAGCCGCCGGAGGCGCGGACGCGCTCACCCCGGTGGCCATCGACGCGGCCGTGCTGCACGACGTGCGCTTGCTCGCGGCCTCCGATCGACACGCGTGCGCCGCGACCACTGCCGGCGCCGTGATGTGCTGGGGCTCGAACGCGCAGGGCGAGCTCGGCGACGGGACCTTCGTCGACCGCTCCACCCCCGCCCCCGCGGTCATTCTCGGTGCGCCTGGCGCGCTCGGCGCGGCCGGCCCCATCACGACCCTGGCCGCCGGGGTGGGGCACACCTGCCTGCTCGCCGGCGGCCAGGTGAGTTGCTGGGGAACCAACCTCCTCGGCGAGCTCGGGGACGGCAACGATCTGCCGGTCCGGCCGAGCGCGGGTCTGGTCCCCGTCCTGGCCGCCGTCTCCGATCTCGCGGCCGCCGGACACCACACCTGCGCCCGTCTCGAGGACGGGACGGCCTGGTGCTGGGGAGCGAACCAGAGCGGACAGCTCGGCGACGGCACGACAACCAACATCGGTGTGCCGGTGCCCGTCACCGGGCTCCCCGACGTGGAGGCAGTCGCCACCGGCAGCTCGTTCTCCTGCGCGCGCCGCCGCGACGGCTCGGTGTGGTGCTGGGGCGACGATCGGGCCGGGCAGCTCGGCACGGGGGCACGGCTGACCCGCGATGTCCCGACGCCCGCGCTCGGCCAGTCGGGCGTCCTGTCCGGCATCCTCGCGCTCAGCGCCGGGAGCAACCACACCTGCGCGCGGCGCTCGGTCGACGGCGCGGCGAGCGCGTCCGGAGCCGCGTCATCTCCTTCGTCCGGACCCGCCTCGGTCCTGTGCTGGGGCTCGAACCAGGCCGGGCAGCTCGGCGACGGCACACGCACCGATCGAGCGATTGCTGCTCCACTGAAGGTGGCGCTCGATGCGCGGGAGCTGGTCGCGGGGGCGCTCCACACCTGCGCCAGGACCGGGGGCGATGGCGCCACAGCCGACGGCGCGGTCTGGTGCTGGGGCCGCGGGAGCTCGGGGCAGCTCGGCGCGGCCATGCCCGTCGACTACGTCTCGCCGGTGCGGGCCCTCGGGGTCATCGCGGCGACCCGCATCGGGGCTGGCGGTGCCCACACCTGCGCCGCGGGCGCCGCGGGCGCCGTGTGCTGGGGGGACAACCAGTCGGGGCAGCTCGGCGACGGCACCACCGACAAGCGCACCACCCCGACCGCGCTGGTGGGCATCGCCGGCATCGTGGGGGCCGACGTCGTTGCCTGGGCTCTCGGGGCGGCACACAGCTGCGTGCTGCTCGCCAGCGGGCAGGTCAAGTGCTGGGGGCGTGGAACCGACGGGCAGCTCGGGGATGGTCGCATGGCCAGCAGCCCGACGCCGGTGGCGGTCGCCGGGCTCGACCACGCGACCGCCATCGCGGCAGGCGACGATCACACCTGCGCGGCCACCTCCGCCGGCGCCGTGTGGTGCTGGGGCCAGGGGACGAGCGGCCAGCTCGGGTGGGGCGCCGCCCTCGCGCGCGCGGTACCGGTCCCGGTGATGGGGGTGGCCGATGCGGTCGACGTGACCGCCGGAGGCCTGCACACCTGCGCGCGGGTCGATTCCGCCGCCACCCACGATCCTCGGCTACCGGGGAGCGTCTACTGCTGGGGCGACAACCGGCTCGGCCAGCTCGGCGATGGGACCCGCGACGGGCAGCTGCGCGCCCCGGCGGCTCCGGTCGTGACGGACAGCCTGGCGGTGGCAGCCGGAGGCACGCACACCTGCAGCCTGCGCGCGGAGGGCACGGTGGTGTGCTGGGGCAGCGATGCGACCGGCCAGCTCGGCGACGGTCGAGACCTACAGCTCGCGACGCCGCACCTGGCACGCCTCACCTGCCCGTGAGCCGCTCCCGCGGGCGCGTGACCTCGCACACCCCGGTTGCACTCGGCGCGGTCGGATGCCCAGACTGTCGGTATGATCAAACAAACCCCCCCTCCACGGATTCATCCGCCGAGGCCGCGCGCCGATCGGCGGTCGGTTCTGGTGGGAGCGACGGCCTGGCTCGGATGGGCCGCGCTCGGGTCCGAGGCCAAGGCCGACCCGAAGGCCAAGCTCCAGCCCAAGCCGGGTGCGGGCTCTGACGACGACGCAAAGGCCGACGCCGACATCGGTCCGGGTGAGGACCTCATGCGCGAGCATGGCGTGCTTCGTCGGGTGCTCCTCATCTACGACGAGGTCTGCCGGAGGCTCGACGGGCCGGCGGGCGCCGAGGTCGAGGTCGAGGCGATCCAGCGCGGGGCCAAGCTGATCCGCAGCTTCGTGGAGGACTATCACGAACGCCAGGAGGAGGAGTTCGTGTTTCCCCGGTTCGAGCGGGCTGGAAAGCTGGTCGAGCTGGTGCGGACCCTCCGGGCCCAGCATCAGGCCGGCCGAAAGCTCACCGATCGCGTCCTCGGGCTGGCGACGGCCACCAACGTCAAGGACCCGGCGCAGCGACGGGCCCTGCGGGATCAGCTCCGCCTGTTTGGCGGCATGTACGCCCCCCACGCCGCTCGCGAGGATACGGTGCTGTTTCCTGCACTGCACGGCCTCCTCGGCCCACACGAATACGATGCCCTCGGCGAGGACTTCGAGCGCCGTGAGCACCAGCTCTTCGGCGGGGATGGCTTCGAGCGCGCGGTCTCGGAGGTCGACGCCATCGAGCGCAGCCTGGGGATCGAGGATCTCGCCCGCTTCACGCCGCGCCTCTGAGCCCACCTCCCCGGGGTGGTGCGGTGGGCGCGGGGGCGGCAGGCCGGGAGATCAGGTTGTCTTGACAACTTGGGCGAGCAGGGCCAGGCTCCGACCTGCTGTTCGCTGTTCGCCCCCCCAACCCTCCCCCCCGGTCATGATCAACCCCGACGCCCCCATCCCCCTCTATCGCCAGCTCTTCGAGGAGCTCTGCGCGCAGATCGCCGCCGGCCGGCTCGGGGAGGGTGCCCGGCTGCCATCCGAGCCGGCGCTGGCCCGCACCCACGGGATCGGACGCCCGACGGTGCGTCAGGCCACCGAGCTGCTGGTGCAGCGCGGCCTGGTGGAGCGCCGGCGCGGCTCCGGGACCTTCGTCCGCCGGCGGGCTCCCCGGGTGGATCTCTTCTCGCTCTCCGGGACCCTCGCGAGCTTCCAGCACGGCGGGCTCCCGCTGAGCACGCGACTGCTCGAGAGGGTCCGGCTCCGGCCGGTTCCGACCCTCGATCCCGAGAACCCGTTCGCCGGCCGCGACGCCTTCAGCTTCGTGCGCCTCGGAAGTGTGCCGAGCGGGGCGCGCCCGGTCACGTCTTCGCCTCGGGCCTCTGCCGCGCCAGGGGCTGCCATGAGATCTCCCTCCCGGCGTGCTCGCCCCACCTTGCTCGAGCAAGTGTTCCTCGACCCCGAGGTGTTCCCCGATCTCCACCGACAGCGGCTGGCCGGGGTGTCCCTGTCCCGCCTGGTCGAGGAGCGCTATCACCTGAGGCCGAGCCACGCCGAGCAGAGCTTCCGCGCGATCCTGGCCCCCTCGGCGCCGGCTCACGCGCGTGAGGCGCTCGGGCTCGGGCCACGCGAGGCGGCGCTGCTGGTCAAGCGCCGCCTGCACTTCCCCAAGGCGCCGAGCGCGATCTTCTCGGAGATCACCTGTCGCACCGACGAGGTCACGTTCTATCAAACCATCTTGCAAACCAGCGGAGCCGAGATTCCCCATGGCTGAGCCCGTGCGCGCCGAGAATGGATACTTCGATGGGTTCGGGGGGGCCTACGTCCCCGAGATCCTGCAGGCGACCTTCGACCAGCTGAACGCCGCCTTCGGCGCGGCCCGGGCCGATCCCGCCTTCTGGGCCGAGTACGTGGCGCTGATGGGCAGCTACTCGTGCCGGCCGACGCCGCTCACCTTTGCCGAGAACCTGACCCGGCACTTCGGCGGCGCCCGCATCTACATCAAGCGCGAGGACCTGAACCACACCGGCGCGCACAAGATCAACAACGTGATGGGGCAGGGGCTCCTGGTCCGGCGCATGGGAAAGCGCCGGGTGATCGCCGAGACGGGCGCCGGCCAGCACGGGGTCGCGACCGCCACCATGGCCGCAAAGTTCGGGCTGGATTGCACCATCTACATGGGCGAGATCGACGTCGAGCGGCAGCGCCCGAACGTCTTCTGGATGGAGCGGCTCGGGGCCCGGGTGGTGCCGGTGGTCGAGGGCTCGCGCACGCTCAAGGACGCCATCAACGAGGCATTCCGTGACTGGGTCTCCAACATGGATGACACCCACTACGTGCTCGGGACGGCCTGCGGTCCCCACCCCTTCCCCGAGATGGTGACCTACTTCCAGTCGATCATCGGGCGAGAGGCCCGCGGGCAGATCCTGGCCGCCACGGGGCAGTTGCCGGCGCGGATCTTCGCGTGCGTCGGCGGTGGCTCTAACGCCATGGGGATCTTCAGCGGCTTCCTCGACGAGCCGGGTGTCGAGCTGGTCGGGGTCGAGGCGGGCGGCGACGGGCTCGACACCGCGCACCACGCGGCGCGCCTGGCCGGCCCACGCAGCGGGGCCGCGCCCGCCGCCGGTCCCCGCCTGCTCGAGGGATCGGTCGGCGTGGCGCAGGGCTACAAGACCTACTTTCTCCAGAACGCCGACGGGCAGATGAACGAGACCCACAGCGTGGCGGCGGGGCTCGACTATGTGGGGGTCTCGCCGATCCTGGCCCACTTCCACGACACCCGGCGGGCCCGCTTCGAGGCCGCCACCGACACCGAGGCGATCGAGGCCCTCAAGCTCACCATCCGCCTCGAGGGCCTGATCCCGGCGCTCGAGTCGGCCCACGCCTTCGCGCGTGCCTTCGTCGAGGCGCCGCAGCTCGCGCCCGAGCAGGTCATCCTCATCAACCAGTCGGGCCGCGGCGACAAGGACATCTTCACCATCGCCGATGCCTTCAAGGACCCCAAGTGGGAGACCTTCATCCAGAAGAAGGCGGAGCGCTACCGTGGCTGATCCCCTCGCGGACTACCTGCGCGCGCGTCGGCGCCAGCACGAGATCCTGCTCATGACCCACATCGTGATCGGCTACCCCGACCTCGACACCAGCTTGCGACTGGTCGAGGCGATGGTCGAGGCCGGGGTGGATCTGATGGAGCTGCAGATCCCCTTCTCGGAGCCGATCGCCGATGGCCCGGCCATCCTCCACGCCAACCAGGAGGCGCTGAACGGGGGGGCCACCGTCGATCGGTGCTTCACCCTGGCGACGGAGGTCGCCCGGCGCTTCGACATTCCCTTCCTCTTCATGAGCTACTACAACGTGCTGTTCCGGCAGGGCGTGGCCCGGTTCGCCGAGCGCATGCGCACCGCCCGGTTGCAGGGGGCGATCGTGCCGGATCTGCCAGCCGAGGAGGGGGCGGAGTATCTCGGCGCCATGCAGGCCTGCGGCCTCGCGCCCATCTTCATCTTCGCGCCCAACACCCCGCCGGCGCGCCTGGCCAAGATCGCGGCCCACGGGCGCGGATTCGTCTACTGCGTGGCGCGGAAGGGCGTGACCGGCAGCGAGACCCAGTTCTCCTCGGAGCTCACCGCGTACCTCGAGCGCGCGCGGGCCGCGACCAGCCTGCCGCTCGCCGTCGGGTTCGGCGTCAAGGAGCGAGCGGACGTCGACTTCCTGCGCGGAAAGGCTGACATCGCCGTGATCGGCAGCCAGACCCTGAAGGTGCTGGCGCGCGACGGGGTGCCCGGGGTCGGGCGCCTCCTCGCCAGCCTGCGCTGACCCCTGGGGCCAGCGGCCGGCGGGGGCAGTTTCGCGTGATAACCTCTTGCCGTGAGCTCGCGCGACAAGACGCAGACGGCCGTGCATTCGCCGCCAGCGTCCGCGGAGCTCCCGGAGATCGCGATCCTGGTGATGCAGGGAAGCGCCGGGCAACCGGCGCACCCCCCGGCCCGGCGCCTGGTGAGGGTCCGCGGCGGGCTCGACATCGGGCGGACATCGTCGTCGGCGTCTCCGTCGTCCGCCCCGTCGGCCTCTCTTGCGCCGCCCGGGGCGGAGCCCGACGCTGCTTCAACGGGCAGAGCGCACGCCTCCGAGCTCTCGGCCGCCCCCGCGGAGCTGGCGACGCTCCTGCTGGCGGATCCGCTGGTCTCGGCCAACCATGCCCGCCTCGCGCGTGTGCCCGGAGCGGGGATGGCGGCTGGCTCCGCCTCCGCCTCCGCCTCCGCATCGACGACCGGCGTCACGTACCTGCTGTCCGACCTCGGGAGCAAGAACGGGACGTTCGTCGACGGCGTTCGCATCGACGCTCCCGTCCGGTTGCGCGATGGCGCGGTCGTCTTTCTTGGCGACCACGTGGCGGTGTTCCGCCTGGTCAGCCCGCGGGCGCTCGATGCCGTCGAGGTGGAGCTGACGTCTCCGCTGGGGCCGGTGGGCACCTCGTCGCCGGCCCTGGCGCTGGCCTGTGATCGGCTGCGCCGGCTCGCTCCGACGGACGGCGAGCTGATGCTGCTCGGCGAGACCGGCGTCGGCAAGGAGGTGTACGCCCGCGCCGTGCATCGACAAAGCGGGCGACGGGGACGCTTCGTGGCCATCAACTGCGGCGCGATCCCGGGGGATCTGGTCGAGAGCGAGCTCTTCGGATTCCGCGCGGGCGCTCACTCGACCGCCCACGCCGCCAAGCCCGGGCTGATCGAGGAGGCCGAAGGTGGGACCTTGTTCCTCGACGAGATAGGCGAAATGGCGCCCGATGCCCAGATCAAGCTGCTGCGTTTTTTGCAAGATCGCGAGCTCACCCCGCTCGGGTCCACCCGCGCGCGCAAGGTCGATGTGCGGGTGATCGCGGCCACCAATCGCACGGGTGAGTCCTCCGGGAAGTCACCGGGTGGCCTGCGGGAGGACATCCTCGGCCGACTGGGGGTCTCCCCCATCCACCTGCCACCCCTGCGCGAGCGCCTCGAGGATCTCGGGGCACTCGCGGCCCATTTCCTGCGTCGCGTCCCCGCGCCCGCGCGAACCTTCGAGCAGGCGGCCTTTCGCGCCCTCGCGCTTCATGCCTGGCCGCTCAATGTGCGCGAGCTCGAGAAGAGCCTCGCCACGGCCGCCGTCCTGACCGGCGGCGAGCGTCCAATCGCGCTCCGCGACCTTCCTCCTGGTCTCGGCGCGGCCGTGGCTGCTCTCGGAAGTGCGACGCGGGCGCCCCCGGGCGCGCCGGAGACGAGGTCCTCGACCTCGACCCTGTCCCCTTCCGCTTCCGCTTCCGCGCCAGCCGCGACGCCGACGCCGACGGCGGCGCAGATCGAGGAGCTCCTCGGTCGCCACCAGGGCAACGTCGCCGAGGTCGCGCGGGCGCTCGGCAAGCAGCGCGCGGCGGTGTGGCGCTGGATGAAGAAGTGGGGAATCGGCGTTGAGCGATTTCGACGACCGGACTAGCCCCGAGGCCTCGGCCGGCTCGGATCTCTCGGCTGGCGCTGATCTCCCGGCCCTTCTGGCCCATGCGCGTGCCTTGGTGGGCGTGGATCTCGGGGAGCTGGCGGACAGGCTCGGCAGCGACGTTCCCGCCCCGGGCGCCACCCGCGACCGCTCGAAGGGCTGGGCTGGGCAGATCATCGAGCGCGAGCTCGGCGTCGATCCCGATGGTCGGCGCGGGCCCGACTTCGCCCACCTCGGCATCGAGCTGAAGACGGTTCCCGTCGATGCACGTGGCGTCCCGCGCGAGTCGACCGCGGTCTGCCAGATCGATCCCATCGCGATCGCCGGCGAGTCCTGGGAGACGAGCACGGTCCGCCACAAGCTCGGCCGCGTCCTGTTCGTGGCCGTCGCGTGGCCCGACCTCGATCACGCGGTGGTGGAGCGGCGCATCTCGGCGGTGCGGCTGTGGACCCCGAGCCCCGCCGAGGAGCGCCTGCTCGCCGCCGACTTCGAGCGGTTCGTGCGCGACTACTTTCGGCGCGGGCGCGCCGCCGCGATCACCGGCCACCTCGGTCAGGTCCTGCAGGTTCGACCGAAAGGCAAGAATGCGGCGGATGTCCGGGCGGCCTTCGACGAGAATGGCCTCCCGACCCGCGTCGGTCGCATGGGCTTCTACCTTCGGCCGGGGTTCGTGCGAGGCATCCTCGAGCCCGCGATCGCCGCGGGCCACCCGACGGGTGAGAGGTGATGGTCGGGGGCGCCCTCCAGGTCCTCGCGACCGTGGCCGCGGCCGCGGGGGCCGCCGCGCTCCCCGCGGCGCCAGACCCTCGTCCGATCGGGACCAGCTTCCCCTCGGTGCGGGCGGCCATCGAAGCGACCCTGACCGAGACCGACCCGGTGGTGGTGGGGTTCGGCGAGTGGCACCAGACCAGCGCCACGGCGACGATCGCCCCCACCTTGCGGCGGTTCACCGAGCAGGTCTTGCCCGAGCTGGCGCCCCGGCTGTCCCACTTCATCGTGGAGACCTGGATGACCTCGGGGCGCTGTGGACCGGTCGAGGAGGCGGTGACCAAGGGCCTTGCCCGCTCCATCGATCGTCCGGCCGCCACGGAGGACGACATCGCGGATGCTCTGCGCGCCGCCCACGGCCGCGGGGCCGCGCCGCGCATCCTCACCATGTCCTGCGACGACTACCGCGCCATGCGTGGGCCCCCCGGTCCGTCCGACCGCGCCTCCACCTCGACCACCACCGCGTCCCCCGCCGACCTCGACTTCGATCGCACCTTGCGCCTGACGGGCGATGCCCTTCGCCGCACCATCGAGACCGCCCTGCTCGAACGGGCTCGCCTCGGCCCGCGCCCGACGTCGCCGCCCGGTCTCCGTCCCCTGGTGGCCGTCTACGGAGGCGCGCTCCACAACGATGTCTACCCTTTGCCGGGCCTCGGGATCTACAGCTACGCGCGCGCCATCCGCGTGGCCACCCTCGGGCGCTACCTCGAGATCGATCTGGTGATCCCGGAGTACGCCGATACCAGCCCGCTCCTGCGCGCGCAGGACTGGTGGCCGGTCTACCGCCACGCCCGCCGTGCGGGCCGCGCCACCCGCATCCGGCGCGGCCCGACCGCCTTCGTGATCGTCTTCCCGGCCGCGGCACCCGCGGCACCCGCCGCACCCGCCGCGTCGCGAGATCCCCGGCGACGTCCCGAGGGAGTTCTCGGCCCAGGTCTCGCCAGATGACCGATGAATTCGCCATGCGGAGGATCGCCGTCGAGGTCCTCGCCCACCTCGAGCGTCACCGGGAGCTGGCGGTGCACGATCCCGAGTCCACCGCGCGCGAGGTCGAGGCGGCCCTCGCGCCCCTGCGGCAGAGTTACCTCGAGAGTGAGCTTCCACCGAGCTACTTCCAGGCCCTCGAGCGCGAGCTGTCCTCCGTGCTGCCCGTGGCCTGGCGGGCGGTCGCGGTCGACTTCACCGCGCTCGAGGCCCGTCGCTTCGGCCTCTGGCGGGGGGGAGATCTGGTGGCGCGACTCGTCTACGTGCTCGGCGGCATGGTCCTCGGCGGCCTGCTCGTGTGGTTGCCCTTCATCCCGATCTGGGAGAAGTGGCTGCCGTTCGCCATGGCGATCGCCGGCGCCTGGTTGCCAAGCGCCCAGGTTGTGTGGCACCGTCATCGCTATGCGCGCGAGCTCGGTCGGATCGCCCTACGCCTCGGCGCCTCCCAGGCGGCCCTCGAGGCGCGCGTGCAGCTGAACGAGCTGCTCCCGCCTCCGCCGCCTCCTCCTCGCGGCGCGGGATCGCCCGGTGGCTGATCCCATTCGTCCGCGGCTGGATCTGGACTGGCAATCGGGCCTCGGTCTCCTCCGCCGGATCGTCGGCCGCGTCCTGCGGGTCCGGCTGCTCTGGCTGGTCGGCGGGGCCGCGCTGGCGGTCTACCTCGCCGGGTCGTCCTGCTCGACCTACGTGCCGCCCAACATGACAGGAATTCGACAGGTTTACTTCGGCTCGGGCGCCGGCATCAAGCCCGAGCCGTATGGCCCGGGCTTGCACTTCATCGTGGCGGGCGTCGAACGGCTGCACCTCTTTCCGCGCGATCTGCAGGTCATCAACTTCAGTGACTCCGCCAGCGAGCTGTCGCAGAAGTCCCGTCAGGCGGACTCAATCAAGATCCAGACCAGCGACGGGTACAACGTCCAGCTCGACGTGACCATCATCTACCGGGTCAAGGATCCCTATCACGTCTTCACCGAGGCCGGGCCCGGACGGGCCTTCGAGGACCGCCTGGTGATCCCGCGCGCCGACCGGATCTTGCGCAAGACCCTCGGGGAGCTCAACAGCGAGGAGTTCTACCAGGGGCCAAAGCGCATCGAAAAAGCCCAGGCCGCGCACGATCAGCTGGTCACCGAGGTGGCGGGGTACGGGATCGAGATCGCGGCGGTGCTGGTGCGCCGCTACACCTACGACCCCAAGTACCAGCAGATGATCGAGGGACGGAAGATCCGCGACCAGACCGTGTTCCTCCGCCAGGCCGAGGCCAAGGCCGCCATCGAGCAGCGCAAGCGCGACACCATGGTCGCCGAGGGGGCCGCCAACCAGGAGACCGAGCTGTCGCGCGGGCGCGCCGAGGTGGAGAAGCTTCGTGCCCAGGCCGATCTGTACCAGCGCAAGCGCGCCGCCGAGGGCCGCCTGCTGGTCGAGCTGGCCGACGCCAAGGGCACGCAGCTCGAGAACACGGCGCTCCAGGGGAGCGGCAGCGAGAACCTGGTCGGGCTCAAGATGGCCGATGCCCTGCGCGGGGTGCGGGTGATCCTCCTGCCGAGCGACGGAGCGAGCGGGACCAACCCGCTCGATCTCGGCGAGCTGCTGCGAAAGTTTCAGGTCCGATGAGGGACCTCCTCCCACCGGGGAAGGGCCGGATGGTCGTGCCAGCCTTGGCGCGGGCGGTGGCGGTGGCGGCTGCTGCTGCGGTGACGGCGGCGTCCGGTTGCGTGTCGCGCTCGACCGGCGAGACCGAGGTCGGGGTGCTGGTCTGCAAGCTGGCGATCGGGTGCGCCAGCAAGGGCGTCCAGGACCAGCTCTATCCGCCGGGCTCGACCAACCTGTTCGCGCCCTTCATCCGCGACTTCTACACCTTCGACACCAAGGTCCAGAACCTGCAGATGGTGGCCAGCGCCAGGAACGGCGATCGCGAGGAGCGCGACGATCTGCAGTTCAAGACCACCGACGGCAACGACATCTCGATGGACGTGACGGTGGTGTGGACCATCGACCCGCAGCGCGTCCCCAGCATCCTCCAGTTCGTCGGCACCTCGACCGAGGAGGTCAAGGACAAGCTGGTGCGGCCGATGGCGCGCACCCTGGTGCGCGACGTGCTCAACGAGCTCGACAGCGAGGCCATCTACAACTCGGACAAGCGCTTCCTCAAGGCCGATGAGGCCCGGCGGGTGCTCGGCCAGTCGCTCGGGGCCTTCGGGGTCAACGTCCTGCAGGTGATCCTGCACGAGCACCGCTTCGCGCCCGAATACGAGAAGATCATCCACGATCGCAAGCTGGCCGAGCAGCGCGCCGAGCAGCTCAAGAGCGAGACCGAGGCGGTGACCCAGGAGGCCCTGCGCAACCTCGAGACCGCGCGCGGCGGGGTGGCCTCCGAGATCGCCAAGGCCGAGGGGAAGCTGAAGCAGGTGACGCTCTCGGCGGATGCGCAGTTCTATGCCCAGCAGCAGAACGCCGAGGCGCTGCTGGCCGAGCGCACCGCCAAGGCCAAGGCCATCGCCAAGCGCAACGAGGCGCTGCGCGGCGCCGGGGGCAAGGCCATGGTCAAGCTGAAGATCGCCGAGGCGCTGGAAGGTAAGGCCATCTTGCTGGTGCCCTCAGGCACCCCGGGCTCGGCCTTCAACAAGCTCGACGTGAACAAGCTGATCGACGCCTACAGGGACGAGGCGCCGCCGCCGCCGGCGGGATCGTCGCCGCCCCCGTCGGGCTCGGAGCCCCCATCGTCCTCCGCCGCGCCGAATTGAGGAGCCGCCCCTTTGGGATCGGCGCGTGGAGAAGTCCGCGCCGGGCTGCTAAGGTAGCCCGGCGTCCAGAGGATCCGGTGCATGTCTGCGTCCACAGTTGATTTGCCCCCCGGCGGGCCGCCCGGCGCCGATGGAGGTGGTGGCAGCGTCGCCCGCCCGGGTGATTTTTATCGGCGCATGGGTGGCGCGCTGTTTGCGCGGCTGGCCTTGTTGCTCGGCGACGAGGCCGCGGCGCGCGCGCTCGCCAACGAGCTGTTCGTTCGCTTCGTGATCCGCCGGAGCGTCGCGCCCGCGCCCACCGAGACGTCCGATGACCTCGAGCGCCAGTGGATCTACCGCGTGGCGACCAACGCCGCGCTTCAGCGTCTGCCGGACGACGCCGTCCCCGGCGGGGGGGGACCTGCCGCGCCTCGGGTCACGCCGCCGGCCCGTCGCCCCCTGCCGAGCATGGGGGAGCTCCGCCGCCTCGACGAGCTTCACGCCAACGCCCGGGTGCTCGCGGACTTCGACGCCCTCGCGGTCGACGAGGTGGCGCGCGTCCTCGGGACGGCGCTGCCGGACCGGCTCCGCAGGACCCTCGGCGCGCTCGAGGGAGCCACCCCCACCCAGGGCCATCCCTCTCGCTTCGAGCTCGACGCCGCCCCGGAGAGCGCGGCGGTGCGGACGCACCTCGCTGGCTGCCCCGACTGCGCCCGCGCCGCGGCACGGCGAGACGGGTGGCGGCGGGCGTTCGTGGAGTCCATCGGCCCGACCGAGGTCGAGGCGATGACCTCCGCCATCGCCACCGCCATGTCCGCCTCGCGCCGCCGTCGCAAGGGTGCGCGGCAAGCCGTGATCGTGACCGCCGCGCTGCTCGGGGTGTGCGCCCTCGCCCTGCTCGTCGCCCGGCCGCGGGCCCCGTCGCGCGCCGAGACGCCCTACGCGGGCGTCCGTGGGGCTTCGCGGGTCAAGGCCTCGGGCATCCAGATCTACGTGCGGCGGGACGACGGCATCCACGCGCTCGACCCGCAAGCCACGGTGCGCAAGGGGGATCGCCTGGTGTTTCGGGTGCGGGTCGAGCATCCGCGCTTCCTCGAGCTGCGCGCGCGCCAGAGACTGGCGGCCCCGCCGACGAGCGGGCCCGTGGTGCCTCCAGATCTGCGGATCTTTCCGGCGCCACCCGCCGTATCGGCGGCGCTGGTCACCACGGGGGAATACCTGACCGGCGAGCTGCCCGTCGCCACGTCGGCGGGCGCGATCTCGGTGGTCGGGCGCTTCGCCGACCATGCGTTCCCGCTCGACGTCGCGCCAGGGCCAGAGATCGAGGTGGTGCCGGTGCGCATCGAGGTCGCACCCGAGTGAGGCTCGAGCGCCGGAGTGGGAGATGGGTCGGGCGGTGGCCCGCCTTTGATTGGTGTCCGCGAGGTGATAAGACCATGGTCCATGTCAACCGCACCCGCGGTCGGGAAAAAGGCCCCGGCCTTCGCGCTCGAGAACCAGGATCACCGCACGGTCAAGCTCTCCGACCTGAAGGGAAAGTGGGTCGTGCTCTACTTCTATCCGAAGGACAGCACGCCCGGCTGCACCACCGAGGCGTGCGACTTCACCGCCGGTCTGAAGGGCTTCGAAAAGCTGGACGCCGTGGTGCTCGGGTGCAGCGCCGACTCGGTCGAGAGCCACCGCAAGTTCATCGAGAAGTACAAGCTCAAGATCGATCTGCTCTCCGACCCGGAGCATGTCGCGATGGAGGCCTACGGGGCTTGGGGCGAAAAGTCCCTCTACGGCCGCAAGTTTCAGGGGATCATCCGGTCGACCTTTCTCATCGATCCGAATGGCAAGGTCGCCCACCACTGGCCGAAGGTCAAGGCCGCCGGGCACGCCGAGCAGGTGCGGACCACCCTCGCGGGCCTGCGCGACGCGGCCAGCGCCTGAGACGGCGCGCGGGCGCGGTGAGCGCGTGCGCGATTTCACCGCGACCGCCCGATTGGTGAGCGCGTGAGCCCGCTCATCGCCAGGGTACTGCGCCCATGGTCGCCTTGGCGCACGGCGCTCGCGATCGCCGCGGTGGCGCTGGTGCTGCGCGTGGCCTGGGTGCTGTGTGTGCCGACCATCGTGGTGGGTGACTTCGCGACCTACCGCGAATCGGCGCAGTTCCTCGCGGAGCATGGCCGGCTCGACGACGGCTTCATCTACATGCCGGGGCTGGTGCTGCTGCTGGCGGGGATCGATCGACTCGGAGGCGAGGTGCTGGCGGCCAAGCTGCTCGGGGCCGGCTTCGGCGCGCTCACGGCGGTGGCCCTCTACGTGCTGGCGCGGGCGGCGGCGCGCATGACGGGCGCGCGCTCGCCGGGCGAAAGCATGGGGGCGGCGACGCAGGGGGAGGCCAGCGCAGGCGCCACTTCCCATGCGGGTCGGCCAGCGGCTGGAAGAGGCGTCTCCGCGGAAGCGGTCGGGATCTCCGTCGCCCTCCTGTACCTGCTGTGGATGCCCGGCCTCGCCATGGCGAGCGTCGTCGGAACCGACGTGCCGTGCGCCGCGCTGATCTGCGTGGCGCTGGCCTGTCTCTTCCACGCGGGCCCGCGCCGTCCACTGGTGGCCGCGGTGGCCTTTGGCGCTGCCATGGGCGTCGCGGCCTGGTTCCGCGCGGTTGCGTTGCCCCTGGTGGCGCTCGGCGGCGGATACTGGCTCGCGGCCCGCGTTCCCTGGCAATCAGTGTGCACGCGCACGGCCCTCGGCGTGCTGGTCGCGCTGGCGGTCCTCGCGCCGTGGGCCTGGCGCAACCTCGAGCACGAGGGAGCGCTCTTCTTCACCGACACCCACGGAGGCGTGACCGCGCTCATGGGCAACGATCCGAACACCGACGGGACGTACTCGCGCGGCCTCAACGACACCTTTCGTCAGCTCACGGGCCGGACGTTCCTCTCGCGCCCGCACCGCGAGACGGACCGCGTGGCCTATGCGCTCGCGCGCCGATGGATGGCCTTCCAGCCGGGCTTCACCCTCGGCATGATCGCCCTGCGCCTCGAGCGGCTGCTGGCCCCCGAGCGGGGACTTCTCTACTGGTCGGTCTATCGCCCCGGCATCCTGCCGCCCGACGCGACCCTGGCGTTCAACCGGCGCCGCGCGTGGCTGACCGGCGTGACCGACGCCTATGGATGGCTGCTCGTGCTCGGGCTGGCGGCAGGGATCTCCTTTGCGGTGCAGGACCGTGCCTTCGGCCTGCTCGTCCCGCTCTCCTTCGCGCTCGCCATGCTCGCCACCTACGCGATCTTCGTGGCCGAGCCCCGCTACCGCCTCACCTCGGAGATCGTGACGTTTCCGCTGGCGGCCTTCGGGATCGCCCGGCTCGCGGCGGCGGTCCGCGCGGGGGGGAGATCCGGGTGGGCATCCCTGCTCGGGACCGCCGGGCTGCTGGTCGGGCTCTCCCTCGGCGGCGTCCTCATGGTCTCGGGCGGTCGCCTGCTGCGCGATCACGACCGCTGGGCCCTCTCGGTGAGCTCCGTGGACGGGCAACCGCGCGCCACCTACTGGCGCCCCGTGTTTGACCCATCCGACGCGCGCTTCCAGCCCTCACCTCTGCAAGGGGGCGCCGGCGCCACCACCATTCGAGCCGCAGCCCCCGGCCGGCCAGACTCCACCGTCGACCTGCTCATCCCCGACGTCGACCTGCCCCCCGGTCACACCCTGGCCGTCCGGGCAAGCGTGAGCTGGTCCACCCCCGGAGCGGGCTGCAGTCTGGGCACCGCCACCGCCTCATCCCGCTCGTCCGTGCTGGAGGTCAGTGACCCGTTTGCTCCCGCGACGGTCTTCGCGACCGCGGCAATCTCCAGCTCGGAGCTCGCCGGCACCACCACGCCCGAACACGACAACGACAGTCGTGCCGGTCTGCGGTTGGCCGTCCGTCTGCGCAGTTCTCCACCCGCGCCATCGAATGCCACGCTGTCCGCCGAACGTGCGTGCCCCCCTCCTTCCGTGCGAATTTCGAATCTCATCCTGACCCTCGCTCCGCCCTAGCCAGGTCCCCACCCCTCTGAGCGGCTCCGCGGGCGAGGGAGATCCTTTTCGTCGAAGCGCCAGAGCGAGCAACTGCGAGCGGGTCTTTCAACGGGAGGCGCGGCTTCGCCGCGCCGGCTCGCCTCAGCAAGCTCCGCGGGGGGCCCGCGGGGGCCCGTCCGCGGCCCCCCGCGAGCGCCGAAGGCGCGTCTAATACCGGTAGTGATCCGGCTTGAATGGGCCTTCCGCCGAGACGCCGAGGTAGTCGGCCTGGGCGCGCGTCAGGGTGGTCAGCTTCACCCCGACCTTCTTCAGGTGCAGCCGCGCGACCTTCTCGTCGAGCTTCTTCGGCAGCACGTAGACCTTGCCGCTGGCGAAGGTCATGCCGGTGGTGGCGTCCTTGCCCTTGGTGGCGTTCTCCCACAGGGCCATCTGAGCGATGACCTGGTTGGTGAACGAGTTCGACATGACGAAGCTCGGGTGGCCGGTGGCGCAGCCGAGGTTCACGAGCCGTCCCCGCGCGAGCAGCGTCAGGCGCCGTCCCCCCGGTAGCACGAACTGGTCCACCTGAGGCTTGATGTTCTCCTCGCGCACCTCCGGGTTGGTCTCGAGCCAGCTCACCTGGATCTCGCTGTCGAAGTGTCCGATGTTGCAGAGGATCGCCTCGTCCTTCATGACCCGCATGTGCTCGGCCACGATGACGTCGACGCAACCGGTGGCGGTGACGAAGATGTCCCCGAGCGGGGCCGCGTCCTCCATGGTCACCACCTCGAAGCCCTCCATGGCCGCCTGCAGGGCGCAGATCGGATCGATCTCGGTGATGAGCACCCGCGCGCCGAACCCGCGCGCGGCGTGCGCGCAGCCCTTGCCCACGTCGCCGTAGCCGGCGATGACCACGATCTTGCCCGCCACCATCACGTCAGTGGCGCGCTTGATGCCGTCGAACAGAGACTCGCGGCAGCCGTACAGGTTGTCGAACTTGGACTTGGTTACCGAATCGTTGACGTTGATGGCCGGGAACAAGAGCCCGTTGTTCTTGGCCATGTCGTACAGGCGATGCACGCCGGTGGTGGTCTCCTCCGAGACGCCCTTGATGTCCCGCGCCAGCTTGGTGAAGCGCTGGCCGTCGGCCTTCAGGCTGCTGGCGAGCAGGGCCAGGATCACCTTCATCTCGTCGACGTTGGTGGTCGACGGATCGGGCACCTTGCCCGCCTTCTCGAACTCGGCGCCCTTGTGCACCAGCAGCGTCAGATCGCCGCCGTCATCCAGGATCAGGTTTGGGCCCTGACCACCCTTGAAGGCCACCAGCTGCAGCTCGATGTTGGCCCAGTACTCGGCCAGGGTCTCGCCCTTCCAGGCGAACACCGGCACGCCCGCCTTGGCGATGGCGGCGGCGGCCTCGTCCTGGGTCGAGAAGATGTTGCACGAGGTCCAGGTCACCTCGGCGCCGAGCGCCACCAGCGTCTCGATCAGCACCGCGGTCTCGATGGTCATGTGCAGACATCCCGCCACGCGCGCGCCCTTGAGGGGCTTTTGCGCGCCAAACTCCTCGCGCAGCGCCATCAGTCCGGGCATCTCCTTTTCGGACATGCGCATCTTCTTGCGTCCGAGCTCGGCGAGCGACAGGTCCTTCACTTTGTAAGCAGGGAATTCCGTACGGCTGTCCATGGTGACTCTCCTTGGGGTTCTTGGGTCGTTCTTCTCGCGCTCGAAAGCAATCCGGGCAGGCCGAGGATACGCCCTCCTCGCCTGGTGCGGGTGGTAGCCGGCGTCAGGGTGGGGGCGGAGCCTCCTGGGTGCGGCGTCCGACCGCGAGCTGCAAAGGCGGTGTCTCGTCGCTGCGCAAGAGCGACAGCGCCACCGGCTCGAGGCGCGCGCCCTCGAGGAGCTCGCGCAGCCGCGCCGGCTCGAAGCCGAGCCAAACATGACCTCGCTCGCGCAGCCGCTCGTCGTCGTGGGCCAGGTGATCGACGATCGCCAGGTGGCCGTGTGGACGCAGGAGCCGCGCCGCCGACGTGACCAGGCTCTGCGGCCGCGCCACGTGATGCAGCACCTGCGCCAGGACGACCAGGTCGGCCCCGCCCGCCCGCGCAATCTCCTGCACGAGGTTCGCATCGTCGACCTCGACCTGGCGGAGCCGCACGTTCGGGAGCCCCAGCGCCGCGGTGTGCTCGGCCGCCCGCGCCAGCCGCGCGGGGCTGCGATCGACGGCCATCACCCGTTCGTAGAGCGGCGACAGGATGGGCAGCAGCGTCCCTTCTCCTGTCCCCACGTCGATCGCCAGGGCGCGGCCGGGCAACAGAGGCATCACGATCCCCAGCAGCGGCAGCAGCGCCCGCTCGACGGCGATCCGGGCCGCGTTCGCGTTCCCGGCCACCGCAACGCCGCTCCCGCTCCCGCTGGCGCCGGCCCTGGCGGCGGCGGGGGTGGAATCCCCCGAAGCCCTCGCCCTGCCGTCGCCCTCGCCGAACAGGTGACGGGCCGTCTCTTCGCGCTGCGCGATCACCGCCGGTACCCGGGCCAGGCGCCCTTCTCCGAGGCACAAGGATCGCCCGGCCTCGAGGCCGGCCAGCACGATCGGATCCGTCGGAGGGTCGGCGTGGAGCAGCGTGCGCGTGCCGTCCCTGCGCGCCTGCAGGAGGCCAGCGTCCCGAAGCGGCTGGCTCTTGCGGGTGATCTGCGGCTGACTCTCGTCGAGCAGAGTCGCCAGCTCCCCGACCGTGAGCTCGTCTGCCTCGCACAGGGCGAGGAGCCGCAGCCGGTCCTCGTCACCGAGGAGCCGGAACAGCTCCGCGCGGGGAAGGGTAGCGGGGGACGACGAGCTCACGGACCTGAGCGTACCATATTCATGTCAAAATGCGAATATATGCATGGTTTCGTCCGCCGGCTCCTGGCCGCCCCCAACGTCACGGCGCGGCGCTGCCGACGTCGAGCACCCGGATCAGGTGGTCGACCAGCCCCACCTGACCTTTGTGGAGCTTGTCACGGGCAAGCTCCAGCGGAAACCAGCCCGCCCGGTCGACCTCCGGGAAGGTCTGCTGCTTCCCCGAGCGTGGGGGCCATTCGAGCTCGACCGGGTTCGACCGGAGCGCGGTGACATCGAAGTCCTGCTGCACCGCGAACGCATGAATGATCTTTCCGCTGCTGGTCCGGATCGGTGGGAGCGCGATCGCCGCTGCTTCCGCGGCGGGCCCGACGCTGGCCCCGGTCTCCTCGCTGAGCTCTCGGATCGCCCCACGCAAGGGCGGCTCGCCGTCCTCGAGCTCGCCCTTCGGAATCGACCAGGCATGCGCGTCCT
The DNA here is from genome assembly GCA_964540815.1 of uncultured Myxococcales bacterium. Taxonomy (GTDB): domain Bacteria; phylum Myxococcota_A; class Polyangia; order Fen-1088; family Fen-1088; genus CAZIOH01. Next base: position 4,024 of record CAZIOH010000003.1, on the reverse strand, counting down.
TCGTCGCCCAGAACGGTCCGCCCGGATGGACGAGCAGGATCTCGATGGTCTCGCCTTGGCCCCCGGTTCCCCTGCGATACAGGAGGATTCCCGCGCTCGGAGCTCGGCCGCCACCACCGCCCCGCGTCCGACGACCGGGCGGCGCCGTGGTGGAAGGGCGCTGCATTCGTGCTGCTCCCCGCTCAGGCTCCCGGCGCCCGAGCAGGCTCCCGTCGAACAATCGACCGGACGCGCCGCTCCTGCTTGGCGGTGAGCGCCCCCACCGCGGTCACCGTCCGGCGCTCGGTGCGCAGCACCCGGTTGGCCACCCGTTGAATGGCTTCCGCCGTCACCGACTCGAAGCGCCGCAGGCGCTCGGCGTGGGTGCGGGGCGTGTAGAACAGCGACGTTCCGCCGTACCAGCCCGATAGCCCATCGATGTCGTCGTAGCTGGCCTCGATGTCACCGCGGAAGCGGCGCTTGGCCTTGGCCAGGTCGTCCGCGCGAACGAGCTCGGTGCGAAAACGCTCGACCAGCGACAGGGCCTCGGCGAGCAGATCGGGCAACTTGGCGGGAGCGCAGGCGGCGTCGATCTCCAGCAGCGCCGTGTCATGCAGCGGCTCGATTCCGCCCGACACGTTGTAGGCGAGGCCCTTCTGGTCGCAGATCTGGTAGTGGAGCCTGGTCGACATCCCATCGTCGAGGATCCGGACCAGGGCCGAGAGGGCGAGATAATCCGGATCGCTGTCGGGGATTCCTTGCCAGACCAGCTGGGTCTGGATCTGCGCCGAATCGTTGGGGACCATCCGGAAGCGGGGGCGGGTGCCCGACGCCGGACCCGGCGCAGGTGCGGGGGTCGGCTGGGCCCGCCGGCCGCGCGGGATGCGCGAGAAGGCCGCCGCCGCCAGGGGCTCGACGCGGGTGTGACGGATGGGGCCCGCCAGACAGAGCACCATGTTCGAGGCACCGTAGAAGGTGGCGAAGTGGGCGCGGACCTCGTCGGTGGAGAAGCGCTGCACGTTGGCGAGCGGGCCGGTGATGGGGAAGCCGAGGGGGTGATTGCCCCATACGGCCGCGCGCGACAGATCGTCGACGTTCACGTTGCGGCCGTCCTCGTCGAGATCCTCCAAGATCTCCTCGAGGATGATCTGTCGTTCGAGCTCGATGTCCGAGAAGCGGGGCGTGGCGAACAGATCGCCCATGATCTCGAGTCCGCGCGGCAGTTCGGTCGGGTGAAGGGGAATCTGGTAGAGCGAGTAGTCGCGGCCGGTCTCGGCGTAGAGCGTTCCTCCCACGCTCTCGATCGCGTAGTTGAGCTCGAAGGAGTTGGCGAAGCGCGAGGAGCCTCGAAACAGCATGTGCTCGACAAAATGCGACAGACCGTTTGTTCGGCGGGTCTCGTAGCGGGCGCCCACCCGGGCATAGAGCGCGATCGAGGCGGTGTGCAGGTGCGGAGTCTCGATGGTGACCAGGCGGAGGCCGTTGGGAAGGCGCGAGCGAAACACCCGGTAGGGCGGCGTGGAGAGCGGAAAGTGCGGGCTCCCCTTCCTCGATTTTACTGAAGATTCGTGGGTGTGAAAGGACGCCGAAACATCGCGCGAGGCATGATGGTGTTCGTCGATGGGGATGGCTGGGCGAGCCGACACGGAGGTCGGCACCGACTGGATGGGTGGGGCCGGTCGCCGACGGCGGCCCGGAGATGCAGGCAGGCCGGGCAGATTGGGCACACTGGCCAAGTTGAGCAAGTTGAGCAAGTTGAGATGGTTGGGAGTTTTCAAGGAATGAAGCACCAAGGGTCGGGGTGGCAGGCGCAGGGCAGCCGTGGGTGAGAGCCGGGAAGACGGTGGCACAAGGGAGTCTGGCTCAGGGAAGGTCATCCGCAAAGGAGGTGATCATCGAATCTGATTGGGCAGTCTTTCGGGGTGGGGGAAACAGGGCTGGGGATCGCAGCGCGGAAGGTCGGGGGGGCCGACCTTCCGCGTTTTTTTTGTTGCCAGGGGGCTTGACCGCAGAATCCGGCTCGAAGGCGCGGTAAGCTTTCGCGGGTGGACCACACCGGCGATGCCGCCGCTGACGCCGTCGATGACACGACGAGAGACGCAAGTGACGATCGTCGGATAGGCTACATCGGCAAGACCTTGGGGCGCTTCTCCATCCGCGCGGAGCTCGGGAGAGGAGGGATGGCGACGGTCTATCGCGCGCACGATCCCCAGCTCGGGCGAGACGTGGCCATCAAGGTGATGCACGGCTTCTTTGCCGGGCGGGCGGATCTCGAAGCGCGGTTTCGTCGTGAGGCGAGCGCGGTGGCGGGGATCCGGCACCCGTCGGTGCTGGCGCTGTACGACTTCTCGCCCCCGAGAGGGGAGGAGCCCGGTTACTTGGTCACCGAGCTCATCGACGGGCCCGACCTGCGGCAGGTGATCGATGGCCGCCGCGGACACCTGCTGCCCGAGTCGGCGATGCTGTTCGGCGCGCAGATCGCCGACGCGCTCGGCGCCGTGCACGCTGCCGGCGTGGTCCATCGGGACGTCAAGCCGGACAACGTGCTCATCGATCGGGGCGAGGTGCCGCGGGTGGTGTTGACGGATTTTGGCGTCGCGCACGTGGGCGGCCTCGACACGATGACGGCCACCGGGGCCGTGCTGGGGTCGCCGGCATACATGTCACCCGAGCAGGCGCGCGGCGACGAGGTGGGACCGTCGAGCGACGTCTTCTCGCTGGGCGTGGTCCTGTACCAGATGTGCACGGGACACCTGCCCTTCTGCGGAAAAGATCCGCTCACCATGCTGTCGGCCATTCTGCGCGGTGAATTCACCCGGCCGGGCAAGCTCGATCCGCATGTTGGCCCCGCGCTCGAGGCGATCATCTTGCGCTGCCTCGCGCACGATCCGGGCGCGCGATTCGCGAACGGAGCCGCGGTGGCGTCGGCCCTGCGCGGGATGCTGGTTGGCGCCGGGCTGGGGGATGAAGGTGCGGCGCTGCGCGCCTTCCTGGCGGATCCGGCGGAGTTCGAGCGCGGGTTGTCTCCGCGAATCGCAGCCCAGGCGCGCGAAGCGGCCGAGCGGGCCAGGAAGCAACGGCAGGGAGCGCGAGCGCTCGCCGAACTGGGGCGCGCGCTCGCCTATGCGCCCGATGATGCCCGCGCTCAGGTCCTGCTGCGGCAGATGGGCACCGGGGGCCAATGGAGGAGGACGGCCGGCTTTGCGGCCGGTGGGATCGTGCTGCTGGGTGGCGTGGTCGTGGTGGTGCTGGCCATCGCCGGGACGAACGGGGTGACCAGAGGGCGAGCTTGGTTCGGGAGCAGCGCCAGTCCCGTGGCCAGCCGGGAGGCGGATGCGCTCGTCGGGGTGGGGACGGGGGTGGGGACGGGGGCGGGGGCAGTGGCGGGGGCGCGCGTCGCAACGGGAACCTCTGGGGGTGGGCCTGGCACCCGTCCGACCGAGCGTAGATCCGAGCCGCCACCGAAGGCGAGCGGTGAGCTGGCCGAGGCGGCCTCGGGTGGCACGCCTGGCGTCCACTTGCCTTCGTCGAGGACGGAGAATCCTCGCGTGCGCACGGGAGCGGGAAAGCACAAGAGGGCGGTGGGCGGTTCGGGGAGCGAGCGAGCGCGCCATGCCGAAAATGGGAGCACGCCGGAAGATGCCCCGGGTCTGGAGGGATCGCCCCTCGTGGGGCGAGCGTCCCTCCGCCGCGAGAGTCAGGTCCGTGATGGCCAGGAGGTCGAGGTGAAGGCTGCCGCGGCGATGGGTGGTCGTGGCGCACCGACCTCGGAGGTCATCCCGGCCGGCGCGCGGCAACTGGCGGGCGATGGGGGGGAGGGGAGGCCAGCGGTGCTGCCCGCGGGGATTTCGCTGAGGGCCTCGCACGGATTCTGCGAGCCGTCCCTCGACGATCATCCACCCTCGTTGCGCGCGACGTATGCGGGCCTCGAGGCCGGCTTGCACGACGTGTACTGCACCATGCCGCAGGGGGGGCCGAAGGTTCTGGTGGCACGGTACGCTTTGAGAGCCGGCACGCGGCCGAGCTTGAGCATCGTTCCCGGGCC
>CAZIOH010000002.1:159976-162843 GCA_964540815.1 uncultured Myxococcales bacterium | reverse complement strand
GCCGGCTCGGATCGTCGGCCGAATATGATGCTATTCCGACGGCGGTGCACTAGTGATTCGCGGGGCCGTAACCGCCGGCGCCGGGGGTCTCGATCACGAGCGCGTCGCCGGGGGCCAGCTCGGCGCGGGCACAGCCGGGGAGACGTTCGACGCGACCGTCGGCGCGCTCGACGCGATTGACGCCCGTCTGTCCGTCTGCGCCGCCCGCTGCGCCCCGTGGGGCACGGACACGGTTGTTCGAGAGGATCGAGACGGTCATGCGCTCGCGGAATCGAATCCGCCTCACCGCGCCGTCGCCACCCCTCCATCGACCCGCGCCGCCCGAGCCGGTGCGGATGGAGTGCTCCTCGATCACGACGGGAAAGCGCCATTCGAGGACCTCCGGATCGGTGAGCCTGGAGTTTGTCATGTTCGTCTGGACGACGTCCGTTCCGGCGAAGCCGGCGACGACGGCGCCGCCGGCGCCAATCACGACGCCCGCAGCAGAGCCCCCCGCCAGGGTCTCGTAGTACTGATGGCGCGCGTTGCCGAAGGTCACGTTGTTCATCGTGCCCGGGCTCTCGCTCATCACGCCGAGGGCGGCGTAGAGCGCCTGGGTGATGCACTGACTGGTCTCGACGTTCCCAGCCACCACCGCCGCCGGATACTGCGGGTTCAACATGGAGCCCTCAGGCACCACCACCTCGAGCGGCTCGAGGCATCCAGCGTTGAGCGGGATGTCGCCGTCGACCAGCGTCCGGAACACGTAGAGCACCGCCGCCATGGCGATCGGCCTCGGCGCGTTGAAGTTGTTCGCGAGCTGCGCCGAGGTCCCGGTGAAATCCACGGTCGCCGCGCGACTGACGCGGTCGACCCGGATGGCGACCTTGATCACCGGCTCTGGCGCCGCTGGCCCGCCCGCGTCCATGCCCGTGGAGACCGGATCCAGTCGATACTCGTACGCCCCGTCGGCGAGGGCGGTGATGACGCGCCGGACAGCCTCCTCGGCGTTGTCCTGCACGTGCCGCATGTAGGCCGCGACGACGTCGAGGCCGAAGTGGGCGGTCATCCTGTGTAGCTCGTTGCTGCCCTTGGCGTTGGCCGCCACCTGGGCGCGCAGGTCGGCGAGGTTCTGCTCGACGTTTCGCGCCGGCCAGCGGCCGGCCGACAGGAGCGCCCGCAGCTCTTGCTCGCGGAAGACGCCGTCCGCGATGAGCTGGAAGTCCTCGATCAACACGCCCTCCTCCTCGACGCTCGTGCTGTCCGCCGGCATCGAGCCCGGCGTGGTGCCGCCGATGTCGGCGTGATGCCCCCGCGAACCGAGGTAGAAGAGGACCTCCCGTCCCGTCGTGTCGAACACCGGCGTCACCGCCGTGATGTCCGGGAGGTGCGTGCCGCCCTCGTAGGGCGGGTTCAGCACGTAGACGTCTCCGGGCCTCATCGTGCCCTGGCGCCGCCGAATCACCGCTGCGATGCTCTCGCCCATCGAGCCGAGGTGGACGGGCATGTGGGGCGCGTTCGCGATCAGTCTGCCCGCCGCGTCGAAGACGGCGCACGAGAAGTCGAGGCGTTCCTTGATGTTGACCGAGGAAGCGGTGTTCTGCAGGCGCGAGCCCATCTGCTCGGCGATGCTCATGAAGAGGTTGTTGAACACCTCGAGCATCACGGGATCCGCCTCGGTGCTGAGGGTGCGACCGGCAGGACGCACCACGACTCGCGTGAGGACGAGGTCGTTGCCGGCCGTCACGTCGGCCTGCCAGCCGGGCTCGACCACGGTGGTCTGGTTCGCCTCCGCGATGATCGCCGGGCCGACCATCCGGTCGCCCGGTCGTGTCTCCTCGCGCCGGTAGAGGGGAGCCGCGTGCCAGCTTCCGCCCGAGAACATGCGCACCGTCCGGGCGGGGCCGAGGGCCCCGGCGCGCGGCGCGGCCGCTGGCATCGAGCTCGCGCCGATGCGCTCGCCGCGTCCGACGGCCTCGACCGAGACCATCTCGACGACGAGCGCACGCGCCGCGATCAGGAAGGCGAACCTGCGCTGGTAGGCGGCCTCGAAGGAGGCACGCATCTCCTCGATGGTCCCGTCCGCCACGCCGAGCGCGGTGTCGGTCCCCTGGTAGCGCAGGTGGACCCGCCGGACGACCTCGATGCGCGCCTCGGTCACTCCCTGCGCCATCAGGTCGACGCGGGCCTCGTCGGCGAGGGCGGCGAGCGTGGCGCGCACGACCGGCAGCGCGGCCGCATCGAGGGGCAGCTCGACGGTGCCCTCGCGCATGGCGGTCTGGTCGGCGAGACCCATGCCATACGCCGACAGCACACCCGCGAGCGGATGGGCGAACACGCGCGTCATGCCGAGGGCGTCGGCGACCATGCAAGCGTGTTGCCCCCCGGCGCCACCGAACACCGCGAGCGTGTACTCGGTGACGTCGTGCCCGCGCGCGACCGAGATCTGCTTGATGGCGCTGGCCATGCCTTGGACCGCAACTTCGACGAACCCCTCGGCGATCTCCTCCGCGGTGCGGGAGGTGCCGGTGGCGGCAGAGATCTCCTGCGCGAGCGCCACGAGCTTCGCACGCCCAGGCGCCTCGTCGAGGGCCTCGTCCCCCGTTGGCCCGAAGACGTGCGGGAAGAACGCGGGCTGGATCTTGCCGAGCATCAGGTTGCAGTCCGTGATTGCGAGCGGCCCCCCGCGGCGGTAACAGGCGGGGCCGGGGTCGGCGCCCGCGGAATCGGGCCCCACGCGGCACCGGGAGCCGTCGAAGTGCAGGACCGAGCCGCCCCCCGCGGCGACGGTGTGGATCGAGAGCATGGGCGCCCGCACGCGCACGCCGGCGACGTGCGACACGTCTGTTGAGGTCCCGCCCATGTCGAACCCGATCACCTTCTCGAAC
>CAZIOH010000002.1:89890-159876 GCA_964540815.1 uncultured Myxococcales bacterium | reverse complement strand
CGCTCGCCGCTTCCCGCCCGGACAAACGTGAGCTGGCCCTCTGGACGGCGGGCGTCGGGCTGGTTCGGAGGCGCGAGGCCTCGCCCCCGGTCACGGAACGAGCGGAGGGGGTGGCGGAGGGGGTGGCGGTGGCGGTGACGGCGGCGGAGCGGGCGGCGGCACCGGCGGCGGCGGCGGCGACGGGGGCGGTGGCGGAACCGCGGTCGCGGGTGGCGGCGGCGGCGCTGGCGCCGGCGCGGGCGGCGGTGGCGCCGGGGACGGCGGCGTCTGGGCCGGCGGCGGCGTGGGCGGCGGTGGCGCGGTGGGCGCCGGCGGCGGTGCGGTCGGCGGTCCCGAGGGCGGCGGTGGCGGCAAGACGTCCGGCTGAATGCAGGACGCGAGATCGAAGAGCATGAACTCGAGGACCTTCTCCTGCGGGGTGAGCGGCGCGTCCGCCCCGCACTCCTTCGGGAACGTCAGGCCCGTGTTCGTCGAGTTGGACACGTGGAAGTCGCTGAAAAGGACCCGGCCACACTGACTGCCGGGGGACGTTCCCACCGGCGTGTTGAAGGTATAGTGCTGAACGGTGCCCGGGGTGACCGAGTAAATCCACCGCTGGGACGGCGGCACCACCGCATTGAGATCCCGGCGCGGCTGGTTGATTGCAATCTGGACAGGGATCGCCGGCACCCCACCCACGAGGGCGGAGGCCCCCACCGTGCCGAGCCACTGCGCGAACGCCAGGCCCTTCGGAAAGGTCTGGTCGATGATGCCGATCAGCGGATCGGCGGGACTGGCCTGGTTGGGAGCCCAGGTGGCGGTGGTTGAGAACGGGGGCGTATTCCAGAGCCACGAGTAGCTGAAATGGGTGGCGAAGACGCGCCCACCCTGGTTGGCGTAGGCGATGACGTTGTTCCGGTCGGCGAGCCCGGGGTTGTTGGCCGAGTTGGCCGCGCCGCCCGGGCTGCCGGGCGGGGAGACCCCGTAGCACGGCAGGAGGAGCATGTCGTAGGTCGAAAGCGTGGCCAGCGAGCCGGTGAGCACCGCCGCGGTCGGCGTTCCCACGCCCGCGTCGGACCCGTTGCCGTGGTACAGGTGGATGCGACCGGTGCCGGTCGGCTGCGTGAACTCGGCGTCCACGATCCCGATCTTGCGCAACACGCACTCAAGCGCGTCGACGTTGCCGGTGGCCATCGCCATGTGCGGAATGTCGCCCTCGGCCTTCGACCGCGGCAGGCGCGTCAGCTCGGGGGGCAGCGGGTTGTCCGTGCACCCGGTCACCGTTGGGATGACCACCTGGCGGCGCCACCGTCCAATCTGGAGCACGAGCGGGATGTTCTGGCCCACCGGAACGTTGGTGAGGACGAACTTGCCATCGGGGCCACTCAGCGTGCTGACGAGCGGACTGCCCGAGATGGTGGCCCCGCACTGATCGCACGACGCGTTGGTGGGGAAGGCGCTGACCGGCGCGTTCGGGACGAAGACCTCGACGTTGTAGATGGGATCGGCGGGGCCAAAGGCCGAGCCCGCGACGTGTCCGGGCGCGTACACCGTCCCGCTCACCGTGGTGTTGCCGTTCGGGCACTTCATCTGCTGGAGGCACAGGTTCGTGCACGACCCACACACCCCCGCCACCCCGCCGCCACCGCAGGTCGCGGGTGCCGCGCAGGCTCCGCAGGCGAGAGATCCGCCGCAGCCGTTCCCGATGATGCCGCAGTAGACGGCGCCGTTCGGGCCGGTGCAGCTGGTGCCGGGGGTGCAGGCCGGATCTCCGCACTCCGACGCCAGACCCTGCCCACCGCAGGTCTGGGGGGCGGCGCAGCCGGGACAGGTGAGCACGCCTCCGCAGCCGTCCCCTATGGGTCCGCAGTACTGGCCCCCCGTGGGCTTGCAGGCGGTCACCGTGGCAGGAACACAGGCCCCGCCGCCGCAGACCCCCGCGATCCCACCGCCTCCGCACGTCTGCCCGGCCGGGCAGGGCGTGCTGCAGGTGACGCTGCCGCCGCAGCCGTTCCCGATGACGCCGCAGTACTGGCCCCCGACCGGCGTGCAGCTGATGGGGGTGCAGTTGGCGGGTCCGCACACGTGGGGGATCCCCGAACCGCCGCAGGCCTGGCCGGCCGGACAGGTCGTGCCGCAGTCGAGCGAGCCCCCACATCCGTCGCCGATCACGCCACAATAGGAGGTCCCGCCCGCCGAGCAGGCCTGGCTGGCCACGCACCCGGCCGGGACGCACACCTTGGTGGTCCCGCACATCTGACCCGCAGGGCAGGCACCACAATCGATCGCGCGATCACAGCCGTCACCGATGGAACCGCAGTAGGTGCCGCCGGTCACTGCGCACCCGACTGGGGTGCAGGCGGGCTTACCACAGACGTTCGGCACGTTGCCGCCGCACACCGTGCCGGCCGGGCAGGTCGTCCCACAGTCCACGCGCCCGCCGCAGCCGTCACCGATGACGCCGCAGTAGCTGGTCGTGCCCACCGTGCAAGCGGTGGCGGCCGGCACGCACCCGACCGGGATGCAGAGCTGCTTGATGGGATCGCACACCGACCCGGTCGGACATGTCCCGCAGTCGAGCGCCCGACCGCATCCGTCTCCCACCAGGCCGCAGTAGGAGCCCGTCGCGAAGGAGCAGATCTGGGCCACGCACCCGGCCTTGCCACACACGTTGGGGACGTTGGCCCCGCAGACGGTTCCGTTCGGGCAGGCGGTCCCGCAAGCAATGGAGTTCCCGCAACCGTCTCCGATGGTACCGCAGAAGGTGGTTGTGCCCGACGTGCAGCTCGTGACCGTGGGTACGCAGCCGGGGGTCAGGCAAACGTGCTTGGTCGGATCGCAAACCTGGCCCGCCTGGCACGCGCCACAGTCGAGGGCGTGTCCGCAACCGTCGCCGATGGTTTCGCAATACTGGCCGGCCGCCGAGGCACACGTGAGCGGCGTACAGGTCGCGCTGCCGCAGATCTGCGCGACCCCGCCCCCCCCGCAGGTGGCGTTGGTGCCGCAGCTGCTCCCACAGTCGATCGAGTGCCCGCAGCCATCGCCGATCACCCCGCAGTACTGCCCGCCGGGAAGGGTGCAGGTCGTGACCGTCGCCGCACAGCCCGCCACGCCGCAGACACTGGGAACGTTCGAGCCCCCGCAGGTCGCTGGCGCCGGACAGGCACCACAGTCGAGAACGCCTCCACACCCGTCTCCGATGAGCCCACAGTATGTCCCACCGGTGTTGGCGCACTCGACCGGGGTGCAGGGGCCATCGCCCGATGGCTCACCGACGATCAGATCGCCCCGCACGATGGCGTCGAACTCTGGAAGAACGTCGACGGCGGCATCGACCGCGGTCGGGTTGACCTCGTGGGGCCGGTCGCGGCACGACATCCCGCCCACGACGACCAGCATCAAGAGAACGGGCCGCGCAACGGGGCAGCGGTGGCTCCGATCACGCCACCTGAAGCCCTCGAGATGCAGTTGGGCTTGATACTTCATGGTGGACCGCGCTCGTTCCAACCATAGCACGCATGTGCCCGCTTCATTCACATCGCTGAGCGCGACCCCGAGCGGCTCTGGAGCCGCCGGGCTCACAGACCACAACCACCATATCGGAGTATGATCGCCGTTGTCGTCCTGAAAATGCCGAACCGCGAGGCCCCCCTCATGCGATTCCCGATCTCCGCGTGGCTCGTCCTTCTCATTGGTTCCTTGGTCGCCAGCGACTGCGCGCGCGTCAGCTCCGGCGCCGCCGGTCAAGGCGCCGCTGGCCCCGAGGGATCCGGACTGCCGGGCGGCTCGGGGGAAGTGGGCGACGGCGGCGGCCTGCCGATCTTCGACGCCTCGGCCACCGCGGAGCGGGGACTGATGACGGCCACTCATTCGGTCTGCGGCGATGGGGTCCGCGGTCCGGACGAGGCCTGCGATGACGGCAACACCGTGTCGGGCGATGGATGTGCCGCCGACTGTCTCACAGTGGAGCCCGGCTATTCGTGCGCGCCTGAGGGCCATGCCTGTCACCGCGTCGCCCGCTGCGGCGATGGGGTGGTGGTCCCGCCGGAGCTCTGCGACGACGGCAACCAGACCTCGGGCGATGGCTGCTCGAGCACGTGCAAGGTCGAGATCGGCTTCAAGTGCTCGGGAAAACCCAGCGTCTGTACCCCCACGGTGTGCGGGGACAAGATCGTCGAGGGCGCCGAGAGTTGCGACGACGGCAACGCCCTGCCCTTCGACGGATGCTCGGCGGATTGCCAGAGCGAGCCCGACTGCACCAAGGGCGCCTGCCTGTCTCGCTGCGGTGACGGCATCGTGGTGGGAGAGGAATGCGACGACGGCAACACCGTCTCCGGGGATGGCTGCTCCTCAGACTGCAAGATCGAGCCCGGCTACACCTGCCAGCAGCCCGCGCTGGGCGCCAAGATGCTGGTGCCGGTCATCTACCGGGACTTCCGCGCGCACAAGCCCGCCGAGTTCGAGCCAGGCGCCGTGGGTCGAACGACGGCGCTGACCGGAATCGTGATGCAGAACCTCGACGCCGACGGAAAGCCGGTGTACTCCGGCGCGGTCGCCAACAGCTACATCACCAGCGCGGCCACCTTCGCCGAGTGGTACCGCGACACCCCCGGAGTGAACCACACCACCGCGTCCAAGCTGACCCTGTGGAACAACGGCAAGGGAGCCTACGTGAACCGGTTTGGGCCAAATGGAGAGCCCTGGCCGGTGATCGTCCAGGCCTACTATTGTGGCAACGTGGGGTCCGAGGTTCCGGACCCGACGACCGGGTTGCCGACGCCCTGCACGGCGCAAGCCGCCGCCATGACCGACTGCGACAAGTATCGGGCCCTCGGGTACACCCTGGTCACGTGCGTCGTTCAGAATGGAAGCTACGTGGCGACCTACCAGAGCGGAACGCTCGACGGGACGCCGCTGTTCTTCCCGGTCGACTCCGACCCGTTCACCCCCACCACGGAGCGCAGCACTGCCACCATCGGCCCGCCCTACGACCCGAACTTCGACGTCGAGAAGGGCGCGCCGCTGCACAACTTCAGCTTCACCAGCCAGGTCCGGTACTGGTTCAAGTACGACGCCACCAAGACATTCACGCTCGACTTCACCGGGGACGACGACGTGTGGCTCTTCATCAACAAGCAACTGGGGGTCGATCTCGGTGGAATCCACACGGCCGTCCAGGGCTCGGTGACCTTCGGCGCCGGGGCCCGGACGAACTTCGGTCTCATGGATGGTCAGGTGTACCAGGTGGACGTCTTCCAGGCGGAGCGGCAAACCAGCGGCTCCTCGTACCGGCTGACCCTGAGCGGGTTCAGCGCCGCGCCGAGCGCGTGCACGCCGGTCTGCGGCGACGGGATCGTCGGCCTCGGCGAGGAGTGCGACGATGGCACAAACGCCGGCGGGTATGGCCAGTGCGGCCCCGGCTGCAAGCTCGGACCATACTGCGGTGACGGGATCGTCCAGCCCGACCACGAGGACTGCGACGACGGCGTCAACATCGGCCACCCCTGCCCCTCGGGCTGCAAGATCCTCAAGATCATCTGATCGCCTGAGGAGCCTGTCGGGCAATCGCCCTCCAGGCTCGGTCACACTTTGCGATGGGCGTAACGGGTGCCCGGTCAGCCATACCGCGAAGCTCCGTCGATTCACGGGATGGGGATGGAGGGACACCCGTAGATGATCTGGACCATGTTGGCGGCGCTCGTCTCGATCATGTCGCACCAGGAGCCATACACGTCGATGGACCCATGGTCGGTGCCGGTGTAGTCCCATCCATCCTGATGTCCGGTGTCCTGCGGTGCCTTGACCCCACTGACCTTGACCGCGATTCTCGAAGGATCGGGGGGCACGGGAGTCAATGGAAAGCGACACATCGCGATCATCCCGGTGATGGCCTGGAAGGCCATGACCAGATCTGCGTGGGTGCTGGCCAGGTAGAACTTGGGGGCCAAGGGATTTGAATCCGTCCTCGGCCGCATGCCGGCCATTGCCAGGTTGTTCAGCGTCGTCGTATCGCTGGCACTGGTGGTCGGTGGCGACGCCGATCACGAACGTATGGATTCCCAGCCCGGCCGCCGCCGAAACCGACGCCACGGCATCCGTTCGGGCCCGGGCGGAGCTCTTGGAGAGATTGCCGATGGTCCCCGAGCACGACGGCGCACCATCAGTTGCCCGGACGATGTACTTTGGGTTTTCGTCGGTCAGCCCTTGAAGGTAGGTCACCGTAACATCGATCGCGGCGCCGGTCGGGGGTACCGTTCCCGTTTGGGGTCGTCGAAGCAATCGCCGACGCCAACGCCGCGCCATTGGCGGGTGCAACCGGTACGTCCATCCGGATCGTCACGGTGCCTGACGAGCACTCCGAGCCGTCTTCGGGAAACACCTTCATACCCCAAGGGATACTCGCCGAGGTTTGGTTCACTGTTTGAGTCAGGGCCGGAACGACCTGATCCCACTTCGATGGGTCGACGGGCGGATTCGCCTTCTTCCCCGTGGAGTCGTCCTGCATCGAGGCCGACCGGTCGAGAACCAAGAATGGGGTCTGGAAAGCGTGGCCTATCGAGGGCTGGCGCCTGCCATCCCGATCGCGGCGACTTGAGCCACCGGGTCCGCCGCGCAGGGGTAAGGTGGGATGAAGGAGGGGTCGCGAACGTTGGTGCTCGGGCGGCCTCGGAGCGACGTGTCCGCTGGACGAGATCCCCCCATTGCGGGCTCTCGGGACCAAAGACAGCCAAGGGCCGGCCGCGCTGAACGGTCGGCCCTTGGCCAGAGAACGTCGACGAAGGTCGAAGACTAAGGGATGCCCGGCGTCGGCGTCGGCGTCGGCGTCGTGGCCGGAGGAGGAGTCGGCGGGATCGTCGGGGGCTGACAGGTCGTGGTGGTGTGCATCTCGCACTGGCGCTTCCCTCCGCTCTTCTCATTGTGCGCGCCGGAGCCGCCACCGATGCTGCCATCGCCGCCGCCGTGGCCGTCGTTGGAGTTCGAAGAGGACGTCTCGCCGTCTTCGCCGCCGGTCGCCCGAGAGCCCGACTCGTGCTCCGCACCGTCGTCGTCGCGATCGTCGTTGTCCTCATTGTTCAAGGACTTGCAAGCGTCGCGGTTGTCGCAGTCGAGGTCGTCAGCGACACCGTCGTGATCGTCATCAGCGGTGTCGTCGGTCGAAGCCACGCTGCCGTGGTCCTTGTCGCGGCTGCGATCGTGACCATCGTCGTCGTCATCGGCGCACAAGAAGTGGTCGGCGTGACCGTCCCCATCGATGTCGACGTCGGCCGTCGACAACAACGCCTGCGACACGCACCCGACACCGGCGCCGGTGTCGTAGCAGCTCCAGAGTCCAGCCTGGGTTTTGGTCTTGCTACATGCGGGTATGAACAACAATGCACAACCAAAGATCAACGGGGCCAGAGACCTTGCTGAGGACTTTTTCATTCGGTGGCTCCTTCCTTTCATTTCCTGAGTGCCCACAGCCAACCGATCTCTTGAGAGCCACGGTGCGATTTTGACTGAGTGCGCCAAGAGGCGGCGCCGCGACGCCTACTCGCCGGTTCACGCCGCGCATCCGGCTCGGCTTGTCGGCCTCGGTATTGACCCCCTCTCGACGGCGGTGCACTCGCGCTCCACCCGAAGCGAAGAGTCGCAATCGCGATCCGGCGGAGAAGCCGTCAGGGCAATCCCGGAATGTTCATTGGAACAATCTGCGCCATTGTGCCCCCCACCACGAACAGCGTCTTCCCATCCGGGCCGCCGAAGGCCATGTTGGTGCCGACGGGAAACGTGCCGATGGGGTTGCCTTGCGGATCGCGGATGGTGCCGGTGTTGTCGTAGATGTTGCCGGCACAGTCGACCGCGATTCCGTCGCCTCCGAGGGGGAAGCTGCGCGGGTTAGAAGGAACGCCGTCGGCATCGAGATCCCAGACACCTTGGAAGACCACGTAGAGCCTCGCTTCGTCGGGAGACAGCGCTATGCCATTGACCGATCCGGTCGCGATCACCGAGATCGCGCCGCCCGGGTCCAGTCGCAGGACCGCCTGACCGATTCCGAGAGGACGACCGGCCAATTCGTAGACCGGGTTCGTGAAATAGATGGTCCCGTTCGAATGGGCGACCAGATCGTTGACCGAATCGAGCATCTGGCCATCGGCCATGTCGGCCAACACCGTGCCCTGTTTCGTGGTGACATCGTAGTGCATCACGGCGCGGGGAGTCTGGCACGCGGCAATGATGTTACCGTCGGGCGCGACCGCCAGTCCGTTGCAGCCGTCGTCGGCGATGAACGTCTCGCAGGTTCCGGTTTCTGGTGTGAACTCGATCATGTCGCCTGGGCCAGCGGCGCCCACCACGAAGTTCGAGAAGAAGAATGCGCGGTGGCTGGCGATCCAGGTCGGGCCCTCGTTCCAGTCGTACTTGAACGGGAAGCCTTGGCACACCGGCTGCGACGGCCCGGCCTGTGGCGGATCGAACGGTCCAGGCGGGCATGTCCACGACCTCGGTGGGGTTCCAAGGGAGCCATCCCGACCCGCGCCGACCGGATCGGCCTGACCGTCGCCCAGGATGGAATGGCCTGTCCCGCCCATTCCCGCGCGCTCGCCACCCCCGCCGCTCCTGCACGCCGAGACAAGGAAGAGCACCAAGAGCAAGGCACCCAGCGGAGTCGCTTCGGCTCCCAGGATCCTCGCCAGTCTCACGAGCCTGGCGCGCTGGGAATCCGCGATTCCCACGGTTGTCCTCACGTCCTCAGGATGGTCAAGGTGGACATGCATGTCAATGGCGGGTTCCGAGCCCCGGCGCCTCCAGCGGCGAAGCCGGGTCAAAACCAGGTCTGCCATCGCCCCTCGGCCTATTCCATCACGGTGAGCGGCGTGTCCGGGCCCACGGATCTGGTTTTCGTCACGGATGTCGCTCGCTTCATATGGCTGACGACGAAGGTCGGGCGGGAAGGGTTCACCGTGTCGGGTTCGAGTGTCGAGCACCGCTGCACTACAGTTGTTCGATGGTCAAGCCTTCGTTCTCGAGAGCCCTTGTCACCCTGATCTCGGCGTCCCTGCTCGTGGTGGCGTCGTGTGCGGATGACCCCTTGCCCCCACCGAGGAGCGCTGCAGCCGTAGCCGCGACCCCGTCCAATGCGACCGCCCAGCTGCCAGAGCTGCCGCGATCGTCGATCGCGGCCGTGATAGGTCGGCGACAGGAGCTTGGGTTGACCGACGACCAAGTCCGGGATCTCGAGCTGCGCGATCTCGAGCGCCAGAAGGAGGATGCGACTGTACGGGACGACGTCGCACAGAAGCGCAAGAGCGCGGCCGACGCGAGAGCGGCAGCGCAGGGCGGTGGCGGCCCCGCCCAGGGAACCGGTAACTCACCGGGGGGCATGCGCGGCGGTGGCATGGGCGGTGGAATGCGGGGCGGCGGCATGGGTGGGCGCGGACCGCGCGGCGGTGGCGGCCGCTCGATCGCGCCCGCACCGGAGATCTCCGAGGCGTCGATCCAGGATCGCCTGGACGCCAACGATACCAAGGCTTTCCTCGACGCCGAAGGCTCCCTGGCCGACGGTCAGAAGGACCGGGCCCGTGAGATCGCGTCGGATTTTCGCGAGAAGCTGTACGAGCGCCGAGAGCTCTTGCGCACCTGCTGCGCCGACCAGCAGGGGGCCAAGTGACGGTGAGTGATCGGATCCTTCGGGTATCGGGCTCAGAGCATCGCCATCGCCTGACGCTCGCGCTGTTGATCGTCGCCCCCGTCGCGCTCTTGTGGCGGGCCATGCTGGGCGAGGCGTTTTGGTATCCAGATCTCGCGTCGTTCTACTTCACCCGCGAAGCGTTCCTCGCTGCGCACGGGCTGGCAGGATGGAATCCGAACATTCTCCTCGGGATCGGCATGCTCGGCGATCCCCAGACCGCCCCGTACGAGCCTGTGAGGGCCCTCGGCCGAGCGATGGGCATCGCCCCGCGGGCAGGATTCGTGGTCTTCCTGGTGTCGTATTTCGGCCTGGCGACGATCGGGACCTGGGCCTTCGCGCGGCGCTGGCGGTGTTCCCCGCTCGGGGCGCTGGTGTCGGTGCTCGCGCTGGTCTGGGGGGGGATCTTCATCGTTCGCATGAGGCACCCGTGGGTCATCCCCACCATGAGCCTCATCCCCTGGGCGGCCCTGCTCGCCGACCAGCTGGTTGATCGGCCACGATTGGTCTCGGCGCTGTTTCTCGGCGCTGTCCTGGCGCTGGGCGCGCTCGGTGGCCATCCTCAGGCCTCCTACCTCGCCTGGCTGTTTGTCTTCGGCTATCTCGGGGTCGGGACATGGATCACCGCACCGAGCGGCCGTCGCCTGCGCGCCCTGGGTGCGGTCGCCTGGCGGGTGGCGGCCGGTGGGCTCGGCTTCTGCGGGCTGCTCGCCGGATACTACGGGCCCGTGATCGCCCAGCTGCGCCACTCGCCCCGCCAGGCGCGCCCAAGCCTGGCCTTCTCGGGATCCTATTCCTGGAATCCCTGGGACTGGTTGCGGGTCGTCGTTCCGGATCTCTACGGCAACGACATGGCCGGTTCGCACTTCGGAACGCGGAACTACCACGAGCAGACCTTCTACCTCGGAGTCGCGCCTCTCGTCCTGCTGTGCCTGGCGACGCTCTGGCCCCTCCGTCGTCGGCGGGAAAGACTTCTCCTCTACCTGGCGGTGGGCACCTTCCTGCTGGCGGCAGGACAATGGCTTCCCCCGTTTTACGTCGGATATCTGCTGGTCCCCGGTTGGCGGCTGTTCCGCGCCCCGAGCCGCTGGCTCTGGTTCTTGGCCCCGTGCGCCGCCACGCTGGCGGGGCTGGTCCTTACCCGGATCGAATCGGCCGAACGACCTCGCGACGCGGATCTGGTGGCGCGCCGCTTGCGTCGATTCTGGGTCCTGCTGCTCGGCCTGTGCGTGGCAACGCTGGCGGTCACGGTGCTCTGGACCACGCTCGATCAGTACGGCGAGCCAGGCGCGCGGCGGTCCATGGCCTGGGGCGCGGCCCGCTCCGCAGCCTTCTTGATCGCGACCGGACTCTTGCTCGAGGCCTGGCTCCTCGGTCGTATTGAGGGTCGACCGACAGCGCTCAGCCTCGTCGCCCTGACCGTGCTCGATCTCGGGCTGCAGTGGCTGCCGTACCGACAGACCCGCCCCAGAGGCGAGGTGTACCCGCCCGCCCCAATCGTGGCGGCGTTGCAGGCGACCACGGGACGCGTGCTGGTTCAGGCGTACAAGTCCAACGGCGACGAGCCCACGATCGTGCCGCTTCTCAACTGGGGAGAGGGGGTCGGCTACCGGGATGTGCGCGGCTACAGCCAGGCGATCGACGAGGACGTTCGCGCGCTCTTGAGGCGTGGGGATCTCGCGGGACGTATCGACCGACAACCGGCCGAGTTGGCGGCCGTGGATCCGGCCAATTGGCTCCTCGATCTCACCGGCGTGCAACGGATTGCGGCGCCTGTCGGGTCGTGGCCCGTGCGTCTTCGGGGATTGCCGGTGATCGCTTCCGCGGGAGGTTGGGAGGTTCGCAGCCGACCGGGAGCTCTTCCGCGCGCCTGGTTGGTGGAGCAGACCCTCGTGGCGAGCCCGGCGGAGGCGCTCGAATCACTGCCCAACCTCGATCTGCGCCGCCAGGCCACCGTGGACGTCGACGTTGGGCTGGCAGCGGTTCCTGACTTGGCCAGGGAAGGCGCGATTGATGGCCCGGGGACCGCCGAAGTCGTGCCGGCGCCGATCAGAGGCGGCCCCATCCCCAGCACCGACACCGACAGGATCGACATCGAAGCTCACGCCCGGCGTCGAAGCCTGCTGGTCCTCAGCGATCGAGCGGACAGCGCCTGGACGGCGGCGGTGGACGGCGTGGCCGCGCCGATCGTACGGGCCGATTTCCTGTTTCGGGGCGTTGCGCTCGGACCCGGACAGCACCACGTCACCTTCGTCTATCGGACCCCGGGACGAGAGCTCGGCGCCGCAGTGACACGGTGGACAGCCATACTCCTCGCGCTCACGGCGATCGTCTCGCGGCTCGCCAAGGCCCGCCCGTTCGGCCAGCCGCTGGCCCGCTCGCTCGTCATCCGGCGGGCCCACCGCCGGACCGCAACCCCAGGCGTGAGCCCACCTCCTCGCGACGGCGATCGACCGTGACCGGCAGCATGATGCAGATCCCGGATCAGAGGCCCCCGTGATGGCTGTTGCGATCCTCGCGTGACCGTATCGGTTTTTGGGCAGAATCTTCCTGCGTCCGCCTGTTCGACTCCAGGTCAGGGCACTGATTGCCGTGCCCAAGACTCCGCGCCCTTCGCTCCCCAGCTCGGACCGCCTGCTCATATCGACGGTCGACGTCGTCGCGCGCGTCGAAGAGGGTGTCGGCGTGCTACGGCCCGCACTCCCGAGCAGCGGGTGCGCCTCGCAAACCCGGACCCCTGGCGACCCGAGGGACTCTGCCGGCCCGAGGCCCGTTCTTCACATTCCTGCGGTGGTCTGGATCATGGCGACCATCCTGTGTCACCTCCCGTCGTTGGTTCGCCCCATGCTGGACGACGACGAGGCCGTCTATGCCACCGTGGCTGGGCTGATGAACGCGGGCGGTCGGTTGTACGCGAGCGGCGGCGTCGACAACAAGTTTCCGGGAATCTACTGGCTCTACGCTCTCGTCTTCAGAGCTTGCGGGCTCTACGCGATGACCGCCGTCCACCTCGTAGCCTTGGCCTTCGTGCTCGGAACTGCCGCGGTCCTCGGTTCCATCGCTCGGACCCTGGCGGGCGATGATCGGGCCTTCGGGTGGGCGGCGCTCTTCTACGGTGCGTTCTCGGCGAGTTTCTATCCCAAGATGCTGGCCGCCAACACCGAGCTCTTCATGATGCTGCCGCTGGCGGGCAGCATCGAGCTCGGTCTGCGCGGCGTGCCCCGGCGTCGGGATGGGGGAGGTCCGAAGCACAGCGCGCCCTTTCTCACCGCCTCAGGCGGGCTGTTGGTCGTGGGCTGCCTGTTCAAGCAGGTCGCGCTCCTCAACGCGGCCGTGCCGATCGTCCTGATCTTTCGCCGAACGACCGGGCCACTCCGCCTCCGATCGAACCTGGCGCTCGCCATGGGTTCCGCGATCATGGGCGCGGCGATCTTTGCGATCGTATCGCGAACAGCCAGCCTCGACGGTTTGTGGCGGTGGGCGGTCTGGAGCCTGCTCGTGCGGTATGGCTGCCAAGGGTGGTCCCGGGGCACCGCGGTACGTGCGCTGGTCGCCGTCGCCGGGTTCCTGGGCTCGACCGTTGCGCTCAACCTGGCAACGGCGCGGTCCCTCCGGGAACGCCGAGGAGCGGCGCGCGATCCACTGCTGTGGTCGTGGCTCGTCTCCAGCGCCATCGCGGTCGCGCTCGGCGGGCGCTTCTTCGGTCACTACTTTCTACAGCTCATCGCTCCTCTCAGCGTCGTGGCCGCCATCCAGACGACCAGGGACGCTCAGCGTGACCCCCGTTGGGGCTGGAGGATGATGGCCCTGACCGCCTTCCCCGCCTCGGCCTTTTCCGTCTGGGCTCTGATGGCCGATCCGATGACCGGGCATCTCGGTCGTCCGGACCCCGACTACCTTGCCCTCGGCAAGCGGGTTCAGGCCCTCACCCAGCCGGGTGATCGGATCTTCGTTTGGGGGAACTTTGCTCCTATCTACGTGGCCGCCGGCCGGTTGCCCTCGACGCGCTTCGTGGGCTTCTTGCGCGGGCTCGATCGCGGGCACGAGGCTCCCCCAGAGCAGGCCTGGGATGTGTCGGACGCCGTGTGGACCACCCTGCGCCAGGAATTCGAGACGCGGCCTCCCGCGGTCGTCATTGACACATCCACCGGGAACTACTCCGACTTTCGCGCCTATCCGCCGGCGCGTTTTCCCGCCGTGGAGGCGCTCATCACCGCCGGGTTCATCGAGCGCGACGTGGTCGAGGGCGCCACCCTCTACAGCCGGCGAAGCCACGACGGCTCGCCTGGGCCCTGAGTACAGGTCCCGGCGTGAGCGACTCGCCCTGCCCGATCGATGCTGTCGGGCCCCCTCGAGGAAGTAGTCTTTGCGGCCCCACGGTACTCCGGGGCCTTCTCAACGTCGGCGACGCCTCGCGGACAAAGGGCGTCGGCTCTCGTCCGATTCGAGCAGCCTGCTTTCGACAGCCCTCCGTCGGCTGGAGCTCTCCCGCAACGCCGCGAAATATCCACATCGCACGACAAGGGCGGGACGCCCGATCGGCCCCCGGCGAGAAGAAAATCTTCGCGTGCTGTCGAAGTGACACCGAGTGGGCCGACTCCCTCTTGAAAGGAAGGACGCTCACCATGCGATACGCCCTGCTCAGGCAGGCGGTTCGCGGCCTTCGCCACCCCATCCCACAGATTCAAGGAGCCACATCATGCGAATCGTCGTCAACACCCCTGCCGGAAACATTGGACGCGTCGTGGTCGAACGCTTGCTCGAAGCCAAGCACGACGTCGTCGTCATCAGCCGTCATCCCGAGAAGGTCGCCGCCTTGACCTCGAACGGAGCCACACTCGTGCGCGGCTCGATCGACGAGGACGCCATCGTCGATCGGGCGCTCGACGGCGCCGACGCGCTCTTCTGGCTCACGCCCATCGCGTTCGAGCCGGCCGACTACATGGCGTGGGCCAAGGACATCGCCCACCGCGCAGCGTCTGCCGCGAGGCGCCGCGGTGTTGGTCGCGCCGTCGTCATCTCGAGCATCGGCGCGCAGCACGACTCGGGCGTCGGGCCCATCAGCTGCAACCCCGTCATCGAGAAGGCGTTCGCGACGGCGGTGCCGAACGTGACATTCCTTCGCCCGGGCTCGTTCATGGAGAATCTGCTCCAGCACGTCGGCACCATCGCTCGCGGCGGGACCATGTACACCCGGTATCCCACCTCGAGGAAGATCCCCTGGATCGCGACGCGCGACATCGCGGCAAGCGCCTTCCGGGCCCTCACGGACGAGCGCGGGCCGGGATCTCGGATGCTCGAGCTCCAGGGACCCGAGGATCTCGACCAGCTCCAGGTGGCCTCGATCGTCAGCGAGGGCATCAGGCGCCCGGTGGCCGCCGTGGAGGTCACCGAAGAGCAGGCGAAGCAGGGGATGGTCGGGGTGGGCATGCCGAGCGTCTTCGCTGACCTGCTCCTCGAGATGTACGCCGGGCTGGCCTCCGGACGCATGCAGCGCACGCAGGCGCGCAGCGCAGCGACGAGCACGCCGACGACCCTGCTGACGTTTGCCCGCCAGGTGCTCAAGCCCGCCGTGGATGCAGCGCTTGCGCAGTAGCCGTGCGATCTCGGCTCCGGGTCGGCGCAGCAGCGGGGCGCCGTCCCGGTCGCAGAGAACATTCGCCCCATGCTACGCTCGCCCGAGGGAGGGAGCTCCGTGCAATACACCCTGATGTTCTACCTCGGTCGGGACGAGTTCAAGGCCCGCACCGATCCCGCGAAAAAAGATGCGTTCTGGGGCGCGTTCCTCCCGTATGCGCGCGCCCTCTCCAATGCCGGCATCGTCGTTGGTGGCGCGGGGCTCGAGCCACCTGACACCGCGACCACCGTCCGTTACGAGGATGGTCAGCGCCTGGTCCAAGATGGCCCCTTCGCCGCGGCGAAGGAGCAACTCGGCGGGTTCTTCGTGATTGACGTCCCGGACCTCGAGACTGCTCTTGGCTGGGCAGCACGCTATCCCGCCGGGCCCGGGGGAGCGGTCGAGGTTCGCCCCACGATGCCGCCCATGGACCATTGAGGTCGGCCATGGCCAACGACGCGCGACGTGCCGCCGAGCGCGCGGTGCGAGAGTCCTACGGGCGCATCTTGGCCTTTCTGAGCGTGCGCTCGCGCGACCTTGCCGCCGCCGAGGACGCGCTCGCCGAAGCCTTTCAAAGCGCACTCGAAACGTGGCCCCTCGCCGGCGTGCCGCGGGAGCCCGAAGCATGGTTGCTCACGGCGGCGCGGCGACGGCTCATCGATCAGATGCGCCATGAGCGCGTTCACGAGCAAGCGGCGCCGTCGTTGATCGTCGCCGCCGAGGAAGCACAGGAGATGGCCCACGACAGCTCAGGTTTCCCGGACGAGCGACTCAAGCTCCTGTTCGTGTGCGCGCACCCTGGGATCGATCCC
This sequence comes from uncultured Myxococcales bacterium, assembly GCA_964540815.1. Classification (GTDB taxonomy): domain Bacteria; phylum Myxococcota_A; class Polyangia; order Fen-1088; family Fen-1088; genus CAZIOH01. Next base: position 143,801 of record CAZIOH010000002.1, on the reverse strand, counting down.
ATGGCGCGAACGCCGCTGATGCTGCAGACGGTGCTGGGTCTCGACGCTGCGCGCATCGCGGCAGCGTTCCTTGTCCGGCCCACGACGATGGGTCAGCGCCTCAGCCGAGCCAAGACGAAGATCCGCGACGCCGGCATCCCATTCGAGGTTCCCGGAGCGTCGGATCTGCCGAAGCGCGTGGACGCGGTGGCCGAGGCAATCTACGCAGCCTACGGGAGTGGTTGGGAGGATGTCGCGGGGCTCGATCCGCGGCGCACGGGGCTCTCCCGGGAACCGCTCGACCTGGGCCGCCTCCTGGCGCGGCTGATGCCGGGCGAACCGGAGGTCCTTGGCCTCGTCGCGCTGATGCTGCACTCCGAAGCGAGGCGTGAAGCTCGACGCGACGCCGCAGGCGCGTATGTGCCGCTGTCCTCGCAGGACCCATCGCGATGGTCGCGCCCGATGATGGAGGAAGCCGAGAGCTGTCTGCGAGAGGCGGCGGCCGGAGGGCGAGTCGGGCGATTCCAGCTCGAAGCCGCGATTCAATCGGCCCATGCTGACCGCCTGCGGTCCGGCAAGACGGATTGGGAAACCATCGCGTTGCTCTACGAGGGCCTTCTGGCGCTCGTGCCCACGATGGGCGCGAGCGTTGGGCGCGCCGCCGCCGTCGCCGAGGCACGCGGACCTCACGTTGGCTGGGATCTGCTCGAGGCCGTCCCTCGAGCCGAGGCGGCGAGCTACCAGCCGTATTGGGCCGTGGCCGCCCACCTCTTGACGAGGCTTGGCCGAAGAGCCGAGGCGAGGGGCGCTTACGATCTGGCCATCGGTCTTTGCGAGGATCCCGCCATGCGAGACTGGCTGCGCCGGCAAGCGCTCGCCGTGGCGAACGGAGAGGTCCGACAGCGAGAGCAAGAGGACGTCTCCGATGCCCGTCCACCGAAGCCGATATGATGCTTCGCCTTTGTCCCCCATGCCGAGGAGCCAGACGATGAAGACCATGAAGAAGGCGACGACGACGACGACGATGAAGAGACGCGATGTCCTCCGCGCCGTGGCGGTGGGAGTGCCCGCTCTGACGGTGGCTGGGGCCTTCGAACGGCGCGGTTCGGGAGCGCCCAGGGCCGACAAGGAGGGCGCAGCAACCGCGGCTGGGGCGCCTGCGTTTGCGGGGAGGCACGCGCCGGTGCCTTTGCCGTTCGCTCCCGGGAAGCTCGCTGGGCTCTCCGAGCGCATGATCGTATCTCACCACGACAACAACTACACCGCCGCGATCAAGAACCTGAACAAGGTCGAGGAGCAGCTCGCCGCCATCAACAAGGACACCCCGGGATTCCTGGTCGCGGGCCTGAAGGAGCGCGAGCTGACCTTCACGAACTCGATGATCCTCCACGAGCACTACTTCGGGAATCTCGGGGGAAGTGGCAAGGTGGGCGGCGCCATCCAGCAGCAGCTCGCGGCCAGCTACGGAAGCTTGGGCAAATGGGAGGAGCAGTTCCGCGCGCTCGGGCTCAGCCTCGGCGGCGGAAGCGGCTGGGCCATCATGGACTACAACCCTCACGAGGGCGATGTCCGCTCATACTGGGCGGGCGGCCACACGCAGGCCCTGGCGGGAGGACTGCCGCTGCTGGTCATGGACATGTACGAGCACGCTTACGCGATCGACTACGGCGCAGCCGCCGCGAAGTATGTCGATGCATTTTTCCAGAACATCAACTGGGACGCGGTGAACGGGCGCCTGGAGGCCGCGGAGCAGGCCACCGGTCGGATTCGGCGCTGAGCGGGGTGTCCGTCCGTGGCGCGCGATCGGGGAGGCCATGACCGACGCGGGCAAGTTTCTCGCCACATGCGCGCTCCGCGGCGTCGCCGATAGCGACCCGGCCGGCAAAGGTCACATGAAGAATGCAAGAGACGAGCTCGAGGATCTGTTCGGGGAACTGGGCGAGCTTGAAGAGGTCCGGACGCTGACCCGCAAGAGGCTCCTGGCCTACGATCTTCAACAGGCAATGAAGGCGAAGACGATCAGGATCGCCCGAGCGATGGGCAAGTCGATTTGGCCTACCGTTTTTCTTCGAACCGCTTGGAATTGCTGACGTTCCTCGGCGATGAAAAGCGGTTGGTTTCGTGAGCTATTGCTTCGACTAGGATTTCATCTGAATCGCACTCGGGAGGCCGACGGTTCGATCCCGTTCAGCTCCACGATCTTGTTGAGGCTTTTTCGCCCGCAGGGCGTCTGGAAGACGTTTGCCGGTCAAACGTCTTCCATTGGGCCAGCTCCACGGGTGGGCCGGCTCGGCCGCATTCCCTGCCTCAGCGAAGCTTCCGTGGGCCGGCGCATGGCGGGTTTCGCGGTCGCGCAGCCGGGGGTGCGGTGGAACCTCTCTCTGAAGGGCCCGGAGAATCAGGTCCGCCGGCGGCCGCCGTCATGCTTTCGGCGCAGCCATTCAGCTAAGGCGACACGCCGCAAAACATCGCCAGGCGACAGGAGGGCCGCGCTGATGCGACGGCGCGCAGAGCTACCGCGCGCTGCTCTGGGGAAGACCAGCAGCGATCAGGCCCGACGCCGCACCGCCCAGATTTTTTCCGGACTCGCCTCCGGCCTTGGTCGCCAACTCGAGCACAACCGCCGCGAATGATACCTGCTCGAGCCATGGAGGTGGGGGCGGCGGGTGGTGGAGGAGCCACTGAATCAGCACCGACCAGGGAACTGTTCCGCACCAATCGTCAAAGAATGCGTCAGCCGACGAGCTGACCTGCGCGCCCAAGTCGGAGACGCCGCCCTTCATCTGCTCGAGGCGTTGTCCGATCTGGCGAAGCTGGATGGCCTGCCAGAAGAACGCCTCCCGGTCGTTGCCGTAACCACCGTCATGCCACCGCTCCGGCGTCGGGCCAGCGCCGGTGATCGGGCGAGCGGCGAGCTCTCCAAGCAGGTGTGGTGGGTGAATCCCCGGGGGCTTGGTTCCGCACCATGGTCCATCCTCCGCCAACGCCAGCAACTTCCTCAGACTCATTTTGAACCTCCTCGATCGTTGAGAGAACCTCTCATCAACGAACGACCGAGGCCATGTTCCCCGGTTTCGCCAGCTTTCCCACGCGCACGGCCGGGCCGGAGCGGAGGACCCGATGGGAAGCAGGGATGGGAAGCCGGACCCGGCTTTCCCATCGTCTGCGCCTCCACGCGCGTCGATGCGCACCTGCGCGCGGCCTTTTCGCGCCGCGGCCGCCGGACCGCGGCCAGGCCGGGCTTCTCGCGCAGGCGGGGAAATCTGACGACACTTTGGCCAGTGCCAGTCAGTGCCGGGACGCTGTCACCTCCGCCGCATGCGCGCCATCTCGCGCCCCGCTCGATCAGAAGCTCGGGCGCACCGCGACGTCGTCTATGTAGAGATCGGGGAAGACGTCGCCGCCGGGACTCTGGTCGAGGTAGAGCAGCACCCCCGTGCAGCCACCCGGCACGACTGCCTGCCCAGTGAGTTGCACCCAGGCGCCCGGAGCAACGGTCGCGGGCCCTGCGATCGTCGGGTAACTGGTCACGCCGCCGCAGTCGAGCTTGGTCGTCAGCAGGAGATCGACGCTCTGCGGGCCACCCTGGTACACCCACGCCGAAACGGCGTACGACGCGGCGGACGTGGGGAGCGCGTACGAAGGGCCATTCCACTCCGCCGTGCGTCCGCTGTCGACCCCGCTCTGGGCTCCGCCGTGCGCGACCGCGGCGCTGGGGCCGAACGTCCCCCCGCCGAAGGCAGACCACCCGGCCGTCCCCGATTCGAAGTCGCCGTTGGTCACCACCTCCGTCAGGGATACCGGCACGGGCGCCGCCGACACGTCGTCGATGAACAGGTCGGGGAACACCACGCCGCTGCCCTGCTGCACGTAGAGCATGACGGTGCTGCATCCAGCCGGAACGGCCAGCTGCCCCTGAAGCTGCACCCAGGTGTCGGGGCCGGCCGTGGCGGTGGCAAGCGTGAGATAGTTGGTCGCGCCGCCGCACGCGAGCTTGACCGACAGCAACAGAGGAAGTTGGTCCGTGCCGTCCTGCAGGGCCCAGGCCGAGACGGCGTAGGTCGCGGCCGTGCTGGCAAGCGTATAGGACGGGCCATTCCAGGCTGCCGTGCGGTTGCTGTCCTCGCCGCTGCCCGACCCGGTGTGCGCGAACGCCGTGCTCACGCTGACCGCGCCGTCGCCGAAGGGCGCCCAGCCGGCCACCCCCCACTCGAAGTCCGGGTTGCTGATGACGCTGGTGGTGCTGGTCACGACCGGGTGCCAGAGCAGCTGTTCGACGGCGACATCGTCGACGAGCAGGTTGACCCCGGGCTGAGGCCCCTCGACATACAGGTCGAGCTCGCTGATCTGGCAGAGCGGTACCGTGAACGTTCCATCCAGCTCGGCCCATCTCGTGCTGGTGGCGGTGCCCGAACCGAGGGTCTGATAGGAATCGGCGACGCCAATGCAGGATGTCTTCAGCGTCAAGCTGACCGCGTCCGCGCTGCTCCCACCGATTTGCACCCATGCGCTCGCGGCATAGGTCGCCCCGGGCTGAACGATCGACGACAGTGGCAGCACGGGGCCCATCCAGGTCTGTGTTCGGCTGGTGACGATGGTGCTGTCGACGCCGCTGTGCGCGGCCGCCGTGGTGACGGCGATGGTCGGGCCCCAGGTCACCCACCCACTCGTGTCCCCGGTCTCGAAGCCGGGATTGGCAACCGCGTTCGGGCCGCGCGGCTCGGGACGTGGCCGCAGCGCCACGTCGTCGACCGAGAGATCGACCCCGGGCTGCGGCCCCGCGACGTAGAGCGACACGCTGGTCAGCGTGCACGCGGGCACCTCGAGTGAGCCCGCCACGGCCGTCCACGACGATCGGTAGGCGGTCGCTGCTCCGAGCTCGAGGTCCACGTCGGGAACCCCCGCGCAGGAGATCCTGGCGCCGAGCGTGACCCGGTCGCTGACCGCGCCGTCGACGCGTGCCCACGCCGAGACGTCGTAGCCACGCCCGGAAACGACGCGCTTCGTGATGTCCGTGGCGGGGCCGTCGGAGACCGCACTCCGCTCGGTGACCCGCGCGCTCGCCCGTCCCGTGTGGGCACCGGCCGCCTGCCGGGCATCCCTGGCCGCAGCGGGGTGATGGCCACGGGACCCGGTGTCCTGCCACGCCAACCCACCCCCCGACGCGGACCATCCGTCGAGACCGGCCTCGAACGTCGCGTTCGGGATCAGGTTCGGGGGGGCTCCCACCGGGTCGGGGGGCACCCCGGCGAGGCCGTCGAACATGCCAAAGTATGCGGGTTTCTTCTGGTACTGCGTGTCGAGCTCGAGCGCCTCGTCGGGTGCGCGCCAGCTGTACTTGTCCGTGAACCCCCAGGTGGTCACCGCCCCACAGCGGGGCACCTGCAGACAGGCCGCCGTCACGCGGTGGTAGACCTGCGCCTGCACGGCCAGCTTCTCGGCCTCACTGACCGAGAGCGAGGCCACCGTCACGTCCAGCTCGCTGATGTTGACGTCGAGACCGAGCGCCGTGAAGCGGGCGAGGTTGGTCACCATGTCCCCGGTGCTGGGCGCGGTCGCGGCATCGAAGTGCATCTGGAAGCCGACTCCATCGATGGGAACGCCGGCCGCGAGCAGCCCTTTCACGAGCGCGTAGATGGCGTTCGACTTGGCGTTGACCGTCTCGGCGTTGAAGTCGTTGTAGAAGAGCTTGGCGTGCGGATCGGCCCGGTGAGCCTCCCGAAAGGCCCAGGCAATGAAGTCCGGTCCGAGCTTCTCCGAGAACACCGTGTCGCGCAGGCCCGACCCGTTTTCGGCGATCGCCTCGTTGACCACGTCCCAGGCGTACAGGCGTCCGCGGTACCGCCCCACCTCGCGATGGATGTTGGCCCTCAAGTATTGCCGCAGGAGATCCGCAGACAGGGTTCCGTCGACGAACGGCGGGAGCTGCTGGTGCCAGACCAGGGTGTGTCCCTTGATGGCCTGGTGGTGGGCCTCGGCGAAGGCCACGATCGCGTCGGCCTGGCTGAAGTCCCATGTCTCGGGATCGACCGCCTGGACGACGCCCCACTTCAGCGTGTTGCCGGTCGTGACGTAGTCGAACTCGCGCGCGAGCGTGTCGCTGTACGGGTTCTCCGAGGTGAGCGGTATGAAGTCCGCCGATGCCCCCACCTTTCGTCGGCTTCGGGATGCTGCCGTCGCCAGGTTGGTGCTCGTCTCGCCCGAGGCGCCCGCGGAGCTGGCGCCCGCCGCGAGGAGGAGGAGGAGGAGCGGGGCGATGCAGGCGACGAAGGCCTCCCTGACTCTTCCCCGACCGATCTGCCCGCCGAAGCCATTCTTCATTGCCGCGCCTCCTCCGACATGTTTGCATCGATCAACGCCCCTGGCGACCGATATGAGCGGCGTGAGCACGCCCTCATCCATTCGAGCTCGGGTTGCAGTCGACGACTTGGGGAATTGCGCCCGATTTCGGCCCGGATCGGACTCGGCATGAACCCGGCCTCCACGGAATCGAGGCAAAGGCGACGTGGCCCCGCCGCTTCCGGCGCCACGGCCGACTGCGTGCCCGCCGCGTCACTTCAACTTCAGCGTGAGCGTCGTACGACCCACCAGGGTCAGCAGATGGGCGCCGAGGTCCACGGGAAACACCGGGGCATCGGTGGACGCGAGGTCCGAGGCCGCCCACCATCGCGCTTCCTTGATCCCTTCCGCCGCATGGAACGCCGCCACGTCGCGGTCGGGTAGCGGAGCGTGGCGGACGACCAGAAAGAAGACGTCGGTCTGAAGAATCAGACGGTCGCCGAGCCAGAAGTCCGATTTTCCGGTCCACAGCGCTTCGAGCTCGAGGGCGTCGATGCCAATCTCCTCGGCGGCCTCTCGCCGGGCCGCCTCGGCCAAGGTCTCCCCCGGCTCCACGCCTCCCCCCGGGGTCGCCCAGAAACGCCGCCCCCGATCGTTCTCGTGCAAGAAGAGCAACACCTTCTGATCGGCGTCGAGCAGCACCAGCCGGGCGGCGGTCCGGGAGCCGAGGACAGACAGCGGCGAGGGTGGGAATGGTGGCGATCCGGTCGAAGGGCGCCCCGCCTCCGCCCTCACCTCGTCACCCCCTCCGTTGGGCGCCAGATCGAGGGCGAATCGGACGTTGCTCACGGCAAGACCGAGCCTCTGAAACGCCTGCTGTGCGGCCTGGTTGAAGGCCCAGGTGTTGAGCTCGATGGTCTCGACGCCCGCGCCCAGGGCAGCGGCGGCGACGTGCTCGAACAGGGCCCGGGCCACGCCCTGGCGGCGATGCGCGGGATGCACCACCACCTGGTCGAGCTCGAACCAGCGCCGGGCACGAGAGAACACGCTCTCGGGGCGGTGGTTGTCGATGACCAGGACGTAGCCGGCGGGCACCTGGTCGACCTCCGCGATCCAGATCCTCCCCGAGGCCGCCCCGAGGCGCTCTCCAAACCACCGCGCGAGCCCGTCGGCGTCGGCCGGCTTGAACACCCCGGGGCGCGCTCGCGCGTGGAGGTCCTGGACGATGCCACACAGGCCGGCCAGGGCCTCCTCGTCCCCCGGCCGGGCAACCCGGATCCAGATGTCGCTGGTGGCGGCCATCGACATACATTCTGCCCCAGCGGCGGCCGGCGGACGAGGCGCCACCCTCGAGGCTGCCCGGCCGCGAGGCGCCACGAGGAGTCATCCGCTTTCGTTCGTCGCGCGCGACTCATGCCTTGTAGGCTCGGAGGACGATGAAGGGATTTCTGGTGCTGCTCGTTCTGTCAGCCGCGGGCCTCATCGGCGTCCTCACCTGGCGACGGTCAATCCAGGCGCCTCGCCCGCCGGTCGTCGCGGCACCAGCCGGCGAGGCCACCAAGAACGCCAAGGACCATCGGCGGCGGCGTCGCGGGGCGCGGCGCCTCGCGCGCAACGACGTCATCGCCGCATCGGCGCCGTCGAGCGAAGCGCCCGTGGGGGAGGCCCCCTCCCCGGTCTTCGTCCCGGCGTCCGAAGACCGCCCATCGACCTCGATCGCGCCGGGCTCCGCCTCGTTGACCGAGGCGCCACCCGAGGAGGTGTTCGGCCCACTCTCCCCGTCCCCGGCCCTGTCGCCATCACCGGTGCCGAGTGGCGGGCGGCGTCGGCCCATCGACGAGCCCGAACCCACCAAGTTGCGGGCCGGCGACCTCAAGATCGTATGGCAGGGCGAGGATCTGTCGCGGGCCGAGACCATGCGCCTCGACTTCTCGAAGGAAGGAGGCGGCAAGGAGCTCTCGCAGGAGGAGATCGACGCGCGCTTTCACGCGAAGGAGGACGCCGTGCTCGGTTGCGTCGCCCGCGCGCGGCCCGACGAGGACACCTTCGTCCCCGGCCGCGTCACCGTGAGGTTCCGCATAGAGCGCACCGGCGCGGTCAAGGGCGTGCAGGTCGAGGCGCCCGTCATCTTGCACAAGGGCGGGCTCACCGGCTGCATCAAGGGCGTCGTGCGCAGCCTGCGGTTCCCGGCGTCGAGCACGAGTCAGGTGATCACCTATCCGTTCACGCTCATGTAGCGGCGCCTGCGAGGCATGCACGGTGTGCCTCGCCATGGTTGGGCCGCTACGCAAGGAGGTACGACGCGGGAGGCGGCGGTCGTCAGTCGTCAGTCGTCGAGCACCATGAACGCGAACAGCGAATAGCCATTGGCGGTGCCCCGCGCGGTGCCGTTCATCCGGACGTAGGGGGCCCGGGTCTTGGCGAACGTCACGTCGGTGACCGAGTACGACGCCCCCGTCGTGGTGGTGAAGACGGAGGTCCAGGTCGCGGCGTCGTTCGAGACCTGGATGTCGAACGCCTTGGCGTAGTCGGTGTGCCACTTGAGGATCACCCGGTCGACCTCCATGGCGGCGCCGAGGTCCACCCTGATCCACTGGGGGTCACTGGCCGCGCTCTCCCAGCGGATGGCCGCGTACTTCTGGTAAGTGGTCGCGGCGGTGACGCTGGCGGCCGCGTTGGCGCCGGTCTCGGACGAGGCCGTGGCGGTCTTTCCGAGCGCCAGGTTGCGCGCCGGATCGAAGGCCCTGTAGGCGCCCGTGCTCAGCTTGAAGTCCCAGTCCTGGTGGTAGGTCATGCTCGGCACGCCGGTGGCGTTGAACTCCATCGGGAGCCACACGTAATCCCCCTGGCTCGATCCGGTGGGTAGCCAGCGATCGCCGTCGTACATGTAGAACGGGATGTTCCACAGGTAGACCCGCTCGGCCAGGGTCAGGTAGTCCGCGGACATCCGGTAGATGCCGTGCTCCCGGTTGGGGCCGGTCTCCCACCAGACGTAGGCCAGGTAAGCCTGACCGTCGTCGTCCTCGAACACCGACATGTCCCCGATGGTGAAGCCATCGACCAGGGTAAACCGGCCCGGCGGCTCGTGCGGCGGATCGCCGGTGAGTGTGCTCGGTGACCGGGCCTCTCCTGCACCCGCGGAGCCAGCAGTCCGTCAGGACGCTCCCGCGCCTGCTCTCGAATCGGCTCGTCGGCCCCTCGCGCCATCCTTCAGGAGGCCGAGTCGGATCATGCTCTCGGCGGTGGCGACGATGGCCTCCTCGCTGGACCTCGGGGCCCAGCCGAGGACGCGCCTCGCCTTCGCGCTGGTGGCGTTCTTCCGCTCGCCGAGCTCGGGGAGAATCTGCCGCACCGCTGGATCGCGCAGAGCCGCCAGTCGGACCACCCAGTTGGGAATCTGGCGGCTCGGCACGCGCCGGGCCGCCGCGCCGAGGTGCGCCTTCAAGATCCTGGCGATCTCGAGCATCGATAGAAAGTCACCCGCCACCGCCAGGAAGCGCTCGCCCCTGGCGGCCGGGTCGGTCATCGCACGCAGGTGCAGGTCGGCCACGTCGCGCACGTCGACCGCGCCGAAGTACATCTTCGGACAGCCCGGGACCGCGCCGTCCATGAGCCGCTGCACCACCAGGACCGACGTCGAGTAGTCGGGGCCGAGGACCGGGCCGAACACCCCGACCGGGTTCACGACCGCGAGCTCGAGAGCGCCGCCCTCCTTCCGCACGAAGTCCCAGGCGGCGCGTTCGGCCAGGGTCTTCGACCGCACGTAGGGGGCGACGCCTGGCCCGGTGGGGTCGGTCCAGCTGGTCTCGTCGAACGGCTCGTCTCGCGGCGGATGGCCGTAGCCGATCGCCGCGAACGACGAGGTCAGGACCACGCGCTTGACGCCGGCCGCGCGCGCAGCCGCGAGCACGCGGAGCGCGCCGCTGCGTGCGGGGCCAATCAGCTCGTCTTCGTCCTTGGGGACGTTGGCTGGAAAGGGCGAGGCCACGTGCAACACGAAGTCGCATCCAGCGACCGCGTCCGACCAACCGGCGTCGGCCTCCAGATTGGCCGCCACGAAGGACACGCGCCCGCCCAGCTCCGCGCCCGCGCCCCCTTGCCTCAACGAGGCACGCACCTCCGGCTCGCGCTCGAGGCGGCGCACCGTCGTGCGCACCCGATGCCCCGCGGTCAGCAGGCGGAGGATGCAGTGGCTGCCGATGAAGCCAGAGCCGCCGGTCACCAGCACCAGGCTCACGGCGGCCGGCCCGCCATGGCGGTGCGCAAGGCCTGCAACCGCTCGGGCGAGCCCTTGAAGAGATCGTTGGGATAGCGCCGGAAGGGCAGGATGCCGCGATAGATCTGGGCAGCCTCGTTGGCGTTCATGTCGAACCCGGCCAGGAACTGCAGCCGCAGATCCCGATCCCGGTTGATCTCCGCGTCGCGGAGCCAGGGCGCGAGATCGGGGCCTCGACTGCCATAGGTCGAGAGCAGCGAGACCGCGCTGTTGAAGCCAATCTGCCGCAGCGACTTGGCCAGCACTGCGAACTCGGGGCTGGCGATCCGGTCCTGCATGGCGTCCACATCGATGGCGGCGTCGTCGGATTGGCCGACCAGCACCACGTCGTAGCCAGCCCCATGGACCGTGTTGCCGAAGATGATCCCGCGCGGAAAGACCTGGAAGAAGGTCGCGACCTCGCTCTTCACGGCCGCCGTCCCCGCCTGATAGAGCTGCACGAACACCGTGACCACGCCACCGGGGTTGAGGTGACGCCTCGCGAGCTCCCAGAACTCCTTGGTGTACAGCGTCGCCGCCCCCTTGACCCACGGGTCGAACGGATCCGAGGTGATGGCGTCGAACTTCTCGCGCGTGGTGTTGAGGAAGTGACGGGCGTCGTCGATCTCGACGTGCACCTTGGGATTGGTCACCACGTTGAAGTTGTAGTCCCCGAAGTACCTCGAGGCCGCCTTCGGGACCAGCGGCTCGATCTCGGCGATGGTGAGGTGCTCGACCCGCGGATCGACGCTGGCCGCGCCGGCGGTGACACCCGCGCCGCAGGCCACCACCAGGACGTTTCGGGGATGGTCGGGCAGCAGCGTGGTCAGATGACCGAGCATCCTCTGCAGGCGCATGTCCTGCGGCGCGGTGGAGGCCTGGACCTTTCCGGCGTTGTGGTAGCTGATGATGCCGTCCGCGTTGCGGGAGACGGCCAGGGACGAGTTCATCCCCTCACCCACGTAGAGGTACTGCTCCTGGCTGTGAAACCACGACGCCGTATCCCGGCCATGCCCGACCAGCAGGGCCGGGACCGGGCTGACGTTGTGAGACAGGATGCTGGCCAGCTCGACGATGACCAGGGTCCAGATGGCGCCTCCCGACGTCACGAAGGGGGAGAGGGAGCCCCGCTTGAACATCGGCACCAGGGCGACGATCGCCGACGCGGCCGCCAGCCCGATCAAGATCCGCTCGCCCTGTCGGGTCCCGAGCCAGGCCACGACCACCAGGCTGGCACCGAGCGCCCCGACGATCGCGCCGATGGTGTTGGCGGCGTACACGCGGCCGACCACCCGGCCTCCGTCCTCGCCGGGGGAGGCAACCGCCGCCAGGGCCAGAGGAAAGCTCGCGCCCCACAGGCACGCGCCCGGAAGAATCGCCCAGAGGCAGCGGACCAGATCCACCTGGAACTGGAACCATGTGCTGGGCGAGATCTGGGGATCGACCGGCCAGTATGGAAGGGCCTGGGTCACGGACCAGGCCGCCCAGGCGATGGCGAAGATCAGCAGGAACTGAGCCAGGCCGAGCGCACGTCGAGGGTCAGGCGAGCGTCGCGCGACGACCGACCCGACCCCGCTGCCGAGGCCGATCCCGATCAAGAAGACAGCCAGGATGATCGAGAAGGTGTAGGTGGTGCCACCGAGCAGCAGGGTGAAGAGCCGGGTCCAGATCACCTCCGCTCCGAGCGCGGTCATGCCGGACAGGGCGATCGTGGCGTACACCACCCAGGTCACGGCATCCTGCACCGGCGGCGGCGGTTCGACCTCGCCGATGACGGCTCGACCTCGTCGATCGCCGCCCGGCGAGACGGCGGTGCGCGGGGTGAAGTACGCGATGGCCAGGACCGCGGCCGCGACGAGCACGTTCAGCCCCACCGCGACCCCGCTGGCCGTCGGCATGTCGTGGACGCGCAGGAGATAGAAGCCCGCCAGGAGACAGCCGACCACCGCTCCGAGCGTGTTGCCGCCGTAGAAGTAGCCGAGCCAGGAGATTCCGCGCGGGGTGGTCTCGACCCAGCGGGCGGCGGCAGGCAGCGTCGCCCCCATCATCGCGGTGGGTGGCAACAGACACAGGGAAGCGAAGATCCCGCGCAGCAGCAATCCAGGGACCCCGAGGCCCACGACCGAGACGTAGATCCTCTCCACCAGAGGCATCACGGCCAGCATGAGGATACCCGAGGCTCCGATCCCGAGCTCGAGCAACGCGTAGACCCGCAAGGGGTGCCGCCGGCGCGAGACCAACCGTCCGAGCGCAAGACTCCCCACGCACATCCCCCCCATGAAGGTCCCGAGCAGGACGCCAATCGAGACCGCCGATGAACCGATGACCAGCTGGAGCAGCTGGAACCAGACGATCTCGTAGATGAGAGCGGCACAGCCGCTGGCCATGAAGAGCACCAGGAGCAACGGGAAGAATCGCTCCGAGCTCGTCGATGCCTTCCCGAGCGCTGCCGTGGCGGCAGGCCCCCCGGTCGGTTCATCCGGCTCGCTCCCGCTCCCATCGTTCCCCGTGCTCTCGCCCATGCCCTCGCCCGCGCGCCGGTTCACGCTCCGGTTCCGAATTTCCCGGCCGAGGAGAAAGACGATCAACGCCGCCAGCGCCCACTGGAACCCGTTGACCCGCGGCTCCGGACGTCGGCGAACCAGGTGCAAGGGACCCTCCACCATCGGGACGGCCACCGCCGCCATGGGAGCGTCGAGCAAGCGCAGCGCGGGAGGGAAAGGCGTGGGCGGCCGGCAATACGCCGCGAGCTCGGAAATGGAATAGGCACCGTCCCCCGCGGCCTCTCCCACCCTCAGGTATCGAACGGTCGCCGGGGCGATCTCGATCGCCCGGACGCGCAGGCCAGGGCCGCGCTCGACGACGCTGCCAATCTCGGCGAGAGGGCGGAAGCTGCCTGGAGCCCCGTCCATGGAGCCGGCGATCCGATAGACGTCGTTGGCGTCGGCCTGAAGGAAGAAGGCCGAGATGGCGCGCGGCTCGCCGAGATCGTAGGTCAGGGTCGCCGCACCGGTGGTGAGCTGCACCGCCGCTGGACCATCCCACAGCGCGCCGTCCGCCGGTCCTGCGCCGTCGGTCACCAGCGCAGCGTCGCCCTGCACGTCTTGCTGCTGCGCGGGGAGCTTGCCGGCCAGCAAGTTCTCCACGCCGCAGGCGGGAGGCTCGCTCGGCTTCGCGGCGTGGGCAGGCCGTGCACGACCGGCGTGCACGGCCATCAGGGCCAGCGTGAGGATGGGTATGACGACGGGCAAGGTGGGCAAGGCGGGCAAGACAGGGAAGACCGGGAAGACAGCGAAGGGCGAGGTCGACAGGGGGCGCGACGGGCGGCGTTTCATGCATCCTCGATCGGCCCACGAACCGGGGCCGCGCTCGGGTTGAGCTTGCCTGGAATCACCACCGTAACAGGAAACGAGATTTTCGGAACGTCCTCTGCCTCCCACCGTGATCCAGGTACCTCTGCTCTTGCCGCATGCCGCATGCCGCATGCCGCATGCCGCATGAAAGAAACCTCCCGCATGAGGTCCGAGGTGGACGGCCGCATCAACCCTCCCCTCACGGCGCAAGATTCATCCAAGTAACCGTTTTTAATGGATATCGTCGAATCTTCCCCGTCCGCTGGGGGTGGTCTCCCGAGATGTGTGGCGTATTTCCGGAACCGGGGACTAGAATTCCGCTCTGACCCAGAGCGCCGGGGCGCGCAGCTCCGCGCGCGAGCGTGGCCGACGGGGCTCGCCTCGGCGGCAAGGGCATCGCATCTCTCCCCAACGTGGAAGGCTCCAGCATGCATACCCGCTCCTCTTTCCCTCGTTCCGTCTTCAGCCTCGGGTTCGCGCGCTCCCGCACGCTGCTCCTGGCCCTCTCGTGCGCGTCGATGCTCCTCGGCGGCTCGGCGTGCAACCCCGACAACTCCAGGAGCGGGAGCATCATCCCCTCGGGAAGCGGGAGCGGGGGGGCATCCCCGAGCGGTGCCTCTGGTGGCTCCACCGCGCCCGCGGGCCCGACCGGCTCTGGCGGAAGTCAGCTCGCGGCAGCCGGAGGAAGCACGGGGAGCGGCGGCAGCTCCGAGCCTGGCGGCAGCGCACGAACCGGCGGGGTCTCGGGGAGCGGCACCGGGGGCAGCGCGCAGACCGGTGGCAGCACACCGAACACCGAGGGAAGCGGCGGCAGCGCCCAGACGGGAGGTGGCGCGGGGAACGGCCCTGGTGGAGCGCCGAGCGCGGCGGGGGGCTCGCCAAACGGAGGGGGCAATGGCAGCGTCGCGGCGACCGGGTGCTCGGGCAAGACCTACAAGCTGTGCGAGGATTTCGAGACCGGCACCGCTGGCGCGCTCGGACCGATGTGGACCAAGTTCAACGGCTATGGCGCCGCAGGACCCACAGACGTCGCCCTCGCGACCGACGCGGCCCACTCGGGCAAGATGTCGCTCAAGAGCGACTCGATGGATCGGGGCCAGCAGCGCGCCCAGAGGAGCCTCGCGGCCATCGGCGCGACCGCCTACAAGCACTGGGGGCGGATCTTCTACAAGGTCCAGCAACCCTCGCCGGCACCGCTGAAGACCGCGACCAACACCGTCATTCACATCACCTGGACCTCGATGATCGGCCCGGGCGGCGAGAACCGGGTGGTCGACATCGTGGAGAACATGAGCGGGGCCCACCAGTGGCTCTTCAACATCCCCAGCGACGGTTGCTGCACCTCGTCCGCGTACAACTGGAAGTTCGACGCCGACTGGCACTGCGCGGAGTGGTGGCTCGACGTCTCGACCAACAGCTACCGCTTCTTCTCCGATTCCACGGAGGTGCCCGCGCTGGCGTTCAGCGGAAAGACCAACTCGACCATGTCGAACTACACCGGGATCATCGTCGGCGCCACGTGGTACCAGCAGGCCGGGACCATCACGAGCCCCTTCGTGATCTGGTTCGACGACCTGGCCATCGACGACAATCGAATTGGCTGCCAGTAGGAGCCCCCTGACCATGCGTCCTCCTGCCCCCTCCCTCGAGACCCTTTCCCTTCGGGCCGTCCTGCTCGGCTTGGCATGGCTGGCCGCGTGCTCGGGCTCCTCGGCGGGCCCGAGCGGCCCGGCGACCGGCGGGGCCTCCGGCGTCCCCGCGACGGGGAGCGGCGGTGGAACCCCGTCGAGCGCCACGAGCACCGCCGGGGCCGGCACGGGCGGCGGCATGGTCCCGGCTGGCGGTGGCACCGCGGTCGGAGCGGTGGGATCTGGCGGAGCTGGCCCAGCAGGCGCAACTGGCGTGGGCTCGGGCGGAGCCCCTTCGGTGGGCACGGGGGGCAGCTCGGCCGGCAGCGGCGGTGCGAACACCAGCGGGACCGGTGGCTCCGGCGGTGGAGGCGGTTCGGCCTCGGGCGGGGCGGCCCCGGTGGCCGGAAGCTCGGGGATCGATCCGGGCACCACCGGGGACGGTGAGATCGACGTCGGCCCGATGTACACGCCCTCACCAGACCTCAAGCTCAAGGCCGGGGCTCAACCGGGCTTCACCGCGAGCTTCACGATGACCTCGGCGCAGAGCAAGATCTACACGGGCTCGGACTTCACTCCCCCGTTGACCTTCTCGCGGCAGATCAAGGTCTGGGTCCCCGCGCAGTACGTGGACGGCAGCGAGGCGCCGTTCATGGTCTCCTCGGACGGCTTTTACGGCGGCCTGCAGACGGTGGTTCAGAACATGGCCGACGATCCCAACCCGGATCACCACGTTCCGCCGCTCGTGATCATCGGGATCCAGAACGGCCCGGACGTCCATCCGAACAGTGAGCGCAGCCTGGAATACGATCTCGTCTCGGATCGCTACTGGCGCTTCGTCACCACCGAGGTCCTCCCGGGCGTGCTGTCGAACGCCGCGCTCAAGGCCAAGTATCCGAACTTCAAGCTGACGAGCGATCCCAACGGCCGCGGCGGCTACGGGTGCAGCTCGGGTGGCCCCGCCGTGATGGGCCTGGCCTGGTTCGGCGACTTCAACCGGGTGTTCTCGTTCTCGGGCTCCTTCGTGGGTCCCGCGACGCTGCAGCCGCCGGACCATCCGCTCGGCGCCTGGGAGTACACCGCCATGATCATGGCGGCCCCGCTCCGGCCGGATCTGCGCGTGTTCCTCGAGGTGGGCGAGCACGACAACCGCTACACCGAGCCCGAGGCCAACCACGACAACTGGGTGATCTCGAACACCAACATGTTCAATGCCCTCACCGCCAAGGGCAACCACGTGCGCTTCGTCTTCGCCAAGGGGGCCGGGCACTGTGACGACAACGCCCGCAACCAGGTCATGCCGGACGGCCTGGTCTGGCTGTGGCGCGGGTACCAGGCCCCCAAATAGCCGAGCCGAGCCGACCCGAGCCGACCCGAGCAGATCCGAGCAGACCCGAGCAGACCCGAGCCATACAGACGGCGCTCCCGGGTGGCATATTCCGCGGCGGGCCCTTAGGCTGGTCCCCGGATGCAGACGGAGGTTGCGCGCACCGAGCTACGACCGCTCACATCGGGCACCCTCCCCGGCTGGTTTCAGCGAATCCTCTCGCGCGGCGCGCCGCGCGCGCGGGTGATCGCGCCTCGGCAGGTGCACCTCGGCGGATCCCTGGAGATCGACTGGTGGCTGTTCTGGCGCGACGCGCCCGAGTCGACGATGGTCACCGTGACGCTGGTCGGCGCCGAGGTGGCCCACCGGCGCATCAGCGCCCGGACCGGCATCTCGATCGTGACCGAGACGCGCCCATTCCTGACGCTCGAGCTCGATCGACACGCCGCGGAGAGCGGGTGGCCCGTCGCCAGCGGTCACGTCGAGACGCGGGTGCCCGCGCGGACCATGCCCAGCCTGGCCGGCAAGCTGAACGAGATCTCCTGGGCGGTGATGGTCGACGCCACGCGCGGCAGCGAGACGCTGGTGCGGCAGGCGTTTCCCCTGACGGTTCTCCCGGTGGCGATTTGACCGCCGGTCGGACCATCACGCTGACGCTCGCGCTCGAGCAGGGCATCGCTGCGTTCGAGCCCGGCGCCCGCGTTCGCGGCGTCGCCTCGTGGTCGGCCGTCGTGAAGCCGTCGGGCATGGAGCTTCGCCTCGTCCGCGAGACGCGCGGCCCCGGCGGGCGAGACTTCAAGATCGCCGAGACCGTCCCGCTCCCCGAGCCCCTCGCCGCGGTCGACCGTCGACCATTCGCCATCGACCTTCCGAACGGACCCTTCAGCTTCCAGGGTGGCTTGATCTCGCTGGTCTGGACCCTCCAGCTCGTCGCGCTGCCCGGTCAAGAGACCACGTCCGCGTCCATCGTCGTCGCGCCGGACGCGCGCGCGCTCGAGCTCACCCTCGAGCGACCGTCGGCCAGCGCACGGTGACGGTGACCCCCGCGCCGGGGTTGTTCGCGAGGTTGATGTGGCCCCCATGGTTCCTCACGAGCCCGGCCACGATGGTCAGCCCGAGGCCGGTTCCCTCTCCACGCTTCTTGGTCGTGAAGAAGGGATCGAAGACGGGGTTGATGTGCTCGGCGGCGATCCCACACCCGTTGTCGACCACCGAGAGCTCGACCTCTCGGCCGCCGAGCGCCCGGGCCGTGACCAGGACCTGCTGGCCCTTCTCGGAGGCATCGCAGGCGTTGAGCAGCAGGTTGAGGAGGACTTGCTGCAGCTGATCGGGGTTGGTGGCCAGCAGCGGGAGGTCGTCTCGGTGCGCACCGCGAGGGACAGCCCCCTGGCGGCGATCTTCCACTGCACCAGCTCCCGAGCCCGCTCGACCGCGACGACGAAGGGCACCGCGCTCGGCGCGACGGTCTGACGGCGCGAGAAATCGAGCAGCTGGCGAATGGTCGACGAGATGTTGTCGATGTGCTTGATGATGACCCGCATGTCCTCGGAGCGCGTGGGGACGTCCTGGTGGTCGAGCACGCCCTCGGCCCGGCCCCGCCATTTCAACGGACCAGCATCAGGGTGGCCGCCGGCAACGTCAGGACCACCGGAGAGGCCCGGACGGTGCGCCAGAAGGTCCCGGGCGCGATCCCACAGGCCAGCGCCATCCGCTGGATGGCGGTCGTGCTGGCGGCGCCGCCGCTCTTCTCGAGCAGATCCACCAGCGACAGCTCCGTCGGGCTCAACCATTCGGCGCGATCGAGCGCGGCCTCCATGCGCACGTCGTCCCCGTCCAGCCGACAGCCAGGGAGCTGGGCGCAGGCGCTCTCGAGGGCGCGTCGGCTCGGGCGCGGGCCCCCAGCCTGGGCCTCCGCGCGGAAGATCGCCGCGAGGAGCACGTCCAGCTTGACCGAGGTGGTCACCGAGAAGATCTTGCCGAGCGCGCGCAGGAGTCGGTTGGGGCAATCGCGAAACCAGAACCAGCCGAGCTTCCGATCGAGCCACGAGAACTGAGGCAAGCTGCTGAGCACCGTGCGGGCCAGCTTTCCATCCACGATCCGGTTGGCGTTCGTCGTCCGACTTCGCCTGGCGCCCGTGGACCCTGGTGCTCGCGCCGGTGGGGGCCCGTGTCCAGGTCCATGTCCATGAACGACCCGCACGTGCTTCACGATCTCGCGAACGCTGGCCAGGCCCCAGTGCTGGATGGCTCGCGCCGCAGCCGTGGTCAGGGCGGTGACCCCCGCGGCCTGCTCGGGGGCGACCACGAAGATGCAGCCCCGCTGCCGGACCACCCGAAACGGCACCACCAGACCGTGCTCCTCCGCCCGGCGGGCGAGCTCGCTCACCGAGGCGTCCGGGTCCTGGAATCCCATCCGCGCGAGCGCGCGGTGCGCCTCCGACTCGGTCAATGGCAGGCGCGACTTCAGGTGCCGCAACCACCGGGCGAGGACCAGACCCTCGTCGAAAGGATCCACCGAGGACACTTGAGCGACTCGGGGCGCTCCCCGATCCTGGTGAGCCTCCAGCCGAACCAGGACCTCCAGCAAGAAGGCGGCCCTGAACCTCGAGATCGAGAGATACCGCCGGATGGTCCAGCTCGTGTCGGTGGGCAGGATCGGCAACAGTCTCCGCAGGCAGTCGGATATCCGCCAGTCGAGCGACAAGGTTCGAAGCACGACCGCGGGAGAAGGCAAAGGATGATCGAGGATCTCCCGGGGGAATCGGCCCATGCGCTCGTGAACGGTCTGACGAACCAGCTTGCGGAGGGCGTCCCGTCGCTCCGGCGGGAGCCCCTCCGCGGTCCGCGCATCGAGATCCCGGAGCCGGGCATGGCCATCTCCGCCCAGCTCGAGCGGGATCAGCCCTTCCAGCAACGGCGCAAGGGCCCTCGGAGCCAGGCCCTCACCGGTGCACTGCTGTGCCACGCGATCCTTCGATTTCGGCATGGATTATCGCTTTCCAGGAACGAGGCCCGTCGTCGAAACCCACCGACCGCCAGCAGCCCCACCGGAGCAGACCGAGACGACTTGTGACCGAAATTGCAAAACGCACTATCGACTATGGATATTGCCCGATCTTCTATTTCGTGCAGGTTTCCAAATCGACGATTTCGCGTAATTTTCGCGCGCCGCGCCGGCCGGACGGGCTGTATGCCGTCGGCCGGTGCGCCCGGCCGCGGATGCTCAGATCGCGTCGTCGCCGACCTCGCCGGTTCGGATGCGGATGGCCTCGTCGATGGTGCTGAGGAAGATCTTCCCATCTCCGATCTTGCCTGTCTTCGCCACACCGAGGATGGCGCTCACGACCTCACCGGCCATGCCGTCGGTGACCACGACCTCGAGCCGAAGCTTGGGAACGAAGTCCGTGACGTAGGAGCTGCCTCGGTACACCTCCGTCTTTCCCCCGGTTCGCCCGAAGCCCTTGACCTCGTAGACGGTCATTCCCGAGATGCCGATCTCCCGGAGCCGGTCCTTCACGTCGTCCAGCTTGTGCGGCCTGATGATGGCTTCGATCTTCTTCATGGTCGTGGTCTCCTCGAGCCAGGATGGAATTCAGGATTCATGGGTGGGTTGCCTGTGGGGGCCCGTGCGTCGGTGTCGCCGTCGACCTCGACCTCGACGTCCGGGTCGCTCAGCAAACCAGGTGCCGAGGTCATGACGTGCATCGACACGCGACAGCGCCTCAATGATTTCGAACGCTTGCGCCTCGGCCATGCGTGTCGGGCTCGATCCAGAAACGTCCGAGACACGCCCGAGATACCTCGGCGAATTGCTGGCACGCCCGTGATTGGCAAGATGCCAAGATACTTTCGCACCCTGCTCGAACATGCGGTCGACCCTCGAGTGGCTCGCCCCACCGAGCTGCCGGCCTGGCCCGGGATTTTCGGCATGCCTTGGGCATATCTCTTGGGTGTCTCTCGGGCGTCTCTTCGTCCTCTCTTCGGTCTCCCTTCACGCCGCGCGCGCGGCCGCGGAGATGCCCTGCACCTCCGCGTCCGTCAGGGCGATCGAGCGCGCCGCCCAGTTCTGTTCCAGGTGGTCCGGTCGGCTCGTGCCAGGGATCGGCAACATGATCGGAGAGCGCGCCAGCAACCAGGCGAGGGCGATCTGGGCGGGGGTGGCATGGTGACGCTCGGCCGCGGCGGCCAGCGGGCCGCCGGGCTTGGCCAGTGCGCCCACCCCGAGCGGAAAGAAGGGCAGGAAGGCGATCCCGTGCGCGGTGCACGCGTCGAGCACGCTCTCGGGTGACGCGACCTCCGAGTGGGTCGACCTCGCCAGGGCGCCACCGCCGCCGGCGGCGCTGAACATGTTCTGCACCGCCACGATGGGGGTGCGAAGCCGCGCGGTCTCGAGCTCCGCCACGCCCACGTTGCTGAGGGCCAGGTGGCGGATCTTTCCCTCGTTCTTGAGCGCGATGAGCGCGTCCAGTGATTCGCCGAAAGCCACCGGCGCGTGCGGACCCATGTAGCGAAAGTGGACCACGTCGAGCACGTCGAGGCGCAAGCTGCGAAGGTCGGTCTCGCAGCCTTCGCGCAGCTCCTCCGGGCGACCGTAGGGCGCCCAGCCCTTGTTGGGGAGCCGCCTGCCACCGAGCTTGGTCGCGATGACGAGATCCTTCGGGTAGGGGTGAAGGGTCTCGGCGATGAGCCGGTTGGCCACGTGTGGGCCGTAGAACCAGGCCGTGTCGATCAGGTTGATCCCGAGGGAGACCACGCGCCGGAGCACGTCCTTGACCTGGGCGGGGCTCTCGGGCTCGCCCCACACCTCGGGTCCAGGCAGGCGCATGGCGCCGAAGCCGATGCGGGTCACCTCGAGATCACCGAGGCGCAGGGTGTCGGGACCGTGAGCGAAAGCGGTGCGAGTCATCCGGGGGTGCTCCTTGGCGATCGGGCCTGGCGTGTACCTATTACCTCGTCTCGTCGCGACCCGCTCGCAAATGCCATCGGGAGCGCCAGGAAACGACCGAGCGGGCATCGGCGACTTCGGTGGGGCGACTTCGGTGGGGAACTTCGGTGTATGATCGGTCGATTCCCGGGGGTCCGCCCGGAGTGACGCGCGTGCCCGAACGCAAGCATCCCAAGGCGATTGTCCTCACCTCGCATCCCGACGGCCACGGTCCGCGACCGACGGCGGTCAGCTGGGGTGCGCTCGACCCGATGACGCGGGGCCCGCTGATTGGCACGGTGACCAACGGCTCGCACCGCAACGTGATCGGGACCCACTCGGGCTCCTACTCGGTGTACCGCGCTCTGGCCGTCGCGGCCGGCGCGCTCGACCCGCTCAAGAAGCCCGATCTCTCCAACACCTCGCCGACCGATACGATCGGGCCCTTCGCGCAGTGGGCGGACCCGAACAAGATCGTCTCGCTCGATCCCTACGGCGCGGTGGTGAACGAGGCCTTTGCCAGCTACTTCGTCCAGGGCTTCGACATCCGCCCGAGCATCGCGGTCACCCGCGCCCACCTGCGGATGCCCGAGCTGGCCGCCGCCGAGGCGGCCGGGCGCCTGGTGGTCGACGGGAACGTGCTGCAGCCCGGCGGCAACATCGTGGTCGTCAAGGCGGCCATCGAGCCGGTCTGGTACCTGCCCGGGGTGGCGCAGCGCTTCGGCTGCTCGGAGGCCGACCTGCGACGGACCTTGTTCGAGCACACGGCCGGGATGTTTCCGGAGCTGGTCACGCGCGGCGATCTGAAGGTGTTCCTGCCGCCGATCGGCGGGATCACCCTCTACATGTTCGGGGACGTCGCCAGCATCTCCGATCCGACCAAGCCGCTCGCCGTGCGGGTGCACGACGAGTGCAACGGCTCGGACGTCTTCGGCTCCGACATCTGCACCTGCCGCCCCTACCTCGCACACGGCATCGAGGAGTGCGTGCGCACGGCGCAGAGCGGGGGATCCGGCGTCATCGCCTACAACCGAAAGGAGGGCCGCGCCCTCGGCGAGGTCACCAAGTTCCTGGTGTACAACGCGCGCAAGCGTCAGGTCGGTGGCGATCGGGCCGAGCACTACTTCGCCCGGACCGAGTGTGTGGCCGGCGTCCAGGACATGCGCTTCCAGGAGCTGATGCCGGACGTCCTGCACTGGCTCGGGATCCAGAAGATCGATCGCTTCGTGTCGATGAGCAACATGAAGTACGACGCCATCGTCCGGGCGGGCATCGAGATCGTCAAGCGGGTCCCCCTGCCCGACGACCTCATCCCCGAGGACGCCCGGGTCGAGATGGACGCCAAGAAGGCGGCGGGGTACTTCACCGAGGGCGAGGTGCCGGACGGCAACGAGCTGGCCAAGCCCAAGGGCAGAGCGCTGCCCGAATGACCGGGGAGGATCCGGACGACGGGGTCGCCCTCCTGCGGTCGCTGCGCAGCGCGCGCGCGGTGCGCGCGCAGGCCGAACGCGTGTTCGCCGAGGCGCTGGCCGGGCAGCTCGAGCACTTCACGTTGCGGCTCGAGGCGCTGCCGGCGCTCGCCCGGCGCGTCCTCGAGATCGCGCGCGCGGGCCACCCCGACCTGCGCGACGTCCCCAACCACGGCCGCTACCGCCACTTCGAGGCCGGCGGGTCGGGCCGCCTGCGCGCGTTCGAGGCGCTGCTGGCCGGCGCGAGCCAGAGCGACAAGCTCCTCGCGCGGGCCGATCTGGTCATCACCAGCGTGCTCCTCGATGCCGGCGCCGGCGCGGCCTGGGCCTACCGCGATCCGGCGAGCGGGGAGCGCTTCGAGCGCTCGGAAGGGCTGGCGGTGGCCAGCCACGCGTGGTTCGTCGCCGGGGGCCTGTCGAAAGACCCCGCGCAGCCCTTGCGGGCCGACGCCAGCCGCCTGCGATCGGTCGACCGGGAGGCGGTCGCGCGGGCGTTCCAGGTGGACGAGCAGAACCCCCTCATCGGCCTCGACGGGAGGGTCGCCCTCCTTCGAGCCCTCGGAGAGACGGTCGAGCGCGAGGCGGCCGGCGGCGAGGCGCGACCAGGGCGGCTGGTGCTCGCGCTGTGCGATCGCGCGCGCGCGCGCGATGGGAGCCTCATCGCCGAGGAGATCCTGATCGCGCTCCTCGAAGGGTTCGGCGAGATCTGGCCGGGCCGCGAGCGGATCGCCGGTGTCCCGCTCGGGGACGTGTGGACCCACAGGCGGTTCGGCCGGGTGCCGTTCCACAAGCTGTCGCAGTGGCTGGCCTACTCGCTCATCGAGCCGCTCGAACAGGCGGGCGTACGGGTGACCGAGCTCGACGGGCTGACCGGGCTGCCCGAGTACCGGAACGGCGGGCTCTTCGTCGATGGGGGCGTGCTCGTCCCGAGGAGCGCCGAGAGCCTGAACCGAGCCCACGCGATCGACTCGGATCTGGTCATCGAGTGGCGAGCGCTGACCGTCGCCCTGCTCGACCGGATCGCGGCGGTGATCCGCGAGCGCGTCGGCCTGGGCCCGGGCGAGCTGCCCCTGGTCAAGATCCTCGAGGCGGGGACCTGGCGCGCCGGGCGGATCCTCGCGCGCGAGCGGCGCCCCGACGGTGCCCCCCCCATCCAGATCGTCAGCGATGGTACCGTCTTCTGACGAGAGCAACCCCAGCCATGGCCCCGAAAGTCACCGTCATCGATCACCCGCTGGTCCAGCACAAGCTGACCCTGCTCCGCAAGAAGGACACCAGCACCAGCTCCTTCCGCACCCTCCTCTCGGAGGTCAGCATGCTCCTCGGGTACGAGGTCACCCGCGATCTGCCGCTCGTCTACGAGCAGATCGAGACGCCGCTGGCGTCGATGCAGGCCCCCGTGCTCGAGGGCAAGAAGGTCGTGCTGGTCAGCATCCTGCGGGCCGGCAACGGGCTCCTCGACGGGATGCTGCGCATCCTGCCGTCAGCGCGCGTGGGGCACATCGGCCTTTACCGTGATCCGCACACCCTCGGCGCCGTCGAGTACTACTTCCGGATCCCGAAGGGCCTGGAGGACCGGGACGTCATCGCGGTCGATCCGATGATGGCCACCGGTCACAGCGCCGTGGCCGCGGTCGATCGCATCAAGCAGGCCACCCCCAAGTCCATCAAGTTCGTCTGCCTGGTCGCCGCTCCCGAAGGCCTGGCACACTTCCACCAGATCCACCCCGACGTCCCCGTGTTCACCGCGGCGATCGACGACCACCTCGACGAGCACGGGTACATCCACCCGGGCCTCGGAGACGCGGGCGACCGCCTTTTCGGCACGAAGTAGAAAAATCTTTCGTCTATTTCGTCCCCGGCCCTCAAGTCTCGACGCTCCACGCCCGATGAGGACGCGGAAGGTGACGCGATCGACCTTCGCCGGCGGGCCTCGGGGGGCTCGAGGGCGAACGTGGTGAGCGCCTCCGGAATCGGAACGCCATCACTGTTCGATTGGGTTGGGCCAGGTCGGCGGCGGAAGACAGTTTTCCACGAGCTCGCGTCCTGATCTCACCCGGTCTTGCGGTGTCGCGAGAACGCAGATCCTGCAAAACGGGGAGACGACGCATGAACCGCACACTGACATCGCGCGCGCTTGGGCAAGGATTCGGACTCGGACTCGGACTCGGACTCGGACTCGGGTCTCCCTTCATCGACGGAGCCCGACGCAGGCACGCGGCCGGCGCTGGCTCCGCAGGTGCTGCCATCCTGGCAGCCGCCCTGCTGTCCCTGTCCGCCTGCGGAGGGGCTGGCGGTCCGGGGAGCGACCTCGGCAAGGTCACGAGCGAGGTCGTCACGGGAGTCACGCCCGTCCTCACCATCTCGCCCGGCGCCACCAATTTCACGGCCATCGTCAGCCCCGTCCCGATCCCCGTGGATCCCAACCTCACGCTGACGATCTCGGATGGTTCGGATCTCCCCGGCGTGCAGGTATCGATATCGACCGGCTACGTGAACGGACAAGACGTCCTCGGCTTCACACCGCAGGCCGGAGTCACGGGGGTCTGGACGGCCGGAACGGGGGTCCTGGCGCTCACCGGGACGGCGTCGGTCGCCTCCTACCAGACGGTCCTCCGTTCGGTCACCTACACCAACACGGCAGGGGCGACCGCCAACACGCAGGCGCGGGTGGTGACGTTCTCCATCGGGGCCGGAAGCCTCTCGTATGGCGGTCACTACTACGAGTTCATCAACGCCGGACTCAACTGGAATGACTCCAAGACGGCCGCCGCAGCCAGAACCTATTACGGTCTGGCCGGCTACCTGGCAACCATCACCAGCTCGGGCGAGAACGCCTTCATCAGCGCCAAGCTCACCGCCACGGGATGGATCGGCGCCAGTGATGCCGCGGTCGAGGGAGACTGGCGATGGGTCACCGGCCCCGAGGCCGGGACGCTCTTCTTTCGCGGGCAAGGGTACAGCGGGACGACGATCACCTACTCGTCCTGGGCGGGCGGCGAGCCCAACAACGCGGGCGGCGAAAACTACGCCCAGTTCTACGCCGGCGGCTCCGGCCAGTGGAACGACCTCAACGGCTCCCAGGGCCTCGGCTACGTGGTCGAGTATGGCGGTACGGCCGGTGATCCCAACCCCCAGGTCTCGGGCGCCAAGAACCTCACGGTCTCGAGCCTGCCCAACTACACCATCACCGCCACCGCAGGAACGAACGGCTCCATCTCCCCGACGGGCGTGAACTCCTACCAGCAGGGGCAGTCCCAGACCTTCACCATCACCCCGGCCACCAACTACACGGTCGCCAGCGTCCTCGTCGACGGCGTCTCGCAGGGGTCCGTCACCACTTACGCCTTCAGCAACATCACCGCGAACCACACCATCTCGGTGACCTTCTCGCCGCCCACCCTCGCGGTCTCGGCCGGCAACAACCAGAGCGCCAATGTGTCTGCCGCCTTCGGCACCCCGCTGTCGGTGCTGGTGACGAGCAGCGGCGGCACGCCCATCGCCGGTGCGACGGTCATGTTCACGGTCCCCGGCTCGGGCGCCTCGGCGACGGTGACCACGTCCGCGACCACCAACGCGTCCGGCATCGCGTCCACCAGCGCCACCGCCAACGCGACCCCGGGAGCATACAACGTGACGGCCACCATCAGCGGCACCGCCGTCGCCACGACCTTCGCCCTGCGCAACCTCGGCGCCCCGAGCACGATCACCGTGGTCAGCGGCACCAGCCAGAGCGCCGTCGTGCAGGGCGCCTTCGCGGCGCCCCTCGTGGCCGTGGTTCGCGACTCGACGTCGTTTGCCCTCCCAGGCGTCACCGTCACCTTCGCCGCGCCTTCCTCGGCGATCGCCTCGGCCGCGCTCGGCGCCACCTCCGTGACCACCAACGCCTCCGGGCAGGCCAGCGTCACCGCCACCGCCAACACCGTCGCCGGGACCTACGCCGTGACGGCCTCGGCCTCCGGGGTCGCCACCGCCGCCAGCTTCGCGCTCGCCAACCTGGCGGGCGTCGCCACCAACATCGCGCTCACCGGCGGCGCCACCCAGACCGCCGTCGTCGGCACCGCCTTCGGAGCCCCCATCGTGGCCCGCGTCACCGATGCCTTCGGGAACCCCGCCCCGGGCGCCACCGTCACCTTCACGAAGCCCGGCAGCGGCGCCTCCGCCGCGCTGGCCACCCCGTCACCCTCCACCAGCGCCCTCGGGCTCGCCCAGACCAGCGCCACCGCCAACACCATCGCCGGCAACTACACCGTGTCGGCCTCGATCGCGGCCGGCGCCAGTGCCAGTGCAATGCTGGCGAACACCGCCGGTGCGCCCGCCCTCGTGATGCTCACCGGCGGCAGCGGCCAGGTTGGCCTCGCCGGCGCGGCCTTCGCCACCCCGCTCGGCGTGGCCGTGGTCGACACCTACGGCAACCCGGTCGGCGGCGCCACCGTCGCCTTCACCGCGGTCGCCGCCTCCGGGACCGGGGCCTCGGCCACGCTCTCGAGCGGCAGCGCCGTCACCAACGCCGCGGGCCTCGCGAGCGTGCTCGCCACCGCGAACGCCAGCGCCGGCAGCTACGTCGTCACCGCGGTCGCCGGAGGCGCGCCCGTGGCATCCTTCGCGTTGACCAATCAATTCCTCCTGGCGCTCAGCCCCACCGGGGCCTCCGTCGCCCCACGCGGCTCGGTCACCTTCGCCCCGAGCGGCGGCAGCGGAGCCGGCTACGTGTTCGCGCTCGGAAGCGCCCCCTCGGGCGGAACAATCGATCCCGCGACCGGCGTGTACACCGCCGGCGCGACCCCCCTCGTGACCGACGTCGTCACGGTGACCGACAGCCAGAGCCACACCGCCACCGCCAGCATCAGCGTGGGCGCCGCCCTCGCCCTGGCGCCGCTCCCCACCCGCGTGCCACCGCGCGGAGGCGCCGTCTTCACGGCCACCGGCGGCAGCCAGTCCGGGCTCGCCTTCACGATCGTGAACAACAACTCGCACGGGACCATCGACTCGAGCGGACACTACGTCGCCGGCCAGAACGACAGCGTCACGGATCTGGTCTCCGTCGTCGATTCGCTCGGCAACAGCGCGACGGCCAGCATCGACGTCGGTCCCACCGTCACCCTCGCCGCCAGCGCCACCAGCACCCCGCCGCGCGGCGCCCTGTCCTTCGCGGCCTCGGGCGGCTCCGGCACCTTCACCTATGCCCTCGGGGCCAACCCGTCGGGCGGCACCATCGATCCGACCACCGGCGCCTACACCGCGGGCAGCGCCTTCGACCAGACCGACGTGGTGACGGCCACCGACAGCCTCGGCAACAGCGCCAGCGCCAACATCGCGGTCGGCCACGGCATCACGGTGAGCCCGGCCTCCCCGTCGGTTCCTCCGCTCGGCACCCTCACCCTGTCCGCGAGCGGCGGCAGCGGGACCGGCTACGCCTTCACCCTCGGCGCCAGCGCCTCGGGCACCATCTCCGACCCCACGAGCGGGGTGTACGTGGCGGGCGCCGCCCCGAACGCCAGCGATCTCGTGACCGTGACCGACTCGCTCGGCAACACCGCGACCACCAGCATCTCGGTGGGCGGCGGCATCCGGGTCAGCCCCTCGTCCTTGACCACGCCCCCCCGCGGCTCGCAGGCCTTCAGCGTCAGCGGCGGCAGCGGCGCGGGCTATGTCTTCTCGCTGCCCACCCACCCATCGGGCGGCACCATCGACCCGAGCACAGGCGGGTACACCGCCGGGGCCACCGGCTCGACGGTGGACGGGCTCTCGGTCGTCGATTCGCTCGGCAACCACGCCACGGTCGTCATCACGGTCGGCCCGGGGGTCGGCCTCACCCCCGCGACGGCGACCCTGGCTCCGCTCGGTCACCAGGCCTTCAACGTCTCGGGCGGAAGCGGCTCCGGGTACACGTTCGCCCTCTCCACCAACGGCTCGGGAGGCCACGTCGATGCGCTGACCGGCGCGTACACCGCGGGGGCGATCGGCGGCGTGGTCGACGTCGTGACCGCCCACGACGATCTCGGCAACCTGGCGACCGCCACGCTCACGGTGACGCCGGCCCTCACGGTGGCGCCGACCACGCTCTCGGCGGCCCCCCGGGCCAGCCTCTCCATCACGGCCAGCGGCGGCGCCCCCGCGTACGCCTTCTCCGTGTCGAGCAACGGCTCGGGCGGCACCATCGATCCCACCACCGGCGCGTACACCGCCGGGACCAATCCCGATAGCTCCGACGTCATCACCATCACGGACCACAACGGGGCGACCACCAACCTGGTGGTCACCGTCGGGCCGGGCGTGGGGATCCTGCCGGCTCACCCGAGCGTGGCCCCCCGCGGCTCGATCGCGTTCGGTGGGGTGAACGGCAGCGGCACCGGCTACACGTTCGCCCTCGCGGACAACAAGTCGGGCGGCACCATCGTGGCCGCGACCGGCGCGTACACCGCCGGTCCCACCGGCGACGTGGCGGATCTCGTGTCGGTCACCGACTCGCTCGGCAACACCACCACCGTGTCGGTGGCGGTGGGCGGACACCTGGTGCTCGGTCCCACCGGCGCCTCGGTGGCTCCGCGCGAGAGCCTCGCGCTCTACGGGGTCGCCGGCAGCGGCACCGGGTACGTCTACGCCTTCCAGACCAACGCCTCCGGCGGATCCATCGATGCCACCACCGGCGCGTACGTGGCCGGCGTGGTCCCGGACGTCACCGATGTCGTCCTGCTGACCGACTCGCTCGGCAACACCGCCACCACCAGCATCGCGGTCGGGCCCGGCCTCACCGTCACGCCCGCCTCGGCCAGCACCGCCCCGCGTGGCACGGTGTCGCTCACCAGCGCCGGTGGCAGCGCCACCGGCTATCGCTTCGCCCTCAGCACCAACGGCTCGTCCGGCAGCGTGAGCGCGAGCGGGGTCTACACGGCCGGCGCCACCGGTGACACCGTCGACGTCGTGACGGTCACCGACTCGCTCGGCAACACCGACACCGTGACCATCATGGTCGGTCACGGCTTGACCGTGACGGCGACCGCCGCGACCGTCCCGCCCCGCGGCACCACCACCTTCACCGCCGTCGGCGGCGTGGGCGGCGGCTATGTCTTCACCGTGCGCACCAACGGCTCGGGCGGCAACATCGTCTCGAGCACCGGCGTGTACACCGCCGGTGACACCGCCAGCTCCACCGACATCATCGAGGTCACCGATCCCTTCGGCAACCGCGCCACCCTGGCGGTCATGGTCGGCCCGGGCATCACCATCGCCCCGGCGGCGCTGTCGGCCCCACCCCACGGGACATTGACCCTCGTGGCCACCGGCGGCAGCGGGACCGGCTATCACTTCGCCATCACCTCCAACGCCTCGGGCGGCACCCTCGACGCCACGAGCGGCCACTACACCGCCGGGGGCACCACCGACGTGCTCGACGCGGTCCAGGTGACGGACAGCCTCGGCAACACCGCGAGCGCCAGCATCGCCGTCGGCGGGGCCCTGACCGTCAACCCGTCGGCGCCGACGGTGGCCCCGCGCGACAGCGTGACGTTCACCGCCGCCGGCGGCAACGGCTCGGGCTTCACCTTCGCCCTCGCCACCAACGCCTCCGGGGGCACGATCGATGCCCAGAGCGGGCAGTACACCGCCGGCGCGCTCGGCAACGTGCAGGACATCGTCGCCGTGTCGGATCCGCTCGGGAACCTGGCCCACGTCACCATCGCCGTCGGGGACGGGCTGCACGTCACGCCCGCCACGGTGCAGGCGGCTCCCCTCGCCCAGCTCACCTTCATGGTCAGCGGCGGCAGTGGCAAGGGCTACGCCTTCGCGCTCACCACCAACACCTCCCAGGGCACCATCGATCCCGGCACCGGGGTCTACACCGCTGGCTCGCAGGGGGGCGGCACGGACGTCGTGACCGTCACCGACTCGCTGGGGAACACCGCCACGGCCAGCGTGCACCTCGGCGCGGCCCTGTCCACCTCGGTCCCGACCGTCACGGTGGCACCGCACGGCACGACCACCATCACCGTCACCGGTGGCGGGACCATGCTGACCTACACCCTCACCACCAACGGCTCGGGGGGCAGCATCAACCCCGTCACGGGCGTGTACACCGCGGGGCCGAAGGGCGGGACCACCGATGTCATCACGGTCACCGACGGCAACCATGCCAGCGTCACCATCACCGTCCAGATCGGCGCGTCCCTCAGCGCCAAGCCGGTGACCGGCACCGTGCAGACCGGTCAGACCATCACCCTGTCGACCGCGGGCGGCAGCGGCTCCGGGCAGCATTGGACCATCGTCAGCGCTGGCTCGGGCGGCACCGTCAACGCGACCACGGGCGCCTACACCGCCGGGCCACACGCCGGTGTCGACGTGGTCCAGGTCGTCGACTCGCTCGGAAACTCCGCCCAGGTCAGCATCCCGGTCACCGCGGCCGGCGCGACCACGGTCGCCTCGTCGGGAGGCGGCTGCTCCTGCTCGCTCGGCACCGCGGGCGTGGGCGGTGGGCGTGCGACGGCGCTCGCCCTCGGAGCCTGCGGCCTCCTGCTCCTCGCCCGCCGCCGCCGACGTCGCCGCGGGTGAACCGCGGGAGTTCGGGGCCCGAGGTCCGAGGCCTGTTTCTGAACGGCATTGCGGGGAAGCCCGAGATAGTCGTTCAGAAACCCCTCCCAGGTGTCGAGGGGGGTGGAAGACGCGGATTCACCGCACCGGACGCTGACCGCGGAGTTGCCTGCTGGCGAACGGGGGCGGCAAGACACAACGCACGACTGAAGACCGAAACATGATGAACCTCGAGCTCCCTGCGATCGGAACGTATCTCTCCCGCGCCCGGCTCCTCGGTCTGGTCGTGTCGATGGCGGCCTGCGATCCCTCGGTCTACACCCGGGAGCCCATGGCCATCGGGACCGACGCGACCGGCGGCAGCGCATCCGCGGTCCTCGGCGTCGGTGGTGCCTTTCAGCTTCAAGGTGACGCCAGCGCCGAGAGCGGGGACGCACGAGCCGCTGCGCCGCTGGGCTCGGGCGGCTTCCAGGGAGGCCAGGCGACCTCCGGCGCCGCGGGGCTCTCCGGCGCCGCGGGCGCCGGCGCGGCCTCGGCAACGGGTGGTGCGAGTCCGAACGGGACCGGTGGCGCGAGCGGCGGCCGGGATGGCGGTGCCCAAGACGCCCCGGGCGGAATCGGCGGCAACGTCGGCGGCACCGGCGGCGTGGGAACGGCGATGGCGGGCGCGGGTGGCGCGGCGGCGGGACACGGCGGTGGTGGGCCATCGGCGGCCGGGGGCTCGGCCGCGGGAGGCTCGGGCCCGACGGGCGCCGGGGGACGGGACGTCGCCGAGTACAACTTCGAGCTGTCGGTCTCGGGTTGGCAGATGAGCTCGGACTCGGGCAGCGTCGCGATCCTCACCCGCGCCACCAGCCGGTCCTTCGCCGGCGCGGCCTCGCTCGAGGGCGCCATCGTGTCGAGCGCCGCCGACCTGCTTCAGGTGTTCGTTCAGAGCCCGTCGGTGGCGCCCGGAAGTCGCGTGACCTTTCACTTCTTCGTGCCGACCGGCGCCGCCATCGACTGGGTCGAGCCCTACATCCAGGAAGGCGGGCTCTCGACGCCACCCTTCGCCTGGACCTACGCCTACGTGAAGGCGCCCGAGCTGGTCTTCGGGGCCTGGAACACCGTCACCGTCGCGCTCGCGAGCACGGCCACGGCCCCGATCTCGATGGGCGTCCAGTTTCACCTCTCCGCCCGCTGGACGGGGTCCGTGTTCGTCGACAGCATCGGCTGGTGAGGGACTGTCCCTTTCCGTCCGGTTACCGGAATCGCAGATTTCACGCGGGATCTGGGAGCGATAGCACCCGATCGAAATCCGATCCCGAAGAGCGGCCGCGCCTCTAACCGCTCAGGCATGGTTATGATCAGCCTGCGATGCTCTTCGAATTCTTGCGAGACAACCGCGACGAGATCCTGGCGCGCTCGCGGCTGAAGCTCGACGGCCGCCGGATCCCGACACCCACTGCCGCCGAGCTGTCGCACGGGTTGCCTCTCTTTCTCGACCAGCTCATCGCCATCCTCCAGTCGGAGAAGGGGGTGCGCGCCCAGCAGCACGGCAAGGTGGCGGAGAGCGCCGCGCTCCACGGCGAGGACTTGCTGCGGATGGGGTTGACGGTCGGCCAGGTCGTGCACGACTACGGCAGCATCTGCCAGAGCGTGACCGAGCTGGCCGAGCAGAGCAAGTTCTCGATCGCGGTCGAGGAATTCCAGACCTTCAACCGCTGTCTCGACGACGCCATCGCTCAAGCGGTCACGTCGTTCGAGCGGGACCGCGACCAGAGCGCCCTCAACCCGCAGGCGATGCGGGTGGCGAGCGTGGCCCACGAGATGCGCAACCTGCTCACCGCCTCCCTGCTCACCTACGACGCCCTCGCCTCGGGGAGCGTGGGGATTCACGGGAGCACCGGGACGCTGCTCGGGACCAGCTTGAGGCGCATGCGTCTGCTCATCGATCGCACCTTGTCGGACGTGCGCATCGACTCCGGAGTCCATCCGTCGGTGCCGGTCCCCGTCTCGGAGCTCTTCGAGGAGATCGAGGTCGTGGCGACGCTCGAGCCCAACGAACGACACATCCAGCTGGCCATCGAGGGTGGGCCGTTCGCCATGAGCGTCTCGGGGGATCACCAGATCCTCGCTTCCGCCCTGGCCAACCTGGTTCAGAATGCGTTCAAGTTCACCCGGCCCAGCGGTCGGGTCACGCTGCGGGCGACGACGGTGCGGAAGCGCGTCCACATCCAGGTGGAAGACGCGTGTGGAGGGCTACCCCCAGGCAAGGCCGAGCGCATGTTCGAACCGTTCGAGCCCTCCGAGCCGTCCGATCCCGGTTCCACGAACGAGGTCGTCCACGTGGGGATCGGCCTCGCGATCAGCCTGAAGGGCGTTCGGGCCTGTGGGGGCGATCTGCGCGTTCGCAACCTCCCGGGCAAGGGGTGCGTCTTCACCATGGAGCTCGACGACGCGGGCAACTCCCCGAGCACCCGATGACCTGGCGCGGGGTATCGGGATTTCCGGGCAGAAGGTGTGCGCACCCCCGGGCGGAGTACCCAATGCCCTTGACTCGATGGACGTTGTGCTCCAGCCTTCGCCTGCCCGACGCGTCGACATCCGGTCGACGAAGAGGCTCACAGAGGGCGTAGGTGGTGATGATTTCGCAGATCTTGGAAATGACGGGGGGCCCGCAGCCTTCGGTGCTGGTCATCGATGGGCTGTTGTCCCCCACCTGGCCCCG
Source organism: uncultured Myxococcales bacterium (assembly GCA_964540815.1). Taxonomy (GTDB): domain Bacteria; phylum Myxococcota_A; class Polyangia; order Fen-1088; family Fen-1088; genus CAZIOH01. The sequence continues at coordinate 109,351 of CAZIOH010000002.1, read as the reverse complement.
GCTGACCTTGCCCATCGGGAAGCCCATGGGCAAGGTCAGCCGGGGCCGGGTCCTCCTGGTGGAGGATGAACGGATCGTCCGCGAGGCCCTGCAGATCGTGCTCGAGGCCGAGGGTTACGACATCGCGGTGGCCGAGAATGGATACGACGCGCTCACCCAGCTGCGGGTCGATGCGTTGCCCGATATCATCCTCTTCGACCTCATCATGCCGGTCATGGACGGCTGGCAGTTTCGAGCCATCCAGAAGAACGATCCCCGGTTGACCGCGATCCCGGTGGTCGCGATCTCCGGCGACCGGAGCTCGAAGGCGGCGGCCATCTCGGCCCACGCGTACCTGCGCAAGCCCGTGGATGGGCACGACCTGCTCGACACCTTCGATCGGCTCCTCGTGGACAATGAACGCCACCAGATGTCGGCGCGCCTGATGGAGAGCGAGCGCCTGGCGTCGCTCGGGCGCCTGGCCGCCGCCGTGGGCCACGAGATCAACAACCCGCTGGCCTTCGTCATGATGAACCTCAGCCAGTCCATCGAGGAGCTGAAGCCTCCGAATCGTCCCCAGGGCTCACCCGAGCCCGGACCAGCGGAGGTCGCCGACGAGCTCCGGGCGCTGAGGACCCGTGTCGCGGGGGTGACCGACATGCTGGAGGACTGCCTGATCGGGGGCGAGCGGATGCGCGTGACCGTCAGCAACCTGCAACGGCTGTCCCGTCAGGGGCCGCCCGAACGGGTCCCCATCGACGTGCACAAGCTCATCGACGACAGCGTCTCCATCGTCTGGAACCAGATTCGCCACCGCGCGCGCCTCATCAAGACCTACGGCACGCTGCCTCAGCTCCGGGGAAACCCTGCCGCCCTCGGACAGGTCTTCTTGAATCTCCTCGTGAACGCCACGCAGGCCATCCCGGAAGGAGAAGGCGACAAGCACGAGATCCGAATCTCGACCAGGATCGAAGGCATCGACGACCCCGAGGCGGTCATCGAGATCCGCGACACCGGACGGGGCATGGGACCCGAGGTCGTCGCGCACGTGTTCGAGCCGTTCTTCACGACCAAGCCCATGGGCCAGGGCACGGGCCTCGGCCTCTCCATCAGCCGCGAGACGATCAACGAGCATCATGGCCGGATCACGGTCGAGAGCACGGTCGGCACCGGGACGACCTTTCGAGTCTACCTTCCCGTCCATGACCCCCCGGAGGAGCGACGGTCGGCACCGGGCGGGGGGGTCCCGGCGTGGAGCGCGGCGACCGACGCGCTTCGGCGGCCCCGCGGGCGGGTCCTGGTGGTCGACGACGAGATGTTGCTCGGTCGGTCCATCAAGAACGCGCTGGCCGACGAGCACGAGACGGTGGTGGTCGAGCGGGCATCGGAGGCGCTGGCCCGGCTCGACCGCGGGGAGACCTTCGATCTCATCCTGTGTGACGTGGTGATGCCAGATCTCGGAGGCTCCGAGTTCTACCAGACCGTCGCCACCCGCTGGCCCAAGTCGGCGCCACGGATCGTCTTCATGACCGGAGGAGCCTTCACGCCGGAGACCGTCGAGTTCATGGAGCACCTCCCGACCCGGGTGCTGTACAAGCCCTTCAAGCTCGACAGTCTCAAGACCCTGATCCGCGAACGGATGGCCGGCAACGCCTGACGCGCCTCCGGCGCTCGCGGGAAGGGGCGGACCCCTCCCGGGTCAGATCCCTTCACCGGGCGACACGGTCCGAAAACGGAACGCCATCGACCGGACCGCCGAGAGGATCACGTCGCGCAGCGAGTATCCGGGTGTGGCGCTGGCGGTGCGAAAGGCGAGCTCCATCGACCCCTTCTCGGCGTCGGTCTCTGGCCGACCCAGCATGTACCGGAACCAGTTCTTGGTGACGCACCACTTGACCTCGTCGCTCTCGGCCAGCTTGCTCGTGAGCTCGATGGCGTTGTTGAACGAGATGGTCACCCCGCCCGGGGTCACCGTCGTGCCCGTGGCATCGACCGGCTTGCCTCCGTCCACCGTGCGGTAGGCGCCCACGGCGTCGTAGTTCTCCAAGGCGAACCCCAGGGGATCGAACGGGCATGACAGGTCGCGCAGAACCCCTGGGCGTGCCCCGCGTAGCGGTCGCGGGTGGACTTGCCCACCACCTCGGGCTCGACCGGCGGCACATTGCCCGGAACCGCCCGAGGTGGGCCGCACAGGAGTTGCCGGTACACGGAGACGCCTCGATAGATCGGGTTCGACGCGCTCGGCGAGGCCCGCGACGTTAGCGGAGTCGGCGTGAGGTTCATCACGTGCGCAACCACGGACAGGAACTGCCGTCACGTACACGCCGCCTCGAGCGAGTCGCATTTCCGCCCGTCCTCCCCCAAGCTCGATTCATCCCATGACCGTCCGAGCCCGCGCGCGCCCTCGAAGGGTGGTCCTGCTGATCGCGACCTTCCTCGCCTTGGCATCCTGGGCTCGCCCCTCCCGAGGCCATCCATCGGCCGCGGATCTGCGCTGGCTCGACCGGGTCACCTACGGCATCAACGCCGCCACGGTGGCCGAGCTGGCTCGCGTGGGTCGGGCAAGCTTCCTCGAGGCACAACTTCGACCGGAGGATCCGAAGCTGGCGAAGCTGTCCCCTCCCATCGAGGCTCAGATCGCCGGGCTCGAGATCCAGCGCACCGACGTGGCGAGTCTCCTCGCCGAGGTCACGGCGGAGCAGAAGCGCATCAACGCCCTCGCCTCCCCGGCCGACAAGGAACAGGCCAAGAAGGCCCTGAACGAGCGCGCCAATCAGCTGGCCTACGAGGCGGCGCGGCGCCACCTCCTGCGGGCCATCTACGCCCACGACCAGCTCCGAGAGCAGCTGGTGTGGTTCTGGCTGAACCACTTCAGCGTCTTCGCGCAGAAGGCCCAGGTTCGCTGGACCGTGGCCGACTACGAGGAGCACGCCATCCGCCCCCACGTTCTCGGCCATTTCCGCGAGCTGGTCCTCGCCACCCTGACCCACCCCGCGATGCTCCAGTATCTCGACAACGCCCAGAACGCGCGCGGGCACCTGAACGAGAACTACGCCCGCGAGCTGCTCGAGCTGCACACCCTCGGAGTCGACGCCGGCTACACCCAGACCGACGTGCAGGAGCTGGCCCGGATCCTGACCGGCGCCGGGCTGGATCGGGCCGGGACAGCGCCCGCGGCGCCCGTGGCGCCTGCGCCCGGCCTCGTCGCCCCGGCAGTGCCCCTTCCTCCGCGACACGACGGCTTCGAGTTCAACCCCGCCCGCCACGACCCCGGGGACAAGACGCTGCTCGATCACCGCATCGTCGGCCGCGGTTTTGCCGAGATCGAGGAGGCCGTGGACCTCATCACGCGGCACCCGGCTTGCGCCCGCTTCGTCGCGCGCGCGCTCGCGGCGTACTTTGTCGCGGACGAACCGCCGCCATCCCTGGTGAGCGGCCTGGCCCGGGTCTTCACCCGCACTGACGGCGATCTGACCCAGGTGATGCGCGCGCTCCTCGGCTCGCGCGAGATGGCGGCTTCCATCGCCGCGAGCGGTGTCAACGGTGTCAATAATGTCAAATGGAAGGATCCCATGCACTTCGTGGTCTCGGCCTTCCGCCTGGCCTACGATCAAAAGCCCATCGTCAATGCCCATCCGGTGGTGAACGCCCTCGCGGCCCTCGGGGAGCCCCTGTACGGTCGACCCACCCCCGACGGATATCCCCTGGGCGCGGCCGACTGGGTCAGCTCCGGTCAGCTCGCCCGGCGCTTCGAGATCGCCCGCAGCATCGCGTCGGGCAACGGTGGGCTGTTCGAGCCCGAAGATGGCACCCCGTCCACCACGACGGGATTTCCGCAGCTCGGATCGCGGCTGTACTTCGAGCGCATCGAGGCGACGCTCTCGCCGACCACCCGGCAGGCGCTCGAGCGGGCGGCCTCGCAGCAAGAATGGAACACCTACCTGCTCTCCTCCCCGGAGTTCAACCAGCGATGAAGATGAAGATGAAGACGGCCCGGTACACCCGGCGGCAGGTGTTGCAGCGCGCGGCGGGCGCGGGTTCGCTCCTCTCGCTGCATGCGGGCGGGGCCCTGGCGGCGGGCGCCCCGCGCTCGCCCGGGCTCTTGCTGGTCTTCCTGCGCGGCGGCTACGACTGCGCCAATGCCATCGTCCCGTTCGCGAGCGACTTCTACTACGAGGCCCGACCGACCATCGCGATCGCCCGTCCGGAGCCGACGGACGCGACCGGGGCACCGCGAGAGGCGGCGCCGCGGCCGGGGGCCCTGCGGCTTGACGACAGCTGGGCGCTCGCCCCCGCCTTGCGACCCACGATGGGAGCGCTGTTCGCCAAGGGCCAGGTGGCCTTCGTGCCATTCGCCGGTACCGAGGATCTCTCCCGCAGCCACTTCGAGACCCAGGACCACATCGAACGGGGACAGCCGCTCGTCGGGGGCCGAGACTTTCGCTCGGGGTTCCTGGCCCGCCTGTCGAGCGTGGTCACGGGCGCGGCGCCGATCGCCTTCACCGACGCCCTGCCCCGCTGCTTCCAGGGCGCGAGCGTGCCGAACATCTCGCTCCGACGGCTGGCGGCGCCTCCCTTCGACGAACGGCAGTCGGCCATCCTGGCCAGCATGTACAAGGGCCAGCCACTCGAGGCCGCCGTCAGCGACGGGCTCGAGGTGCGGCACCTGGTCGCCCGCGAGCTCGAGCAGGAGCTCCGCGACGCGAACCGAGGATCGGTCAACCCCAAGGGCTTCGAGCAAGAAGCCCGCCGCATCGGTCACCTCATGCGGGACACCTACCGGCTCGGCTTCGTCGACGTCGGCGGCTGGGACACCCACGTCGGCGAGGGGGGCGCCGAGGGCGCGCTCGCCACCAACCTCGAGAGCCTCGGACGGGGCCTGGTGGCGCTGGCCGAGGAGCTCGGCCCACGGTGGCGAGACACCGTGGTGGTGGTGATCTCCGAGTTTGGTCGGACGTTCCGGGAAAATGGCAACAAGGGCACCGACCACGGGCATGGGTCGACCTACTGGATCCTCGGGGGCGGCGTGCGGGGTGGGAAAGTGGCGGGCCCCCAGATCGAGGTCACGCGCGCGACGCTCTCGCACGATCGCGAGTATCCGGTCCTGACGGACGTGCGGGGGCTGCTCGGGGGCGTGTTCGCGCGGATGTGGGGACTGTCGGAGGACGATCTCGAGAAGATCTTCCCGGGGGCAGCGTCGGTGGACCTCGGTCTCGTCTAGGCTGGGAACGGCGACGGCGACGAGGACGAGGACGGGTTAACTAGGTCACGGCAGGACCTGGATGCGGAGGTTGCGGTAGTAGACCTCGGCCTGCTCGCCTTGCCAGGCGAGGTAACCAGACGTCACCGGCTTGCCCGACGAGTCCATGACCCCGAGGGTCCCGTTCACCACGTGTCCGTTGACGGTGTAGGTGGACGTCCCGGCGGTGACCGAGAGCAGGCAGGTGTTCCAGTCCGACCCCCCGCCGTTGGACGCGTCGGCGCCCACGCCTGGCGTCTCGAAGTCGTCGCTCCGCTTGTGCTGCGTCAACCCACCGATCACGGTGGTGGAAACGCCCCCGGCGGAGGCCGGCGCATACTGCGTCAGGTTGTTCGGCATCCCGAGCGACTTGCACTGGGCGTAGAGGGCAAAGATGTCGCCGGTGGTGCCCCACTTGTTCTGGAACTCGATGGACGAGGGCCAGATCTGGGTCTTGTCGCCGTGGATGTACCAGAGCACGCCAGCATCGCGCGGGTACGCCACGAGGTCGGTGCCCTTGCCCGTGGCGTCGAGCGCGAACTTCTTGGTGCCCCACTTGTACTCCCACGACACGTTGAAGTTCGCGTACGGGTTGACCGTCTGCAGGAGGTAGTGATACTGCAAGGACTTGTCGGCCTGATCCGCGTAGACGTGGATGGTCCCGTTCTCGGGCTTGAAGATCGCCTGCGCGTCGGCGCCGGTCAGCAGCATCCCGGGCGCGTTGTTCGCGGCGGTGGTGGCCTTGTAGACGTTGAAGCCCGTCAGGTCGGTGCCGTTGAAGAGATCGACGAAGCCGTCGCCCCCCGCGCCCGGACCGGTGCCGCCGCCCGCGCCTCCGGTCGCGCCGGCGACGCTTCCACCGCCCCCGCTCTTGCCGGCCAGACCGCCGCCGGTTCCCGGGGCGGTTCCGCCTCCGGTCCCCGCCGGTCCGGCCCCGCCCGAGGCGACGGGACCACCACCCGAGCCGGACGACGAGGCCCCGCCGGTCCCCCCCGTGCCCGCGGTGCTCGCTCCCCCAGAGCCCGCCGCCACCGTACCTCCCGAGCCTGCGGGCGCGGCCGTGCCGCCCGTGGCCGCCCCCCCCGAGCCCGTCGAAGGCACCTGACCGCCAGTGCCGGGCGACGACGTGGCGGGCGGATTGCTCGAACTGCCCGAGCACGCGACGAGGCCTCCGGCCAGGACTGCCACCATCGCGGGCGCCGGCAAGCAGCACCGCATGGAGCACCCGATGGAGCGCAGGATGGAGAGAACGACTCCGCTTCGCATCGTCGGCATCGGCATGGTCCGACCTTCCCAGGATGGCCCGGTCGAGGCAAGCTCATTGCTGACCCGCGCGACCTCCGTAAGGAGCGGAACGCATTCGCGCCGGACACCCGCGACGCGATAGAGTGGCGGCGTGAGCAAGATGCTGCGAAGAGCCTCGTGGTCGGACGAGCTGCCTGAATGACGTACTGTGTGGGAGTCTTGCTCGATGATGGGTTGGTCTTCGCCTCGGACTCGCGCACCAACGCCGGGGTCGACAACATCGCCAAGTTCTGCAAGATGACCGTCTTCGAACGGGCGGGCGATCGGGTCCTCATCCTCCTCAGCTCGGGCAACCTGGCTGGAACCCAGGCCGTGATCGGCGTTCTCAGGCAGCGCGCCGCGGTGGCCGGCGACCGTCCGAACCTGCTCACCGCCCGGACGATGTTCGACGTGGCGGTGCTGGTCTCCGATGCGGTCCGGGACATCGAACGTCGGGACGCGCCGTTCCTCGAGGGCGGACCGGTCTCGTTCAACGCCTCGTTCATCCTGGGTGGCCAGATCAAGGGCGAGCCGCCTCGCCTCTTCCGGATCTACGCGGAAGGAAACTTCATCGAAGCCGGGGAGGAGACACCCTTCCTTCAGACCGGTGAGGCCAAGTACGGCAAGCCCATCATCGATCGCGTGATCTCCCGCGCGACCAGCCTGGCGGAGGCCACCAAGTGCGTGCTGGTCTCCTTCGACTCGACCATGCGGAGCAACCTGTCGGTGGGGATGCCCATCGACGTCGTCTGCTACGAGCGGGACAGCCTGGAGCTGCGCATTCGTCACCGCTTCGACGCGGGAGACGCCTACTTCAAGGCGCTGAGCACGGCGTGGAGCGCCGGCGTCCGCCAGGTCTTCCGCGAGCTCCCCGATCTACCCTGGTTCGGTCGACCGTCAGCACCGGGCGCGCCCCGTACGAGCCCGGCCCCCGTCGAGGCCGCGCCGGACGTCGTCGCCCCGGAGCCCCCCGAAGGCTGAACCCGAAGCACGCGATCGACCGTCTACCAGTCGATGCTGTCGACGTAGACGGTCCCGGTCCAGGTGCCCGAGGAGATGAGCTTGACCCCGAGCCGGATCACGCTGGTCGCGCTCGGCGGCACCGTGAGGGTCATGGTGGTCCACGCATCCCGCCTGAGGCTTGCGCCCGGCGCATCGGTGTACACCAGGGCGAACGCGTCGCTCAGCACGTAAGCCCGGAGGGTGGTGAGCTGCGCCGCCGCCGGAACGAAGACGTGGAAGGTGACCGTCGCGTTGACGGGGATGGCGGGGACGGGGGGGGCGACCTCGAGGAAGTAGTTCTTGGCCGCGACCGCGCTCAGGGTGCCGGCCAGGGAGGCAGCGCCGGCGAAGTGCTGGGTCGTGCTGCGCGCGATGCTGGTGAAGGGCTCGGTCCCGGTGGCGATGGCCCAGCCCTGGTTCGATGCTTCGAAGTTGTAGTGGGCGGGATCCGAGATCACGACGGTCCCCCCGGTTCCCGCGCCGCCCGAGCCGGTGACGCCTCCCGAAGAGACCACGGTGGCCCCGCCGCTCTGCGCGCCGCCGGTCCCGGTGCCGCCGGTCCCGGTGCCGCCGGTCCCGGTGCCGCCGGTCCCGGGGGCCATGCCTCCGGTGGAGCTGGCCCCCCCGGACCCAGTGGACCGCATGCCGCCCGCGCCGTTCCCGCCGCTGGCAGGCGAGCCGGAGTCGACGGTCGACGGCGGAGACGATCCACCAGTGCCGCCGCTGCCTCCGGTGTCCGGCGCACTCACGCCGCCGCCCGGGCCCGACGTGGTCTCCCCGGCCCCGCCCACACCGGGAGCGCCGAGGAGGTCCGACCCACCCGCGCCGGCGACGGCTCCGCCCGTCACCGTCGTCGGCTCGGTCGTCGGCGCGACCGAGGCATCCCCGAATACCTTGATGGCGCCGACCTGCGCGTCGGTCGATCCACCGAGGACCGACAACCGCTCGTAGGTCGACTCACCGCACGAGCCGAGCAGGCACGCCGTCAAGATCGCGGAGGCGGCTCGCTTGGTCCCGCGACCCGCGCCACCTCGCTTGGTGCTGGCGCGGGGTTGGCGGGATTGGTTCGTCGATCGTGTGGTTTGGGCGTCCATGACTCGAATGCTGGAGTCAGTCAATCGGCAGTGAGCCCCAACCCTTGAGGTGGGATCCCTCTGCGGAGTGCCCTATTTCCAGCAGATGTCGATTGGTCCTGCCCTCCGTTGCGCAACGTTCGTTTTGCGCGAGTCGAGCATCGACCTTGCGCAACTTGTGATCCCGGGCCCGACGGTCCCTGCGGTATTCTCCGACATCACCTGGGCATGTGGGTTGCACACGCTGCAGGCCAGAGGATCCCGGGGTACGGCGGCGCTGGTGTCGCGGTACGGATGAGCTTCGATCCCGCGGTCACGTCAGTCTGGAGGAGGGTAACGATTTGCGAAACGTCCGAACCACCATCTTGGGAACCATGACCTTCTGGGCGCTCGCGGCCGCGTCCCCCGGAGCCGCGCTGGCGCAGAGCTCGGTTCGTTCCGCCATCTTGCCTCTCAGCTTTCTGCGGCAGGTCCAGCCGCGAACCGCGCGCTCGGTCGAGCTCGAAGGAAGAGCCGGGAGCAAGAAGAGCCCGGGCGGCGCCGCGGCCTCGACCCTGCTTCGAACAGCGGCGATCCCGCCGGCTTTCGACACCATCCCCTTCTGGTCGGGACAGTTCACGACGCCGGGATTCGATTCCGGCGGCAACCCGCAGTCGAGGTGGCCCTACACCATGGTCGGGACCGCGCCGGAATCCTGCCGCAAGACCGCGATCCCTGCCCCCATCGTGCCCGTCACCGTCGACCTGCTCGGGCCGGACGGCCAGGTCGCCACCATCGCCGGGCCGCCGTTGACGCTCACCTCGGACACATCGCTCGCCAAGACCGTCACCAACTCTCCCGTCTACCAGCCGTTCACGTACACGTCGGGCACGGGGCAGTTCAACGATCAGATGATGCGCGCCCAGTTCTGGGATCGCCTGCATCAGGGCGCCGACGACGCCTGGCACGTCACCTTGACCCCGGAGACAAAGTGCGGCCGACGGATGCGGATCCCCTTCGGGTCCTGGTTCGCGTTCGCCGACGACGCGGGTCGTCCGGTGGCGGCGCTCGTGGACGTCAACGCCTTCGTCGGGTTGCTGTTTCCCCCCACCTCTCCGGTCGACGACACCACCGTCGTCGGCGCCGCCGAGCTGGCCGGCGACATCACCACCCACGACATCTCGACCTTCCTGTTCAACAACGTCTTCCTCTACGACGGTGACCTCAGCAATTGCTGCATCCTCGGCTTTCACTCGTACGACTCCGAGCCGGGCGACCTCAAGAACGGGAACCGGGAACGGCGCTACGTCACCAACTACGCCAGCTGGATCACCAACGGGCTGTTCTCGGGGGGGTTCGGGGACGTCACCGCCATCAGCCACGAGATGTCGGAGATCTTCAACGATCCCTTCGGCGACAACACGACCCCCTGGTGGCTGTCGAGCGACCCCCTCTCCGGGGCCCAGCTCTGCCAGGACAACCTCGAGAGCGGGGACGTCCTCGAGGTGCTGAGCCAGGCCGTCTTCCCCGCCTCGATGCACGGGCGCACCTACCACCCACAGAACGAGGCCCTGCTCCCGTGGTTCGCGTTTCAGAGCCCATCCCCGGCCAACCTCGGCGCCTACAGCTTCCCCGACGAGACGGTGCTGACGGCGCTGTCCCCGAGCCTGCTGCAGCCGCAGTGCGTGCCCTCCGGGCTCTGATCGCTTCGATGCCGACCCTCCGCGAGTGGCTGGGCGAGGAGCCGTTCACGCTGGCCATGTCGTCGGGGTTCTTCGGCTTCTTCGCGCACGGTGGTGTCCTCGCGGTCCTGGAGGAGGAAGGTCTCCTGCCCGCGCGTGTGTGCGGCTCCAGCGCGGGGGCGCTGGTGGGCGGGCTCTGGGCCGCCGGCGTCTCCGCGCGGCACATCTGCGACGAGCTCCTGGCCCTGCGCCGTCCCCACTTCTGGGACGTGCGGCCCGGGCTCGGTCTGCTGCGAGGAGCGCTCTTCCGGTCCCGGCTCGAGGCGCTGGTCGAGGGGAGGACCTTCGCGGAGTGCCGGGTGCCGCTCGCCGTCTCGGTGTTCGACCTTGGCGCCCTGCGCACGGCGGTTCTGCGGAGCGGAGAGCTGGCGACGGCTCTGCATGCGTCCTGCGCGCTGCCGATCCTCTTTCAGCCCGTGCGCATCGGGCGCCGGTTCTACCTCGACGGAGGGATCCTGGACCGGCCCGGGCTCGCGGGCGTCGCCCCCGGGGAGCGGCTCCTCTACCATCACCTGCCATCGCGCTCGCCCTGGCGGCGGCGAAACAGCCCCGCCTTGCGCCTCCCGACCCGCCCCGAGACCCAGATCGTCTCGGTCGAAGGGCTGCCGCGCCCGAACCCGTTCCGCCTCGAGCGGGGCGCCGAGGCGATGCGGCGCGCGGCCGAGGCCATGCGGCGCGCGCTCTCCCTCCCCGCCGGCCTCGGGGCGGGGCGGACCGGTCAGCCGCCGGGGGGCTCCTCCCTGTCGGCTCCGGGCCCGGGCGTATAGACTCGTCCGGGTGTCAAGCGAGGCGATATTCCGCCCGGTCGGAGTGCTGGCGATGTGGACCCTCGTGGTCTTCTTGCTGACGGGGATCTCGCGGATCCGGGCGGTTCGCGGAAGACGGGTGTCGCCGAGGGCCTTCCTCTACGGGGAGAGCGCGGAGGTCCCACCAGACGTCAGCCTTCCCAACCGGAACCTCATGAACCTGCTCGAAGCGCCGGTGCTGTTCTACGTGGCCTGCCTCGGCTTTTACACCATCCACCACGTCACGCGCGGCGTGGTCACCCTGGCCTGGGTCTACGTGGGGCTGCGCCTCGCGCACTCGCTCATTCACCTGACGACGAACCGCATCCCGCATCGGCTGCTCGCCTTCGCGGCCAGCAACTTCGTGCTGGTGGCGCTCTGGATCCGCTTTCTCCGGACGGTGTTCTGACCCGTGGGGAGACGACGCTCCGAGCCGCCCGGGTCGACCGGGCCGACCGAACCGGCCGAGCTGGCGCCGCTGGCGGAGCTGCGCCAAAGGCACGTCGATGAGCGGCGCCCGCTGTCCGCGGCGCTCGAGGCCGCCCTGCGCGCCGATCGTCGTCCGGGGGCCCGCGCCATCCTGGAGGCGGTGGCCCGTCGGCGCCGCGCCAACCGGGCCGAGGGGCAGCGGTTGCGAACCATGCTGCGCTTCGAGACCGCCTTGTGGGAAGGTGGCACGACCTACGTGGCGGGGGTGGACGAGGCCGGGATGAGCCCGCTGGCTGGCCCGGTGGCGGCAGCGGCGGTGATCTTCCCGCGGGGTGCCCGGCTGGCTGGCGTGGATGACTCGAAGAAGCTCGACCCGTGCGAGCGCGAGCGGCTGGCGCCCCTGATTCGCGAGAGCGCGCTGGCGTTCTCGGTGGCGTTCGCGGAGGTCGAGGAGATCGATCGCCTCAACATCTACTGGGCGGGGCTGCTGGCCATGCGCCGCGCGGTGGCCGGCCTCTCCCAGCGTCCCGAGCAGGTGCTGGTCGACGGCAGGAGACTTCGCGGCCTCACCATCCCCCAGCAGCCGATCGTCAAGGGTGACGCGAAGAGCCTGTCCATCGCCGCCGCGTCCATCCTGGCCAAGACCGCCCGCGATGCCCGCATGATGGAGCTGGACTTCACCTACCCCGGGTACGGTTTCGCCCGGCACAAGGGCTATCCGGTGCGCGCGCACGTGGAGGCGCTGCAGAGGCTCGGGGCCTGCGCGATCCACCGTCGGTCGTTCGCCCCGGTGCGCGAGACGCTGGGGCTGCCCCCGCTGCCACCCTGGCCGGTGCCCGACGACGCCCGCGCCGATCCGGACGCCTCCTGATGCCCTGGCGTGGGGTCCCAGCCGAATGTTCCAGAGATCATGGCGGGCCGGATGCGGCGGAACGCCCTGCGATCGGTCCGGCGCGCGGTCTGGCGCGGCGCCTCAGGTCGTCGACCGGCGCGATCCCTGCGAACTTCGAGACGCGGAGCCTCCGGAACAAGTTGCGGTTCTTGTAGTGCAGGCCCTCCATGCGACGCAGGATATCGGCCAGCACCCGCACGGCCTGGTCGATGTATGGGCCCTTGTTCAGCATCACGCACTCGGCGGCGACGCCAGCGGCGGCGTCGGTCACCTCGGCCCGTGACGGGATCCCGGTGCGCGCCAGGGTATCGAGCACCTGGGTGGCCCAGATGGCCGGGACATGCGCGGCCTCGCACAAGCACAGGATCTCCTCCTGAAGCTCCGCCAGCCGCTCGAATCCGACCTCGACCGCGAGATCGCCCCGGGCGATCATGACGGCCAGGGGCGGCCGCCGCAGTCCCTCGAGGAGCAGCCGCGGTAGATTCTCGAAGCCCGCGCGGGTCTCTATCTTGAGGACCACGCCCACCGCGGAGCGGCCGAGGCGATCGAGCGCCCGACGCAGGGCCCGAACGTCGTTTGGCCCACGCACGAAGGACAGGCTGACCGCGTCCGCATGCCTGGCAACGAACCTGAGCGCGGCGCGGTCTTCCCTCGTCATGCTGGGAACGCTCATCACGGTGTCCGGCAGATTGATGCCCTTCTCCGCGTGCAGCAGGACCCGGTCCTTCTGGGTCCCCGTGATCCGAAGGAGGTAGTCCCGGCGGCGCTCCGTCACGCGCTCGACCATCGCGTGGATCTTTCCGTCATCGAAGAGCACCCTGTGACCGACCGCGAGGTGCTCGAGGGCAGCCGGGAGCGTGCACGAGACGACACCCGGCTCTTCGACCCGGCCGTCGCGGAGGCGGCGCGGAGCCTTCCCACCGACCGGTCGCCCGGTCAGCACCAGGGAATCGCCGACCCTGACGTCCACCGCCACGCTCCCCGAGTTCCCGACCTCGAGTCTCACGTCGTCGAGGTGTCTCCCGGCGCGGAGGAGCCGAGCGTCCGCCGCGCCGAGCACGTACGCCCGCGCCGTGCCGTGCGCGGTGATCGTCCCTCGCTCGATCTCCATGACCACGAGCGCCCGCTTCTTGTTTCGGGCATCTCGAAAGCGGAGCTCGTCACCTCGCCGAAGGACCCCGAAGCCCTCGTCGTCCACGACGAGGACCGTGTCCGCGCCGTCCGCTTCGGCCGCGGGCGTCGACGCCCGGCGGATCAGGACCCGGGCGGGAGCCTTCACCCTGCCGATGTCATCCCTGTCGGGCTTCCAGGTGGCGATCCGCCGCGCGGCGCCCATCGGGCCAGTCCGGATCTTGGGGCCGGCCAGGTCCATGAGCACCCGACATGGCTTGCCGGTCTGGACGCGCGCCTCTTGCAGCGTCCGCACAATTCTGGCCCAGTCGGTTTCCGTCTCGTGGGCACAGTTGATCCGGAGGACGTTCATGCCGGCCCGGAGCAGCTTGACCATCCAGGCGATGTCCGCCTCCTTCGCTGGCGGTGCGGTCACCATGATGTAGACATGCCGGTCGGGGGGCTTGGCTCCGAGCAGCTCGTGGGTGTGCTCGTGGAGCAGGCGGTTGGCCGATTCCCACCCCAGTGCGTGACCTGGCTGCGGCTCGAGGCGCGGGCGACCCGCCTGGGCGCCCCGAGCGCGTCGTGCGCCTCGAGCGGCCAAGCATTCCTCGACGCGGGTCGAGACCGCGCGTACCCGATCGAGGACACAGCTCTCACACCCCGCGAGCGACGAGAGGCCAAGCTGCGAGAGCTGTCCCTGGAGGCTCCGCAGCTCCTCGTTCCTGAGCGCGACATAGTGCACGAGGTTGGTGGCGCTGGCGCGGCGACTCGGAGCGACCCGCCCGAGGGCCGGCCGCATGTCCCTCTCGAGATCCGTCAGCCTGCCCTCGAGTCGCAGGAGCGCGCTCGCCACCTGCACCAGCGGGTCTGGAAGCGGCCGTGACGTCACGGGCAAATCACGATCTTGCCGTCGAGACCGCCCTTCTCGATTCGCCGGTGAGCGTCCGCGACGTCGGCCAGCCCGATCCGCTCGGCGATGCGCGGGCGGATGCGGCCTTGCGCGAGGAGCTCGAAGAGCCGCTCGAGATCGGCGCGATACCAGTCCGGATGGCGCTTGCGCACGGCGGTGATCGAATAGAAGCGTGCCGTCCGTCCACCTGGCAACCAGTTCCAGAGGTGAAGCCGCCCGAGCCAGTAGCCCATCTTCAGGAGGCTCGCTCCGCCCAGGATCGGCTGGCTGAATCCGAAGGCGATCAGCCGCCCTCCCTTCTTGAGGCAGGCCCAGGAGCCAGAGAAACCTCGCTCTCCCACCCCGTCGAGCACGACGTCGAAGCCAGGAATCTCGTCGAGGTGGCTCCCGACGGGGGTCGCACCGAGCTCCCGCACCCGAGCGAAGTGCTCCGGTCGCGCCGTCCCCCACATCTCGAGCCCGGCGAGCCTGCCGAGCGCGAGCAGCGCCTGCCCCACCGCCCCCATTGCGCCGAGGACCAGCACGCGTTCACCCGACCGGCCGTGCGCCTCGCGATGGAGGAGCTGCCAGGCGGTCACCCAGCTGAGGACGAGCGCCACGGCTTCGGCCGCGTCGACGCCGGAGGGCACCCGGACCACACGGTCGACGGGCAGCGTCCGATAGGCCGCGTAGGACCCCGTCATCGTCAGGTCGGCGACGCGTTCGCCGAGCCACGAGCTCGGCACCCCGGGGCCGAGCTGGTCAATCTCGCCAACCACGTCGTAGCCCAGCACCAGCGGCGGCTTCTGCGCGAGATCCGGGTATTTCCCCATGCGCAGCAGCACGTCGGTGAACTGGACGCTCGCGGCGAGGACCCGCACCCGCACCTCCCCCTCGCCCGCCACGGGCAGCTGAGACTCGACCAGCTCGAACCCCTCTGGGCCGCCAAATCGACGCAACCACAGCGACAACGACCGTTTCTCCTGGACCTGGGCGGGCGACGCACCTTCACTCATGTGGGGCTCCTGCCGGGTCAATCCTCGGCGCGTCGAACTCCATGTCCTCGACCAGCCAGTGGGCGTAGGTGAACGGCCCGGCATCGAGCCGCCAGCTGACCTTGGCTTCGAAGGGCACGCGCATCCCCGAGACGGATCGCCAGTCCCCGTAGGTTCCCCCCCACGCTCGAAGCTCGTGCTTGTCGTTGAACCTCTGTGCGCTGAACTGGACGGGCAAGCCGTCCGCCCCGAACTCGAACGTGCCGGAGACCTCCTCGGCGCCAAAGCGCAAGGACGCGCGCGCGTGGTTGGCGTCGACAGCGGACCAGGTGACGTAGCGGGCGTCGAAGAGCGCGGTCGGGTACCAGACCATCTCGGCGAGGAGGCGCAGGGCCGAGCCCTGATCGATCTCCGGGCCGCGCGCGTCCGCGATCGGCACGGTCGCGTCGAGCAGTACGCGCATGCTCCCGTGTCCGTTCACCGCCATGTCGCGCGCGTCGACCCAGACGCCGGGGGCCATCCGGACCCTGGCGCTCCACACGAAGCCCGGAGGGTCGGCGGAGAACCTCTGGGTGCCCCGGATCGGCATGGGCTTGGAGGTGAGGCTCATGCAGAAGGTCCCCGCGTGGCGCAGCGTCAAGCCGGTGACCGGGGCGCGCGCGCCGACGGCGACGGCTCGGTACCGCGCCACCGGGGAGGGCAAGGCGACCTCGGTCGTCGGCGCCGGCGACCACGGCTTCACCGCTCCGAGGGCGCGCACTTCTCGCGCCACCCGGTGGTCCCAGCGCAGCTGATTCACGTTGACGACCACCCCGACGGCACCACAGACGGTCAGCGCACCCATGAGAACGAGCCATGTCATGACGCCTGGAACGGATGCATGTGACGGGCCAGCTCGGTGTGACTCGGGGAGATGTTCTCGAATCGAGGCTAGAACGTCGTGGATTCGAACGAGCGGCCGTCGTTGCCCAGGATTTGCGCATTCTTCGGCTCATCGTCGAACTGGATCGACGAGCCTTCACCTGTAGGCGGCGAGCGATCGCAAGCACGATTGCAACGGTGGTTCGCTCATCGTCTCGGCCGCTGTTCCCCGTGACACCCTGGAAGGAGCCGTCATGACGACACGTTACCGCCGTACCCATCGAATCGCCGTACCGGCCGTCGCGCTCGCAGCCGCCGCGACCGGGCTGGTCGCGACCACCCACCCGGCCGGCGGTGCCTCCGAAGGCGCCGACACGACCACCCCGATCAAGCACCTGGTGGTGCTGTTTCAGGAGAACGTCCCGTTCGATCGCTACTTTGGCACCTATCCGCACGCCTCGAACCCACCCGGCGAGCCGTCGTTCGTGGCCAGGCCCGACACCCCTTCGGTGAACGGCCTCACCGAGGCTCTGCTCGCCGCCAATCCGAACTCGGCGAATCCCCGGCGTCTCGCCCGGAACCAGCGCAACGTCTGCGGGTCCAACCACGGCTACACCGCGGAACAGCTCGCGGAGAACCGCGGCCTCGTCGACCGGTTCGTGGAGAGCACCGGCAACCACGACCCCGGGTGCGATGCGACGCTCGGCCTCGGGTACTTCGACGGGAACACGGTGACCGCGCTGTGGAACTATGCCCAGAGCTTCGCGATGAACGACAACTCGTTCGGCACGACCTTTGGCCCATCCCACATCGGGGTCCTCAACCTGGTGAGCGGCCAGACTCACGGAGCCATCCCCACCCAGTCAACCGATCGCATCGTCGGAGGCACGATGATCGGCAACGTGGAGCCGACCTTCGACGACTGCCCCGTCTCGGAGCTCTCGGTGGAGATGACCGGCAAGAACATCGGGGACCTCCTCAACGCCAAGCACGTGAGCTGGGGCTTCTTCAGCGACGGCTTCCGGCCGACCTCGCGTCAGGCGGACGGGACGGCCAGTTGTGACAAGGCCGCGACGAACCGTTACGGGTTGACGGACACGGTCTACGACAGCGGCAACGAAGGCTTTCAATACTATCGCTCGACCGCCAATCCACACCACCTGCCTCCTTCCTCGGTCCAGGCGATTGGACGCGACGACCAGGCCAATCACCAGTACGACCTCGAGGACTGGTGGGCGGCCGCCAGGGCCGGCAACCTGCCAGCGGTATCCTTTCTGAAGGCGGGTGGTTACCAGCAAGGCGGCGGTGAGGACTCGGATCCGCTCGACGAGCAGAACCTGATCGTCGACCTGGTCAACGGCTTGCAGCGACTCGAGACCTGGAAGGACACCGCCTTCGTCATCATGTACGACGACTCGGACGGCAGCTACGACCACGTGATGCCACCGATCCTGAATACCTCCCAGACCAGCGCGGACGCCCTCACCGCCGAGGGTCAATGTGGCTCTCGGCCCCCACGGCTCGGCGGCTACCAGGGTCGATGCGGGTACGGGCCCCGACTGCCCTTCCTGGTCATCTCTCCCTGGAGCCGCGTCAACTTCGTCGATCACACGCTCACCGACCAATCGTCGGTCATTCGCTTCATCGAGGACAACTGGCAGCTCGGGCGGATTGGCGACGGATCGTTCGACGAGCTGGCTGGCCCGATCACCAACATGTTCGACTTTCACAAGCGCCACGACCGCAAGCTGTTCCTGGATCGCGAGACCGGGCTCCCGGCGAATGCCTGCGAGAACCCGTGATGTCCGGGCGTCTCACGGACATCTGACGCAGTTCCCACGCTGATCGTGGGGCTTCTGGCGCATCTTGGGGGGGGACCCGCTCTCGGGTCTCGTTCGGGTCCTCCCTCCAGGCGCCACCATGCCACACAGAACGCCGTTGACATCCTGCCGTCCATCGTGGCGGCTCCTTCAGCTCCGGGCGGCCTCGCGGGGCTGGTCCTCTGCGAGGGGGTGCGACGCTCTGCAGCTCTCGCCCGGCGGCTCGCCGTCGACCCGCGGGGCGCGTTGCTTTCGCTGCGGGGCAGCGCTCCCGCCGAGCGCGAGCGCGTTCCTGCAGCAGGCGGTGGGGCCGGCGCCCCTGCTGGTGCTCTCGGGGATGACCATCCTCGTCCTCGGCGCCGCCCTCACGCTCCCGATCATGAGCGTCGAAGGAGCGAGCGACCTCGTGTCGGTCAACGTCTGGCGCGCGGTGGCGGCCCTCCGGGCCCAGCACCTTGCCCCGCTCGCCGCGCTGGTGATGGTGACGACCGCGGTGTTCCCCATGCTCGAGGTCGTGTGCCTGCGTGGGCTCGTCGCCTGCGCGACCTGCGCCTCGGCCTGGGCCCCGGCGGCAGCCGGCGCGACTGCCACGGAGATCTCAGGGACATCCGACGCGGTTCCAACGGCGGCGCGTGGCCCTTCCCGCCATCCTGATGACGGGGCAGGCGCGGGCTCGGCGGTCGAGCCCCGCGTCCGGTCGGCCCCCCCCCCGGCTCACCCATCCTCAAGGCTCGCGGAGGCAGATCGCATGTCGCATCAGAGGAGAATCCTGTACTTGCAACCGTCGGAGTCGTTTGGCGGCGCCGAGCGCCAGATCGCGGCCGTCCTGCCCCATCTGCAGAGCCAGGGCGTCGCGGTGACCGCGCTGGTCGGGCCGGGGCACACCATCGTCGACTGGTTGCGCGAGGCGGGGATCGAGGACGTCGTCCATGCGCCGAGCTTCCCGCGGGACACGTGCGATGCGCGCGGCGTCGGCCCGCTGACCCGCGCCCAGGAATTCGTGATGCACGCCGGGGAGGTCGAGCGCCGGGTGGAGGATCTGATCGACGACCGTCGAATCGACGCCGTGATCGGAGGGATGGCGTTCTCCTGGATATCCGGGACCCGCGCCGCCCGCCGGAACGGCATCCCCGTGCTCTGGAGGGTTGGCGGGACGGAGCTCTCGAGCCCGGAGCGCCTGATCCTGCCGCTGTGGGCCCGCCGAAATCCGCCCGACGCGCTCATCTGCAACGGCGAGGGTGCGCGAGACAGGTATTCGCGCCTCATTCCTGCCCCCGCCTTTGTTGTTCGCAACGGTGTCGACAGCCACATCTTCGGCCGGACATTGCCGACCTTGCCGTCATTGCCGACCTTGCCGACCTTGCCGACCTTGCCGACCT
>CAZIOH010000002.1:11893-89790 GCA_964540815.1 uncultured Myxococcales bacterium | reverse complement strand
GTCATTGCCGACCTTGCCGACCTTGCCGACCTTGCCGACCTTGCCGACCTTGCCGACCTTGCCGACCTTGCCGTCATTGCCGACCTTGCCGACCTTGCCGACCTTGCCGACCTTGCCGACCTTGCCGCTTGGCCGGCTTGGCCGGCTTGGCGGCCGTCTTGGCCGACCGAGGGTCCGCTCAGCGCATCGGCGAGCGCGGCGGCGCTCGCCGATGTCATCGAAGGTGTTCTCCCCGGGAAGGCGCCGCGCGAGATCGCCGGCGCTCGGGCCTCGGTTGGGCCTCCGGCCTCGGGCCTCGGACTTCCCGAGGACCTCGTGCCTGCGCGCGCCACAGCCGTGTGATCAGGGCCCCTGGAAGCATCAGTCACTTCCTTCGACTCTCGGGCACGTCCGAACTCCGAGGACCGTGGCAAAGTCCCGTCATGGCCCCACCGGCACTTGCCTCGACGCCGCAGACGCCGATCCGTGCCGTGATCTTCGATCTGGACGGGACCCTGACCGCGCCCTTGCTCGACTTCGCGGCCATCCGGCGCGAGCTCGGAGTCCCACCGGGTCACCCCATCCTCGAAGCTCTGGAGCACTTCGAGCTCCCCCGACGGGTGATGGCCGAGGAGATCCTGCGACGACGTGAGATGGAGGCGATCGAGGCGGCCACCCTGGCCGCCGGCTGTCGCGAGGTGCTCGCCTTTCTCGAGTCCCGCGGCCTGCCCGTCGCGATTCTGACCCGGAACATCCGCGCGGCGGTCGAGCACTTCACCTCCCGCTTTGGCTTCCGCTTCGCCGCGACCTTCACCCGCGAGGACGGTCCCGCCAAGCCCGCGCCCGACGGCGTGACCGCGCTCTGTCGCAGCCTGGGCGTGGCGCCCTCGGAGACCCTGGTCGTCGGCGACTACAAGTTCGACATCCTGGCGGGTCGCGACGCCGGGTGCCGAACCGCGCTCGTGCGCCCCGGGGAGCTCGGGGGCCAGGTCCCGCTCGCGGTCGCGCAGTCGGCGGAGTGGGGTCCCCCCAACCACGTGGTCGATTCCCTGCACGGGCTCATTCCCCTCCTCCGCTGAGCGTCCGAACGCCCGGAGCGCGTGAGGCACCTGGCGCCGAGGCAACGCCGGGTCTGGTCCCCACGGCATCGCTGTGGATGGCATCCGGTCTACCGCGCCGCGTCTCAACTGAAAGCCCATAGATCCACCGGTCCGTCGTCGTCCGAGACCTGGCGGCCATGGCGCGCCACCTCACCGACATGAGGGGATTTTAGCTCTCGAAGTGAAACTTCGATGAGGGGTGTCCCTGCGAGCGGGCGCCCGCCTCTTCGTTCGCTTGTTTCGGGAAGTCCAGATTTTCACACGTACCAGCTTCGCATCAGATCGAATCCTCATTTCCGGAGAAACCATCGCCCATGACGAGACTTCACCTCAAGACAGGCCTGGCCGTGACGACGTTGAGCCTGGCGCTCGGCTGCACCGGGCAACTCGAGCCCAACGGAGCTTCGTCGGGGTCGATGGGCACGACGCCCGGCTCCGGTGGAAGTGCGACGGTGAGCGGGACGGGCAACCCGCCCGGCGGTACGGGCGGCAGCGGGCCGTCGTCCGGCAGCGGCAGCGGCACGGGCAGCGGCACGGGATCGTCCTCCGGCACAGGCGCTGGCGCGGGCTCGGGCGGTGCTGGAAATTCTCCTTCGTCGGTCGGGACCGGAGGCGCGGGCGCGACCATTGCCTCGCCGGTGCCCGGTGATCCGACCTCCGCCGGCCTGCGCCCCCTGCGGCTGCTCAGCGCGCGCGAGTATCTGAACACGGTGCGCGACCTGCTCGCCGACACCGCCATGACCGCCGCCGCCCTGCCGAGCGACGACGAGGATCCCGCCTCCGGGTTCCCGTTCCACACCGAGGGGGATGTCGCGACCCTCGATGCCTCCTTGCTTCGCGACGCGGCCCAGGGCCTCGCCGCCCGCGCGGTGACCCACCTCGGGACGCTGCTGCCGTGCTCGAGCACCGCGACCACCACCAACGATGCGGCCTGCGTGAGCACCTTCATGAAGACGCTCGCCGTCAAGATGTACCGGCGGCCCTTGACCGCCACGGACACGTCGAACCTGATGACGCTCTACACCCTGGCGAAGACGGCCACGCCGACCGGGCTCGGGCTCGGATTCGGCGATTCGATCGGGTTCGTCATCGAGGCGATCTTGCAGTCACCCGAGTTCCTGTACCACTGGGAGATCTCCCCGGGGAGCGCCACCATCGACCCCACGGCGCCGGCCGGGACCACCATCGTCAAGCTCGGAGGTTACGAGGTGGCCAACCGGCTATCGTACTTCCTCTGGGGCTCGATGCCCGATCAGACGCTGCTCGACGCGGCCGCGGCCGGCGGGCTCGCCGATCCCACGACCATCGAGGCACAGGCCCGGCGGATGCTGAAGGACCCGAAGGCGAGCGCCATGTTCAGCGACTTCTTCGTGGACTGGCTCGACATCGACACGCTCGGCAGCAAGCCCAAGGACAAGACCGTCTACCCGAGCTACGGCGATCCCCTGGTGGCCTCGATGACCGCCGAGGTCCAGAGCTTCGTGAGCACCATCATGACGAGCGGCACGGGTCGCTTCGACGACGTGATGACCGGGACCAGCTCGTTCGCCAACGCGTCCCTGGCCAGCCTGTACGGCCTGCCGGGGATCACGGGCACCGCGCTCCAGCCGGTGACCCTGAACCCTGCCCAGCGCTCGGGCCTGCTCACCACCGCGGCCTTCATGGCCCTCACCGGCGCCGGGGACGGCTCCCTGCCCCCGCGGCGAGGCGCGGTGATCCTGAAGAAGCTGCTGTGTCGACAGCTCCCACCGCCGCCCGCGGTGGTCCCCGACCCCCAGCCGGTCACCCCGGGCCTCACCACCCGGCAGCGGTTCGAGCAGCACTCCACCAACCCCTGCGCGACGGCCTGCCACACCATGATCGATCCGCTCGGCTTCGCGTTCGAGAACTACGACGGCATCGGGCAGTACCGCACCACCGACAACGGGCTGCCCGTCGACGCGCAGGTCACCTTGACCCTGGACGGCAAGGCCCAGACCCTGACCGACGGGCGCGGCCTGGCCGCGACCCTCGCCACCAGCGACGAGGTGCAGACCTGCTTCAGCCGGCAGTGGCTGCGCTACGCGCTCGGGCGCCTCGACACCGCCGACGACGCCGCCTCGCTGACCGGGGCCGCCACCAAGTTCAAGTCCGCGACCCGTGACGTCCGCGAGCTCCTGGTGGGCATCGCGACCTCACGCACATTCCGTTACAGAGCTCTTGGCCCGGGGGAGGTATTGCAATGATCGGCATTCGGACATCCAAGACGGCGCGGCGCTTCTCGCGCCGGGCGCTGCTGAAGACCATGGGCGTGAGCGCGGCCTTCATCCCGCTCATCGAGGCCGAGCGCGCGCTCGGAGCCACCACGCCGAGCGGGGCGCCCAAGCGGATCGTCACCATCACCTGGACCAACGGCATGCCGGCCACCAACTTCTGGCCGGCCACCGAGACCGACCCCACCGCCAGCCAGGTGCTGCTGCCGCTCGCGCCGCTCGCCCCCAAGGTGCTGCTCGCCGCCGGGGTGGACGTGAAGATCATGCTCGACGGCGGCCACAACTACGACGGCCACTTCACGTACCCGTCCCTGTGGACCGGCACCTACAAGAACGTGAGCGGTCAGTTCGCGACCGCCACCGGCGCGTCGATCGACCAGGCCTACTCGGACTTCGTGGCCAAGACGGTGAACCTCCCCATCCCGGTGATGAGCCTGTCCATGATCGGCGCCGGACAGTACACGGGTGTCACCAGCTACCGCGCCGACGGGACCGCCAACACCGCCGAGACCTCCCCCACCCGCCTCTTCAACCAGTTCTTCAACCAGGGCGCCAGCGCCGCGCCGCCGGCGCAGGCGGCCTCGGTCCAGCTGCGACAGAAGAGCCTGCTCGACTACGTCCAGCGCGATCTGCAGAGCTTCAGCGGTCGACTGGGGACGGCGGACCAGGCCAAGGTGGCCGCGCACCTCGAGTCGATCCGACAGCTCGAGCTCCAGCTGTCGGCCATGTCGTCCTCGTCCCCCTCGACGGCGGCCAGCTGCAAGGCCACCACACCGGCCACGGCCACCGACTTCCAGACCACCATGAAGTCCTTCCTCGACCTGACGGCGGTGGCCCTGCGCTGCGACCTGACGCGGGCGGTGTCCATGGTGTGGGGCGCGGACGGGGGCAGCGGTCCGGGCTCGTTCCCGTTCCTCGGCGTATCCGGCGACTACCACGGCATCGCGCACCAGGGAGCGGCTGGCTACCCGTCCAAGACCAAGATCGACAACTGGTACTACACCCAGGTGGCCTACCTGGCCCAGGCCCTCGACGCCACGACCGACTCGGGGGGCGGGACGGTCCTCGACAACAGCGTCATCGGCGTGACCACCGACATGAACGAGGGCGCCTCCCACTACGTCGGCGGCCTGCCCTTCGTGCTGATTGGCAGCGCGGGCGGGTATCTCAAGACCGGACGGGTGGCCAAGCTCGGCACCTGGACCGGCAAGACCGGAACCTACTGGGGTGGAGCGTCCGGGGTCGCCAACAACCTGGTGCTGGCCACCATCGGGAACGCCCTCGGCATGCCCACCGGCGACAGCTTCGGCGCCGGCTACCCGGGGGTCGTGCCACAGCTCAAGGCCTGACCCGACGCCAAGCCGACCCCGGGGGCGCTCGCGCTCCCGCTCGGTCAACTCCCGCGCGGAACGATGTCCACCCGCGCGATGAAGGGGGACTCCTCGAGCAGGCGGTGCTCCGTGTCGCGGAGCAGGCGCTCCACGCGGGCGCCGCTCAGCTCCGGGTCGAGGGAGACCCGCGCCACGACCCACAGCCGTCGCGGGCCGATGAAGGTCACGAGCAGCTCGGTCACGGCGCGCACGCCGGGCGCGGCGGCGATGCTGGCGTCGATCCTGCGGCGCAGGGCCGGGGGCGCCTGGCCGCCGATCAGGATGTCGCCGTTGCGCGCGGCGAGCTGCAGGGCCACCGCGGCCAGCAGGACCCCGATGACGATGGCCGCGATCCCATCCGGAACCGTCGACCCCGTGACCTGGTGAAGCGCGATGCCGGTGAACGCGACCAGGTTCCCGGCCAGCGCCGCGGCGTCCTCGGCGAACACGGCCCGGCCAATCGGGTCGGAGCTGAGGTCGAAGTGTTCGCGAAAGGTGCGCGCGAGCGCGCGGGCCTCGCGGCCGAGCTGGCGACGGGCCTGGAGGAACGAGGCCCCATCCAGCACCGACGAGATCCCGATGATGAGGTAGGCCAGCCGGAAAGACGACATGGCCTCGGGGTGCAGGAGCCCGGCGATACCCTGGTGAATCGAGAGCAGGGCCCCGACCAGGAAGACGCCCAGCGACGCGACCAGCGCCCAGAAGTAGGCGGAGCGCCCGTGCCCGAGGGGATGCTGCTCGTCGGCGGGACGCGCGCTGCTCCGCTCGGCCACCAGCAGCAACACCTCGTTGCCGCTGTCGGCGAAGCCGTGAAAGGCCTCTGCCAGCATCGCGCTCGATCCGGTGAAGAGCGCCGCCACCAGCTTGGCGGTGGCGGCCGCGAGGTTGGTCGCCAGCGCGAAGACCACCGTACGGAGACTGCCGGCCGGCCTCGACGTGACGCTCGCCCTTGCCCGCACGGCCCTAACCGTGGCACACGCGCGCCGAGGGCGACGGCGAGGAAGACGCGCGCCTGGTTGTCCCGCCCCGCATCAGGCCGGTCCGAACTCGAGCACCACCCGCGAGGCCACGTCGCCGTGCTGCAGCCGCTCGAAGACCTGATTGACGGCCGAGAGCGGTTGAACCTCGATGTCGGCCTTGACCTTCCCGTCGAGCGAGAAGGCGAGGGCCTCGGCCATGTCCTGGCGGGTTCCCACGAACGAGCCCCGCACGGTGATGCAATTGGCGACCACGTCGAAGAGCGGAAGTGGAAACTCACCCGGCGGCAGCCCCACCAGCACGCAGGTTCCGCGCTTGCGGGTCATGCCCACCCCTTGCCGAAAGGCGTCGAGCGATGGGGCGGTGATGAGGACACCCTGCGCGCCCCCGTCGGTGGCCTTCCGGACGGCCGCCACGGGATCTTGGCTCTTGGCGTTCACGATGGCGTCGGCGCCGAGGCGCTGCGCGTGGGCCAGCTTGCCATCGTCGATGTCCACCGCGCAGACGTGGAGCCCCATGGCCTTGGCATACTGGATGGCCAGGTGGCCGAGGCCACCCGCGCCCGAGACCGCCAGCCACTGTCCGGGCCGTGCGCCCGTGACCTTGATGCCCTTGTAGGTGGTGATGCCGGCACAGATGATGGGAGCCACGGCGGTCGGGGTCAGCCCGGCGGGGATGTGGGCCACATAGGTCGGGTCGGCCAGGATGTATTCGGCGAACCCTCCGTTCTTCGTGTAGCCACCGAACTCGGCGCCGGCGCAGACGGTCTCCCAGCCCGCCAGGCAGTGCTCGCAGTGGCCGCAGGCGGAATAGAGCCAGGGAACCCCCACGCGGTCCCCCTCCTTGACCCCGGTGACGCCGGCGCCGACCGCGGTGACGACGCCGATTCCCTCGTGTCCGGGGATGAATGGCAGGCGCGGCTTGAGCGGCCAGTCCCCGCGGGCGGCGTGAAGATCGGTGTGGCACACGCCGCACGCCTCGGTCTTCACCAGGATCTGGCCGGCCCCGGGAGAGGGGATGTCCCACTCCCGGAGGACCAGGGGTTTTCCAAACTGTTCGACGACGGCGGCGTGCATCTTTCGCGTCAAGGCAACTCCTCGGTGGGGTGGGTGCGTCCGGTCGCCAAGCGACGCGAGGGGATCGAATCGCGGCTGGCGGTGACGGCAGACGGGAGAGCACGAAGCGTGCCGCGCAAGAGCGGCGGCCCGGTTCGTCGACGGTGGCAACCGACGCTCGTCGGCGCGATTCATGCAGTCGTCCAGCGGTGTGTTGCACGCGGCGCTCGCGGCAACGCTGGTGGTGCCTGGAAAGGCGCAAGACCTGCGCGAGAGCCCGCGGACGAGACCACGGAACCGAGACCCGGAACCGAGACCACGGAACCGAGACCCCGAAAAAAGAAAGCTGGCTGCAACGATGCTGGAGAACGAGATGATGGAACGACCAATGACAGGACACCTCGCGCTTGCGGTGGGTGATCGCGCGAGGCCGCTCGAGGGCGCGGGACAAAGACCGAGGTGGATCCTGCTCGGGGCCGCCGTCGCGGCTTTCGGCACGCTCGGAACGCCCGCCCCGGTACGGGCCCAGGTGGCGGGCTCGACCTCCCTCGGCGTCAGCGTGGTCGAGGCCACCCGACTGACCATGGGCTGGAGCGTGAAGAAGGGAATCCTCGGGAAGACGGTCTACAACGATTCGGGAGACAAGGTCGGCACGGTCGAGGACCTGATCATCTCCCCGGATCGCACCGTCTCGTACCTGATCGTCGGCGCGGGTGGCTTCGTCGGCATCGGCCGCCACGACGTGGCGATTCCGGTCACGCAGGTCAAGGATACCGGCGGCCGTCTGATCATCCCGGGCGCGACCAAGGCCATCGTCGAGGCGATGCCGCGATTCGACTACGCGGACGATTCGGCCAGGCGCGACCAGTTGCGGGCGGATGCCGAGCACGAGATCGCCGCGGCCAAGGTCACGGTCTCCAGCCTCGAGAAGAAGGCCGCCGCCGCCACCGCAGATGCCAAGGTCCGGCTCGACCTGCAGGTGGCTGGTTTACAGAAGGACGTCAAGAACGCAGAGGACAAGGTCACCGAGATGAACCGGGCGGCCTCGAATCGCTGGCACGACCTCGAGGCTGGCGTCAACGCGGCGACCACGCGGTTGCACAAGGCCGTCGAGGCGCTTCGCGGATGAAGAGGAGACCCCGATGAAGACCCATCGCAGCCACGGACAGCGTGGTCTCGACCAGCCTCGGCCGAGCCGCGCGAATGGATCGCCATGAACCCGGCGATCGACGATCCCTCCAGCACCAGAGCACGAAAGGCCATGACCATGAGCTCGAAGATCGACCAGTTCACCGAATCCCTGCGCCAGAGCCTGACCAAGATGGAAGGTCAGCTCGAGCGTGCGCGCGCCGACATCAAGTCCGTGCAGCACGACGACAAGCTGGCGCTCGCGGCCAAGCTGCGCGACGCGCGGCACTTCGTGGAGTCCACCCGCGAGAAGACCAAGACCGCGGGCGCGCGGGTCCAGAGCTGGTTCAAGTCGCAGGAGGCAACCACCGCCGCCACCATCGCGGGCTGGCGGGAGAAGGCCGAGAAGAAGAAGCTCGAGGCCCACGCCGAGCGGGCGGAGGAGCATGCCGCCGCCGCCGTGGCGTATGCCGAAGGGGCGATGGCGGACGCGCTGGTGGCGACCTTCGAGGCGCTCGAGGCCCGCCTGGCGTCGGACGAGGTCGCCGCCTCCGCCCCGCACGCGACCCGCTGAGCGTCCCCGCACCTCCCCATCACGGATCGATCCCGAGGGTGCGCGGAGTGGCGCGGATGGTGCAGGTATCGGGATCATGTCGGGATGACGTCCCGGCCCATCTGGCACCAGGCGAATTCGGGACGCGTACCCCACGTTGCGTTCCCGAAACGTTCCGCCATCCGGAGCGTGGAGGACGTAACGACCTCGCTGCCCGAGGTCACGCCCGCGAACCCGAGGCCGATCCGACCACCACAACTCACCACGTACGAGGCGAGACCATGAACCAGAACCAGAAGAAGCAATCGACTGTGGCCACCCACGACAGCAACCTCGGGACGACGGGAGCCACGGCCCTCGATGACCAGTCTCTTGGGCGCAAGGCGCTCCTGGGGTTCCTGTCGGACGACGAGGTGGCGAGCGTCAGCACCGCCGAGACCGCGGCCGGGCTCATGGACGGCGAGGAGTACATCGACCTGCAGGCGCTCGATCAGGGTGTTCGGCGCGCGCGCGGCGCCGCGGTCACCATGGGGCGGGTGCTGCCGAGGAAGGCCGTCCACGAAGCGACCTGGAACAAGATCCTGGCCCAGCTCCCGGGCCGCGGCGCTGCGAAACCCACGGCCTGAGCCTCGGCGTCCGCATCGGTGAGGGAGGGCCCCGAGGACGATCAGGGGGGACGGCCCTCGGGCCGCTCCGTTCGCGGGGCGGCTCGCCCGTCGCTGCGGATCCGGCCGTCCACGATCTCGACGATGCGATCGCAACGCTCGGCGATGCGCGGATCGTGGGTGACGAGCAGGAAGGTCGTGCCGGCGTCCCGGTTGAAGGTCCGCATCAGGTCGAAGACGGCGGCGGCCGCGGCGGTATCCAGGTTGCCGGTGGGCTCGTCGGCCAGGACCAGCAGTGGGCGGCGGGCGAGCGCACGGGCGATGGCCACCCGCTGCTGCTCTCCGCCGGAGAGATCCGTCGTCCGGTAGTCGAGGCGCGCCGACAGCCCCACCGCGCGCAGGAGCTCGCCCGCCCGCTCGCGCAGCTCCCGGCTCGGAAAGCCGGTGTCTCCCCAGGCGGGGAGCATCACGTTCTCGAGGGCCGTGAAGGCGGGCAGGAGATGGTGAAACTGGAAGACGAAGCCGAGGGTATGCGCCCGCAGGCTGGTCAACCCACGATCGTCCATCCCCCGCGTGTCGGTCCCCGCGAGGAGCACCTGCCCGGCGGTCGGACGATCGAGGAGCCCGATGATGTTCAGCAGGGTGCTCTTGCCCGAGCCCGAGGGACCGATCAGGGCGACGAACTCGCCGCGCTCGATGGTGAGGTCGACGCCCGAGAGCGCCCGGGTTCGCACCCGCTCGCCGTATTCCTTGGTCACCCCCTGGACCTGCAAGATGGGCTCAGACATTGTGGATCGCCATGGCCGGATCGATGTGCGACGCGCGCCGGGCCGGGATCACCGCCGCGAGGATCCCCACCGCCGTGGCAAGGCCGATCGACATCCCGAAGAGCGACGGCTCGAGCACCACCGGAAATTGCGGCGCTCCATCCGGCCCGCGCGCCAGGTTCTCGAACAGCTTCGCCAGAAGCATCCCGAGCCCCGACCCGAGCAGCGCCCCCGCGAGGCCGAGCACCCCGCCCTGGATGAGGAAGATCGCCAGCACCCGCCGCGACGCCGTCCCCACCGCGCGCAGGATCCCGATCTCCCGGGTCTTCTGGACCACCGAGACCGCCAGCACGCTCGCGATGCCGAGAGCCACCGCCACCACCACGAAGAACTGGATGAGGGCCTTCGAGTTGCTCTGGGCGGACAGCCCGGCCAGGAGCTGCGCGTTGCGCTTCATCCAGCTGTTCGCCTCGAGCCCGGTCCGATCGTGGAGCGCGAGCGCCACGCGCTCGGCATCGAAGACGTCGCCGACCTTGATCTCGATGGTGGTGACCCCACCCGGGAGCGCGTAGAGCGACTGGGCGTGCCGCAGCGAGGTGACCAGCCAGGTCTTGTCGACGCCCTCGTTGCCGAGCGTGAAGAGCCCGGCAACCGTCACCACGTCATCGATCCCCTCGGTGCTGGTGATCCGCAGCTTGTCCCCCACCCCCACGTCCAGATCCTCGGCCAGGGTGGTCCCGAGCACGACCTGGCCCCCGAGGATGTCGAACCGCCCGGAGACCATGCTCTTGCGCAGATCGATGATTCCCAGGAAGCGCTCGGGCTCGACGCCCTGAATGAAGATGGCCTCCTTGGCGTCGGCGCGCATCGCAAAGCCCGCGCCGAGGACCATGGGCGAGGCCGAGACCACCTCGGGATCGCCGTCGAGCGCCGCCAGCACCGCCGGCCAGCCGTCGATCGAACGAAGACGCTGCGACGCGGGCTGGATCTTCCGGCCGATGGCGCGGCCCGGCCCCTCTTCCACCAGGACCCTCGGCGCCTCCCGCGGAACCTGCAGCGTCACGTGGGCCTGCGAGCCCAGGGTCTTGTCGACCAGGGAGATCTGGAGCCCGCCAATCAGCGCCGAGAGGAAGACCACCACGGCCACCCCGACCGAGACGGCCGCGAGGATCAGCGCGGTCTGGCTCTTGCCGTCCCGAAGGTACCGGAGCGCCACGAACCACGCGAACGGCACGTCAATGCCTCCGGGCGACGGCGCGCACCCGCTGCCCGACCACGAGGCGCTGATGCTCGGGCAGCGCCACCGCGGCCCCGGGTTCGAGCCCGACCAGCACCTCGACGGTTCCCTGCCCGCGGATGCCGAGGGTCAGGTCCTTCCGCACGACGTGGTTGCGCTCGATCGCCAGGAGCCACGGCGGAGATCCGGTGTGCACCGCCTCGCTCGGGACCGTGAGAGCGTCGCGCCGGGAGCCGACCGTCAGGTCGATCGAGACCGTCATGTCGGGCTTGAGGAACGGCGCGGCCCCGTCGACCCCCAGGCGAATCTCGACGCTCCCACGCGCGGGATCGACCGACGGCGCGATGGTCGTGACCGTCGCATCGAGCAGGCGCTCGGGGTAGGCATCCGCCGCCACCCGCGCCTTCTGCCCGATCCGGAGGTTGGCGAGGTTCCGCTCGTCGGCCTGGAACACCAGCTGAGGAGCGTCGTTCCCCGCCGCGAGCACCAGCAGGGTGCGTGAGGGCTGGACCATGTCGCCCGGCTCGACCGTGCGCACCAGGACCACGGCGTCCTCCATCGCGAGGAGCTTGGTCTCGGCCATGCGCACCTCGGCCGCCCCGAGCTCGGCCTCGGCGTGCAGCAGAGCGGTGAGCGCCACCCGCGAGTCGGCGCCGCGCGGGGCCGCCGACAGCTGTCGCGCCTCGGCGGCGCGCTGCTGCGCGCGCGCCAGCTCCACCTGTCGGTGGGCATTCTCGAGCTCCACCGCCGGAGCCGCGCCCGACCCAGCCAGCTTGACCATGCGAACGAGGTCCGCCTCGGCGCGGGCGAGGGTGGTGTCGGCCTGGCGGAGCTCCTCGGTGGCGACGATCGCACCCACCCGGCGAAGCTGATCGAGCCGCGCGCCAGCCTGGGCGACGGCTGCCTGGTCCTGCATGGTGGCGGCCCGCGCCTCGGCGTCGTCCATCTGCACGAGGAGGGCGCCCTTCTTCACCCGCTGTCCCTCGCGAACCGCGACCGCCAGCACCCGGCCCGGATTCTGCGCCGAGACCTGCACGCGGGTCGGGACCCAGACCCGGCCGCTCGCCACCAGGTGCTGTTCGATGTCCCGTCGCTCGGCGGCGACCGTCACCACCACAGGGCCGCGGGCGCGCAGCGCGAGCACGACGACGACGACGACCGGGACCGCGAGGGCCAGCCAGAATCCGGGACGGCGAACCAGGTGCAACGGCCCGCGCCCCGCGGGTGCAACCTTTGCCGGGCGCGGTTGAGCTTCCTCCAGTCCGAAGAGCCTCGACATTCGATCCGTCGGGTGGAAAAGCAGGAACCGTGCCGGGCCCGTGTGGCGCTTGGGGTCGAGGACGCCGAGCTGCGGCGAGGGAACGGAACGTGCATCCTCCCCTGCCTACCAATGGATGCGGTCATGACTGGTCCGGCGCAGGTTGCCTCCCCCACGGTCGCCCCGGCCATGGCCGGGCGGCGCAAATGGACCATCGCGGGACTGGCGGCGGTGCCAGTCCTCGCCCTTGCGGGGTGGGCGGTCTACGCGGGGGTCCGGCCAGCGCCGATCCGGTATCGAACCACCCCGGTCGTGCGCACCGACGTCACCGAGCGGGTGACGGCCACGGGGACGCTGCAACCCGTGATCACCTCGCCGGTCGGCGCCCAGGTCTCCGGGATCGTCTGGAAGCTGCATGCGGACTACAACTCGACGGTCAAGGCTGGCGATCTGCTGGTCGAGCTCGATCCCGCCCTGTTTCGCAACTCCGTCGCGCTCGCGACCGCGCAGCTCGCCCAGGCGCGCGCCGATCTGGCCAGCACGCGCGCGACCGCTCACGGCGCCGGCAGCGTGCGCGATCGGACCACGCTGATGGAGCGGCGCGCGCTGGTGAGCCCGGCCGATCTGGACGCGGCGCAGGCGACGTTCGGGCAGACCAGCGGCCTCGCGCGATCGAGCCTGGCCCAGGTCGCCGGCGCGCAGGCGCAGCTCGCGCGCGCCGAGCTCGACCTCGAACACTCCATCATCCGGTCCCCGGTGGACGGCACGGTCATCTCGCGCAACATCGACGTCGGGCAAGCCGTGGCCGCCACGCTGACGGCACCCACTCTGTTCACGATCGCGCAGGATCTGCGCCACATGCAGGTCCACGCGGCGGTGGACGAGGCCGACATCGGCGGGGTGCGCCCGGACCAGACGGCCACCTTCACGGTGGATGCCTTCCGGGACGACGTCTTCCAGGCCCACGTCCACGAGGTGCGGAACGCGCCCCAGACCGCGCAGAACGTGGTCACCTACGACGTCGTGCTGGACGTCGACAACCCCGAGGGCAAGCTCCGCCCGGGGATGACGGCCAACGTCCTCATCCTCATCGTGGAGAAGAAGCAGGTGGTGGCGGTCCCGAACGAGGCGCTGCGCTTCCGGCCGGCCGCCACCGCTTCGGCGGCGGGCGCGGGGCCGACCGCGAGCGCGCGAACGCCCACCTTGCCGGGCGCCGCCGCCGGAGCCCGGCAGGGTGCGGCGGTCTACGTCCTCGTCGGCGGGCGCGCCGACCGCGTCGCGGTCAAGACGGGGGTCACCGACGGCAACCTGACGGAGGTGTGGGGACTCGAGCCCGGAACCGCCGTGATCCTCGACGTGCTGCGCGGCAAGGGCGCCGGCACCGCGGCGGGTGCGGCGCCACCCGGAGGGGTCGCTCGTGGGTCCTGAGGAGCCCGTCATCCGGCTCACCGGAATCACCAAGACCTACCTCGCCGGGGAGGTCGAGGTGCATGCCCTGGTCGACGTGAACCTCACGATCGCCCGGGCCGAGATGGTCGCGATCATGGGACCATCGGGCTCCGGCAAGTCCACCCTCATGAACGTGCTCGGATGTCTCGACCGTCCGACCTCGGGCAGCTACCGCTTCGAGGGACGCGAGGTGGCGAGCCTCGAAAAGCAGGAGCTGTCGGCCCTGCGCCTGTCCGCCTTCGGCTTCGTGTTTCAGGGGTTCCAGCTCATCGCGCGCACCAGCGCGCTCGACAACGTGGAGTTGCCCCTGGTCTACGCCGAGATCCCCGCGCAGGAGCGACGGGAACGGGCCATGGTCGCCCTCGCCCGGGTCGGGCTCGGCGGACGAGAGCTGCACACCCCGGCGCAGCTCTCGGGCGGACAGCAGCAGCGCGTGGCGATTGCCCGCGCGCTGGTCAATCGCCCGCGCCTGATCCTGGCGGACGAGCCGACCGGGGCCCTCGACACCCGGACCTCGGTGGAGGTCCTCGGGTTGCTGCAGACCCTCCACGCGACCGGCATCACGGTGGTCCTCGTGACCCACGAGCCCGACATCGCCGCCTATGCCTCCCGACGCCTGGTCGTCCGGGACGGACGGATCCTCTCGGACGAGGTCCAGGTCCCGCACGACGCCGCCGCCGATCTCCTCGCGATGCCCCAGAAGGCCGCATGAGCGGCAAGACGACAGGCCGCCTGAGCGCCTTCGCATCCTTCGCGTCCTTCGCATCCTTCGCGTCCATATGGCCGCTCGCCTTCGGCGCCCTCCGGCGCAACCGCATGCGCTCCCTGCTCACGTCCCTTGGCGTGATCATCGGAGTTGGCGCCCTCATCGTGACGGTGGCCTCCGGGGAAGGCTCGAAGGCGGTGCTCGAGGCCCAGCTCGCCACCCTCGGCACCAACCTGCTCATCGTGCTGCCGGGCTCGAGCACCCTCGGCGGGGCGCGCGGAGGGCCTGGCACCGGGAAGCCCCTGACCCACGCCGATCTGCTGGCCATCCTGAAGGGCGCGAGCGCGGCCCGCTACGCAGCCCCCGTGGACCGCACGGTCGTCCAGGTGGTGCTCGACAACCAGAACTGGCTCACCACCGTCTACGGATCGACGCCTGACTTCTTCGCCATCCGCGAGTGGTCCATGGCCCGGGGGCGGGTCTTCAACAGCGGCGAGTCGGACTCGGGCGCCAAGGTGTGCGTGGTCGGCCAGACCGTGGCGTCCCAGCTCTTCGGCGGCGGGGAGGCGCTCGGGCAGATCGTCCGCGTGAAATCCATGCCCTGCGAGATCGTGGGGGTGCTGGCGGGCAAGGGCCAGTCCTCGCAGGGCCAGGACCAGGACGACCTGGTGGTCATGCCGTGGGTGACCTATAAATCGAGGATGATGAGCCAGGATCGCATCCACGTCGGGAGCATCCTGGTCTCCGCGACCTCCCCCGACGAGGTCGGGCACGCCCAGACCCAGGTCACGGGGATCCTCCGTCAGCAACACCGCCTGGCGGATGGGCAGCTCGACGACTTCACCGTGCGCAACCTGGCCGATCTCGCCGCCACCCAGGAGAAGGCCGCCGACGCCCAGACCGGCATGCTGCGCAACGTGTCCGCCGTGTCCCTGCTGGTCGGCGGCATCGGGATCATGAACATCATGCTGGTGTCGGTCACCGAGCGCACCCGCGAGATCGGGATTCGCCTGGCCATCGGCGCCAGCGAGAACAAGGTCCTCCTGCAGTTCCTGATCGAGGCGGTGTCCCTCTCGGCGGCGGGTGGCTTGATCGGAATCGCGCTCGGGGTGGCGGGCTCGGCGATCCTGGCGTCCGTCATGCGGTGGCCGCTGGTCTTGACCCCGTTCTGGATCCTGATCGCCTTTGGCATCTCGATGGGCATCGGCGTGGTGTTCGGGTTCTATCCGGCACGCAAGGCCGCCCGCCTGAACCCCATCGACGCCCTGCGCTTCGAATGAGCCCGGCGGCGGGCATGAACATGAACACGGGTCGGGTCGCGCTCTCGGTCAGGAACCTCTCGGTGCGCTTCGGGGCGACCGCGGTCCTCACGAACCTGTCCTTCGACGTCCCCGAGGGGACGGCCCTCGCCATCGTCGGCCCGAACGGGACCGGCAAGAGCGTGCTGGCGCGGGCGCTGGTCGGGACGCTCGGTCACGAGGGATCGGTGGCGTGGGCGAGCGGCACCAGGATCGGCTACGTGCCTCAGAAGCTCGACCTCGAGCGCGATCTGCCCATCACGGGGCGGGACTTCCTGCAAGCGAAAGCGGCGGTATCGCGCGCGTCCGGGGAGGAAGTGGGGCGGGCAGCCGCCCGCGTCGGGCTCACGGCCACCGCCGTCGGTCGGCCGATAGGAGCCCTGTCGGGAGGGCAATTCCAGAGGCTGCTGGTCGCCGCCGCGCTGATCGGGCGCCCCACGATCCTGTTGCTCGACGAGCCAACCGCGGGGGTGGACGAGCCGGGCCAGGACACGATCAACCACACCCTCGCGCAGCTTCGAGAGACCGAGGGGATGACCATCCTGTTCATCTCGCACGATCTCAGCGTGGTCTTCCGGTACGCCACCAACGTGCTGTGCCTGTCGCGCCTCACCACCTGCTTCGGTCCGCCGAGGACCATCCTCACCCCCGAGCGGCTCGAGGAGGTGTACGGCGCGCCGGTCGGTTACCATGTGCACGAGCGCCTCCCCGAGGGCGCCGTCCAGAGCCAGCCGTCCGATCATGCCCCAGACGACGTTCGACCCTAGCACCATCGCCCTGTCCATCGGGGCTGGCACCGCCGCCGGGCTGGTGGGTTGCTTCGCGGTGATGCGCCGGATGACGCTGGCGGCGGACGCGATCTCGCACATCGCGCTGCCGGGGATCGGACTGGCGATCTTGCTGCGCATTCACCCGATCGTGGGGGGCGTCGCGGCGCTGCTGGTGGGGACGGTGCTGGTGTGGGGAATCGAGAACACCTCCCGCCTCGCGACCGAGACCATCATCGGCGTGGTGTTCTCCACCGCCCTCGCGGCGGGCAGCCTCATCACCTCGGGCGAGGATCTGCTCGAGGCCCTCTTCGGGGGTGTCGGGCGACTGACCACGGCCGAGGCCAGCCTGGGCCTGGCCGTGGCCGCGGCGGTGATCGCCTTCGTGCTGTGGCAGCGGCATCGGCTGGTCCTGGCGCTCGTGTCGCCCGAGATCGCTCACACCAGCGGGATCGATGTTCGCCGGTTGAACCTCGGCTTCCTGCTGGTCTTCGCCCTGACGATCGCGCTCGGACTTCGCTACCTCGGGGTGCTCCTGGTGGGGGCGTTGATCATCATCCCGGCGGCCACCGCCAAGCGCCTCGCGCGCGACCTGAGGGGCATGCTGGTCATCTCGGTAGCCGTCTCGATCGCCTCCACCACCCTCGGGACCTGGCTGTCGCTCGCGTCTCACCGGGCCCCGGGCTCCCTCATCGTCCTGGTCGCGGCGGCTCTGTTTGCCCTTTCGCTGCTGCACCGGCGGTCGGCCTGAAGACCGCCTGAGCGGCCCTGGATCGTCGCGCGGGCGGCGCGCGCACCCAGTCCCGGATATCTCGTCTAGTTGACCTGCGCGCCGGTGGCCTTGCCGATCACGATCTCGACGCGCCGGTTGTTGGCGCGCCCCTCGACGCTCGAGTTGTCGGCGATCGGGCGGTCGGGCCCCATGCCACGGGCCGAGATCTTCTCGGACGGAAATCCGCGCGACACCAGGTAGGACCTCACCGATTCGGCCCGACGCTGAGACAGGTCGAGGTTGGTGGCCTGCGAGCCCCTCGAATCGGTGTAGCCCTCGATGACCACGGCTTGCCCCTTGGCCACCAGGGCGTCGGCGACCTGATCGAGGCGGGTCTGCGCGCCCGGCATCAGGGTGGCATCGTTCGACCGAAAGAGCACGCTGCCCGAGAGCGTGATCACCAGCCCCCGGGCGTCCTCCTTGGCGGCCAGCTTGGCCAGGGCATCGTTGGCCTCGGCGGCCTTCTGATCGGCCGCCGCGGCCTTGCGCTCGGAGGCGGCGGCGCTCTGGTCGGCGGCCTCGCGGGCCGCGCGCTCGACCCCCACCTGCTGGGTCTCGAGCGCCTTGCCGTGCTCGGACTCCCTCAGCTTCTCCCGGGTCGCGACCAGGGAGGTGAGGGTCGCCTTGGCAATGACCCCTTGCTGTCGACCGAGCTCCTGCTCGGCCGTCGTCCGCTTCCCGGTGGCGATCGCCGTGGCGGCCCGGGCCTCCGCGGTCTCGGCGCTGCGCTGGGCCACGTACGCGAGGTCAACGGTGGTCCCGAGGTCGTTCCGCTGCGCGAAGCTCTGCTCGGCGACGTCGAGCGCCATCTTGGCCTTGTGCAGGTCGACAGGGGTGAGCTGCGCCGCGGGCCCCTGGCTGGCCCGCTGGTAGGCCTCGCGGGCCGAGACCAGCTCCACGGGCACCGCGGTCGCACACGCGCCGCCGAGTCCGATGGCGAGGACGGCGAGGGCCAGGGCCACCCGCGCTGGAGAGGGGGACGTCGAAGCAATCATGTCGGGCTCCTTGTTCATGGCTTGGTGGCTTCTGGGTCTTCCGGGGGTCATGAGGTGGTCATGGGGGCGGTCACGGAGTGGGCGTGCTCTTGAGGGCACGGACCCGATCGATGGCCCCCATCGCCGCGTCCTCTTCGCTCTTGCTGCGCGCGAGGGCCAGCGACAGCTCGGCGTCGGCCTCGGCGCGCATCAGCAGTCGTTCGGACCACGCCCGGTCCTTGGGGTTCGTCAGCTGGCGCGCGTGCTCGAACTCCTCCTTGGCGAGTTGCAGGTGCAGAGCCGCGTCGGGGCTATGCGTGGCACCGACCTCCTCCGCGGCCCGGATGGCGGCCGACGAGGTCTCCGCCCGCGCGCTCGGTGCCGCGGTGGTGGTGGCGCAGGCGCTGGCTCCGAGCAGCAGCGCCGCGGCCAGGGACGAGAGTCGAGCGTTCATGGGAAACCTCCAGGGCCGGCTTGTGGTGTCGAGAGGACCGGGTTCCGCCCCGCCCTTCGCCGTGCAAGGTGGGGCCGCCACCGCCCGTCACACAGACAGGAAAATCGAGCCCGATGCTGCGAAAAAGTCGAGGGATCGGCCGCGAGCTCACCGAAAGCTGATAAGAACCCCCTGGGCCGTGGCTCGCGGGAGCCGCCACCACCTCGACATGGAGTGGCTGAACTACCACCATCTCTTGTACTTCTGGGCCGTGGCCAAGCATGGCAGCGTGGTCAAGGCCAGCGCCGTTCTGCGCCTCGCCCAGCCCACCGTCAGCGGGCAGATCCGCCGCCTGGAGACGGTCCTCGGTGAGAAGCTCTTCGAGCGGGTCGGACGGAACCTGGTGCTGACCGAAGCAGGACGAACCGTCTTCCGCTACGCCGACGAGATCTTCTCGCTCGGACAGGAGCTGATGGGGACCTTGCGGGGACGGCCCTCTTCCCGGCCGGTGCGGCTCACCGTCGGGGTGGCTGACGCGCTGCCGAGGGTCCTCGTCGCCCGACTCCTCGAGCCGGCCTTCCACATCGGGCATCCCCTGCAGCTCGTGTGTCGCGAGGATCGGGTGGTCGAAGACTTTCTCGGGGCCCTGGCTGAACAAGAGCTGGATCTGGTCCTGGCGGATCGCCCGCTCGGACCGGGAATCAGGGCCCGGGCCTTCAATCACCTCCTCGGGACCTGTGGGACGACGTTCCTGGCGAAGTCCGGGCTGGCGAAGCGCCATCGGCCGTTCTTCCCGCGGTCGCTCGACGGCGCGCCCTTTCTGCTTCCGGCCCCGCACGTCACCCTGCGACGGGCGCTCGATCAGTGGCTCGAGGACGCGCACGTCGCGCCCGCGGTCGCGGCCGAGTTCGACGACAGCGCGTTGATGTACACCTTCGGACAAGGCGGCAAAGGCGTCTTCCCGGTGCCGTCGATCTTCGAGGACGAGGTGCGCGCACTCTACCGGGTCGAGGTGGTGGGCCGCGCGAAGAGCCTGCGCCAGCAGTTCTACGCCATCTCGGTCGACCGCCGGGTGCAGCACCCCGCCGTGGTCGCCATCATCAAGGCGGCGCGCCACGAGCTCTTCTGAGCTTCGAGACCGGCAGCTCTAGCCGTCTGGCAACCCGCCCGTCCGGGCGATCCGATCGAAAAGGCGCCGGCAGCCTGAAACGCAGCGAGGCCAGGACACCACCCCCCCTCGCGATCGAGGGGGGGGCGGTGAGCCTGGCCTCAGCCGGGCGGCCAGCAACCTCGCGGTGCCGGCCGCCCGTACCTTCCGTGCGCTGGTCGGTGCGCGGGCTATTCCGTCGGGGCGATCGGCAGCTCACCTTGCGGGAGCACCGGGAGAGCCGGATCGACGAGCTCATCCACCGGATCGACGGCCGTCTCGTCGAGGAGTTGCTGTTCGTCGGCCCCGACGCCAGCCGCCGCAGCCGCCGCCGTCGCGCCGCCCACGCCGCCTCTCCGTCCGCCCATGCCGCCAGCGCGTCCGCCAACGCCGGGGCGTCCACCGGCGCCACCGGCCCGTCCACCGACGCCGCCGCCGCGTCCACCGACGCCGCCGCCACGTCCGCCGACGCCGCCGCCACGTCCGCCGAGGCCGCCGCCACGTCCGCCGAGGCCGCCGCCACGTCCGCCGAGGCCGCCACGTCCACCGAGGCCGCCACGTCCACCGACGGCGCTCCCGCCACCCGCTCCCACTTCGCCGCCCGTCCCCGCGCCGGTCGAGCCACCCTCGACTCCGCCACCCGTGCCGGCCACGGTGCCTCCGCCCGGGGTACCCCCCGTGCCGAGCTGATCGCTGCCGCCGGTTCCAGTCGAGGAGCCGCCGGTTCCGAACGAGCTGCCGCCGCTCCCGAACGAGCTGCCGCCGCTCCCGAATGAGCTGCCGCCGCTCCCGAACGAGCTGCCGCCGCTCCCGAACGAGGTGGCGCCGCCGCTCCCGAAGAAGCTGCTCCCGCCGCTCGATGAGAGCGAGCTGCCGCCGCTGCCGGTGCCGATGGCAGACCCACCGCCGCTCCCCGACACGGTCGAGCCACCGGATCCCGAGCTCGACGTATCGCTGCTGCCGCCGCAGCTCACCACGATCATCCCGACGACCAGGCCCGAAGCGATCCAGACCAGCGTATTCCGCGAATTCACACCCATTGCATTTTCTCCATTTTGTTGGAACCCGCCGGTGGGTGCGACCGACGCACGGCGCCCGTCAAAAAAACCAGGTTCGTGCCCCGGGTCACGCGTCGCCGGGTCGAGAGCTTCCGGTCACGTCGCCCGGCGCGCCGGTGCCATGAATCGCGGGATCGCGGCGCCGTTGAGGCTCCGAGGCCATGCGCCTCGCTGGAAATCCGCTTCGACACCACGCAGGTGTGACTATAGTTACGCCAAACCTGCTGGAGGGTCTGGGCCATGCATCTTCGCTCCCCTTGCTTCGTTGGTCTTTGCGCATCGTTCCTGGCGATCGGATGTGGCAGCAGCGGCTCCTCGAGCGGCAGCGGAGGAGCCACCCACTCGGGAGGGGCGAACGGCACCGGGGGCGGGTCGGGCACCGGCGGGACGGTGGGTCCCGGGGCGTCGGGTGGAGGGATCGGCTCTGGCGGTGGGACCTCCGCCTCGGGCGGGGCGTCGGGCACTGGAGCTGGTGGGTCGACCGCGACGGGCGGCGGCGACGGATCGACTGCCGTGGCCGGAACGAACGGGGGTATGGCTGGCGCAAACCCGGGCGGAGGCGCGGGCGGAGGCGCGGGCGGAGGCGCGAGCGGAGGTCCTGGCGCTGGTGGCGCTCGGAACGGCTCCGGCGGTGGCGGCGCTCCCGGCGGTGCCGCCGGCAGTTCCGGCGGCGGAGGCTCGACCGCGGGCGCCGCGAGCCCGCTCATGAACTTCTTCGTCACCAGCGACACGAGCACCACCGCGAACCTCGGAGGCCTCACCGGGGCCGATGCCCGCTGCCAGAAGCTGGCCACCGCGGTCGGTCAGGGCAGCAAGACCTGGCACGCCTATCTCAGCACCGAAAATCCCGCCGTCAATGCCATCGATCGCATCGGACCGGGCCCGTACTACAACGTCGCGGGTGCCATGCTGGCGGCCGACAAGGCCAGCCTGCACGCCCGCACCGGTGATTCCACGATCTTCCTCACCGAGAAGGGCGGCAAGGTCAACGGACAGTGGGTGGGCTCCCCGGCGCCCCTCGAGCACGACATCCTGACGGGCAGCCTGCGAAACGGAATGGTGAACCCCGGGCTCACCTGCGGCGACTGGACGGCCACGACCGGGATGTCCGAGGTCGGCCATTGCGACGGCCTCGGCCCGAACCAGGCCACCACCGGCTCGTACACCTACTGGAACGCGGCCCACACCGGGATGTGCGGCGACACCAAGCCCGGAGGCGGTGCGGGCCGGCTCTACTGCTTCGTCGCGCCCTGACCTCGCCAGCGAAGGTCTTGCGTCGAGCGGGAACCTACAGGGCGGTGGTCCTCGATGACCTCGCGGCCATCTCCCCTGTGCGAACCCAAGGACGCTCGACATGCGAAGAGCTTGTCGCCTGATCGTTGCCATTCTGCTCTCCGGCTCGCCCGCCTGGCCTGGTTGTTCCAGCCACACGCCATGTACCACCCAACTCGGCCCGACGACGATCGGGACCGCCGGGACCGCCGGCGGCGCGGGTGGCGCCCCCGGAGGTGCAGGCGGGGGCGCGGCGACCGGCCAGGTCGCCTGGCTCTTTTGTCAGACCGCGACCCCGTACAGCCCGCAGCAGGACCCGGCCACCTACGAGCGGCCTCCAGCGGGCATCAGCCTGGTCTGCACCGAGCTCGTGGCCCGGCACGGATCTCGCGGGCTTTCGGGGATGTCCGAAGATCTGGCGATCTACAACCCGTGGCAGAGGGCCTCGGATCAGGGCGCCCTCACCGCCCTCGGGGCGAACCTCGGCACGGACGTCCTCCGCCTCATGAAGGCCACAGGCCCTCCTCGGGTTGAAGGGCGCCTCCCAACCGGCCTCGATGGCCTCACCGTACAGCTACGACAGCAGCCCGTGGCGGGGTGAGATCGTGTCGACGATGGCGACCAACGTGCCGTGGGACGTGGTGCGCGACGCGAGCGGCGGCAGCCTCCTCGTCAAGATGCTGCGCAACGAGATGGCGGTCGACTTCAAGGCGGCCTGCGCGGGTGCGCGCTTCGCACCGCAGAGTCACTTCTACGATTACCGGAAGTTGAAGTCCTGCTTCGGACACGTCGCGGCGCCTTGACGTTCGTGATCACCCGAGCTCGACGCTGACCTGGTGCTCGCGACGGTCGTCGACCAGCAGCATGCGCCCCCCCGGTTGCTCCTGCCCGTCGGTGACGACCCGACCCACCGGCGGCCCCCCCGCGCTCTTGCGGAACTCGATGTGGTAGAGCGTCTCGCGGTAGCGGTAGTGCACCTTGTAGCCGGACCACTCGGGCGGCAGGCAGGGGGCGAATCGCAGCCGCGCGATGCCGACCGCGTCGACCTCGAGGTGCACGCCGAGGAGGGACTCGGTGATCAGGCGATACATCCACCCGGCCGAGCCGGTGTACCAGGTCCATCCCCCGCGTCCCACGTGAGGCGGGACCGCGTACACGTCCGCCGCCGCGACGTAAGGCTCGACGCGATACCGGGCGACCTCCTCGGGCGTGCTGCCGTGTGACACCGGGTTCATCATGCGAAACAGCTCCCAGGCGCGCGCGCGGTCGCCGAGCTCGGCGAAGGCCATCGCCACCCAGACCGCCGCGTGGGTGTACTGCCCGCCGTTCTCGCGGATGCCCGGCAGGTACCCCTTGATGTACCCGGGATCGAGCGCGGAGGTGTCGAAGGGCGGGTCGAGCACCTGGATCAGCTTGGCCTCGGAGCGCACCAGCCGGCGCGCGACGCTCTCCATCGCGGTCCGCGCGCGTTCGAGCGGGGCGGCCCCCGAGAGCACCGCCCAGCTCTGCGGGAGCGCGTCGATCTGGCACTCGGGGTTGGAGCTCGAGCCGAGCGGCTGCCCGTCATCGAAGTAGGCCCGCCGGTACCACTCCCCGTCCCACCCGTTGACCTCGAGGTTCGCGCGCAGCGTGACCACCTCCGCCCGGTAGCGCTCGGCCCGCACCCGATCGCCCCGCCGGTCGCAGAGGGCTGCGAACAGGGTCAGCACATCCACCAGGAAGAAGCCCAACCACACGCTCTCGCCGCGGCCCCCGATGCCGACCAGGTTCATGCCGTC
Organism: uncultured Myxococcales bacterium; assembly: GCA_964540815.1. GTDB lineage: Bacteria > Myxococcota_A > Polyangia > Fen-1088 > Fen-1088 > CAZIOH01. The sequence continues at coordinate 65,854 of CAZIOH010000002.1, read as the reverse complement.
GTTCCAGTCGCCGCACCCCATCAGCGGCAGCCCGTGCACGCCGAACCGCAGCCCGTGCTCGACCGCGCGCACGCAGTGTTCGTACAGGGTGCCCATCTCCTCGGAGGGCTGGGGCAGATCGTAGTAGGACTCCTCCTCGGGGCGCAGGGCCCGTCCGGCGAGGAAGCTGGTCTTCTCGTCGAGGACACCGGTGTCCCCGCTGGCCTCGACGTAGCGACAGGTCGCATAGGGCAGCCACAGGAAGTCGTCCGAGAAGTGCGTGCGGACCCCGCGGCCCACGGGGGGATGCCACCAGTGCTGGACGTCCCCCTCCTGGAACTGGTGCGCGGAGGCGCGCAGGAGGTGCTCGCGGAGCAGGACCGGCTCCGCGTGCACCAGGGCCATGGCGTCCTGGAGCTGATCGCGAAATCCGTAGGCCCCGCCCGACTGGTAAAACCCCGTGCGGCCCCACATGCGCGCGCTCAGCACCTGGTACAGCAGCCAGCCGTTGGCCAGGAAGTTCAAGGCGGGATCGGGGGTCTCGCAGTAGACGCGGCCGAGGGTACGCCCCCAGTAACCCCAGACCCCCTCGAGGGTGGCCTGGGCCCGCGCCGTCCCTCGGAAGCGCTGAACCAGCGCCCGCGCCTGCCCCTCGTCCCGTCCGGCGCCGAGCGTGAAGACGATCTCCTTGTCCTGCCCGTCGGGCAGATCGAAGACCACCTGCAGCGCGGCGCAGGGATCTCGCCCGGCGCCGACGCTGCCGGACAGCCGGACCCGGTGCATGGCCGCGGGATCGGCGGTGGCGCCGTTGCGGCCGAGGAATTCCGTGCGATCGCCCGTCACCGTGCGGATGGTGTCGCTGCAGTCCACGAAGGCCACCCGGCCCGCGAACTCGTTGCTGTAGGGGTTCCGCGCGAACAAGGCGCCGGTCGCGCTGTCGAGGCTGGTGACGACGTGAAGCAGGGTCCGGCCCCGCAACTCGCCGAGCACCCACTCCCAGTAGCCGGTGAGCGACAACCGACGCGCGCGCCCCGAGCGGTTGGTGATCCGCACCCGCGTCAGCTTGACGGGCTCGTCCATGGCGACGAAGACGCAGGCCTCGGTCACGATGCCGTCGTGGGTGTGCTCGAAGATGCTGTAGCCGAAGCCATGCCGGGCGATGTAGACGGGCGCGCCGAGGCCGCTCCCCTCGCCGCCACCCTGCCCCGCGCGCGCGGCCGGCGAGGGCGCGGGGCCGGGGGTCGGGGACCAGAAGCGTCCCGTCTGCTCGTCGCGCAGGTAGACGGCCTCGCCGCCGGCATCTCCGACGGGATCGTTGGTCCAGGGCGTGAGGCGGAACTCGTGGCTGTTCTCGAACCAGGTGTAAGCGCTCCCGGACTCGGACACCACCGTGCCGAGCTGGGAGTTGGCGATCACGTTGACCCAGGGGGCGGGCGTGGACCGACCTTGGCCGATCACCGTGACGTACTCGCGCCCGTCGCGGCTGAACCCCCCGAGGCCGTTGAAGTAGGCCAGATCTCGGGTCAACGCCGCCGGCTGGAGCGACGAAGACGAAGACGAAGACGACGGCGACGGCGACGACGACGGCTCGCCGCGACGGCGGGTGGGCCGGAGCGCCGGGGGGACAACCTCGCTGCGGCCCCGACGCTCGACCTGGTCGACGAGGGTCCCGGCGTCATCGAACAGCACCACCCGGGCCACCGTCTGCAAGAGCGTGCGGTCCTCGTCCGAGATGGCCTCGGCCCGGCGCACGAAGATCCCGCCAGGGCGGTCGACCAGCGCCGCGTCCGCGCTGGTCCCGACCAGCGCCAGGATGGCGTCCTGCAGGGTCTGTCGGTAGACCGAGTCGTCCTCGTTCCAGATCACGAGATCCACCGCGATGCCCTTGATGCGCCAGTAGGCGTGGGCCTGGATGGCCTGACGACACAGCTCGATGTTGGCCCGATCGGTGATCCGCACGAGCACGATGGGGAGATCCCCGGAGATACCGTACCCCCACAGCCCCGACTGGCCGCGCCGGTTGCGGGCCAGGACGCTCGGCTTGGCGCGGTGGACTTCGGACGCGAAGATCACCCCGCCCGCCAGGCTGGCGTAGAGCTGCGCATCGGCCTCGCTGGCGTTGATCTGGTTGAGCAGGATTCGACTGTGGGTCCAGGCCAGCTCGAACACCCGATCGGCGAGGTGCCGATCGTGGTACTTGTCCATCATCGCGGTGACCGCAAGGCGGGTCTCTCCCATGCCGGTCACCACATCGACCTTGACCGATTCGTTCGGTTGCAGGACCACCACCCGCCGGATGGCCACGATGGGGTCCAGCACCGAGCCCGCGCGGTTGGAGAGCGTCGGCGACGCCCCGGCGTCGAGCGCCGCCGGGGCCGCGGTCGAGCGCCCCCGCCCGAGGAACGCCATCCGATCGGTCTCGAAGGAGGTCTCTCCCGCGGTGGCGCCCTGCACGGTCATGAGGTGCACCATCCAGGGTGGGCGCTCGCCGCCCGAGCGCGGCCGACGGGTGCAGAGGATGGCCTCACGGGTCGGGACCAGCTCGGTCTCGACGAACAGGTTGCTGAACGCCGGGTGGGCCAGATCCTGGGCCTGGGGCGCCAGCACCACCTCGGCGTAGCTCGTGACCTCGATGGTCCGGGTGAGATCGGACCGATTGGTGAGGGTCATCCGGCGGAGCTCGATGTCGTCCTCCGGAGAGATGCTGATCTCGGTGTGGCTGTCGATGCGGGCGTCTCGCCGCCGGAACTCGGCGCGGGCCTGGGTGAAGATGGCCTGGTACCGGGTGCCCGCCCCCGCGATGGACGAGGCCAGGGTGGTGCGGGTGGGCTGGTGCGCGGTCGACCAGGTCTGGCCGGTGTCGACGTCGCGCAGGTAGCAGAAGCTGCCCCAGGCATCGCGCGTGGCATCCTCTCGCCACCGGGTGACCTGCAGGTCGCGCCAGCGCGTGAATCCACCACCCGCGTGGGTGACCACCGTGTGCAGGCGGCCGTTGGAGAGCAACGCCACCTCGGGGCCGGGGCCGTCGGGATCCTCGAACACCCGCATGGTGCCAGGCTCGGCGGCGTCCGTGCCGCGCGCCTCGCTGGCCTCCCCCACGTGCGGGAAGAGCGCGGCGCCGGTCCTCGGCACCCGCTCCTGCAACAAGAGGGTGTCGGATCGCAGAATGGGATCGGCTTCGAACCGGCGCTGCATCGGGCGGTCGAGGAGCAGGTACTCGAGCGCCAGCAGCGTCATGCCCTCGTGGTGGGCCATGAACTGCCGCACGATCGCGTGGCTCGAGCCGCGTGGCAGGCGAGACGGCGTGTAGTCGATGGCCTCGTAGAACCCGAAGGGGCCGGCGAGTCCCGCCCCGGCCAGCCGTTGCAGGTTACGGCAGGCCGCCTCCGGCTCGACCATGAGCGCGAGGGCGGTCGCGTAGGGCGCGATCACCAGGTCGTCGGCGAGGCCCCGCTTGAGCCCGAGGCCCGGGACCCCGAAGGCCCGATACTGGTAGTTCAGCTGGGGATCGACGGTGTTGTAGCCGGACTCCGAGATGCCCCAGGGGCCTCCCCGCTGCTTCCCGTAGGCGATCTGGCGACGCACCACCGCGCGGTAAGTGCGATCGAGCAGGGTGTTGGGGTAGTTCGGCATGACGAGGAGAGGCATCAGGTACTCGAACATCGACCCGCTCCAGCTGAGCAGGGCCGGGTTGCCCCCCGCCTGGGTGAGCAGGCGGCCGAGGGCGAACCAGTGCTCCTGCCCCACCCGGTTCTCGGCGATGGCCACGAAGCTGCCGAGGCGGGCCTCCGAGGCGAGGAGATCGTAGTAACCGGCGTCGAGGCGGCGATCGTCGACGTTGTAGCCGATCGAGAACAGATCGCGCGCCTCGTCGAACAGGAAGGCGTGCTCCACGTTCGCGAGCTCCCCGCACTCCTCCGCCAGCTTCGCGAGGAGGGTCAGCCGCTCAGCCGCACGCTCCGAGGCCAGGGTGAGCGCCGCGCCGAGCGCGCGACACCACTCGAGGAGCGGCGTCCCCACCGGACCGACGCCGCCGGCCGGCGCGACACCGGTCGCCTCGCCGAGAGCCTTGCCCTCGACGAGCTCCGCCACGATGGAATCGATCTTGCCGAGCTTGCCGAGCGTGGTCTCCGACAGGGCAGCGAGGACCACCAGGCTCGGTCCTTGGTCGAGGCCCGCGACGATCGCGTCGAGCTCTTGCAGCGGCACCCGCACCTCCGGCCCGGCCCCGCTCCGCCAGATCGAGAACAGCGGAGGCAGCGCGAGCCACGGCGCGATCCACGCGAGCTCGTCGACATGCGCGCGGATGGTCCGGGTGAGGGAGGCGGTCCACCACCCGAGCTCCGTGTCCGGAGGGGCCGCCGCTTCCAGCGCGGTGGCGGCCGGGAGCAGATCGGCGAGCCGCCGGGCCCGCGCCGCCAGCCCGCCCTGTCCACTCTCGTCGAGCCCGCGCAGAAGACCGCGCAGGCCGTCGAGGAACGGATCGGCTCCCAGCGTGCCGCGGGTGGCCGCGGCCAGCACCAGGCCAGCCCGCCCGCCACGCCGCTCCGGCCCGTGACGGGCGATCTCCTGCAAGGTCTCGAGGGTGTCGCGCAAGCCGTCGAACGGCCGCCGACCCGACGCCAGCAGTGGCTCGGTGCGGAGGCCCTCGAGCCCGCTGCGCAGCACCAGCAGGTGCCCGACCAGGTTCCCGCTGTCGACGGTCGAGATGTACCGGGGCGCAAGCGGCAGCAAGGTCCGGGTGTCGTACCAGTTGAGAAAGTGGCCCTTGTAGCGCTGCAGCCGGCCGAGCGTGGTGAACGTCAGGCGCGTGCGCTCGAGCAGGCCGCCGACCGGCAGGTAACCGAAATCCATCGCCGCCAGGTTGGACAGCAAGGCCATCCCGATGTTGGTGGGGCTGGTCCGCGACGCGATCACCATCCGTGGCAGGCGGTGCTGGGTCGCGCCCGCCTGCACCGAGGTCTCCCCGGACGATCCCTCCTGGACGTTGTCCGGGGGCAGCCAGTTGTCCTCCGCGGTCACGAAGGTCTCGAAGAAGCGCCAGGTCTTGCGGGTCGCCACCCGCAGAAACTTCCGCTGCCGCTGCGACAGGCGCGGCGGCGCGTGAGCGAGGGGGCGGCTCAGCCACCACCCGAGGAAAGGCGACGCCAGCCAGGCGCCGAGGAAAGGCGCGGCCGCGCCCACCGTGATCGGGCCGACCCGCGCGAACGCCAGCAGGCCCCCCACGCCGACCGCCACCAGAGGGGCGGCGCCCATGCCCATCACCAGCGCCCCCAGCCGGGTCCCTTGCTGCCGATGCGCTTCGCTGGCGGTGGTCCACTGGAGCAGGTGCCTGCGCGTCACCAGCAGCCGCACCGCCGTGCGCGCGATCGCGTCGAAGCTCACGGTGGCCTCGAAGGCCACAAAGCCGAGCGCAAAGGCCAGGCGCGCCGCCTGGATCCCGAGGTCGCCGCCCACCAGGTTGAGGTGCAAGCGCCAGGGGACGTCCTCGCGCTTGCGCAGAAAGTCCGTCACCACCGTCAGCAGCGGCACGGACCCGAACACGCCCACCAGGAACAGGCCCGGGGCCATGGCGTGGCCGGGCGGCAGCCACAACCAGCCCATCAGCAACCCGGCGACCGCGGCCAGGGGCACGAGGCTCCTCCGGAGGTTGTCGAAGACCTTCCACCAGGACAGGGCGCTCATCGAGCCAGGCAAGGGATGCAGGAACCTCGGCAGCAGCCAGCTGGCGATCTGCCAGTCGCCCCGCATCCATCGGTGACGCCGGCTGACGTCCACCGGGTACTGGTAGGGGGCCGATTCGAAGAGCTCGACGTCGCTCAGCAACCCGGCCCGCGCGAAGGCCCCCTCGAGCAGGTCGTGGCTGAGCACGGTGTTGTCCGGGAAGTCGCCGCAGGTCCGCACGAAGGCGTCCACGTCGTAGATCCCCTTGCCCACGAACGAGCCTTCTCGGAAGGCGTCCTGATAGACGTCGGACACCACCCGCGTGTACGGATCGAGCCCCGGCTCCCCGGCGAAGAGGCGCGCGAACCAGGAGAGATCGGCGCTCGGCAGACTGACGCTGACCCGGGGCTGCAGGATCCCGTACCCCGCGATGATTCGACCTCGGGCCTGGCTCAGCACCGGTCGGTTGAGAGGGTGCGCCATGGCGCCCACCATCTCGCGGGCGCTGTCCCGGGGAAGGTGGGTGTCGGTGTCGAGGGTGATCACGTAGCGGGTGCCGGCCAGGCTCGCGGTCTCCCCGACGATCTCCTGAAAGGGTGTGCGGTCCCCGCCCCGCAGGTACGTGTTCAGCGCCGCCAGCTTCCCACGCTTGCGCTCGCGTCCCATCCACACGCCTTCGCGTTCGTTCCACAGCCGCGGACGATGAAAGAGAAAGAAGATGTCCTGGCGTTGGGGACCGAACTTGCGGTTGAGGGCCTCGATGCCGGCCCGGGCCTCGGCGATCAGATCGGCGTCGGTGGGGAGCGTCTCGCTCGGGGCGTCCACCAGGTCCGTCAGCAGCGCGAAGTGCAGGTTGTCGTCGCGGTTGGCGAGGTAACGGACCTCGAGCCCCTCGAGGAGATCCTTCAACCCCGGCGAGCTCGAGAGCATGGTCGGCACCACCACCAGGGTGCGGCTGTCGGCCGGAATGCCGGAATCGAAGTCGAGTCGAGGCAGCCTCCGCGCGGGCACCAGCAGGGTCACGAGCCAGTTCGTCAGCGCCACGCCGAGCTGGGAGGCGGGCAACGCGAGCAGCACGAGACCAAACGCCGCCAGGAGCCCGAGGATGATCTCGCGCGGCCAGGTCGGCGGCAGCGGCGGGAGCGACGGGAGCGACGGGAGCGGCGGGAGGTGCAGCGAGACCGACAGCGGGGCGGCGCGGCCCACGACCACCCCCGCCTGGAACAGGATCCCCACCATGGCAACCCCGGTGAAGGCGGCGACGCTCGACAGGTACCAGAACAACGCCCAGCGTGCAGCCAGGCGGCGCGCGCCGTCCGCCACCGACCAGGGCATCCTCACGCGGCGCTCGAGCGCCCGTCGTCCGCGGTCGAGCAGGTAGTAGCCCACGTGGGTGTGGGCCTGGGTGGCCCGGGCCACGGCCTCGCTCGCCGTGCTCGCCTCGCCGGCATCGCCCGCCTCCTTGGCCAGCGCGACCGCCTGTCTCGCCACCTCCAGCTGGTCGCGCCGGCCGCGCGTGGCGATGTCCTCGACCGCGTGGCGGTACGCGTCCCGGGTCCCGAAGTCCATGGTGGCGTAGACCCCGGCGGGATCGGTGCGCAAGGTGTGCTCCACCTGGCTGTGCAGCTCGACGAAGTCGCGCCAGTCGTTGGCCCCGAGGAAGCGCAGGCTGGTGATGCAATTGCCGACCGAGATCTGTTCCGCCGCCTGGGCCTGGCCCTCGGCCAGGATCAGCTGTTGCGTGGTGACCCCATGCTCGGCCAGCCGGTGGTCGAGCCAGCTGTTGGCGAAGGTGAAGTGGGCACTCTGGCCTTGCAGATGGCGGGTGAGCTCGCTCAGGAACGCCCCGGTGAGAGGCAGCTCGGCGCGGGCCATGTCCGCCAGGACCAGCACCAGATCGCTCGGGTTCATCTCCACCACTTCGACCATGCGTTCGGCCCAGTCGGCCGCCAGATCGCGCTCGTGACGTCCGAGGGCCACCCGGGCCGCAACCCGCCGCAGATTCTCGATCAGGGCCAGTCCCAGCATGATCGGGATGGCCCACAGCTCGCCGAGCTGGAGCGGGTGCTCGGGGGTATACGCGGCGACGAAGGCGTTCAAGCTGTCGGCGTCGACCCGACCATCCACGTGCGCGATGAGCTCGATGGCGAGCGCGTAGGCGCGGGGGTAGCCCGCCTCCGGCCCGTTCGAGAGCCGGGGCAGCTGACGGCCGTACGAGCGTGGCAGGTTGCGCCGCGTGAGCCGGATCTGGTCCTCGATGAGGTAGAAATTGTCGAGCAGCCATTCACCCGCGGGCGACACGCGTCGGTTGCGCGCCACCGCGGCAGCCACCACCCCGTGGGCGTCGGCGAGGACCCGGGCGTTCTCATCGAGGCGGGGAATCAGGCGGTCGGCGGCGGGCCCGTCCGCCAGGCGATGCAGGCTCGCCAGCTTGGCCGCGTGCCGCGCCAGCTGATCCACGCTGAACAGCTCGGCGCTCAACGGAGCCGGCTCGGCGGCAGTCCGGTGCGACGACGATCGAAGCTCGTTCAGCCACTCCATGGGTCCGTGGTGACACCCTCACAAGGAGCAGCCACATGGTGCTTCTTAGCAGCTTTTGGAGCAAATGGGGGCCCGCCCGAGCCCGGGGGTCATGGATTCTCGCGGGGTTGCCCTCGGGACCGATCGCGATCGCCGACCGCGGGTTGACAGCACGGCGTTCGTCATCCAAGAGAATCTCCGTCATGAGCCAAAGCCAACCCGCCGAGCGTCTCGAGTTCCAGGCCGAGGTCAAGCAGCTGCTCGATCTCATGGTGCATTCGCTTTACTCCAACAAGGAGATCTTCCTGCGCGAGCTGGTCTCGAACGCCTCGGACGCGCTCGACAAGCTGCGCTTCGAGCGGCTGACCAGACCCGAGCTCGGTGGCGGAGGGGAGCTGTCCATCCGCCTCGAGACCGACCGGCCGGGTCGGACGCTGTCGGTGGCGGACAACGGCATCGGGATGACCCGCGCCGAGGTCATCCGCAACATCGGGACCATCGCGAAGTCCGGGACCAAGGAGTTCCTGTGGGCGATCAAGCAGGCCCAGGGCAAGGAGCTCCCGCCCGAGCTGATCGGACAGTTCGGGGTGGGCTTCTATTCGGCCTTCATGGTGGCCGACAAGGTCACGCTGGTCACCCGGCGGGCCGGCGAGGAGGAGAGCACCGCCTGGGAGTCGGTGGGAGACGGGACCTACAGCATCGGCCCGGGCGAGCGCGACCAGCCTGGCACCACCATCACCCTGCACCTCAAGCCCATCGACGAGGAGCAGGGGCTGCGCGATTTCACCAGCGACACCGTCCTCCGCGACATCGTCAAGCGCTACTCGGACTTCGTGGCCTATCCGATCCGCATGAAGATCTGGCGCAAGAATGAGCAGGGCTCGTCGGAGGCCCAGGTCTTCGAGGACGCCACGCTGAACTCGATGAAGGCCATCTGGGATCGTCCGAAGGGCGAGGTCACCGAGGCCGAGTATCACGAGTTCTACCGGCACCTGTCCCACGACTGGAACCCTCCCCTGCGGACCATCCCGGTGAAGATGGAGGGGGCGTTCGAGGCCTACGCGCTGCTGTACGTCCCGGCCAAGGCCCCCCTCGATCTGTACAGCCCCGAGATGAAGCGTGGGCTGCAGCTCTACGTGAAGCGCGTGTTCGTGATGGACGAGTGCCGCGACCTGATGCCCGCCTACCTGCGGTTCATCAAGGGCGTGGTGGACGCGCACGATCTGTCCTTGAACGTCTCGCGGGAGATCTTGCAGAAGGACCGGCAGATCCAGCTCATCCGCAAGCAACTGGTCAAGAAGGTGCTCGCCACCCTCGACGAGATGAAGCGGGACGCCCCCCTGGAGTACGCCGCCCTGTGGGAGGAGGTGGGCCCGGTGTTGAAGGAGGGATTGCTGGGCGGAGAGGCGCAGGACGCCGACAAGCTGATGGAGCTGGTCCTCGCGCCGTCGACCGCCGACTCCGCCACCGCCGCGACCACCTCGCTCGAGGCCTACGTCGGCCGGATGAAGGAGGGGCAAGAGGCGATCTACTTCCTCACCGGGGCGTCGAAGGAAGCCATCGCCAAGTCGCCGCTGCTGGAGTCCTTCGTCGCCAAGGGCTACGAGGTGCTGCTCTTCTCCGATCCGGTGGACGAGCTGTGGCTGGAGCGAGCGCCGAAGTACAAGGACAAGCCCCTGCAGTCGATCGGCCGGGGCGAGATCAAGCTCGGCAGCGAGCAGGAGCGCAAGAAGGAGACCGAGGCGCTGGAGGAGAAGCAGCGGGAGTACGGGGATCTCCTGACCTGCTTCCGGGTGCTGCTGGAGGACGAGATCAAGGAGGTGCGGCTGTCGAGCCGGCTGACCTCCTCGCCGGTCTGCCTGGTGAGCGACGACGACGACATGACGCCGCGGATGCAGAAGCTGATGGAGCAGCTCGGCCAGAAGACCGGCAAGGTGAAGCGGATCCTGGAGCTGAACCCGGATCACCCCCTCGTGACCAAGCTGCACCAGGTGTTCGCGGCGGACAACAAGGACGCCCGCCTCGGGCTCTACGCGAAGCTCCTGCTCGGTCAGGCGCACCTGGCGGAATCGGGCCAGCTCCCGGATCCCGCGGCCTTCAGCCAGGTCCTGGCCGAGGTGATGGGTCGGGCGCTGTAGGACCGGGCTGCAGCGACCAGACCGGGCACGTCCACGGCCACGATCAGGGATTCGGCCACCATCACGACCACGGCAACGGCCACGATCACGGGGTTGACGGCTCGTCCGCTCAGTCGCCTTCGATCTTCAGCATCGTGACCCCGTGCGAGGGGACCTGGGTCGCGGTGAACTGACCCGCGAAGCTGCCGAGATCCTGCCTGGCCCACAGATCCCGGACCCGCGCGCTGCCCGCGGTCAGACCCAGGCTGGCCCAGGTGACCGTGATGTCGGCGGGGGCGGCGGTGCGGTTCAGGAGCGCCACGGCGTAGGTCGCGTTGCCCGACAGCGGCCTGGCCCAGATCTCGAGCGACGTGCCGGGGCCGACCGGCTGACCCTGCACCCCGAGCGCGTCCTGATCGACCGCGATGATCTCCGGGTTGGTCAGGATCTCGAGCGTCGCCGGGGTCATGCTCCGCAGGTCGTTTCCCGCGATGAGCGGGGCCGCCATGATCGCCCACAGGCTGAAGTGGGCGCGGTACTCGACATCGCTCATCCCTCCGTTGCCGACCTCCAGCATGTCGGGATCGTTCCAGTGACCGGGCCCCGCATAGACCGCCAGTCCCGGCGCCGGGTAGGCGGCCTCGGGCAACGTGGCGTCGCAGACCACACATTTCCCGGCCGACGCCGCCGGACAGGTCGTGCAGCTCTGGTAGCGGGTCGTGTCGCCCCCGTTGCGGTCGAGGAGCGACATGACGCTGGTCCAGTTGTCCTCGATGTCCGTGGTCGTGCGCCACAGGTGCGCCACCGCGGGCTCCCAGGGGAAGAACCACCAGGCCGAGATGCTGAAGACGATCGGGCGGCCGGTGGCCACCAGCGCCTGGCCCATCGCCCGGTAGTCTTGCTCGGCGCCGGCGCTGGTCGGCGCCGGGTTGCAGTTGTCGTACTTCAGATAGTCCACGCCCCAGGCCGAGTAGGTGTTCGCGTCCACGACCTCGTGCCCGAACGACCCTGGGCGGCCCCCGCAGGTCGAGATCCCGCGATCCGAGTACAGGCCGAACTTCAGACCCTTGGCGTGAACGTAGTCCGCGAGGGCCTTCATGTCGGGAAAACGCGCCGGATCGGAGACGATGACGCCGTCGGGGCCGCGGCTCGACTGCCAGGTGTCGTCGATGATCACGTATGTGTACCCCGCCGCCGACATTCCGGTCGTCACGAGGGCATCCGCGATCTGGCGGACGATGGAGTCGCTGACCCCGCCCTGGAACTTGTTCCAGCTGTTCCAGCCCATGGGAGGCGTGAGCGCGACCGACGGGAGCCCGCGGCCGGACGTACCACCGGCCCCCGCCACGCTCGCGCTCCCGCCGGTACCGCCCGGATGGGCATACTCGGGAGCCTTCGCGCACCCCGTTCCCCCCGACGCCGCCGCCGCGGCGGTCGCCACCCCGAGGGCCCATCGCCAAGCCGCATGGATACGCATCGCGCCCACATTAACCCTCCCGGCCCGATGCCTCCAGCCCCTCCGGGAGAATTCAGGGCCTGGACCAGGAATTCTTTTCCTGCACCGTCCCATGGCGAAAAACGGTCGGGACCAGGCCCATCGGGGGCGGCCTTGCTCCGGAGGGCTCCCGGGCAATTTCCGACCTTTCCGAACAAATCGCGGCACCCAGGCGACGGTCACAAGCACGCAAAGCAATGTTCCTGCCATTCGCCTTACCACCCTGGACGAGCGACCCACCACGGATCAAGTTGGTATTCAAGATTACAAACTTCAGCCATGTATTTTCAGCCCTCCCCGCCGAAACACTTTGAAGGTCGAGGGTGCGTCGCCCCCTCTCCGCAATGTCGCAACCCATGGACCGCTTTGAACTTACCCTGCTACTCCATTGCCACAGGGCCATTGGCCTTCCATGCCTGACTCCGGAGGACGCGTTATGCGCAGATTCGTGCCATATCTGAGGTCGACTTGTACCGTGCTGGCCCTGACCTTGGCCGCCGGGTGCACCGGCCAGCTCGGTCCGGGAAATCCGTCCACGCCGGCCGGAACCGGGACTGGAACCGGAAATGGCACCGTCAGTGGAAACGGGACCACGACGGGATCGGGAAACACCACCAGCGGTGGCGCCACGACCGGTGGAACCGGCTCTGGTAGCTCTGGGAGTGGGAGCTCCCAGGCAGGCGGCGCCGGAAATGGCTCGACGCCGGGCGGGACCGTGAACACCCCCGGTGGCACTGGTACGACGGCGGCCGCCACCGATACGAACGCGGCGGGCATTCGCCCCCTCCGGCTCATGACCCGGCGCCAGTACCTGAACACCGTGCGCGATCTGCTCGCCGACACGACGACCGTGACCGCCGACGAGCTGCCGGATGACGCCACCGATCCCGCGGCCGCCTACACGTTCCACACCACCTCGGACGTCGCGACCCTGGATGCGACCAACTACCGCTCGGCGGCCGAGACCTTGGCGGCCGCCGCGGTGCCGCGCATGAACACGCTGCTCCCCTGCGCGTCGACGGCCACGACCACCAACGACACGGCGTGCTTGACCACCTTCATGACCACCCTCGCCCAGAAGGTCTACCGCCGTCCGCTGTCGGCCACCGACAAGACCAAGCTGATGAGCCTCTACGCCATCGCCAAGGGCGCGGCGCCCGCGGGGCTCGGCCTCAACTTCAGCGCGTCGATTGGTTTTCTCCTCGAGGCCATGCTGCAGTCGAGCGAGTTCCTGTATCACTGGGAGGTCGATTCCACCAAGGCGGATCTCGATCCGGCGGCCACGGCGGACGGTCTGAACGTCGTGCAGCTCGGGAACTACGAGATCGCCAACCGCCTCTCCTACTTCCTCTGGGGCACCATGCCGGATCAGACGCTGTTCGACCTGGCCGCGCAGGGACAGCTGAAGGATCCGACGGTGGTCCAGACGCAGGTGCGCCGGATGATCCAGGACACCAACCAGGCCGGCGCGACCTTCAGCGACTTCTTCGTCGACTGGCTCGACCTCGATACGCTGCCCGATGCGGCCAAGGACCCCACGATCTACAGCCAGTTCACCCCTGCCCTGGCGGGCGAGATGGTCAGCGAGATTCAGAGCTTCGTGAGCGCGACCATGATGAGCGGCACGGGGAAGTTCTCCGACATCATGACGGGGACCAACTCCTTCGCCAACAAGGACCTGGCCGCGGTCTACGGGCTCCAGGGCATCACCGGCACGGCCCTGAAGCCGGTCATGCTCAACCCGGCGCAGCGCTCGGGGTTGTTCACCAGCGCCGCCTTCATGACCCTGACCGGAAACGCGGTCGGCTCGGATCCTCCACGACGGGGCAAGGTGGTGCTGAACAAGCTCCTCTGCCGGACGCTCCCACCACCTCCTCCGGTGGTTCCCGATCCGCAGCCCATCAGCCCGGGGGTCACCACCCGTCAGCGGTTCGAGCAACACTCCATGAACCCCTGCACGGGCGCCTGCCACCCGACGCTGGATCCGCTGGGGTTCGCCTTCGAGAACTACGACGGCCTCGGTCAGTACCGGACCACGGACAACGCGCTGCCGGTCAACGCCTCCGTCACGTTGACCTTGGACGGCGCCTCGCAGACGGTGACCGACGCCCGGGGGATGCTGGCCCTGTTCGCCGCCAGCAACGAGGTGCAGAGCTGCTTCACGACCCAGTGGTTCCGTTACGCCCTCGGGCGGCTGGAGTCGGATCAGGATGCGAGCTCGTTGGCGAGCGTCGGGAAGACCTTCAAGACCGCGACGGGTGATATCCGGGAGTTGGTGGTCGGTTTGGCGACCTCGAGGACCTTCCGCTACAGGACTCCAAGCGATGGAGAGGTGCTGCAATGATCGGGATTCGGACTTCGAAGACGCAGCTGCGGTTCTCCCGGCGTGCGTTGCTCAAGGGCATGGGCGTGGGCGGGGCGTTCCTGCCGCTCATCGACGCGGAACCTGCCCTCGGAGCCAACGCCGCCGGGTTCGTGAAGCGGGTGGTCACCATCACCTGGACCAACGGGATGCCGTCCACGAACTTCTGGCCCACCACCGACACCGATCCGACCTCGAGCACCGTGCTCGCCCCGCTCGCCTCGCTCGCCGCCAAGGTGTCGGTCATCGCCGCGGTCGACTGCAAGATCATGCTCGACCTGGGGCACAAGTACGACGGCCACTTCACGTTCCCGGTGCTGTGGACGGGGACCTACAAGAACACCGGCGGTCAGAGCTGCACCGCCAGCGGGCCGTCCCTCGATCAGGTGTATTCGGACTACGTCGCCACCACCACCAACCTCCCGATCCCGCTGCTCGCCATCTCGATGGTCGGTGGCAAGGGGACCAGCTTCCGGACCGGTGGGGTCGCGAACACCGCCAACACCGATCCCACGCGGCTCTTCTCCCAGTCCTTCACCGGCCTCGGGGCTGCGGCGGCTCCGGCCATGCCGAACACGCCGGCCGCGGCCGCGACGAACCCGCAGCTGCGGCGCAAGAGCGTCCTCGACTTCGTCAAGGACGATCTCCAGACCTTCACGGCCCGCCTCGGTACCGTCGACCAGGCCAAGGTCAACGCCCACCTGGATTCGGTCCGGCAGCTCGAGCTGCAACTGACCGCCTCGGCCAGCGCCGGGACGGGGAGCGCCCCGGGTGTCGCCACGGGCGCCGCCTGCAAGGCGACCTCTCCCACCTCCAGCACGGTCTTCGAGACCAAGATGAAGTCGTTCCTGGATCTCACCGCGATCGCGCTGCGCTGCGATCTGACGCGTGCGGTGTCGCTGGTCTGGGGCGCCGACGGAGGAAGCGGCCCAGGGTCGTGGCCGGCCCTCGGCATCGGTGACTACCACGGCCTCGCCCATCAGGGCGCGGGCGGCTACGCCAACAAGAGCAAGATCGACGCCTACTACTACTCCCAGGTGGCCTACCTGGCGCAGGCGCTCGACGGCACGATGGAGTCCGGGGGCACCGTGCTCGATCACAGCGTGATCGGCATGGCCAACGACATGGACGAGGGCGCGGAGCACTACGTGGGTCGGTTGCCCTTCGTGCTGGTCGGCAGCGCCGGAGGCGCCCTCAAGACCGGCAAGGTGGTCAGGCTCGGGGCCTGGGCTGGAAAGACGGGCACCTACTGGAAGCAGGACTCCGGCATAGCCCACAACACGTTGCTCGCGACCCTGGCTGGGGCGCTCGGGGTCACGGCCTCGGCGACCACCTTCGGGACCGGGTATCCCGGCAACATCCCCGACCTCCTCGCCTGAGACCACCCCGCCCTCGACCGAGCGCGCGGTCCTTGCTCCGCGCGTTCGGCTGGCGTCGTGTCCCCGGGGACAGGTAAGCTCGACTGGTCATGCCGTCCGATGCACAGTCGTCCGCTCCGCCGTCCGTCTTGCCGTTTCTGGTGATCGACGACTTCTTGCCACCGGACATCCAGAGACACATCTGGCTGTACTTTCAGGTCGAGAACTTCGCCCGGGTCGACGTGTCGAGCCCCACCGGACAGTGGGCGTGGCATGACGGCGCGGCGCTGCGCGGGCCCACGATCGGGTATCGAGCGAAGTGGCACGCCAAGTACCCGACGGGGACGGCGGTCGACGCCTTGATGGAGAACATCGTCCGCCAGGAGGAGCGATTCCGTCCGGTGCTCGGGAAGTACGACAGCGACTGGAACGACTTCTCCGCGTCGCCCGCGCTCTACCCGAGCGGCGCGGGGCTCAGCTGGCACCGCGACGCCGAGAACAACGCCGGGAGCTTCGTCTACTACGTCCATCCAGCCTGGAACGTCGAGTGGGGCGGTGAGCTGCTCCTCGGCGATCCGGCACAGATGGCGATCCCCGCCGCGCTCGGGCCCTTCTTCAACCCGGCGCCCCCCGATCTCAACGACGACGGTGCCTCGTGGCTGAACACCCACCTCGAGAACGAGCGCGCCAGCGAGACGCTCCTCGCCTCGGGCACGGGCGCGTTCGTCATGCCCAAGCCCAATCGACTGGTCGTCATCCGGGGCGGGCTCCCGCACAAGATCGCCAAGGTCACCCTGGTCGCGGGCGCCCACATGCGGGCCAGCATCACGGGATTCTTCAAGCGCACCGCGGGCAAGCCGACGCGCTGACCGGGTGCTGGTGCGCGCGTGCGGGTCTCGATCCTCGTCGGCCTCGGCTCCTCCTTCCTCCTGGTGATCGGCGCGGGCTCGAGCGCCGAGCCGGCCGCTCCACCCGGCCCCGCCCCCGCGGCTTCTTCCGCGCCCTCCGCCCCACCTCGGCTCGCGGCGTCGCTGGCCCCCACCCCGCCCATGGGATGGAACAGCTGGAACCGCTTCGGCTGCAACGTGGGCGAGAGGGTCGTCCTCGGGGCAGCGGACGCCCTGGTGAAGGCGGGCATGAAGGACGCCGGCTACCGCTACGTCGTCATCGACGACTGCTGGCAGGGCAAGCGAGACGCCGCCGGGGCCATCGTGGCGGATCCTGCGCGCTTCCCGTCCGGGATCCGCGCGCTCGCCGATGCGGTCCACGCCCGAGGGCTCGCGCTCGGGATCTACTCGGACGCCGGGACCCTGACCTGCGCGAAGCGACCCGGCTCGAAGGATCACGAGGTCGACGACGCCAGAGCCTACGCGGCGTGGGGGGTCGATTATCTGAAGTACGACTGGTGCAACACCGAGGGTCAGGACACGCGCGAGGCCTACGGGACCATGAGCCGTGCCCTGCGGGCCACCGGACGACCAATGATCCTGTCGATCTGCGAGTGGGGCAGCACCAAGCCCTGGCTCTGGGCCGCCGGGGTCGGGCAGCTGTGGCGGGCCACCGGCGACATCCAGGATTGCTGGGATTGCGG
The DNA here is from genome assembly GCA_964540815.1 of uncultured Myxococcales bacterium. Classification (GTDB taxonomy): domain Bacteria; phylum Myxococcota_A; class Polyangia; order Fen-1088; family Fen-1088; genus CAZIOH01. The sequence continues at coordinate 48,768 of CAZIOH010000002.1, read as the reverse complement.
GACCAGCTGGGGAGGCATGGGCGTGGTTCACATCATCGATCTCATGGCGGAGCTGTATCCCTTCTCGGGGCCAGGCCACTGGAACGATCCGGACATGCTCGAGGTCGGCAACCACGGCCTCACGCTGGTGGAGAACCGGGCGCACTTCAGCTTCTGGGCGCTGTTCGCGGCCCCCCTGATGGCCGGCAACGATCTGCAGACCATGAGCGCCGACATTCGCGCGATCCTCACCAACCGGGAGGTGATCGCGGTCGATCAGGATCCGCTCGGCATCCAGGGCCGCAAGGTGCGCGACAACGGCCCGCACGAGGTGTGGATGAAGCCGCTCGCGGACGGGACGCGGGCCGTGATCCTCTTCAACCGAGGCACCGAGGAGAGCCCGATCACCGTCGAGTGGGAGGACATCGGCCTTCACCAGGGAGGCCGGGCCACCGTGCGCGATCTCTGGAAGGGGATCGATGTCGGGACCTTCCGCGGGCGCTACCAGGCGAGGGTGAGCCCGCACGGGGTGATCATGCTCAAGCTCACCGCCGATCCGACCGGCGCGCCCTGAATGCCGCGGGCGGCAAGGTCGAGGCAACGGGATTTGGGATGGGGCAACGGCTGGGGCGGCGGTGTCGACTCGGCGAAGCGCGCCACCTTCGACAGGGTCCCGGGCCGGCGAGATCCGCTAACCTAGCGGGCTGATCTGGTGAAGCCGAGCTTTGGAACCATGCGACCGCCGGCCCGGAGATCTGCGGTCGCGCACGCCGCGCTGCAGGCTGGCGGTGTCTGGATCCTGGCGTGGATCCTGGGAGTCTTCGTGCCTGGAGCGGCGTGGGGGAAGAAGAACGGAATTGCCGCGGCGGGGTGCGGGGGCTGCCACAGCGGAGGCCAGGCCCCCACGGTCATGTTGACGGCCACCCCCCCGAACCCGCCGGTGGGGCAACCGGTCACCGTGACCGTATCGATCTCTCCAGCCAACGGCAGCTGCGCCGGGTTCTACCTGACGACGGACGGGCCCAACAACGGGACGTTCCGCGCCACCGACGCCGGGACCGCGGTGCTGCCGGGCGGTGTGGGTCACACCATGCCTCGAACCGCGGCGGGCGCAGGTCCCATCACCTTCACGGCCGAATGGACCGCCAGCCAGGCCACCGGCGTGGAGTTCGCGGTGTTCGCGCTCGCGTGCAACGACGATGGCCGATCGACCGGCGACGGCGCCGGATCGGCAGAGCTGGCCTTCGTCAGCGGGTGCGCGGGCATGAGCTATTACATCGATCAGGACGGCGACGGTTACGGCACCACCGATCCCGGATATCCCGTGCGCAAGGACTGCGTGCCGGTCCTCGGGTACGCCACCGTCTCGGGCGACTGCAACGATTTCGTCGCGGACGTCCACCCCGGGGCGCCCGAGCTCTGCGATGGAAAGGACAACGACTGCAACGGACAGATCGACGATGGGGTCGTCTACTCCCTGTACTGCGAGGACAAGGACGGCGATGGCTACGGCGTCCTCGGTGGAGCGACCAAGATGGACTGCAAGCCGACCCCGGGGTTCGGGAGCTGCAGCGGGGACTGCAACGACAACGATCCCACGGTCTATCCCGGCGCCGTGGAGGTGTGCAACGGAAAAGACGACAACTGCAACGGACAGACCGACGAGGGCGTTCGCATGACCTGTGGGCTCGGCTGGTGCCGGCGTTACGCCCAGGGGTGCACGTCGATCTGTATGCCGGGGCCACCGATGGTCGAGACGTGCAACCTCTTCGACGACGACTGCGACGGTGTGATCGACAACGGGACCGACGAGCAACTTTGCGGGGCCTCCGGACTCACCTGCGTCGAGGGCGTGTGCGTCGCTCCGGGAGGGATGAGCGTCGTTGGCGCAGGCAGCAGCGGCAGCAACGGTGGCGTCGTCAGCCCGGACGGCCCTGGCGTGGGCGCTCCGGGAGGCGGGGCGAGACCGGCGGCGGCTCCGGGCGCGGGCGGCTGTTCGGTGGCCGCGCACGAGCTCGGCTCTCCTGCCACCAGCTGGTTGGGTCTCTTGGCGGCGGGCCTGATGCTCGGGGCCCGTCCAAGAAGCAGGCGCCCGAAACGGCCCTGAAGAAAGAGGGGCCCTCCCCTTCACTCCCGATCCGGGTGCTCAGGGACGCAGGAAGCACGAGAGCGGGTAGATGTTCAGCCGCTTGATCTCGTCGCGCGCGATACCCGCCACCACGTTGGCGCCCGCCGGGCTGAGGTGAGTGTTTCCACCCGAATAGTACGCGCCCACCGCGGATTCGCCCTTGGCGCTGAAGGCGGCCAGGCACTTGGCGGTCAGATCGATGACCGGAATGTTGTTGGTCATTCCGATGTTCCGGATGGTCGCCGGCAGGTTGACGCCGGGGTCGTTGATGAGCTGGGTGGGAGACATGGTCGTGGCGTTGGTCCAGTTGTTGCGCGGGATCGGGGTGGCGAGCACCGGGATGGCCCCGGCCGCCTTGGTCTCCTTGATGTACGTGTTGATGTTGGCCTCGTAGGCCGCCTGCGGGGTGTTCTTGTCGTTGTGGGCGAACTCGATGAGGACCACGTCACCGGGCTTGAGGAGCGGCTTCACCACCGGCCACATCTTCGGGTTGTCGTAGAAGCTGTAATAGGGCGCGTCGGTCCGACACGGGGTGGTGGCGGGTGAGCACTCCGACAGGGCGCCCGAGTTCCCGTAGTTCGCCACGGAGATCCCGGAGCCGAAGAACTGCGGCAGCCACTGCCCCCATCCGGCGAGATCGGGGCCCTCCTGATCGCACCCGGTCGAGTCGGTGATGATGTACATGACGACGTCGCTGGCGGCGGCGGGGGCGTAGGCGATGGAGTCGACCACGGGAGAGGTCCCCTTGAAGTAGACGTCGAGGCCATCGATCCCGTTCGATGCGCCCATCCAGTCGGGTTGGCCCTCTGGTGTGCGAACGTTGATCGACATGGAGTATCGGACCTTCTGCCCCGCGGTGGTGTCGACGGAGGCCAGCATCTCGCGCAGGTGCTCGGCCTGCACCTCGGTCTTCCCGGCGGCCGCGCCCCCCAGATAGAACGAGACGTCGTAGTTCCCGGGGGCTCCGCCGAAGTGGCAGGAGATCCCGGTCGCATCGCTCGTGCACTTGGCGCGGGTGGCCGCGTCCGGGGTGGGCCCCTCTGCAGCGGTCGGACAGACCCCGGGCATCGGCGGGGGCGCCGCGCCGCCGCTGGCGGACGAGGTCGCGCCGGCCCCACCAGCGCCGCCGCCTGGCGGGCTCCCGCCAGAGCCCACCGCCGGACCGTGGCCCCCGGTGCCGGGCTCAGGGACGGCGCCGCCCGACCCCGGTGCCCCGCCCGACCCGAGCGTTCCACCGGTGGACGAGACGGCAGCCCCGCCCGAGGCCACCGCGCCCGAGCCTCCCGAACCAGGTTCGGCTCCGCCCGAGCCGCCGGGCAGCTGACTGCTCCCGCCTCCCTGCGCTCCGGAGCTCGCCTTGCCGCTTCCACCCGACGAGCCACAGCCGACACCGAGCGAGAGGACGACGGTCAAGGCCAACGCGTGCTGCCGAGTACATGTCATGTGCATCGACCTTCCAGGGTGTGGAGAACGCGCCTGTGAATCCCGGGCAGCATCGCACCGCACCTCGGCCAAGTCCACGGAGCAGGGAGACAGGCGCGGCCGCCGTTGGGGGCCGCGGCCCCGCCGAGCCTACTGGCGCAGGTAGGGGGCGAGGGCGACGTTCTGGTCCTTGATGGCCTGCGCCACCAAGCTGGCGAGCTTCTCCGCCCCGGCGAGGTTGGTGTGGGTGGCGTCGCTCCCGTTGGCGTGGAACTTCAACGCGGCGGCCTGGGAGCCGAGCATGTTGTACCAGGCGGTGGAGAGGGACGTGAGGTCGATGTAGTCGACGCCCTTTGCCTTGGCGGCACCCTGGGCAGAGACGGCGTGCAGGCTGGCCTGGCTGCCGTCCATGTTCCCCTGGAACTGCACCCGGGCGGGCGGTGACACCAGCAGGGCCTTCACCTGGGCGGCCTGCGCATCGGCCACCATCTTCTCGAGGTTGGCCTGAACCGTGGCGTCCGGCGTCCCCTTGTCGTTGTGACCGAACTGGATGATCACCCAGTCGCCCGGGCTCCACTTGGCCTTGATGTTGTTCCAGTAGCCGAAGTTCGAGCTCGCGCCGCTGTTGGCGTAGTTCGCGATCCCGACCGGGGGCGCGAAGAATTCGGGCAGCATCTGACCCCAGCCCCCGAAGATGTTCCCGGTCTGATCACACCCGGTGGAGTCGCTCGCCATGTAGACCATGACCGGCTTGGTCGTGGCGGTGGCCAGCGCGTATCCGATCCCGGTCACCTGAGGATTGGTGCCGGAGAAGAAGATGTCGAGCCCGGGATATCCGGCCGGTCCTCCTCGGTGGTTGGGCTGACCCTCCATGTCGCGCACGTTGACCACGAACGCATAGTCGATGGTCTGACCGGCCGTGGTGGTCACGGTCTGGAGCAGCCCGCGGCTCGATTCCGTGCCGATATAGGTGTCGCCCGCCATCGGTCCGCCGATCCGGACGGTCACCAGGTAGTTGCCGGCCTCCATGGTGGCCAGCGCCGAGGGAGGGGGCGACTCGGTCGTCTCGTAGGTGCTCCCACCGAAGAGGCACTGCATGCACACCGGACCGGGACCTCCGCCCGGGCACAGCCCTGCGGTCAGGCCCACCTTGGTGCACTTGGCGACGTTGTCCGCTGTGGGCATGGGATATCCGTCGGGGATGCCCTTCGTCGCGGGCGGTGGGCCCACCACCACGGGACCGCCCGCGCCGGCGCCTCCACTCGGCACGCCCGAACCTCCGCCGGAAGGGGGGACCACCGCCCCGCTGCCGCCTGACGGGGTCTCGGGTGGCGTGGTGCTCCCTCCGGACGAGGACTCGACCGGCGCGCCGCCGGAGGAGGAGGTGGGCTGGGTGCTGCCTCCCGAGGAGGAGGAGGTCACCGGGATGGTGGAACCTCCGCTGGAGGTGCTGATGGACTGCGTGCCTCCGGTGCCGGAGGGACCGTCCGATGAGGACGGGCTGCAGGCGACCAGACCGAGCACGCTGATGCTGAGCATGGGGAACAACACGAGCAGGGACTGACGTTGAAGGGTGGGCATGACGGTCCTCTCCTTTGCTCTTCTCTCGGCGGGGCGCGCTTCCCCACGACCCGGGGTCCAAGGAATGTGGCTTTTAGCACAGGCGTGTGTGAGGAGAGCAACACGACGCCCCGAGCCAGGCCAAAATTGGGCCAAAATCGTGGCCTTTCCAGGGGCGTTCCGCCCGAGATCGCGCGCGCAAAGCGAGTCGCCACGCGAGGTTCGCATCGACGCAAACGCCGTTAGACAAGAACCCCATCGCATGAACCCTCGGGTGCATTCTCGTCTGGCGAGTGCCTCGGCCGCTGAGGGGGCGACCGCCTCCTCTCTCCCTCCTTTCTTCTCTTCTTCTATTTCTTCCGCCTGTTCCTGTTCTGTTTCTTCTCCTGCTGCTGTGTCCCCTCCCTGGGAGGTACGAGGCCTCGGCCTCGTCTGCCCGCGCCTCTTGGCCCTCATGGTTCCACGACCGCAGCCGCCGCCGTTCTCAGGCGCGGGACCGGAACCAGCCCGCGATGCTCCAGCGCTCGCGGGTCGCCTTCAGGGCCTCGTGGGGCGTCCCTTCGCTCATGAACAGCACCAGCGTCCCGCCCCGCGGGGCCAGCGTCAACCGGCGCCCGGCTTCGGCGTCGAGGAGCACCAGCTCTCCGCCGGCCCCGGCTGGCCATCCCGGGTTGAGGTACGCCACCGCCGACACGATCCGGGAGCGCGTGTGAAGGTGGCGATCGACGTGCACCCCGTAGGACGTGCCCGGCAGGTGATGGGCGTAGTGCGCCTCGAAGGCATCGAGCCCGAGGAAGAGGCTCCGGTTGAGGGAGATCCGCAGCTCGTCCATCAGGCGCAGAAAGGCTCCCCCCGCGGGCATGTCCGGCTCGAGCCAGCAGACCGAGCCCCCGCGCGTTCCGAGGTCCTGGCGACTGTCCTCGCCGCGACCGACCCGCGCCGGGGAGAACGCCGCGCGCGACAGCAGCTCCTGCGCTTCGGTCCGCAAGGCCTGCCAGCCCGCCTCCGGGAGCCCGTCCGCCATGACGGAGAATCCCTGCGCCGTCAGGTCGGCCGCCGCACGCTGCCAGTCGTTTCCTGGGATCGTCGCCATGACGGGATCACCTGCGACGCGCGAGGACCAGGCTGCGGAGGCCGAGCGATGCGAGGGCCGCGATCGCGATCCGATCGAGCGTGCCCGCATCGCCCCACGGCCGGTGCAGCGCCGAGGGGGCGTGCAGCGCCGCATAGGCATGGATGAAAGGCAAGGCGAAGCCGAGGTAGGTGAGCACGTAATAGATTCCGACCGCGGTTCCGCGGGCGCGCGGCGACACGCGCGTGCCGATGTCGACGAGGCCCGTGGTCATCACCAGCCCGTAGCCCGCCCCCTCGAGGACCGCGACGGCGAAGACCCACCCTGGCGCCGCGGCGGCGACGGCGCGCGCGCCGAGCAAGATTCCGAGCGCGCCGAGGCCGAGGCCGAGCAACCCCGCCCGCACCCCGAGGCGTCGGGTCAATGGCTGCACCGCGACCCCGCTCGCCAGCGTGGTCACGATGACCAGCGCCGAGTACAGGACGGGTCGCGCGACGTGGACCCGCAAGATTCCCGGCAGGATGGCCATCGTCACCGCCGCGAACCCGAACGCCCAGGGGGCGACCGGCAACAGCTCCGCGAGGATGGCCCACTCGCCGAGAGCCAGGCCACCCACGGTCGGCGGGCTCGCCCCGGCCACCGTGGATCTTCCACCGGCGAGGACCCGGGTGACGACCGACGTGACGACCGGCGCGGCCCGGCCGCCTCCATCCGGGACCCGGCGAACCCCGGCCAGGGCCACCAACGCGACCCCAGCGTGCACCACGTACGGCAACACCATGGGTGCCGGCGCGAGCTCGGCGATGAGCCCCGAGACGAGCGGGCCGAGTCCAAACCCCGCCGAGAGGGCCAGAGTCGCGCGCCGCGCGCCGTTCTCGGTCGACGTGAGGTCCTGGACCCAGACACTGCCGGGGCTCATCACGGATCCCATGGCGAGACCGTAGAGCAGGCGCCCCGCCAGCAGCACGCCGAAGCCGTGGGCCCCGAAGGCCAGGACCAAGCTGGCCGCGATGGCCAGACAGGCCGCCGGCAGGACCAGCGCGCGGCGACCCAGCCGATCCGAGAGGCGTCCGGCCAGCACCAGGCCTGGCACGAGACCGATGGCATACGCCCCGAACAGGATTCCGAGCGCCGAGGCCGACAGCCCGAGATCGCGCCGGTACACCACCAGCAGCGTCGAGAAGTGGTTGGCCCCCCATCCGGCCGCGAAGAGCAGGACCTCGACCCTGCGATTCGGCCCAGACGTCACGGGCAAGACACCGCGCCGCGGGCGGACCCAAAGGCCTCCCGCAGGCTCCGCGGACTCGCGCAACGTCGCTGCATGTGGTGGCCGACCCATGAATCTGGCGCGGATCGATCCCGGTGGCAACGCCGCTCGCCTGCGCCGGGCCAAGAGCGGGGGTGTGGAGGCAGGCAGACACGGAAAACTGGGTTAGTCTTCCGCCCCATGATGTGCGTCCGTGTCTGCAAGATCGAGCGACGAGTCCGCGAAGCCTCGAGGCCACCGTGCAACCGCTGACCCCCGCCGGCAACGATGCGGTCCAGGGACTGGCCCAGCGCTACCGGGTCAGCACCGACGCCGTGATCACACTGCTCAACGCCGTCTCGGCGGGTGGCGGCTCGATGGCGCAGTTTTATCACCCCGAGCTCGGGGGCGGCGGCCAGTGGATGCGCGGCGGGATGACCATGGTCGGGGACATGTTCAACCACGGTCTCCAGGCCACCGTCGCCGGGCTGTGCTCCGAGCTATCGAGCTTGCTCAATTCCCACCAGATGTTCGCCCCTGCGCCACCCCCCTCGGGCACGGGCACGGGTGGCGGCGGGATGGGTGGGTTCGGGAACGCCTGGTGGCCCGCCGACCTCGGCCATCCGAGCTCGAGCGGGGGGCAAAACGACGCCCGCTACGCCTACTTTCCCCAGAGCCGACGCCTCGCGATCCTGCGCAATGGCCAGGTGACCATCCACGACACCCTCGACCACCAGATCGGTGGGGTCCAGCAACAACAGGGAGGGAGCTCCGGCTCGCTCTCCTTCTCCAGCCAGTTCGGGACCTTCACCGTCGACAGCTTGCCGGTGGTGTCGGGAGGGGTCCCTGCCCCGCAGACCTTCGCGCAGGCGCAGGCACCGGCACCGTCCCAGCCGGCGCCCCAGCCCCAGCCCCCGCCCGGGACCTTCGGGGGCGGAGGTGGTCCCCCGCAGACCCACGCGGACATCCTCGCCACCCTCGAGAGGCTGAGCGCGCTTCAGCAAAAGGGCATCCTGTCGGACGACGAGTTCCGGGCGAAGAAGGCCGACCTCCTCAGCCGTCTGTGAGCCCAGCCACGGGCGAGGATCAGGGGAGGTCGAAGAGCAGGATCTCGGCGTCTCCCGACCCGGATTCGATGCCCCACACCGCGAGCGCCCCGGCCCCCGAGGGCAGTGCCACGCCGTCGCCTTCGGCGAGGGTATGCTCCTGGAAGCGGGCGGCGCCACGCGCGACGTGAAGGTAGGCGAAGCGGCCGGGGGCAAGGTCGTAGGCGGCGGTCTCTGTGGGGCCCACGACCGCGATCGACAGCGAGACCTGCTGGTGCAGCAAGAGCGAGCCGTCGCGACCGTCGGGGCTCGCCACCAGCCGGAACCGCCCGCGGCGATCCGCGGTCGGAAACGACTTCTGCTGATAGCCCGGCGGCAGGCCGGCCTTCTCGGGCACGATCCAGATCTGCAGGAAGTGGACGGGCAGCTCGTTCGAGGCGTTGGCCTCGCTGTGCCGCACGCCGGTCCCCGCGGTCATGAGCTGCACGTCGCCCGGGACGATGGTCGACCCGGTCCCGAGGCTGTCGCGGTGGCGCAGCCCGCCCTCCAGGACCACGCTGATGATCTCCATGTCGCGATGGGCGTGGGTGGGAAAGCCTCCCCCGGGCGCGACGCGATCGTCGTTCAGCACCCGCAATACCCTCCACCCCATGAACCGAGGATCGTGGTAATCGCCAAACGAGAAGGTGTGCCGGCTGTCGAGCCAGTCGATCTGCGTGTGCCCCCGTTCCTTGGCGCGTCGGATGTCCATCGTCCTGTCCAAGCTCCTGTCCATGATGCGAGCATAGCCACGATCCGGCCCGCGCGCCGCCCCTCGCGTGGTGACGCTCGGGCGCGCGTCACCAGGGCAGTCGCTCGCCGTTCGCGTGCCAGAAGCTGCCGGAGGTCTCGAGCGTGAGGGCGTCGATGCGGGCGAGCAACATCTGGGCGGAGTCGGCGGCGCTGACGTTGCCGGCGTAGCCCACCATCGCCGTGCGCACGAAGCCCGGATGCAACAGGGCGACCGCGATGCGGCGGGCCTGGAGATCGCGCGCCAGCGACATGCCCATGGCGTTCAGGGCCGCCTTGGACATGCGGTAGCCGTAGTAGCCGCCGGAGGTGTTGTCGGCGATCGAGCCCATCCGGCTGGTGATGAGCGCGATCTTCGAGCCGGCCTGCAGGTGCAGCGTGAGATCGCGGATCACCCGCAGGGGCGCGATGGCGTTGACGGCGAGCTGCTCGGCGACCTGGGCGAGATCCAGCTCCGGTCCGATGCGCCCACCGTCGTCGCGCAGGATGCCGGCGTTCAGCACCAGCACGTCGATGCGGCGGTCGAGGCCGATGCGGCCCGGCAGGGCCGCGGTCGCCGCATCCGAGGTCACGTCGACGCCGTCCACCACCTCGATTCCAGGGCGATCGAGCAGTCCCTCGAGCTCGGGCGAGGAGTGCCGGCAGGTGGCGATGACGTGGTCGCCGCGGCCCTGGAAGGCGCGGGTCAGCGCCAGCCCGATTCCGCGATTCGCCCCCGTGACGAGTACCGTTGCCATGGCCATTTACATGACACCGCCGCGCGGCGGGAGCAAGCCACTCCCGACCGGCAAGAGCCTCCAGGCCTCACGGGGGGCAGGGCATGCCGTCGGCGGTGCACGTCTTGATGATGAAGCTCGTGGCCGTGGGATCGGACACGGCGACGGGGGCCTGGGCGCACGTGCTGAGATGGTTGATTGTCACATGGTCCAGGGTGACCGAGTTCTTGGGCATGCCAGGCTCGCCATAGATGGCCGCGTCGCCGTTTCCTCCTGCGTAATCGACGGTCGCGTACGAGACTTGTGAGCCCGTCACCGTTCCTGGGAAGAACTGGAGTCCATACCAACCCTGTCCGGTCACATCCATGGCCATCGACGTCAGGATGATCGGAGCCTGGGCCGTGCCGGTTGCGAGCAGCTTGCCGGTTCCCATGTTCCCAACCAAGATGGCGACGTTGTCAATGAACAGGAGCGTCGTGCCGCCTTCGATGGTGAGCACACCACCCTTCTCGACTGCGATTCCGCCGACATCATCGATCATGTACGGGCTGCAGGCTTTGGTCAGGGTCAGGCCCTTCGGATAGTTCGTCGCATTCACCGAGCCACCCGCAAAGGCGCAGGAGCCGCTGCCGCCGCCCCCGCCCCCGCCGGTCTTGCCGCCGGTTCCCCCCTTGGTCCCACCGGCCGCTCCGCCTCCGCCGGTCGCGCCATTCGCGCCGCCCGAGGCCGCTCCGCCGCTGCCCGTGACGCCGCCGGTGCTGGCCTTGCCCCCGCTGCCGGTCACGCCCCCCGAGGCGACGATGGCGCCGCCCGTACCGCTGCCGCCGGTGCCGGTCGCGCCGCCGGTTCCACTGCCACCGCTGCCGACCTTGCCTCCCGTACCGCTCGCCCCGCCACTCGCTGCGGGGCCGCTGCTGGTGCTGCCACAGGCGAGCAAGAAGAGTGGAGCCGCCAGCATCGACCAGGAGAGGAATCGGGGGGAACGGGTGATCATGGGTGCCTTTCTTTCGTGCGACCGAGGCCACGTGCCGGGTCGAGACGGCAATACCGTACACGGGCCAACTCCGCCAGCCGCGCCAGGCATCCTAACGTCCCGCGCGCCGAAGCGGTAAGGCCAATGCCTCGGACCTCGGAGCGCGGACCGGCCGTCGCGCCGCACCCCGCCCTGCTGCGGCGATCCGGTCAGCGCGGGGCGCGGCGGCGGTGGTTCGGGCCCGCGGGGCCAGGGCGGTGGTCCGGGCGTGGCGCCGGCCCTCCCGCTCGCGCCGGCGCCGGCGCGGGCCGCGCCTCCGGGCGGCCGGGTGGGGTCGTCCTGGCCTCGGGCCCCGAGGTCGTGGTCGCCCCGCCGGATCGCGCGGGGCCCGGCGCACCGGCCGACGCGGCGTGCGGACGCTTGCCGCCGCGTCCGGCCCGTCCGCGCTCGGCGTCGCGTCCGCGGCGCCCGGGGCCGCCGCCACCTCCGCGCGCGGCGACCGCTCCCACCTCCGGACCCGTGACGAGATCCAGCGTCCCGCGCGCGAAGTGCTGAAACAGGGCGTCGCCACAGTCCGCGAACCGCAACAGGCGGGCGTCGAAGCGCGCCAGGTGCTCGGTCACGTTGCGCAGATCGCGGCGCAGGATCTGCCGGGCATTGTTGTTCCCCGACACGTCGACCACCTGGGGAAGATCGATGATGGTCGGTCCCCCGGCCGCCATGAGGACGTTGTAGGCCGACAGATCGCCGTGCACGCGCCCGGTCGCGAGCAACTTCTTCACCTGGGTGAAGACCTCGAGGTGCAGGGCCGTTGCCTCCTCGGGCGAGTACGGGAAGTCCGCCAGCCGCGCAGCCGGCGCGCCCCGCGCGTCGACCACCAGCTCCATGAAGAGCACGTTCTCGTACAGGAAGAACGGCTCCGGGACCCGCACGCCCGCGTCGAAGGCCGCCCGCAGCGCCCGGAACTCCATGTCCTGCCACCCTTCCTCGAGCAGGCCGCGCCCGTAGCTGGTCTTGTTGGTCATGGCGCGCCGGTCGCGCGAGTTGCGGGTCTGGTTGCGGCCCTCGACGTAGCTGGCCACCTTCTTGAAGGTCCGATCGTCGCGCGCGCGATACACCTTCGCCGCGCCCAGGTGTCCCGCCCGCTCGACGACGTAGACCGTGGCCTCCTTGCCGCTCATCAGGCGGGCGTGCACGGCGTCGATCACCCCCTCCTCGACGAGGTGTGAGAGCCCATCGTCCTTGGGTGCACGGCTCACGAGAGCCGCTCGCGCACGCCGGCGCGCCCGGCCACCGCCACCGCCTCCGCCTGCGTGCTCCAGCGCAGCAGCGCCGCACCGTCGTCGTCCGTCGGCGCGGCGTTCACCACCTGCTCGGGTGGCAGGCCGGCGCGCTCGGCGTTGAGCGCGGCGTAGCGCGACCGCTCGAGCTCGCTCGCCTGGTGGGCATCGCTCGTCAGCACGAAGCGGAGCCCCGTCCGCCCCCGCGCCCGCCGCAGCGCCTCGACCGACAGATCGAGCCGCGGCAACCCGCCGTTCACTTCGAGCGCGGTCCCGGTCTCCTCGGCCGCCGCGAACAGCACCTCGTAGTCGAGCTCGATCGGCGGCCGTCCCCCGATCATGCGCGCCGACGGGTGCCCGATCATGCGCACCGCCGGGTCCCGCATGGCGGTCACGATCCGCTGGGTTTGCGCCTCGCGTGTCAGGTTGAAGTGATCGTGCACCGACGCGAGGCAAAAGTCGAAGCCTCGCCGGAACTCGAGATCGTAGTCGAGCTCGCCCGCCGGGCCGATGTTGAGCTCGACCCCGTGCAGGAGGCGCAGGCGGTCGCCGAGGGCGGCCTGCAGCGCGCGGATCTGCTCCCGCTGCGCGAGCAGCGCCTCGCGCCCCACCCCGGACAGCGTGCCTTCGGCGTGGTCGGTGATGGCGAGGACCCGGTAGTCGCGCGCGAGCGCCGCGGCCACCACCTCCGCCAGGGTCGAGCGCCCGTCCCCCGAGACGTCGGTGTGCACGTGAAAGTCGCCGCGTATGGTCCCCATCGGGCGCGGCAACGTGCCCGCCTCGGCCGCCTCGATCTCGCCGGCGTCCTCCCGCAGGACCGCCGGGATGAACGGCAACCCGAGCGCGCGGTAGATGTCCTCCTCGGTCTCGCTCGCCACCACCCGACCACCCTCCAGCTCCGACAGCGCATACTCGTTCAGCGTGAGCCCGCGGGCGAGCGCCCGCTGGCGCAGCGTGATGTTGTGTCGCTTCGAGCCGGTGAAGTAGAGCCAGGCCGCGCCGAACTGGTGCGCCGCCACCACCCGCAAGTCGATCTGCGTGCCCCGTCGGGTGACCACGCTGGTCTTGGCGGCGCCGCGCCCGAGCACCCGGTCCACCGCGGGCGCCGTCACCAGCGCCTCCATCACCGGCTCGGGGTCGGCGGCCACGACCAGGATGTCCACGTCGCCGATGGTCTCGGCGAACCGTCGCAAGGAGCCGGCGAGCTCCGCCCGCGTGACCCCCGGCACCTCGGCGAGGCGAGCCACGAGGCGCGTCGCGAGGGGCAAGGCCACCGAGATGGGCGTGCGCGCAACGGCGCCCTCGGCCTCGAGGCGCGCGAGCGCCAGCGCCAGGTTCTCCTCGGATCTCGGCCCGAAGCCCTTCAGGGTGCGGAGCTGGTGCTCGGCGAGCACGCGACGCAGATCCGCGATCGATTCGACCCCGAGCTCCGCGCGCAGCCGCTTGAGGGCCTTCGGCCCGAGCCCCTGGATGCGCAAGAGCTCGACCACGCTCGGCGGGTGCTTGCGGCGCAGCTCCTCGAGGCGCGCGACCTTCCCGGTCGCCAGCAGCTCGTGGATCTTCTCGGCGGTGCTCTTGCCGATGCCATCGATGCGCTGGAGCTCGGCGGCGGTCAGACGGCCGAGGTCGGTGGCCTGGGCGGCGATGGACTCGGCCGCGCTCTCGTAGGCCCGCACGCGGAAGGATTGTGGGTCGCCCTCGTCGACCCGGGTGAGCTCGGCGAGCTCCTGCAGCATCTCGAGGACGTCCTGCTTGCTGTCGGCCATGGTCCGTGGTTGTACCTCATGACACCCCGTTCGTGCCTGTACCCGTCCTCGTCCTCGTCGCCGTCCTCGTCCACGTCCCACGATCGACGCGAACCCGAATGGTCCGGTGACGGCGACGAGGACGGTGCTGAGGGACCGAGTTGGTTCGGTCAGTTCGCGGCGACGGTGGGCTTGGCGCAGGCGAGCCCGAAGGCGTCGAGGTTGTCCCCGGCACGCAGGCGCGTGGTGGTGGCCACCTCGCCGGTCGGACACTGCACCGGCGTCAACGCCGTCCCCCCCGTTCCCCCGACCGCGGACACGGTCGAGGTGGTGGCGCCGACGGACAGCGCCGCGCCGGTCGTCGCGCTCGCCGTGGAGGACAGCGGCGCGCAGGTGAGCACGATCTGGTCGACCAGCAGCCCGGCCCGCCCGGAGTAGCCCACCACCACCTGGTTGGCGGGACAGTCGCGGGTAAAGGGTGCGGGCCCAGCCGCGCCGCGCGTGGGCAGGGTCGCGCCGGCCTTGATTGTCACCGTCGCGCCGGAGATCTGGAGCACCCCGCAATGCCCGGCGATCTGGCGGTTGATCGCCGCCGTGGTGGTGGTGGACGTGCTGCCTCCGAGCCCGGTCAGCACCTGTCCGGCCGGGCACGCGTCGTTGTATGCGGTCCCGCCGGTGAGGTTGCCGGCCTGGGTCGTGCTGTCCGAGCCGACCAGCACCGCCGAGCGGGTGGTCGGCGCCAGAGGGGCCGCCAGGGTCACGGTGAGCGCGCTGCCCGCGCTCATGTTCCCGAGGGTATCCTTGGCGCAAAGGCGCGCGTAGAGGGCCCCGGCGACGGTCAGCGTCTGCGTGTAGGTCGTCGCGGTCCCCTCGTAGGCCACGGTGCCGGACTGACAGCCCACCGCGATGGCCGCGGTGGTGCCGGTGACCAGGCGGTAGCCCGCGATGCCCGACCCCGCGTCGGTGAACCCGGACCAGGTGAAGGCGGCCTGCAGCCCGGTGGCCGTCGCGGTCAACGTCCCGCCGACGGGCGCCGTGGTGTCGAGCACGATGGAGGCGCTGGCGGGCGACGCGCTGGCGGCGCCGGCGGCGTTCTTCCACCAGGCATTGACGGTCTTCTTGCCGTCCCCCGTCGAGAGGGTGAATGCGAGCGCGCTCGTGCTCGGGACCCAGCTCGTGCAGGTGGAGGCCTCGCTCAGGCACACCTGGGTGGCCGTGCCCGTGGTGACAGCCAGCGTCGCGCTGATCGCCGTGGTCTTGGTGAAGGCGGCCTTGGCGTTGAGGGCGATGGTCCCGACTGGGGCCGGTGGCACCGGAGCGGTCAGGACCACCGACGCCGCGCTGCCTGCGCTCATGTTGCCGAGGGCATCCTTGCCGCAGACGCGCGCATAGAGGGTGCCGGCCGCGGTCAGGGTCTGGGTGAAGGTGGTGGCGGTGCCCTCGTAGGCGACGGTGCCGGTCTGGCAGCCCGCCGCGATGGCGGCGCTGGTGCCAGTGACCAGCCGGTACCCGCCCATCCCCGAGCCCGCGTCGGTGAAGCCCGACCAGGTGAAGGCGGCCTGGAGGCCGGTGGCCGTCGCGGTCAGCGCCCCGCCGACGGGGGCGGTCGTGTCGAGGACGATCGAGGCGGTGGCCGGCGCGGCGCTGACGGTACCCGCCGCGTTCTTCCACCACGCATTGACCGTCTTCTTGCCATCTCCCGCCGAGAGCGTGAAGCCGAGCGAGGCCGCGCTCGGGACGAAGGTGGTGCAGGTGGAGGCCTCGCCGAGGCACACCTGGGTGGCCGTGCCGGAGGTGGTCGTGAGGGTGGCGGTGACGGCCGCGGTCTTGGTGAAGGCGGCGGCGGCGTTGAGGGAGACGGTCCCGACCGGGCCGGCGGTTGGCGCGGTGGGCGCGGGCGATGCGGCCGCGCCGTTCAGCGAGGCGAAGAGATCGATGCGGGGCTTGGTGATGCCGTTGCGCGGGTCCTTGATGGGCACGCCGTAGGTCGTGAGGCGGGTGACCGTGTCGGTCGGAGACTCGGACGGAAAGGCCGAGCGCAGGACGGCGATGGCGGCGGCCACGTGCGGGGTGGCCTGCGAGGTCCCCGACATGGTGATGCCGGCCGCGGTGATCTGCACGCCGGGGGCGAGCACGGTGAGGAAGGACGACGAGCACGAGAAGCAGGCGATCTGGTCGGGCTGGGTCGTGGCATCCCCGCAGGTCGACCACTGCAAGCCGCCGAGGTTGGCGGCGTGAACGGCGCCGACCGACACGGCGTCGGGGGAGCACGCCGGGCTCGAGATGGCGTTGGTGGTGCCCGAGTTGCCGGAGGCCACCGCCGAGAGGATCCCGGCCGCGCGGGCCTTGGCGATGCTGACCGCCAGGGCGTCGGTCGGGCAGGTGGTGGTGGACACTCCGCCGCCGAGGCTCATGTTGATCGAGACGATGTTGTACTTGGCCTTGTTGGTGATGGTCCAGTCGATGGCGGTCATGATGTCGGTCGTGTAGGCGCCGCTGCCGGTGAACACGTCGAGGGCGGCGATCTGGGCCGAGGGTGCGACCGAGTGGACGATGCCCGACACGTTGGTGCCGTGGCCGTTGTCGTCGAGGCTGTTGTCCTGGGCGGCGATGTCGGCGGCGTAGACGATGGGGCACCCGGCCGCTCCGGCGGCGGTGCAATTGAAGGGCGCCCGGGTGTAGTCGGCGCCGGTGTCGAGCACGGCCACGGTGGTCCCGGCGCCGAGCTTGCCGGCGGCGGCGGCCTTGGGCTGGTTGATGAGCGTGAGATCCGCCGGATCCGTGAGGAGGGTCAGCTGCTCGTTGGGGACGATGCGGGCGACGGCCGGATCGCCGGCGAGGGCCATCAGGGCCTCGGCCGAATCGACCCGCAGGTGCATGGCCGGCAGGTTCTCGAAGCTCTTCACGGTGGCGAGGCGCTCGCCGGCCATCCGCCCGAGCAGGCTCGCCTTCGCGAGGTTCAGGCGCGACGCGAAGGCGCGCATGCGGGCATCGAGAGGCTGGACGCCGGAGATGGGCGCGGCGGGCTCGCCCGCCACCGGAGGGAGGTCCGCCTCCTCGAGGAGGAGGATGACCTCGCCGGGAGCGCTCGACTGCTCGGTGGGCAGCAAGCGAGAATCGATCTTGGCGGCGGCGGGCAGCCGGGTGGGAGCGCCGAGCTGCAGCCCCGCGGACGCGGCGGCGACCACGGCGGCGGTGGATGCGGTGGACGCCACCGCCGCGGAGGAAGCCGGCAGGGCGGCGAGCGCCTCGGCGGCCCCCCCGGAGCGACCGGCGGAGCCGAGCTCGTCGGTGGCGGCGTCGGGGGGGGCGTCGCAGGCTCCGGCGAAGAGCGCGCAGGCTCCGAGCGCCAGGCCGCGCCACGGGTGAGCCACGCGGTGCGAGGACGAGAAACGTCGGCGAGCGCGGTCGGTCTTGAAGCGTTCCATGATGTCTCCTTCGGAAACCCGGCTGACTCGGAGAGTCCCGTGGCTTTGCGTCCCCCGGTCGCCCGGGGTTTGCCGTTGTCGAGAGATTATTACTGACAGGAATTAGTATTTGTCATTACCTATAAAAGTGCAACACAGAAAGTATCCCGGCTGGCGGGCCCGGATGACGCCCCTCGGCAACCCTGGCCCGACTGGCTCGCACCTCAGACTGGAGATCGGGCAGGACGTCGACCAGTCCCGCGGCGAGGAGCACGCGGCGGCACCTGACCAGCTCACCGCCACCGAGCCTCACCGAGAGGCCGTCGTCCGCGATGGGCTCGATGCGCTCCACCGGGACCTCCCGAAACGACACGTCGTACGGTCGGAGCGGTTCGCGGGCGATCCGCCGGAACTCGGAGGGCGTCGTCCCGTCGCGCGTGACGACCAGGCCGACGAGAATGGAAATGACGGTGTGATTCTTCCTCATGACATTGCCTCCCTTTTGGAAACTCGGGCCACATCGTCCCGAACAGGTGTCCTTGCGCGCCATCGCCGCGTCCGCGTGGGTCGTCGAGAGGCAGCGCCGAGCACCGGGTGAGGACCCTCGCGCGACCGTCGAAGCCCGCGCTCTCGGACGCCTTGGCCGATCGCCGACGAGGTGGCATGCTGGCGTCGGCGCATGAGCGGAGACGCGTCAGATACGACCGGGACCGGACCCCTGTCTCAGCCGGGCGTCGAGCTCTTGGTTGCGAACCACCGTGAGTTTCTCCGCTTCGTGGAACGGAGAATCGGCAACCGCGCGATCGCCGAGGAGATCGTGCAGGAGGCGTTCGTGCGGAGCCTCGATCGGGGTGACGAGATCCGCGAGTCGGTGGTCGGGTGGTTCTACCGGGTGCTGCGGAACGCGGTGATCGATCGCCAGCGCCGTCAGGAGGTGGCTGATCGCCGGCTCGACCAGTTCGCGGCCGAGCTCGAGGCGCGGGGTGAAGACGCTGAAGAGCTGGCGGGCGTCGTCTGCAGTTGTGTCGGTCGGCTGGCGGATTCCCTCAAGCCCGAGTACGCGGACGCCCTCCGGCGCATCGAGATCGAAGGCATCAGCGTCAAGGACTACGCCGACGCCGCCGGTATCTCCGCCGGCAATGCCGGGGTCAGAATCTTCCGCGCCCGCGATGCTTTGCGGAAGCAGGTCGCGCGCTCGTGTGGGACCTGCGCCGAGCACGGCTGCCTCGACTGCACGTGCAGCGCCCCCCGCCGTTGATCCCCCTCGCCCGGGGGAGGATGCGGTTCGGCGCCCTTCACGTGGTGGCCGGGGCCGCCAGATCGTTGCGGCCGCGGAGGTCGACGGCCATGGTCGCGTTGGAGGGCGTCAGCACCCGTGCCTGCTCCTCGGCCACCCTGGCGCGGCTGGCACGCCACCAGGCGAGGGCCGCGGCTCGGTCGTAGCGGTGGGCGGCAGAGCAGCCAAACCGCCAGGGCCGGCGCCAAGGTCAGCAGGTGGAGGAGCTCGTGCGCGGCGCCACCGCTCTCCGGGGAAGTGCCGTGGTTGGCCAGGTGCGTCACCAGCGAGCCAGTGCCCATCACGGCCGCCAGGACGAGGACGGCCCCCGCCAGCCACGCCACCCGGTCCTGAATCTCGCGGGCGGAATCGGTGGTATTCACCCCGGCTGCGTTGGTCGAAAGACCCATACCCGAGGGCTCACCCAAGGTGTCGATGACACGGCAATTCCGGGCACCCCAGGGCGAACGTCCTCGGGGTCGGCATGGGCATCGCAGCCTTCGCCGAGGGTCGAGGCTGACTGGATTGGCTCAGCTCAGCTCAGCTCGGCTCAATTCGCGCCGTAGCCGCGCCACAGCCAGACGAGCGCGTCGGGCAGGGCCTGGGCGCGGACGCGGTCGTCGCAGTGGCCGGCCCCGAGGGCGTAGACGAACCGATAGTGGTAGCCCTTCGTCGCGAGCGCGGCGGCCATGTTGCGGTTGGCGATCACCCAGTTGAGGTGCTGCGACTCGGGGGTGGTCGCCCCGTTGTCGTCCTGCCCGACCTCGAGGAAGACCCGCAAGGGCCTGGCCGGGGCGCCGAGGATCATGCTCGGATAGTCCCAGGCCCCGTCGGGATGGGCAGCCTCCGTGGCGGCGTCGGATCTCTGGAGGTCGACGAAGGTCCCGGAGAACGTCAGCAGCCGGTTGAAGTCGCCAAACCATCCCAGGCCGAACGCGGCGGGAGCCCCGGAGCTGCAACCGTATGCGCCCCTCCCGTCGGGGTTGCTCGTGAGCTTGAAGTTGGGATACGCCGCGCGCAGGGGCGCGTGGCTCAGCACCGCCGGGAGGACCTCGGTGGTGATGTAGCGCCAGTATCGATCGGACACCGTGTCGTACTCGAGACCGCGCTCGCTGCCCGGTCCGTCGCCCCCCCCCGCCGCCACCCCGATGATGACGAGCGGCGGGACCCGACGCGCCGGTGACGGGTCGACGACCAGGTTGTCGACGGCCGTTTGCAGCGGGGCGTAAAAGCCGTCCTGCGAGACCATGAACGGCGCGGCCACACCGTCGACGTACTGGCTCGGGACGTAGACGCGGATGGCCCGCGTGAAGGTCCTCGGGGTGTTGAGGACCGCGTCGGTTCCGGGGAAGATGTTGCTGCTCGCGGAGCCGAGGGTGAAGCTGAAGGTCATTCCGTGAGGGACGTTCTTCATGGCGAGATCGGGCGAGCTCGTGAACGTGGGGCCGATGGTGAACATCCCATCGCCGTCGTCCGGGCCCACCGGGGGCGCACCGCCCGAGTTGCCCGCGCCGCTGCTCCCGCCCGACCCCGACCCCGAGCCCGTGCCCGCGACCCCGCCGGAGCCGACCGACCCGCCGGAGCTCGCGCTGGCGCCGCCCACCCCTCCCCCGTTCCCCGGCAGACCCTGCCCTCCGGTGCCCGCGCCGGCCGCGCCGCCGTCCTGCCCCCCGGATGCGGGCGAGACGCCCCCCGAGGCGGCCGGGGCACCGGCCACGCCGGCTCCTCCGGTCGCCGCCGATGCGCCACCGCCGCCACCGTCCGAGCCCCCCGAACCACCCGCCGCCGGGATGCCTCCGCCGCCGCCGGCGCCGAGCAGTCCGTCGATGCCGCCCACCCGTCCCCCCGAGCCAGGAATCGGGGTGGCACCGCCGGTCGCGAGCGCGCCAGCCGAAACCCCGCCGCCGCCGCCTCCTCCTCCGCTCTTGGGCCCGCCTGCGAGGCCCCCGGCGCCGCTCCCCGGACCGCCCCCGCTGGCGGTCGCCCCTCCTCGGCTCCCGGCTCCCGGGCTCGAGGACGCGCAGGCCCCCACCAGCAGGACCAAGCAGACCAGGGCGGTCACGACCGCCATGGGTGGCCAGGCTCCCCGCCGGTGCCCACGAAGCTGGCATGCATCGCCGTGTTCGACGGCGCCCCGTCCGATGATCCGACCAGCCGGTCTGCCAACCATGTTCACCGTCCTCGTCCTCGGGTTGGGGCTCCCGGGGAACCCATCTTCCGATCTTCCTTCAAGAGACGATCATCCCCAGGTCGGGGGACCTTACTCGGTCTGCGTCGACTCCGTCCCACGCGTCTTCCGTGTTCCGTGCCACGCCTCATGCCTCGTCGCAGCCATGAGCGCAAGATCCGCTCGCGGTCGTCCCTCGGGCGAGCGGTCAACCCGCTCCTAGGCGCGCGGGAGGGCCACCGACGACGGGCGCAGGCCGTGGCGGCGCACCATCCGGTAGAGGGTCGACCGGGCCACACCCAGGTGCCTGGCGGCGCGGCTCATGTTCCAGGCGCTCTCGGACAGAGCCCGCTCGGCGGCGGCGGCCTCGCTGCGGGCCAGAAGATCTGTCGCGTGGGGGTGGGTGATCGCGCCGTCCGGGAAGTCGGCAGCCATCCCCGCCGAGGCGTGAAACGGCTCGGTGTTCCCCATCCGGGGACCGAGCAGGCCTGGAGAGGCGACGGCACCGGCGACCGCGGCGCCGCGCGCGCCCGCGCAGGCGGCGACCTCCGCCGGGAGGTGGTGGGCGTCGACCGTGGTGGCGCCTTCGGACTCGGCCACCAGTAGGGCCACCTCGAGGATCGCCTTGAGCTCCCGCACGTTGCCCGGCCAGGGATAACCGGCGATGGCCCGCCCGGCGGCCTCGCCGAGCTCGAGCGGGCCCGAGGCCCTCGCCGCGGCCCCACTTGCCCGGCCGCGCGCACGAAGGAGGTGCCCTGCGAGGGCGGCCGCATCGGTGCGCCTGCGCAGCGGGGGCAAGCACAAGGTCGCGCCCTTGAGACGGTAGAAGAGATCCGGGCGGAAGGATCCGCACGCCACCAGCCCAGGAAGATCGCGGCACGTCGCGCACAGGATGCGGGCGTCCGTGTGCTCGGTCCGGACAGCGCCCACGCGCCGGAAGGTCCCCGTCTCGAGCACCCGCAGCAGCGCGACCTGCATGGGCGGGGGCATGTCCGCCACCTCGTCGAGGAACAAGGTCCCGCCGCGCGCCGCTTCGAGGAGGCCGGCGCGCCCGGCCCGTTCGGCGCCGGTGAAGGCGCCGGGCGCGTATCCGAAGAGCTCGCTCTCGAGCAGGCCCGGGGCGACGGAGCCGCAGTTGATCGCCACGAACGGACCCGCGCGGCGCCCGCTCGCCGCGTGAATGGCCTGGGCGAACAGGTCCTTGCCAGCCCCCGTCTCGGCGAGGAGCATCACGGGCACCACGCTCTCGGCCAGCCGGCGCGCCCAGCGCTTGGCCTCGATGACCACCGCGTCCTCGGCAAAGATGGCGGCAAACGCGTCCGCGACGCCCACGCCGGCGCTTCGCACCCCGCCAGGCGCGGCCTCGAGCGGCTGGGTGGCGGTGCTCACGCCGAGCTCGGATGCCCTGGGCGAGCGGGCCGACACGACCGTGCGGGTGATCGGCTCGAGCTCGACCAGCACGGCCAGCGGGACGCCCCCGGCGGACTCGATGGGCTCACCGTGCAAACGAAAGCTCTGCCGGCCGATCTCGACGATCATCCTGTCGCTTCCGCGCTCGTCTGCGTTGGCGTTCGCGCTGTCGCTGTCGCTGTCATTGCCACCGCCACCGGCACCGCGATGCCCTCGGCCACCCTCCCCACGCGCCTCGTCGAGGATCCGCCGGAACGACGACCCGAGCGTCTCGAGCGCGGGTGACCCGACGGGATCCACCCCGAAGAGGGCACGCGCCGCCGGGTTGGCGCGGACCACCCGACCCGGCGCCTCCACCAGCACCGCCGGTCCCCGGAGCCGATCGAGGGAGTTGAACACGATCCGCCGCACCGAGGCGCCCGCACCGGCATAGGCCCGCACCCGGACGATCTCCTCGAGCGCGAGGGCCGCCTCGGCCACCGCCACCGCCAGGCTGGGATCCGTGACCTCGACCATCGACGTGGCATCGAGCACCGCGATGGGAAGGCCGTCGAGCCCACGGATCGGCGCCGCGTAACAGACGAGGCCATGGTACGGCCGCGCAAAGTGTGCACGCCCGCGGACGGTGGTTGCGCGGTTCATCTCCGCCGCCGTGCCGATGGCGTTGGTGCCGCGCAGCGCCTCGCTCCAGCACGCCCCCTCCATGAGCCGCAGGCGCCGCGCGCTGTCCGCGAACTCGCCGCCGCCTCCCACGTGGACGATCACGCCTTCCGCGTCCGCCAGCAGCAAGACGTGCTGGCTGGCGGCCGCGCGCGCCGTCACCCGCGCGATGACCGGCTCGCCGAGCGAGCGCAGGACCTCGACCGGCTCGGCGCGAAGACGCAGGGCCTCCCCGCGCAGCAGGTGCTCCTCCGGGGGCGCGCCGAGCGCGGGGGCACCGAGCGCACGGGCCCGGCTCCAGCACGCCGTGAGGTCACGCGCCGCGGGCGGACGCCCCACCGCC
Source organism: uncultured Myxococcales bacterium (assembly GCA_964540815.1). Lineage (GTDB taxonomy): Bacteria > Myxococcota_A > Polyangia > Fen-1088 > Fen-1088 > CAZIOH01. Next base: position 25,549 of record CAZIOH010000002.1, on the reverse strand, counting down.
TGGAAGGACTCCCATGCCCCCTCGGCCACGTCGTCCAGGATCAGGGGACCGGAGCTGTCCATGTGAACCATTCTGCGCCGAGTGGAGCGGACCGCAACGGAAAGTGCAGCGCCGTTTCGCAACGATGCACCTCCTGTCGCGTTTCGCTGCAGCCGGGCGCGGTCCGCTGACCCGCGCCCAGCCCGCGAGGCGCCGGAAGCGCGCGCGGCGGGCGAGGTCGAGAGCTGGCACGCCTGCTGCTACCTCCGAGGTCTGGGGTGAGGTCGCAGGTCGTCTTCCGCCCAGGGTCGGGCGTGGACGGCCCACCCGCAGGTTGAACCCTCGAATGAAGGAGAACGGCCATGCGCTACGCACGTCCCAACACGCCCGGATCGAAAGTCAGCTTCGAGTCGCGCTACGAGAACTTCATCGGGGGGGAGTGGGTGCGGCCGGTCCGCGGCCAGTACTTCGAGAACGTCACGCCGGTCACCGGCAAACCCTTCTGCGAGGTGGCGCGCTCCACCAGCGAGGACGTGGAGCGGGCCCTCGACGCGGCCCACGGCGCGCGCGTGCGGTGGGGCAAGAAGCCGGCCGCCGAGCGGGCCGTGATCCTGAACAAGATCGCCGACGTGATGGAGCAGAACCTCGAGCTGCTGGCGGTGGCCGAGAGCTGGGACAACGGCAAGCCGGTGCGCGAGACCCTGGCGGCCGACCTGCCGCTCGCCATCGATCACTTCCGGTACTTCGCGGGTTGCCTGCGGGCCGAGGAGGGCTCCCTGGCCGAGCTCGACGAGAACACCGTGGCCTACCACATCAAGGAGCCGCTCGGCGTGGTGGGGCAGATCATCCCCTGGAACTTCCCGCTCCTGATGGCGACCTGGAAGCTGGCCCCGGCGCTCGCGGCCGGGAACTGCGTGGTGCTGAAGCCCGCCGAGCAGACGCCGGCCAGCATCATGATCTGGGCCAAGCTGGTCGGGCACCTGCTGCCGCCGGGCGTGCTCAACATCGTCAACGGGTTCGGGGTGGAGGCCGGCAAGCCCCTCGCGCAAAGCAAGCGCATCGCCAAGGTCGCGTTCACCGGTGAGACCACCACCGGCCGCCTGATCATGCAGTACGCCTCCGAGAACATCATCCCGGTCACGCTCGAGCTCGGCGGCAAGTCCCCCAACATCTTCTTCGCGGACGTGCTCGACAAGGACGACGACTTCCGTCAGAAGTCCCTCGAGGGCTTCGCGATGTTCCTGCTCAACCAGGGCGAGGTCTGCACCTGTCCGTCGCGGGCGCTCATCGACAAGAAGATCTATGGCGCCTTCCTGGAGCTCGCCACCGAGCGCACCGCGCGCGTGTCGCCGGGCGATCCGATGGACACCGACACCAAGCTCGGCGCGCAGGCCTCGAACGATCAGCTGGAGAAGATCCTGTCGTACATCGACCTCGGCAAGAAGGAGGGCGCCAAGCTGCGGCTCGGCGGAGAGCGGGTGCGGCTGGCCGGCGACCTCGCGGGCGGGTACTACGTCGCGCCGACCATCTTCGAGGGGAAGAACAGCATGCGCATCTTCCAGGAGGAGATCTTCGGGCCGGTGGTCTCGGTGACCAGCTTCGACGGCTTCGACCAGGCCATCGAGATCGCCAATGACTCGCTCTACGGGCTCGGCGCCGGGGTGTGGACCCGCGACCAGCAGACGGCGTTCCGGGCCGGACGTGCCATCCAGGCCGGGCGGGTGTGGACCAACTGCTATCACCTCTACCCCGCGCACGCGGCCTTCGGTGGCTACAAGCAGTCCGGGATCGGACGCGAGAACCACCGCATGATGCTGGACCACTACCAGCAGGTGAAGAACCTGCTCGTCAGCTACGATCCCAAGCCGATGGGATTCTTCTAGACGAGACGAGACGAGGAGATCCTGCCATGCCTGCCTCCACCCCGATCCCCGATCCGGAAGCGCCTGTCCCCGATCTGCAGGCAGGCACGGAGACAGGCATGGACTCCACCCTCGAGGCCACGCCCGCGGCCCTCGCGATGATCGCGCGGCTGCGGGGCTTGCATGGCCCGCTCATGTTCCACCAGTCCGGCGGATGCTGCGACGGCAGCTCGCCCATGTGTTACCCGGCGGGGGAGTTCCGGGTCGGGGTCCGCGACGTGAAGCTCGGCGAGCTCGGCGGCTGTCCGTACTACATCGGCGGGGCGCAGTACGAGCTCTGGAAGCATACCCGGCTCACGCTCGACGTGGTCCCGGGCCGCGGGGCCGGCTTCTCGCTCGAGGCCCCGGAAGGGGTGCGCTTCCTCATCCGTTCCGATCTCTGCCGCGTTTGACCAACGGAATGGTCGGGTCGGCGCGGCGGCGCGGCGAGTGGGGTCAGCGCGGCGATCAGCGCGCCGGGGCCCTCACGAAATCGATGAACCCGCGATCGACGTCGGTGTGGACGAGCTCGACCCGGATCCGATCGCCGACGTCGAGGCCCTCGAACCCGCGCACGACCTTCCCCTCGGTGAGCGGGTGCTCGATGCGCACCCAGGTGCCCTTCTGCGAGGCTCCGGTCACGATCGCGTCGAAGCGTTGTCCGATACGAGGGGCGAGCAGCAGGGCGGCGGCCGCCTTGCTCACCTGACGCTCCACCTTGGCGGCATTCACCTCCTGGGCGGTGCAGTGCGCCGCCAGGGATCGGAGCTCGTCCTCGGTGTACGGCGGGTGGGCGCCGCCCGCGGCCCCGCCCGCGATGGCCGAGACGAGCAGGCGCTGGGTCACGAGATCGGGAAAGCGTCGGTTGGGGGCGGTCGAGTGGGTGTAGTCCGTGACCGCCAGACCGAAGTGGCCCTCGGGCGCCTGCCCCGGAAGCTCGAGCACGTACTCCCCGCGGCCGAGAAGCTTCACCACCGACAGCGAGAGCTCCGGGAACCGCCCGGGATCGGCGCGGCGCCACTTCGAGAGCGCCCGTCCGAGAGCCTTGCCATCGGGCATGGCGGGCAGCTTCTCGCCGAGGCCGGCCGCCAGGGCCACGATGCGTTCCCAGCGCTCGGGTGAACGCAGCACCCGGCGGAGCGACGGGTAGCCACGCCCGGCGAGAAACCGGGCGGTGGCGCCGTTGGCGGCGACCATCAGATCCTCGATGAGCTGCTTGGCCCGGTTGGGAAGGTCGGGGCGCAGATCGCGCAGCTCGTCCCCTTCGAAGACCGCCTCGGCCTGCGCCGTCTGCAGATCGAGGGCCCCGTTCTGGTCGCGCCGTTCACGCATGGCCACCGCCGCCCGATCCTGCAGACGCAGCTGGGCGTCGAGCCCCGGCACCTCGGCCAGGGGCGCGGGCGGGGGCGCGCTCCCCTCGAGCCACGCCCCGACCGAAGGGTAGGCCAGCTTGGCGCGGTTCCGCACGGCGGCCCGGTACACTTCCGATTGCGTGACGGCGCCGTCGCGATCCACCCACAGCTCGACCACCACCGCCAGGCGATCCTCCCCGGGCCCGAGCGAGGTGAGGTCGGTGGACAGCCGCTCGGGCAGCATGGGGAAGATGGCCGCGGCGGTGTAGACCGAGGTGGTGTTGTTGGCGGCGTGCGCGTCGATGGCCGAGCCTCGGGCGACGGTGGCCTGCACGTCCGCGATGGCGACCAGCACCTTGATCGCGTCCCCGGGCAGGGGCTCGGCCACCGAGAGCTGGTCGAGGTCGCGGGAGGTGTCGTTGTCTATCGAGACCCACAAGCGGTCGCGCAGGTCACGGGCACCGAGGACCGCGCGGGCCGCCTGGTCATCGACCGCCGGGGCGCCAGCGATGGCCTGGACTTCGCGGAGCGCCTCGGGAGAGAAATCCGGGAGCAGGCCGCGCTCCCGCATCAGCTGGTGGGCAATCGATTGCAGTCGGTTCATGGCCACATGCTACCGGATGACACGGACCCTGGCCCGGGGCCCAGCAGCACGCGCCAGACGTTGATCGCGGGTGTACAGATCGGCCGCCAGCCCTTCCGCCAGCGCGAGATAGACGCCATCATAGGCCGTGATGCTGGCGCGCATCTCGAAGACCCGCCCGAGGAGCGGGAGGTGCGGATAGCGCTGCAAGGGCAGATCGCGGAGACCGCCGAGCGCGTCGAGCGCCGCCTCGGTCGAGATGGTTCGGTGGCGCACGAGCCGCCGCAGGACCTGGCTGACCTCGACATCGAGCAGGTGCGGAACCGCCAGCGCCCGCGCGTGGCGAAGGACCAGCCGCTCGATCTCTCGGACCTGTGGCACGACCACCAGCAGAAGGTCGACCACGACCGAAGCATCGAGGACGATCAGCTGCGGCCTTGGCGCAGCTCGCGCACCAACCGGGCCGAGTCGATCGACGAGCTTCGCCTGATCGATACCGGTGCGCGCGCGCGGAGCCGTTCGACGACCTCCTCGATCGAGGGCCGGTTCGCGACCTGGGTGATCTCGGTGAGCAAGAAGTCCGACAGGCTCATCCCGGCCTTCAGCGCCCGCATCTTCAGCGATCGATGCACACCGTCTGGAACGGACCTGATCTGCACCATCTTCGGCATGCTCCGAACATGCGCGCATACAATTTGCATGTCAAGCCCAGCTCGACCCTGGAGCGCAGGACCAGTAAGATGCGGGAATGGAGACGTCGAGCCTCGAGCACCAGAACGATCCGACACACCCGCGGTGGCCGGACGGGAGCCGGTCGAGCTGCGCGGTGCGATCCGGTCTGACCCGGGTGAACGCTCCTGCGGGCGCCGGCATGATGGTGGCGATGGCCAGCCTGGCCTCCGGTCTCGCGGCGTGCCGTCGCCCGACCGCGCCGCTGGGGGGCGGGGCCGCGCGTGCGGCGGCGCGGGTAGCGGAGCAGGACGCGGAGCATGAGGTGATCTTGGCGGCTGGCCCGCTCGACGCGCCCATTCCGGCGCTCGGCCCGATGGGCGGCCTCACCGTGCGGACGACCGGTGAACGTGCGCAGCCACGCCAGGTGGTGGTGTTGCTGCATGGATGGGGCGCCTCCGGCGAGGATCTGGTCCCCCTCGGCGAGGCCCTGGCGGCCCCCGGGCGCTTGCTGGTCTTTCCCGAGGCGCCGCTCGCGGGGCCCTGGGGCGGGCGCGCGTGGTGGCATCTTGATCTGGTGGCGCTCGAGGCCGCCCGGGCCAGCGGCCAGGATCGCGATCTGCGCGCGACCGTCCCGGTAGGGCTGCCCGCCGCGCGCGCCTCGATCCTCGCCTTGCTCGACGAGCTCGAGCAGCGCACGCGGCTGCCGCGGTCGGCGGTGATCCTCGGTGGCTTCTCCCAGGGTGCCATGCTGGCCGTGGACGCGGCCCTGGCGTCGCAGCCGCATCCTGGGGCGCTGGTGGTGCTCTCGGGGACCCTGGTCGCGGAGGCGGAGTGGACGGCCGCGCTCGCCGCGGCCCGGCCCCCCATCCCGGTGTTCATGAGCCACGGGCGCGTCGATCCGGTGTTGCCGTTCCGGCTGGCGGAGGCCCTGCGCGAGCGCGTCGCGGCGGCCGGCCACCCGGTCACCTGGGTTCCGTTCGGCGGCGGCCACGAGATCCCGCGCGCGGTCCTGGCCGCGCTCGCGTCCTTCCTGCCGCGCCCGTGATCGAAGCGCGCGCGCCCAGGCTCGAGGCCGCACCCGCTCCGCTCCCGGCCCCGCGGGTCAGGGAAGGCCGGGCACGTTCATCTTCAGCTCGCGGACCGGCTGACCGAAGCCCACAACCAGCAGGGTGGTCCCATCCGCCCCGCCGAACGCGAGGTTGGTCCCCCCCTGGACATAGGCGCCGATCCGCTGGCCGGCGGCGGTGAAGATGCCCCCGGACACGTAGATGTTGCCGGCGCAGTCCACCGCCATCCCGTCCCCGCCGAAGCCCATGCTCCCACGGTTCGAGGGCGCACCCGCGGGATCCAGATCCCAGACCGCGGCTTGCCCGAACGTCAGCACGTAGAGCTTCGACTGGTCCGGCGACAGCGCGATGCCGTTGCACGCCCCCGGCGCGATGAGCGAGATGGCTCCGGTCGGATCGATCCGGAACGTCGCGAGCCCCACGCCCGGTGTCCGCCCCCCGAGCTCGAACTGCGGGTTCGTGAAGTAGATGGTCCCGTTGGTGTGGATCACGAGATCGTTCGGGCTGTCGAAGGCCATGCCCTGGTAGTTGTCGACCACGGTGGTGCCGAGCCTGGTCTTCACGTCGAAGAGCACGAGCGAGCGCGACTGCTGACAGGCGGCGAGCAAGTTCCCGTCGGCGGTCACGGCGAGCCCGTTGCATCCGACGCCCTGGATGAAGAGCTCGCAGGCCCCACCCGGCGTGTACTTGATGATGTCGCCGCCCGAGGCCTGCTGGATCGCGTAGTTCGAGAAGAAGAACGCGCCCTGGCTGGCGACCCAGGTGGGGCCCTCGTTCGAGTCGTAGGCGAACGGGAAATCCGCGCACACGCTCGCCGACGACAGCATCATCGGCGCCGGGAAGGGACCCGCTGGGCAGCCCGACGCCCCGACGCCGCGGCCGACCGGCGCGACATTCGGCGGGCCCATGCCGACCGGGGGCGCGCCCTCCGACCCGGCGTTCGAACCGGCGTTCCCCCCGGGCGAAGCCGGCGACGGCGACGCTGCCGCGCCGCCCGATCCGGTCATCGGTCCGCCGTTGGTGCCGGCGGTGCGGCCCCCGCTGGCCGTGGTCGGACTGCCGTCGCCGCCGCGCGCCCCGGGTCCTGCCGCGGCCTTTCCCCCGGTGGACACCGCCGCGGTGCCTCCATCGGGGCTGGCCGGCCCTCCACCGGTCCCGCACGACGCGAGCCAGGCCCCGCCGACGACAGTCCACACCGCGATCCTGCCCGCCGCGACTCGCCGCTTCCGCTCCTCGATGCTCGCAGCTCTGATTGACATGGGTTCTCCTTGGTGCGCCGGTCACGTCCGCGCACGTCAAATTGCGTGACCGAGACCGTGACTCTCCCTGGTTCTCCCGGGCTCCTTCGGTGGTGAACCATCGCTGCGGAAAGGTGACCGAGACTTTGCCGTCCCGACATTTTCCGGAGGATGGACGGCGCTATCAATGCGCCCCGCAATGAGGACCCGAACGAGCCTACATCAGGCGACGCCCATCCCGACCCGCACCCTCGGGCCGGGCGATCGCTTGGGGTTCGCTGGAGGGGCCTTGGCCGTGGCCACCGCCGCGCTGGTTGGCGGGCTCGCGGCGGGATGCGGCCTGACCGATCCGCGGCCCGCCGCCTGGGAATACATCTCTCCGGCGATCTTCGAGCCAAACTGTGCCACCAGCAGCTGCCACAGCCGGGCAGCCGCGGTCGCCGGACTCGACTTCTCCGATCCCGACCGCGGGTACACCAGCCTGACCGGGCTCTGGGTCTGGATCGTCGATCCGAACGGAACCCTGGCGGAAGGGTGCCGGCCCATGGACGGCAAGGTCTTCTGCCAGCGACAACACCGGCCCCTGGTGACGCCCTTCGATCCCGCCCAGTCGCGGGTGGTGAACATGCTGCGCGCACAATCGGCGCCGCGCATGCCGCCCGATCGGCCCCTCCCCGAGGCCGACATCCGCCTCGTGGAGCGGTGGATCCTGAACGGTGCGCGCAAGTCCTTGACGGTGACCGACGCGGCTGCGCCTCGTGACGGCGGGGCGACCGACGCCGAGGCCGGCGGAAGCCCGGGTCCTGCCAGCGACGCCGCCGGGGCCGGTGGCGACGGTTCCGCCGCCCCGGCGGACGCGCTGGTGCACCCTGACGCCGCCGGCGGCGCTGGCGGCGCCCCGGTGACCGGGACCGTGGATGGCTCCAGCAGCGACCAGGCGCAGGGGTGACCATCTCGAGGACATCTGCCGGCCCGGCCGTCGTCTGGCGCCTCCTCGGCCTCGGCGTCCTCGGCGTCCTTGGCGTCGGGGCGCTCCCGGCGCGCACCGCCCTCGCCTATCCGCAGTGGCAGTTCACGAGCGGCGCCGCGCGCTGCAACCAGTGCCACTACGATCCGGCGGGCGGGGGCCTCATCACGAGCTACGGCCGGGACGCCGACGGAGACGAGCTCTCGACCTGGAACGGGGATGGGGCCTTCCTGCACGGGGCGGCTCATCCCCCGGCGTGGCTGTCCCTCGGCGGGGATTTTCGCGGAGCCTCGCTGGTGAATGCGGTGCAGGACCCCGCCGGTCCGACCTACGCGACCTTTCCCATGCAGGCCGATCTCCACGCTCGGGTGATGCTCGGCCGCGCGATCTCGGTCTACGCCACCGGCGGCTTTCGCGGACAGACCCGCGATCCGAGCGATCCCGTCCCGACCCAGAACTACCAGCCCATCGACAGCTCGCGCCTCATCTCGCGCGCGCACTACCTCATGTGGCAACCCGAGGTGATCGGCCCCTACGCGCGGGTCGGGCGCTTCTTCGCCCCGTTCGGGCTGCGCCTCGCCGAGCACGTCACCTACGTTCGGCGCGACCTCGGCTTCGATCTGCTCGAGGAGACCTACAACGTCTCGGGAGGCTTCGTGCACGAGGACGCCGAGCTGCACCTCACCGCCTTCGCACCGGATTTCGTGCGGCACATCGGGAGCGTGGAGAAGGGGTTCGCCGCCTACTACGAGCGACGGGGGCTGGACGGGGCGGGCAGCCTGGCGATCCAGTCGCGGCTGGCCTTCTCGCCCGGGATCACCCGGCTGTGCTTCGGCACCGTGGGCAAGGCGTTCATCGAGCGGGCCAGGTTGCTGCTGCTCGGGGAGATCGACGTGGTGCAGATGACCTTCGACGCGGCGGGCGTGGGGGACCGGGCCCAGCTGGTCGGCGCGGTCGGGTTCAGCTTTCTTCCCACGCGGGGGGTGATGCTGACCCTCCTCGGCGAGCGCAACCAGACCGACCTCGAGGTGCGCGACTCGGCGCTCAACGCCGGTACGCTCCTCGTCAACTGGTTCCCCTACGCCCACTTCGAGGTGCAGCTCATGGGGCGGCTGCAATCACCGAGCGGCGGCGACACCGCCAAGACCTTGCTCGCGCAGCTCCACTACTTCCTGTGACCCGATGAGCCGCGCCATGCCACCCACCATCTTCCATCGACGAGGCGCAGGCCACGGCGCGACCGCCGCCCGCTCCACCGCCAGCCGGGCGCTCGGCCTTGCAGCCAGGTTCGGCGTCGGCCTCGCCGCCACCTTCGCGGTGGCGGGCTGCGACGACGCGCCGCAGGCGACGACGCAACCGACCTGGGCCGACGTGGAGCCCATCCTGCGGGGCAACTGCACGAGCTGCCACGGGGCCACCGCCAGCCTGACCGGCGCCGCGCAGGGCGGAATGGCCTATCGCCTGGACTTCTACGACATGACCGCCAGCGCCTGCGGCGAGGCGGCCGGCGTCCTCGGCGCCCAGCCGCTGGCCCACAGCTGGGCTGCCCTGATCGGCTCGGACGTGACCTCGCCCGGCAGCGGCTGGCGTCCCCGCATGCCCCCGGCGCCCGCGTCGAGCTTGCCAGACTGGGAGCGCGACACCCTCGTTCGATGGGCGGCCGAGGCGGATCCCGCGAAGGGCGAGCCGCGGAGGGACAACCGACGTCCGGACATCCAGCTCGTCGCGGCGAGCGCCGTGGCCGACAAGCGGCTCGACTTCACGGCGATCATCTCGGACGCCGACGGCGAGGCGGTGGTCGGGGTGATCAAGATTGGCGACGTCGCCCTGCCCACCGACCACGCCGGCGCGTTCAGCGGCGGCCTCGACACCTCCACCTGGGCGGCGGGGCTCTATCCGATCAGCGCGGTGCTGTGCGACGGCTGGGACGACGTGACCTACCAGCTCGGCAACCTTCAGGTCGCACACGCGAGCGCCAGCCAGAAGTGACGAACCAAGGAGAGGACCGCATGCGCGCCTATCGAGAGGTACTGCTGATGGCCAGCCGGCTGGCCATCGCCACCACCGCGCTGTCGTGTGACGGCGGCGCACCCTCCCCGATCCCCATGGACGGCGGCAGCATCCTGCAGATCAACGGGCTCATCGATCACTGTCCCGTGATCGAGTCCATCGGGATCTCGCCCTCGGTGGTGACCGTCGGCAAGCCGAGCACGGTCTCCGCGACCGCCAGCGACCAGGATGCGGGCGATGTCCTCTCGTTCGCCTGGAGCACTGGAAATGGCAGCTTCTCCGCTCCAACGGCGGCCTCCAGCAGCTACACCTGCGCCACGCCCGGCACGCCCACGGTGACCCTCGACGTCAGCGACGGGCGTTGCCTCAGCCGGTCCGCCATCGCCATCGTCTGCGTATCCGGCGGCTGACGTCGAAAGGCCTCGGACCTCGGGCCTCCCCGGAAGTCCGAGGCCCGAGGCCTTTCTTGACCTAACGGCACTCCCGCAGCGAGGAGGCTTCGCGATGCTCCGCCCCCCCCGCTGCGGGCCACCGGCCGGGCGCTCAGTTGATGAAGCCGGCGGGGAGCGTCGCGCAGCTGTTCGAGTTCGGGCCGGCGAGGCCACAGCCAGCCGGAGCGGCGACGGTCTCGTCGAAGTCCTGACAGAGGATGCTGCCACCCGGGTTGAAGGCCGTCGTGTGCGACATCGGGATGAAGTTGTGGCTCGACATGACGGGATCGACGATGGCGTTGGTCGCGAAGCACTTGGCGAGCGCCGCCTCGCCGCTCCCGGCGAACAGGTTGGCGAACCCCTGCAGCGAGTTGAAGAACAGCTTCCGGGACATCGGGTAGCGGCCCGCAAAGGCCGCCGAGCCCGACGGCGCCAGCAGCTTGACGATGTTCACCTCGTCGTCGGTGACCCCGTTGACGCTGAGGGCAACCGACCCGCCGGTCGCGGCCTCGCGGCCGGCGAACCCGACCGTGCACGGGTCGGCCTGGGTGAGGCAGCCGATCTGGGCGGTGGAGTCACTGAGCTGGCAGCTGGTGCCGCCGCCGCTCGCCACGATGCTCATGTGCGTGCGGAAGAAGGCCCCGGTGACCAGCCGCTGGGTGGTGGCCGGGTTGGTCGGGAAGTTCACCGGATCCGACGGGACGGTGAACCCGTCCTTGAGGATCTTGCCGGTCGAGTCCTTGATCCACAGGTTGTAGGCGCGCCCGTCGGTCATGCCGTTGCGCGCGATGCCCTGGACCGGGTTGACGCGCGCGACGCAGTTGAAGTTCTTGGCCCCGCCCCCGAGATCGATGTACGGCTGATAGCAACGACCGAGGGTGAGGGGACCGCCGTTCGGGCAAGGCGGGCTCGGGAGGGCGGCGGGATCGCCCGCGGCCTTGGGGAGCGCCGTCGCGAACTTGCCCGAGTCGCACAGGGCGGTGGTGTACATCTGCGCCACGCTGAGGTTGGTCGGGATCTCGACCACCTGCACCAGGCCGAGGTTCCCCGGGGTGCCGACCGGGCCGGTGGCGGTGAGGCCGTTGTTGCGGCTGCAGACCTGATCGCCCGCAATCAAATTGCCGCTCGCATCCTTGACCGTCTCGCAGGTCACCCGCAGCGGGTCGAGATCGCGGTAGTCGGAGACGCCGCCGTAGATGTTCCCGAGCCCAAAGGCGTTGCAGAACGGGTTGGCCTTGGCGCCCGTCTGGGCGATCTGGGCGGAGGCGAGGCCGCCGATGCCGAGGGACGAGAGGAACACGTCGGTGGTCCCGGAGGCATCCCCGCGGCGATACGCGTGCTTGAGGCCGAGCGAACAGGTCCCGGAGGTGCAGGCTCCGTTCTGAAAGAGCGCGGCCCAGTTCGCGACCAGCCCCTTGCGGATGGCGCCGGCACAGTCGGTGGCGCCGGTGTGGTCCTTGCCGAGGTACACGAGCTTGAGGACGTCACGCCAGGCATCGGCCGCACCGGGGGCGGACTCCGAAAGGGTGTACGTCTGGGTGGCGCCGGAGCTGTCCGTGTACGTGAAGGATCCCGAGGCCGCCAGCGCGCCTCCGCAGGCCGCCTGCCCGTTCTTCTGGCTGGCCACCATGGCCAGGCCGTCGAGGCCGATCACGAGCCCCTGAGCCGTGGTGCCCTTGGCGCAGACCCCGGCTCCGGTGTTGTAGAAGCGCGACATCGGGGCGACCATCTGGGTCGGGGGAACCGTCGACATGGCCGTCTCGCCCGTGCCGGAGCCGCCGCCGGCGTAGGTGATTCCGAGCCCGGTCAGGGACGCCGCGCAGGTCGGATCCGCCAGGACCGACTTGGTGACCTCCTCCAGGGTGTCCGAGCCCTGGAGCGCGATGTTGTTGCCCGTCGTATCGGGCCCGTTGGCCGCCCAAACGGTCGACGCGCCAGCGCCGACCAAGAAAAACGTAGCCCGTGCAATCTTCGTCCTCATTGAATCCTCCGGTTGACTGAGCGGTCATCGGCGACCGCAGCGCGCGGATCGACCGATTCGCCCGCCGACGGCCATAACAAGGACCGGGCCAACCCAGATTTCAGCGCGGTGACAAGTACAGGCGCGTCCCCGGGCGCGACGAGGATGGCCCAAAAGCCTCGAACCGACGCCACATCTCGGGTGCCTTCCGCTCCGCAGGTTGTGCGCGAGGCGGGTTACCCGAAGACGACACGTTTCGTCCAGACGTCCCGTTATCGAAGGGCAGTCTCCGGATTCCGGAGAGTGCACCGGCAGAGGGTTCCACCGCGACTCGCCGTGTCCGGCGCAGATCCTCGGTATTCCCGCCGAAACATCCCCGACGAAAAGGATCCTCGGTCCCGGCCCGAGTTGGCGCGGACTTTGATTACAGACCTGCCGTCCCTTGGTGCATCCGAAGCACGCTTCGACAGGGGGGTTCATCTCAAATGAAATTCAGGAGGACACCGTGATGATTCGAACTGCAGCCAGAAAAGCAGTACTTCTGGCGACCGTGGCGCTGAGCTTGGGCGCCCTGGTCGTCAACTGTTCCCGCCGGACGACCCTTTCACCCAACTCCGACGTCGGATCGGTCGGCCTGGCAATCACCTTGCCGTCGGGCGCGATCGTCTCGACGGTGCATTACAGCGTCAAGAACAGCACCAGCACCGAGGTCGCCCAGGGCGACATCCCCGTGGCCGACACCGGCTCCACCATCTCCCTCGTCATCGGCGGGATCGCCGCCGGCACCGGCTACACGGTGACCCTCAGCGCCACCGCCAGCGATGGGTCCTCCTGCCTCGGGACCTCGGCGCCCTTCACGGTCACGGCCAACGCCAGCAGCGCCGTCAACGTGCTCCTGCTCTGCCGCGGTGTCACCGGAACCGGCACCGTCACCGCCTCGGGTCAGATCGACAACTGCCCGGCCGTCGCCTCCTACGTCGTCTCGCCGCTGGCGACCGGCGTGAGCGGCCACATCAGCGTCAACGCCTCCGGCACCGATCTCGATGCGAGCGACACCGTGACCTACGCGTGGACCGCCACGGCAGGGTCCTTCAACACGCCCGGCTCCGCGTCGGCCACCTTCACCTGCCCGGCCACCAGCGGCCCGGTCACCCTCACCATCACCGTCTCCGACAACGTTGCGCCGGGGACCACCACCCCCAAGTGCAGCACGAGCAAGAGCATCATCGTGAGCTGCGGCGTCACTCCGATCTGCGGCAACGGGGTCGTCGAGTCGGGCGAGCAGTGCGATCCGCCCAATGGCACCACCTGCGGCGCGACCTGTCAGCTCCTCGGCGGGACCGGCGGGGCCGGCACGGGCGGCGCCGGGACTGGCGGCGCGGGCACCGGCGGCGCGGCTTCGGGCGGCTCGGGTACCGGCGGCGCGGCCTCGGGTGGCTCCGGCACCGGCGGCGCGGCTTCGGGCGGCTCGGGTACCGGCGGCGCGGCCTCGGGTG
>CAZIOH010000002.1:0-11793 GCA_964540815.1 uncultured Myxococcales bacterium | reverse complement strand
GGCACCGGCGGCGCGGCTTCGGGCGGCTCGGGTACCGGCGGCGCGGCCTCGGGTGGCTCCGGCACCGGCGGCGCGGCCTCGGGCGGCTCCGGCACCGGCGGCGCGGCCTCGGGCGGCTCCGGCACTGGCGGCGCGGCCTCGGGTGGCGCAAACGGCTGCCAGACCTGCGAGACCCAGGTCTGCGTCCCGCAGGGCGTCGGCTGCAGCTCCTTGACGGGCACCGCCCTCACGGCCTGCAACAACGCGGTGGCCTGCATCCGCACCACCCACTGCGACATCGACGGCGACACGTCGTACTGCTACTGCGGAACCGCCAGCCAGGACGATGGGAGCTGCTCGGCCGCTCCGCTCGGGTTGTGCATCACGCAGTTCGAGGCCGCCGATCCGAACATCCTGCCGACCGACACCGTCACCCAGCGGTTCAACAAGATCGCCGCCGACCTGGTCGACACCTCGCTGCCCATCGGCAAGGCGACCGGCCTCATCGGCTGCGATGCCTTCTCCTGCAACACGGCGACCACCTGCGCCGGGCAGTTCTGAGCCCGGCCGCCGGGAGTCAACGCGCTCGACTTAGCCTGAACTAGCCTCGATCCGAGCTGTTCGAGAGGGTGTCGGTCTTCTGGACCGGCACCCTCTTCGTTTTTGGGGTCCTGATGCTGGTCTTCTCGCGGCGCGCATCCTGTTTGACGGAAGACCGAGATCGCGTTGATGTCTCGCCGTGCGCACGACCAAGCTCCTTCTCGGCGGCCTGGCGGTCTTCTGGGCCTCGGCGGGGCCGGCGCGCGCGGATGACTCTTCGCCGCCTGCACCGCCGTCGACTCCGCCCGCCCCGGGGGCTCCTCCTTACGAGAGCTTCGTCACCGCCACCACACCGGTCCACGGCTCCGGTTTGCCGCGCGACCATGTGCCGGCCAACGTGCAGACGATCTCGGGGGCGGACCTCGCGGAGCACCACAGCATCGATCTGCCGTCCTACATGGACGAGATGACGGGCAGCGTCCACGTCAACGACGTCCAGAACAATCCGCTGCAACCGGATCTGCAGTACCGCGGGTTCCTCGCCTCGCCGCTGCTGGGCGCACCGCAGGGCCTGTCGATCTTTCTCGATGGCGTGCGCCTCAACGAGCCTTTCGGCGACACGATCAGCTGGGATCTCCTGCCGACCAACGCCATCCGCTCGGTCGATATCCTGCCTGGCTCGAACCCGACCTTCGGCCTCAACACCCTCGGCGGGGCCCTGTCCATCGAGACCAAGAACGGCTTCACCGACCCTGGCGCCGACGGTACGCTCCTCACCGGGTCGTGGGGACGCAGGCTCGGGCTCGTCAGCGCCGGCGCGCACGGTGACAAGCTTGGCGTCTTCGCCGCGGCGCAGTTCCTCGCCGAGGACGGCTGGCGCCAGCGCTCCCCGACCCGAGCGGAGCAGGCCCTCCTCTCGGCTTCTTACGACGAGGGGCCCGCGGCGGCCACCGCCGGAGTCGCCGGTGCGAAGGCGGAGCTGGTTCTCTTCGCGGCCAACACCGCGCTCTCGGGCAACGGGGCTTCGCCCGAGCAACTCCTGGCGATGGACCGAGCCGCCGTCTTCACGGCGCCTGACCGGACCGAGAACCGGCTCTTCATGGCGATCGCGCGGGGCGAGCGGCCCGCCGCTCCGCACCTCCGGCTGTCCGGGACGGTATTTCTGCGGACCAGTCGAAACAGGTCGGTCAACGGCGACCAGCGCGACTGGGCGGAGTGCTCGGCCATGCCGGGCATCCTCTGCTCCGCGGACGACGGCGGCAGCGAGACCCCCGTGCGCGACGCGGCAGGCGGAGCCGCTCCCTTCGACGCGGCGTTCGACGCCGCCGAGAATCGGAGCGACACGCGCCAGACGGGCTACGGCGCCGCCGTGCAGCTGGCCGTCGACGCGCCGGTTCTTCACCGCGAGAACCACCTGTTCGTGGGCGCCGAGCTCGGACAGGGCCGCGCGCGCTTTCGCTCGCAGTCCACGGTGGCGAGGCTCGACGGTGCTCGATCGACCATCGACACGGGGCTGGTCGATCCGGCATCGCCGGTCGCCGTCGACAGCGTCACGAACACGCTCGGGCTCTACGCGAGCGACACGCTCTCGCCCCTTTCCGACCTGTTCGTCTCGGCGTCCGTGCGTCTCAACGCGACGTCGCTGTCACTCCAGAATCGGCTGGTCGCCCAGCTGGGCGACGACCTGACCGGCCATCACGGCTTCCACCACCTCAACCCCGCCATCGGCTTCAGCTATCAACCCCGCCCGCTGGTAGGCGCCTTCGTGGGCTTCAGCCAGTCGAACCGCGCGCCGACGGTCATCGAATTGACCTGCGCGAGCCCCGTGGATCCCTGCCGCCTGCCGAACTCCTTCGTCGCCGATCCACCGCTCGGCCAGGTCGTCGCCCGCACCCTCGAACTCGGGGTGCGCGGCAGGCACAGGCAGGGCCGCCTCAGGCTCGACTACGCGGTCGCGGTCTTTCAGACCACGAACACCGACGACATCCTCTTCATCGGCTCCGGAATGGTCGCGAACCGCGGCTACTTCTCGAACGTCGGCGACACCCGTCGCCAGGGGATCGAGGCGCACCTCGGCGCGCGTCGCCTCGTCGGCGAGAGGGCCAGGCTCGAGTGGAGCCTCGGGTACACCTTCACGGACGCGCAGTTCCTCTCGCCCTTCACGGCGCTCTCGGCCACCCACCCGGATGCGATGAACGGCCTCATCGACGTCGCGGCGGGCGCGCACATCCCGTCCATCCCGAGGAGCACCGGCAAGGCGAGCCTGGCGGTCGCCTCGGGCTTCGGCCTTTCCGCCGGGGTCAGCGTCATCGCGGACGGCAGCCAGTATCTCCGCGGCGACGAGGCGAACCGGCTGCCGCAGATCCCGGGCCACGTCGTGGTCAACGCTCGGCTCGCATACCAGCTCGCCGCGCCGGTCTCGGTCTTCGTGCTCGCGAACAACCTCTTCGACGCGCGCTACTCGACCTTCGGTGTCCTCGGCAACGCGACCGAGGTCCTTGGTCCGACCTACGACAGCCCCAGATTCCTCGGCCCCGGCGCGCCCCGCGCGGCCTGGGCCGGCCTCGATCTTCACTATTGATTGCCCGGCCCCTGATTGCCCGGCCCCCTGCGCTTCCCCAGGCGCAGCCGAATTGATATTGACTTTGATTATCAATACCAATTACCCTCGAAGCTCGTCATGCGGACCTGGCTGAGTTTGCGGTTCTGGTTCTCGTCGGCCTTGTCGGTCTTGCCCGCGGTCACGTCCACGGGCTGCGGCGGGTCGTCTCCAGGCGCGCCGCCCGGACGACCGAGCGCCGCCGCGATGGCCACCGTGTTCGGCACCGACGATCTCTTCGACGTTCCGGTGGCCGGGCTCACCACCGCGCAGCGCGACACCTTCGCCAGTGGCGACGCGCTCTTCGATCTCACGCTGCGCGACGGCGATGGCCTCGGCCCCCTCTACACCCGCCCGGCCTGCGCGAGCTGTCACGACGCGGGCGCGCGCGGTCCGGGGCTGGTGCTGAAGATGGTGGTGGTCGAGGCCGACGGGATCACCCCGGCCGCCGACCAGTCCGCCCTGCCCTTCGGACACACCGTGCACCCCTTGATGACGGCCGGGGCCACCACGCCGATCGGGCCTCCAGCCGCCGACGCGAGCGTCAAGGTCACGATCCGGCTCGGTCCGCCGATCCTCGGCCGCGGCTACCTCGAGGCCATCTCCGACAGCGAGATCGAGCGCGTCGCCGCCGAAGAGGCCCTGCGCTCGGACGGCATTCACGGCCGCGTCAACCACGTCACCGCCTCGGCCGCGCCCAACCCCGACACCAGCTTCCATGCCCACCAGCCCGGCGACGCGGTCATTGGCCGGTTCGGCCTCAAGGCCCGCATCAGCGCCATCGACGAGTTCACCGCCGACGCCCTTCAGGGGGACATGGGCATCACGAGCCCCCTCAGGCCCACCGAGATCCCGAACCCGGATGGCCTCACCGACGATCTCAAGCCGGGCATCGACGTCGGCATCGACAGCGTGAACGAGCGGGCCCTCTACGTGCGCATGACCGCCATCCCCCGGCGCGCCACCGGGGCCGCAGTGACCCAGGGCGCGCAGCTCTTCGACGCGCTCGCGTGCAGCGGCTGCCACACGCCGTCGCTGAAGACCCGCGCGGACTACCCGCTCGCGCCGCTGGCCGGGATCGACGCACCCATCTACAGCGATCTGCTCCTGCACGATCTCGGGGACGCGCTCGCCGACGGCATCGTCGAGGGCGAGGCCGGCCCGCGGGACTGGCGGACGGCCCCCCTCATCGGGCTGCGCTTCAACCATGCATTCCTGCACGATGGCCGGGCCACCACCATCGCGGACGCCGTGCGGGGGCACGCCGGAGCTGGCTCGGAGGCCAACGCCAGCGTGGCCGCCTTCGAGGCCCTGTCCCCGGCCGATCAGCAGGCCATCGTGCAGTTCGTCTCCACGCTCTGACACCCCACCCAGTCACCCTCGAGGACTGCCCATGCCGATTCCCGCGAGATCCGCCCTCTCGAACCCCGCCCGAATCGCCGCCGGCCTCGCCTGCATCGCCGCCTCGGGCTGTGGGAGCTCATCGGCGGGCAGCGGCTCCGATCAGGCCTCCGTGGCGAGGAGCATGCAGCAAACACTGCGCGCCGATCTCCTCACCCTCAACCAGGCCGCCGTGAAGCTGCAGGCGGCGGCCCCCAGCCCGACCGGGCGAGGATGGGACGGCACCGCCGACGCGACCGCCATCGCCGCCATGAAGGCGGCCTGGGTTCAGGCGCGCACCACCTACGAGCACGTCGAGGGCGCGATCGCGCCCATCTTTCCGGACGCCGACCTCGCGATCGACGAGCGCTACGATGGATTCCTGGCGACCCTCGGGCCCGCTGGCGACGCGGATCTCTTCGACGGCAAGGGGGTCACCGGCATGCACGCCATCGAGCGCATCCTTTACTCCGACGTCATCCCCGCGCGGGTGGTCACCTTCGAGGCGACCCTGCCCGGCTACGTGCCCGCCGCCTTCCCCGCCACCGAGGCCGAGGCCACCGAGCTCAAGGCCGGCCTCGCCGCGCAGCTCGTGACCGACACCCAGGCCCTGCTCGACGGCTGGAGCGCCCTCACCAACCTCGACGTCTCGGGCGCTTTCGAGGGCCTGATCGGCCTCATGCACGAGCAGCAGGAGAAGGTGAACAACGCCGCCTCGGGCGAGGAGGAGTCCCGCTACTCGCAGCGAACGATGGCCGATCTGCGCGCAAACCTCGACGGAACCAGGACAATCTACGGCCTCTTCCGCGACTGGCTGCGATCTCGGCCGGCCGCCGCAGGGTTGCCCGCCGGGACCAACGTGGACGGCACGATCATGGCGGGGTTCGGAGCCCTCGGGATCATCTACGCCTCGGTGACGGGGGACGCCATCCCGGCGCCGCCCTCCACCTGGAGCGCCGAGGCCCCCTCCGCCGACGATCTGCAAACACCCTTCGGCGGGCTGTACGAGGCCGTGCACCAGGCGGTCGATCCGAGCATGGCGGGTTCCGTGGTGCGGAACATGAACCAGGGTGCGGCGTTGCTCGGGATCCCCGGATTCGAGGCCCAGTGATTCTCGTGGCTCGCACCGCACCGCCACCACCTCGCACGGGATTCGCGGGGTGGCCTGCCCGCGCGCTGTGGGCCGCGCGGCTCGGGGCCTGCGGACTCGGCGCGATCGCGGCCGGGCCCGCCGGATGCGGCGCCGCCGCGGGCAACACCGACAACGACGTCGACGCCGGGGCGACGTTCATCGCCTTCGCCAGCGACTTCGCAACCTTCCGGACCTGGCCGTCCCACTCGGTCGACAATCCGGTCGCCGCGGGCTCGACCCACGTCGCGGGCCGGCGCACCGTCTACATCAATCAACCACCACCCGCCGACGCCACCTCGTTCCCGGTCGGCACCATGATCGTCAAGGTCACGGCGGTCGACGGGCAGATCTTCGCGCGCGCCAAGCGCGGCAGCGGTTACAACCTGGCCGGGGCCGCGGGCTGGGAGTGGTTCGAGCTCGAGGAGGGCTCGAACGGCATCGCGATCAAGTGGCACGGGGTCGGCCCGCCCGCCGGCGAGAAGTACGGGGGCGATCCCGCCAGCGGCTGCAATCCCTGCCACGCCACCGCCAAGGCCAACGACGACGTGCTGTCGCCCTGGCTGCAGCTCCCGGGCGTGCCCGCCGCCGTGACGCCGACCCCGGATGCCGGAGCGCCTGTGATGGACGGCGGCGACGAGGAGGCTCCGAGCCATGGTTGAGATCGACTTCGCTCGGGCCGGGACGCCGACCATCGGCCCAAGCGAGCCCGTTCGCGCGCTCGTGTCCGCGAGCGGGCGGGCGGGGCTCGGCTTGGTGCTCGCTGGCACGCTCCTGCTGCTGGCGGACCGCCCGGTGCGGGCCAACCCGCGGCCGCTGCCCTTCACCTATCCCTCCGAGTCCCTCCGACAGGGCACCGGCGAGATCGAGCAGTTCCTCGACTTCATCCCCATCCGCGCCCTCTCGAGCGCCGGCAACGCGATCTGGTACGACGCCACCCAGCTGCAGACCGAGATCGAGTACGGCCTCACCGACCGGCTCGAGCTGGCGCTCTACTTCACCTTCGTCCCGAACGCGGGGGATCGCGCGACCGCCGTGCCCGCGCTGCCCGAGGGTAACGGGGCCAAGCAACGCCTGCGTTATGCCCTCGCCGATCCGGGCGCCTGGCCGATCGACGTCGCCGTGTACGGCGAGCTCGCCGAGAACGAGCGCGAGGTGGAGCTCGAGGGCAAGCTGATCCTGCAACGGCGCATCGGCCGGCTGCGCCTCATCGCCAACCTCACGGTCGAGCGCGAGTTCTACTTCGAAGGCGCGCGAGAGTGGGTCCTCAACCCCACCTTCGGCCTGAGCCACGCGTCGAGCGCCTGGGTTCACCTCGGCCTCGAGGGGTGGATGCGGGCGGAGGTCCCCGACGATCTCTCGGGACCGCGCCCCTTCAACCTCGGGCCGCACGTGTACGTGGGCCCCACGGTCATGCTCGATCTCGGACGCCTGTGGTGGACGACCGGCGTCTACCTCCGCGTCTCGAACCTCGACCGCGCCGTGGCGGCGCCCGAGCCACCGGTCCCCGGCGACGCCTTCGGTCGCTTCTGGGTGCGCACCGTCATCGGCCTCGACTTTTGATTGTATCGGGGAGGTGGCTCGCTGCCGCTCGCACCTCCCCGCGCCCCTCTCGCTCCGCGCGGCAAAGCCGCGCTCCACTCGCCTGATCCGCGAGATGTGAACAGGGTACCTCGCGGTGAAACATCGCAATGAAGTGGGGCCCCTCTCCCTGACCCTATCCCCGCTCCCGCGGGGCGATGGGATGAGATTGAAAGGCGAGCCCCGCCCCCATTTCACTCCGCCGCTGCCCCGCCACGACGTCAGGGAGCGAGCTGTTCGCAGTGGTTGTAGGGGGGCTTCGGGGTCACCTGGCCCCGCACCAGCTGGTCGAGGTAGAGGAAGACCGCGAAGCCCGCGTTGATGGCCCCTCGGGCGGCCCACCGGTCTGCCCCGACGAGCTGGTAGCCCCCGGGCACCATGTCGTTCATCTGACTTTCGAGCTTCAGCGTCGGGTCGGCGAACAGGCTGTCCGGGCAGTAGGGGATGGTCGGGCCGCCCATGCCACCGATCGCATGCGCCGCCAGGTACTGGTCGGCCAGCGCCCGCTGCACCGGATCGGTCGGCCGGCGGAAGCACATCGGCATGGTGTTTTCGGATTGTATTCCGAGCGTGACGTGGCCCCGATCGTCGAGGACCGGCGCATCCGGCGGATAAGCCCCGCCGTCGCCGTAGTACAGCGACTCCGCCGGGACGATCGACGGCGGGATCTGCCCCACCATGTTCCAGCTCGCCACCCAGGGGACCCGGACCACCGTGCGGTTGCCCATCGAGCACAGGGTCTGCCACATCTGCGCGTCGCCGTTGACGTCGATGAGCCCGGTCTGGTTGCTCCAGTCGAAGCGCCCGTGGTTGAAGAAGAACTCGTCGAGCCTGGGGCTCTCGCCGACGTCGTCGGGCACCAGGACCTGCGCGCACAGGGCCTGCGCCAGCTTGAGCATGTTGGGGGACACCGTCGCGGCCAGATGACGCGAGCGCCGCACCCCCACGACCGGCGTGGTGGCCACGATGTTGAGCAGGGCATCCGGCACGTGAATCAACGTCCCGCCGAGGGCCATCCAGGCCATGTACCGCGCGGCCCAGTCGTCGCCGGTCACGACCGCCGGCGTCTGCGTGGCGAAGGGCCCGAAGACCCGCGCGCGGTTGCTCCCAGGCATGGCCGCTGGACCGAACAGCCCGTCGCGGAAGTTGGCCACCCGGCCGGTGCCCCCGGTCATGTTCGAGAGCGCGTCGGCGAGGAGGCCCTTCGAATCGGCCTGGGGACCGTGACAGTTGATGCAGATGTTGGTGAAGACCGCCGCCCCGGGCGACTGCATGTAGACGGGCGCCGTCTCCGCCGGCGCGGCCGCGGTCAGCCAGGCGGGCCGGCTCGCCGCGGGGATGTCCGCCACCTTGGGCACCGTGGCGAAGTTGCAGCTGGCGCTCGCCTGCCAGAGCCCGAACGGCGCCTCCTTCAGGACATAGGCCCGAAGCTCGGGGGACAGCGTCGCCCCCTCGATCTGGTCGAGCACGGTCTGCCGCGCCTCGAGCTCCATCTCCCGCGTGTCGGCGCTGACCGGCAGATCCGACATGTCCACCACATCCTTCACCAGCACGTCGGGCCAGGTGCTCCGGCGCGGATACCAGTCCCCGAGCGGATCGGTCAGATCGGTGACCACGAAGTGCGCCCGGATGGGAACGCCCACGTTCGGTTGGAGGATCTGGCCGGGGTTGGCGGGATCCGGGACCACGTCGGCCGCGGGCACCAGCGGGTATCCGCCTCCCGCGGCGATGACCGCGGGGTCGACGATGTCCGAGGTGTCAGGGCAGAAGCTGTAGCGGCGGCCCGCGTGGTATTCCGCCAGCCGGGCGGCGGCGTCCGCGGTCGCCTTGGCATAGCCCGGGTCGGACGGCAGCACCTCGACGTAAGGCTGGGGGTTGTCGTCGACCACCACGCCCGGTCCGGCCGGGACCCGATCCTCGTCGATCTCGGGGTTCTTGCGGGCCGCCGGGATGCTCACCATCCAGTCACCCATGAGGGGCGCAACCCGGCAATCGTACCCGGGCGAGTTCATGGGCATGTGGGGGAAGATGGCCAGATCGTCGGCATACATGAAGGGTGTGTCCACGTTGCGGTAGACGAGGCTCCTCCACGGGGCCGACAGGTGGGCCGGGCCCGAGGTGCGTCCCTGGCAGAGGAACGCCACGCTCGGATCGGTGTTGGCTTGACTCGCCTGACAGGTCACCCACTTCGGCGTCCAGTTGGCGGTCGGCTCGGAGGCGACCGGGTATTCGCGCAGGGAAGGCGTCAGGTAGGGGATCGGTACGTCCTGGTCGATCCCGCGGCTGCGCAGCGGGCTCATGCGATCCAGCGGGAACTGAAAGACGCCGCCGGTGGCGCTCGGCATGAAGTCGAGCACGTCCTTCAGCGCCGGGCTCTTCACCGATGGGAACCCGCGGGCGTTGTGGCAGTGGGCGCAGTTGCCGAGGAGGTAGGCCTGGGCCTGGAGCTCCTGGGGATTGCGGGCCTTGCGGGTGCCCTCCGCGTCCTCGAGCGGGACCACGTCGGCCGGGGAGGTCATCCCGGTGATGAGGCCGTAGTCGATGAACCGCTGGAGCTGCGTCAGCTCGTCCGCCCCGGTCGATTCGTAAGAGCCCCCGGTCCCGTCCGGCCGCCGGGCGATCTGCAGCGGGATGAAGCCGAGGATGAAGCTCTTGCTCGGGCTGCCCATGTGGCACTGCACACAGCGCTGGCTGCCCGGGATGGCGTAGTGTCGCTTGAGCCCGGTCGCCCCGAACTCGATGGCGTACTTGAGGTTGGCCGGCATGCTGTCGACGATCGCCTGCGCCCGCGGCTCGTCGAGGGTGTACTCGATCAGGCGATCGGTGAAGCCGGTGTGGTCGTTGAGTGGCACGTTCGACAGCGACGCCGACATCTCGTCGTCGCTCCAGATGTACGTGCCATAGAGCGCCTGGGGCTCGGCGGTGCCGTCCGCGAGCAACTTGTCCGGGCGCGACAGGATGACCCGGGTCTCGAGCTTGCGGTAGCGCGCGTTCCCCTCGCTGTCGATGACCTTCTTGAGGAAGGTCTTGTAGAAGCGGGTGTTGGGCGGGATGTCGAAGGTCTGGGTGGCCTTGTCGAACGTGATGGACTTCCCACGCGGCACGCGGATGTACCGCAGCTTCCCCGCGTCGTCGGTCCACAGGGGATACTGGGGCGAGTAGGCGATGACCCCGGTCTCCGCCAGGGCGGTGCCATCGAGCGTGGTGAGATCGGTCTCGGCCAGCGTGTCGGGGAGGGTCGAGGCGGACGCGAAGAAGGCGTCGAGATCGGTCATGGTCTCGCCGCTCGACGCCACGATGGTCTTGCTCGGGATGCAATCGCCGAGGTTGGTGAGCCGCATCCCCACCTCCGGGGCGAGCGCGTACCCGCTGGCTCCGCTCGTGCCCGAGGTGGTCGAGGGGATCGTGAACAGCTCCTCCGGACGGCCCTGGGCGATCCACTGCGAGAGCAGGTTCGCGAGCTGCACGATCGGATCGGTCGGGGCGCGGCTGGAGTAGGCGGCGCCGCCGGCCCCGGCCGGGGGCATGTACTTGCTCGGATCGTCGGACTCGATGGCGGCGAGGACCCTCTGGTCGACGTCGGTCGCGAACGTGAGCGACGAGACGTGGAAGTTGCCGAGGCTGGCCGAGACGTGGCACCCGCCGCAGGTTCCCTTGAACAGGTTGAAGACGTCCTCCGTGTACACCTTGGTGTCTCCGCCGGTCGACCCCGCCGCCATCACCGTCGAACGGGCGGGCAGGCTGATGGACGCCTGGGCGGGCGTGCAGGTGAGCGCGGATACGGCAGGGGTAGTGCCCGTCGACCCAGCGTCCGGACCCCAGTTCCAGCTCGTCACCGAGTCGGGCCCCCCTGGCGCCGAGCACGCCCCGAGGCTCACGAGGCCCGCCAGCGAAGCGAGTAGCCCGCCCCTGCTTCGTCCTGCCAAGTTCGTCGCTATTCCCCGTCCTCGTCCTCGTTCCCCGTCGCTTCCGGTGGTGGCCCCGTCGCTTCCGGCGGTGGTTCTGCAGTCCATCATCGCAAATTCCTTCACTGACCAACGAGCGACAGGTTGTCGAAAAACGCCTGCGCGGCAGCGGCCCGGAAGGTCTTCTCCACCACCAAGCGCACCAGCATCGAGTGGGCAAACTGCGGCGCCGTCAGGCTGCCGCCGATCGAGGCCCAGGCATCGCCGGTCGTCACCAGTGTCGAGACGTACGAGCCATCGAGTGGGCCGAAGCAGGTCTGCGAGTCGAAGAACTGGACGTGGATCCCCGCAGAGGCCGCCGGTTGCCCGGCGAGCAGGAAGACGTTCGCGGCCAGCGCATAGGCGCCGCCGGCCTTGACCGAGACGCACTCTCGAGCGCCCGTCATGACGATTCCATCCGCATCAGCCACGAGCGTGTTGGTGACCGCCAGCGCGCCCGACGCCGCGCTCCCATGCGCGTCGCGGTTCGGCGCGAAGGTGGCGGTCGCCCCGTACTCCGGTGCCCACGGACTGGCTCCAGTGTCGAAGGCTGCGTTGGTCAAGGTGGCGAAGACGCTCGCGGCCCCGCCGGTCCCGACCGCCCCGCCAGTCCCGACCGCCCCGCCAGTCCCGACCGCCCC
>CAZIOH010000001.1:173327-232123 GCA_964540815.1 uncultured Myxococcales bacterium | reverse complement strand
GTGAGGGCGATGGTGTAGACGATGTCCTCCACCAAGGCGCCCCGCGACAGGTCGTTCACCGGCCGCCGCAAGCCTTGAAGCATCGGACCGATGCTGATCACGTGCGCGCTCCGCTGCACGGCCTTGTAGGTGGTATTGCCGGTGTTCAGATCGGGAAACACGAAGACCGTGGCCTTGCCCGCCACGGGACTGCCCGGGGCCTTGGTGGCCGCCACCTCGGGGATCGCGGCGGCGTCGTATTGCAGGGGGCCGTCGATCAGGAGATCGGGGCGCAGCAGGCGCGCCAGGCGGGTGGCCTCGCGCACCTTGTCGACGTCGGTGCCGGAGCCGGACTCCCCCGTGGAGTAGCTGATCATGGCGACCCGCGGGGTGATCCCGAAGCGCGCCGCCGAGTCCGCGCTCTGGGTGGCGATGTCGGCCAGGGTCTCGGCGTCGGGATCGGGGATCACCGCGCAGTCGCCGTACACCACCACCTGTTCGGGCAAGCACATGAAGAACACCGACGAGACCACCTTGGCCCCCGGACGGGTCTTGATGAGCTGCAGCGCGGGACGAATGGTGTTGGCGGTCGAGTGGACCGCCCCCGAGACCAGACCATCCACCTCGCCGAGCGCCAGCATCACGGTCCCGAGCCAGACATTGTCCTCGAGGAACTCGGCCGCATGCTGGGGGGACAGGGCCTTGTGCTTGCGCAACTCGCAGAGCGGCGCCACGTAGTTCGCACGCACGGCACCCGGATCGAGGATCTCGAGGGTGGCCGGCAGCGCGATCTCCTGGGCGCTCGCGATCCTCCGGATCTCCGCCGCATCGCCCATCAGGACGCAGCGGGCGATGCCGCGCTCGGCGCAGATCGCGGCGGCCCGCACCGTGCGAGGCTCGTTGCCCTCCGGCAGGACGATGCGCTTCCTCGCCGCCCGGGCCATCTCGGTCAGTCGGTAGCAGAAGGCTGCGGGCGACAGCCGCGCCTCGACGGGCGCCTGCGAACGGCGCACCAGCCAGTCCACGTCGATGTGCGCGGACACGAACTCCATGACCCGCTGGACCCGATCGAGATCGTCGACCGGGATCTCGGAGCTCATCTGGGCCAGGCGGGTCGCCGTCTCCCAGGTGTTCGACGCCACCTTCAACACCGGCAGCCCGGTCTCGAGCCCCGGCCGACACAGCTCGAGGACCCCCGCGGGAAGATCCATGTCCCCGGTGAGGATCAGCCCCGAGATGGGGACCTTGTTGGTCGCCGCCAGCGCCACGGCGAGGGCGACGTCGGCGCGATCCCCGGGCGTGATGAGGATCGAGCCCGCGGCCAGGGCGCTGAGCAGGTTCGGCACGGTGCGGGCGAGGAGCGCGATCTTCTTGGCACGCCGGGTGTGCATCTCGCCCGCGTGAACCACCACCGCGTCCAGGTGACGGGCGATGTCGACGGTCCGGCACGCCATCAGCTCGGGGTTCTGCGGGATCACCCCGATCAGGTTGAACTCGGCCTTGCTGAGCAGGTCGTGGCGCGGATCCCCGTCCGGGCGGCCACAAAGCCAGGTGGGCCTCCCGTTCCCCTCAGGCGCGGCCTGCGGCGGCACGCGGTTGACGATGCAGCCGATCACGCGGCCGCCGCCGAACCCGCCATACGGGCTGGCCGCCAGCTCCAGTCGGGACTCGAACTCGGCGAGCGGGGTCGAACCGAGTGCGCCGACCATGATCACCTCCGCGCTCAGGGTCTGCACCAGCTCCCGGTTGAGCTCGGTTTCGCCAACCGGGTCGTGGGTGTGCACCAGACCCTCGACCACCACCACATCGGCGTCACCGACCGACGCGTGAAAGTCGCCCACCACCCTCTCCAGCAGCTCGTCGGAGCGCCGGAGCAAGATCAGGCGCGAGGCTTCCTCCATCGACACTGGGGTGGCGGGCCTGAGCGGGCTCGTGCGCCGGATGAAGTGGGTGGAGCGCTCCGGGCCGCTGTTGTCGGCACCCACCGACTGACCTATCGGCTTGAAGAAGGCCACCCGAACCCCGCGGTTGTCGAGGGCCCGCACGAGGCCGAGTGCCATCGAGGTGAGGCCGACACCGCTGCCGCTCGGGACCAGGTAAAGAGTGTGTGGCATGGCGCCTCTGGCTCAGGTGATGTTCCCAACCAGGCGCGCGGTCTCGCGGGCGATCACCAGCTCCTCGTGGGTGGGGACGACGAGGGCCAGGAGCCGAGATGACTCCCGGGTGATGCGGCCGGTGTGGGGCGCGCCGTTGACCTGGTTGAGCTCGGGGTCGAGCTCGGCCCCGAGCACCCGGAGCTGCGCCAGGGTGTCGGCCCGCACCGGCGCGGCGTGCTCGCCGATGCCCCCGGTGAAGATCAGCGCGTCCACCCGGTCGAGCCCGGCGCCAAGAGCCAGGATCGCCTTGGCCAGGCGGTGACAGAACACCTCGATCGCGAGCCGGGCGCGCGGGTGTGGGCTGGCCGGATCCCCGGCCGCCGCGATCAGCGTGCGCATGTCGTTGCTGAGGCCCGAGATCCCGAGCAGACCACTTTCCCGGTTGAGCAGCTCGGTGATCTGATGCAGGTCCATGCCGGCCCGATCGAAGAGAAACTGGTGCAGGTTCGGATCCACGTCCCCCGAGCGCGTTCCCATGACCAGCCCCTCGAGCGGCGTCAGACCCATGGTGGTGTCGACGCTGCGTCCCTCGCGCACGGCGCAGGCGCTGGCTCCGTTTCCGAGGTGGGCGGTCACGAGGTGGAGCGTCGAGAGCGGCCGGCCGAGCCGGCGCGCCGCCTCGCCCGCCACGTAGCGATGGCTGGTGCCGTGAAAGCCGTAGCGCCGCACCCTGTAGCGCTCGTAGAGCGCGTAAGGGATTCCGTAGACGTAGGACCTGGCTGGCATGCCGTGGTGGAAGGCCGTGTCGAACACGGCCACCTGGGGCAGCCTCGGAAAGCGGCGCCGTGCCGCCGCGATCCCCAGGAGGTTGGCTGGATTGTGCAGCGGCGCCAGCTCCACGCAGGCGCCGATCTGGCGAATGACCTCCTCGTCGATGACCACGCTGTCCGAGAAGGTCTCTCCACCATGCACCACGCGGTGACCGACCGCGCGGATTGGCTGGTCGCCGAGGCGCGGGAGCAGCTCGTCGAGGGCATCGGCGTGGGTGGCGTGGGCGCCGAGCGCGCGGGGAGGCTCCTGGCCGAAGCGCAGCGTCGGCCCGTCCGGACCGTCGGGCAGGTCCGCGCCGAGTCGGTCGGCCGCGCCCTCCGCCTGGACGTGTCCGGACTCCGGGTCGAGGAGCGCGAACTTCAAAGAGGAGCTTCCGGCGTTGAGGACGAGGACCCCCGCGGACATCACCGGACTCTCTTCAGCTGCGCCAGGCGCGTCACCTTCGCCACGCGATCCACCATCCGGGATGCCTAGCACGCCCGGGAATTCGAACGCAATCGAGGGCGCCAGCGCCGGGCGACGGAGCGATTCCATTCGGCATCCGGGTCGGGCTTCGGGTATTTTGTGCGATGGGAAACCGGGAGGGTGCCATGACGAAGTCGATCCAGATCGTGCTCGGGAGCGTCCTCATTCTGGTCGGCGGCGCCGAGGAGGCTGGCGCATCCGATCCCGCGACGACCAGCGGAGCCGTGGCGCGCGCCGTGCAACGGTCGGTGCAGGTGGCGTCGAGCGACGCCACCCACGAGGACGGGCCGCACGTGCGCTGTCCACGCCAGGTCCCCGCCGCCCTCACTCCTCCGGCCGACGCGACGCTGGCGGCAGGGTTCCCGGCGCGCGGCGTGCAGATCTATGTCTGTTCGGCCCCGGCCGCGGGGGGCTCACCGACCTGGACACTGAAGGCGCCCCACGCGGTCCTCTCCAAGGACGGCGAGACCGCCGCCATTCACTCCGCCGGGCCGAGCTGGCAGGCGCTGGACGGAAGCCTCGTGACCGGAGCCAAGACCGCCTCGGCTCCGGCCGCCGATGGCCACTCCGTTCCCCAGCTCCTGCTCAAGGCCACCACCCACGCCGGCCCCGGGGTCTTCGCCGACACGACCTGGGTTCAACGCCTCGAGACCGTCGGCGGGAGCGCGCCGGCGACCGGCTGCGACCCAGCCCATGTCAACGCGCAGATCCTCGTGCCCTATCGAGCGGAGTACTTCTTCTACCGGGTGGCGCCGACCGGCAAGCACGTCCAGCAGTGTGCAGGCACGCCCTGAGGACGGGGCCCCGCGCGCGCGCCCGGACTCACGGGGTGATGGTTGCGGCGCGGCCGGTGTGTACGCACCGCACGTAGCTGGTGTCGGTCACCGTGTTGCCGTAGGCGTAGCCGTACTGGAACTGGGCGGACCATCCCAGCCCTGGGGTTCCGCTGTATGCGGTGGATGACCAGAAGAAGCCCGCCGGCGTGTCGGGAAATGCGGTCGGATCAATGGCCGGCTTCGGCGGCGGGATGGTCAGATCCACGATCGTGAGGATCTCCCGCATGGTTGGGAGCCGCCACGTGGTTCCAGCGAGTTCCAGCGCCGCGCAGTAACTGGCTGCGTCGGCCTGTGCGTACATCCCGGGCGGGACCACCTGTTGCCAGCTCAACTTCGTCTTGGTGTCGTACACCACGCCGCCACCGACGGCGTAGCGACCGGCCGGCGCGGCGGCCCGGACCGGCAACGGGAGCAGCGTTCCCCCGAACGCGACGATGACGATGACCTCGAGGGCGCCGACGACGCCGCCGAGCACGCGCGGGAACTGGAAACGACGACGCTTCATGCCCAGGGCTCCTCTCTCTCCCCTTCTCAGCGGACGCACCGAACGGATTTCGCCCACCAGGACGGGTTGTAAGCGGCGTAGCCATTGTTGAAATACACGCCCCACATGTTGTCCGGGAGCCCGACGTATGGCGTGGATGACCAGTAGAACCCCTCGGCCGAGGTACCAGGGAACACCGTGGAGTCGATGCTCGGGTTGTAGGTCCCGGTGTCGACGATCGACACGAGCTCGATGGACTGCGGGAGTCGCCAGTCGTGGTAACCGGCGAGACCGAGCCCGGCGCAGTACGCGGCGGCCTGCGCCTGGGTGAACTCGCCCATGGGGGCGAGTTGCTGCCACATGAGCCCGGTGACCACGTCGGTTGCCGTGCCGTCCGCGTTGTCCTGGTAGGCCTGAGGATTCGGCGCGCCGGCCTCGACCTCGACGCCTGCGTTCGGCATTGGCCACTCGGCCCAGCTCGGATCCACGCAGGTTCCTGCGCCCGAGCGCTGACACACGAGGCCCGGCGCACAGGCCGAGCTGCCAGCCCCGAGACAGCCGGGGCGCGGATTCCCTCCACCCACGCCGCCGGCGGCACCTGCGCCGGCGGCGCCACTGCCCACCGAGGGGGCGCCCCCCGGGTCGTGCGTTCCACATCCGACCTCGAGCACGCAAGCGCCGGCGCACGCGATGACGAAGGCGAGCCCTCGCGGCCATCGTCGTCGACCTCGCACGCCTGGGTCGAGCCAATCCATGACTGTCCTCACGAGCAGGCCTGGAATATACAATGATTTGCGGCCGAGGAGCCGCCGCTCCTCGGGCCGTGGCCCGGGCCCGACCGCACGGCATTTGCCCCCTCCAGGACGAATCTGGTACTGTGCGGCGTGGCCAGAGTATGGCGAGATCCGGTACGGCACCCAGCGGCGGCGCATGCCGACGGATCTGTCGGATCGAGCTTCGGGGGCGTTGGGGGCGGTGTGTCGGCCTCTTTGGGTGGTTCGGTGGGGATGGCCGGCGGTGGGGGCGTGGGGGGCGCCTCCACCGCCGGCAACGGGGGCGGGCGGCGCCACTCCGCGGCCGAAGACCGAAGCGGCCACGGGCAGCAGCGGCGTCCAGGCTGACGCGACCGCCGTCCGGCCAGGACGGCCCGGGTTGCGGCTGCTGCCGCCTCCCCGGCCCCCCCCACCCTATTCGGAGGACGGTCCGGGCGTCCGGGACGCGAGGACGACGGGCCGCGGGCTGATGGCGCGCTCGGTCAGGGTTCGCGACCGCCGCGCGTGGTTTCGACGCGGCAGGCCCTCGGACCTCTCGATCGCCTGGCGCAGGGCGACTTCGTCCCGGTCCGGATGCGAGAAGTCGATGCCGCGAGTGAGGCGCTTCCAGCTCGCCTTGGCCTGCGCCACGTACGTCGGTTGCACGAAGTCATAGGGGCGGAAGTCGGGCCGCTTCGTGAACAGCTCCCGCAGGTCGGTGGCCGCCGCGTCGTACTGATTGAGCGGGGGGATCCCGAAGATCACGTCCACCGTCTTGAAGATCGACGCCAGGCTGATGTGCTGCTTCGTCACGTGCTCGCGCTTGACCCAGGGCGAGATCGCCAGAAAGAGCGATCGGTAGCCGTCGACGTGGTCGAGACCATTCTGCGTGTCGTCCTCGACCACGAAGATCACCGTGCTCTTCCAGCACGGGCTCTTGGAGATGAGCTCGACGGTCCGTCCCACTGCGGCGTCGTTGTCTTGCACGTACCGCGTGAAGTCCCAGGCCGGCCCCGTCGGATGGATGTCGTTGGCCCCCCCGCCGTGATCGTTGGGGTAGTAGAGATCCACGTAGGCCGGGAGCTTGCACGCGTCGGCGTCGCGATCGACGTAGTGCGCGTCGAAGATCTGCTTGAACCGGCCGAAGCGACTGAACCGATCCGGCTGCTCCGGAAGCGGCGCATCGGGGATGTGGGTGTTGAACTCCGGAAACAGGTGATCGGTCCGATCGCGAACGATCTTCTCCATGGGCACGTTGGCGTGCTCGCGGATACCGGTGGCCTCGGTCCCGCCGTCCTCGTCGACCAGCGCGAACTCGTAGCCATTGCCGAAGTTGACGAAGTCGAGCCCGTTCCGCAGCAGGTGCGCGTAGATCCCGCCGTGCTCGTTGAGGTCGTTGGGTTCGGGCGAGCTGTTCGCGTCCGTGAAGCCGATGCGCCCGGGGTAGCTGGCGATCACCTCCGGGTTGTCGCCCGAGTCGTTCTTGCGACCCCCGTACGAGGCGGGCCAGTGCGTCTCTTCGTTCTCCGAGGTGTAGGTGTTGGTCAACCAGCGGTGTCCGTCCGAGGACACCGTGGGCTCGAGGAAGAAGTTGTCGCCGAACGCGTAGCGCAGGGCGAGCTCGTGGTGATTGGGGGTCGCCGCCGGTCCGAGCGAGAAGGATGGATCGCCGTCCACCGGGACCCCTCGTCGCGTCACCGTCACGTCGCCGAGCAGGAGATCGTGGGTGGCGTTCTCCTTGTTGATGAAGATGACGTGCTTGATCTGCTGGCTGGCGACCCCGGGCCGATCTGGAATCGGGCTACGGTCCGCGTCCTCACCTCGGGCCTGGCGGGCGTGGTCCCGATCGTCAGGATCGCCGTCGCGATGGTCGTCGGCGTCGCCATCATCGTCGTGCTTGGCCTGGCGGTCGTGTTCCGGGTCCTGGTCCCCATCTCGCGGGGCGAAGCCGTTGTTTCGCATCACCTGCTCGGTCCACTGGTGGAACCCCGACGGCGCGTGCGGCAGACGGATGACGTTGAGCGTCCCGAAGACGCTGTGCTTGGGGGACTGGTCGTCGAGCGTCGGCCCCGCGCCACGACCCTTGGCGCTCGCGACGAAGATCGTCGCCCCGTCGTCGCTGACCTTGACGCTGCTCGGCCACCAGCCCGTCGGGATGTGGCCGATGACATGCCGATCGCTGCCCAGCGAGATCACCCCGACGGCGTTGAGGCCCGCCTCCGCCACGTACAAGAATCGATGGTCCGGCGAGAGCGCCAGCGAAACGGGCTCGACGCCTTTGAGCTTGCGGTCGGCGCCGGGCAGGACCGCCAGGGGGATCTCGTCGACGACCCGCTCGGCGCGCCGGTCGAGGACCGAGATCGTGTCGTTGTTTCCATTCGACACGTAGACGTATCCACCGCCGGCGACCACGGCGTTGGGATGGCTCCCCGCGTACGCGCGGAGGCCCTCGTCGGGCTCACCCACGGCGCGGCCGGTCTTGACGATCGTTCGCAACGCTGGCTGGGCGGGTGTCGCGAGATCCAGCACGTACACCGACGACGCCTCGGGAGCGTTGGGGCTGCCGAGGCCCGGGATGGTGTAGGTGACATCGGCCGGGATGTACCCACAACGAATGCCCTCGGGATCGCGCAAGGCGGGGGACAGACCGCTGATGGTGGTGGCATCGATCTTCTTGATCTTGATGGTCCTGGCCGCCTCCGTTTCATCGGGATAACCCGCGCCGGGGATGCACAGCGGATAGTCGGCGTTGCTGTCGCCGATCGGTGTCGCGGGTCGGAGGTGGGCGTACTGGAACACGCCGACGTTGGTCACGAGGAGCGTGCGCTGGTCGGGGGAGATGGTGATCCCGAACGGGTAGCGGCCGACCTTGGTGTGGCCGACGACCGCCGCGAAGTTGTCCGGCTCGACGACCCCGCCCGTGGCGTCCACGCCGGTTGCAATCCGCGTCGTATCGATGGCGTGGACCGAGAAGCTCCCCTGATCGACGACATAGAGGTAGCGGCCATCGTGCGTCAGGGCCAGGTTACCGAGGAACGCCCCCTTGAAGCGGACGGAAGGACCCGCCGCAGGGTCGAGGGGACTGCCGAGGGGGTGCGTGGGCCCATTCAGGTTGACGGAGCCGATGATCCGACCGGTGGTGGTATCGCCGATCCAGAGGTTACCGGTCTCACCGGCCGAGGCGTAGAAGCGCTGGCCGTCGGGCGAGAACGCCACGCCCATGAAGGTCGAGTCGAGGAAGACGGGCGTCGGGACGGGGGTCGCGGTGTCGAGCTGCCGCACCAGCGTCACCGAGAAGCGCGAAGCTCCGCTGTTGATCGTGGCGACGGTCTTGCCGTCGGGCGAAACGGCGAGGCCGAACGGCTTCGGCGCCCCGACGTTGACCTCGGTGCCGGCGGGCGTGACGAACCGTCCGTTCGGCAGGATGGCGCCCGGCAGACCGTCGACCGTCGCGGATCTGGCCGCGGGTCGAACGCCAGCGGGCGCGTGAAAGGCCAGGAAGCCCGACGGGGCCGCGGGTTGGCTGCTCGAGAGTGCTGCGCTCACCACGGCAGTCGGCGTCGGCGCCGGCGGCTTTGCATCGTCCGGCTGCCGCACGCACCCGGACCACAGAAGAAGACCGGCCGAGCCCAGTCCAGCGACCAACGTGATGTGCATCGTTCTCATCCCGCACCTCCTGCGCAAGGTCGTATCGCAGGCGGTGAACGTTCGTCGCGACAGAACGCCAAACTCTTGGCAACGGCAATCGCGGCTATTCTCTGCCGCATGTCGACCACCGAGATCTCGCCCATCGACCTCAGTGATGACCGCCAGACGCGCGCGCTCGTGGAGCTGCTCGATCACTACGCCCGCGATCCGATGGGCGGGGGGCAGCCCCTCCCCGAGGCGGTGCGGACGGCCCTGGTCCCCGGGCTCCGTCAACAGCCCGGCTACCTCGGGTTCCTGGCCGTCCGCGCGGGGGCCCCGGTCGGCCTGGTCAACGCTTTCCTCGGCTTCTCTACCTTCGCCGCGCGTCCCCTCCTCAACCTCCACGACATCGTCGTGCACGCCTCGGCCAGGCGTCAGGGCATCGGACGACAGCTACTCGCTCGGGTCGAGGCGACCGCCCTGGCCCGGGGGTGCTGCAAGTTGACGCTCGAGGTGCTGGCGGCCAATCGCGCGGCGCGCGGGGCCTACGCCGCGTTCGGATTCGCCTCCTACACGCTCGACCCTGGAACCGGTGTGGCGCTGTTCCTCGAAAAGAAGCTGGATCGCGCGGCTTCCAGCGGCCTAGGTGAAGGCGGCGACGTGCCGCCGGGCCCAGTCCTCGAATGATCCCGGCTTGCGTCCGAGCGCCTGCTGCACGCCGTCCGCCACCATGTCGGTGTACCCGGCCTTCATGACCGCCAGCAGATCGAGGAGCGCGTCGACGTACAGGGCGGGAAGCCCGGCCTTCAACATGCCGTCGCGGGCCGCCTCAGGCGGCACGTCCACGAACGCGATCTTCTTGCCGGTCACCTTCGAGAGGATCGCCGCATAACCGGCGCCGTCGAGGGATTCGGGGCCGGTGAGCGTGAACGCCTTGCCGGCGAATCCGGGGCTGGTCAGTGCCTTGACCGCCACCGCGCCGATGTCCACCGGATCGATCGCGGCCCACTTTCCGGTGCCGGTCGGCTGATAGAAGGCGCCCTGGGACTTGATGGTATCTGTCCACCCGAGCGCGTTGGTCATGAAGTTTCCGGGGCGAAGCATGGTCCACGGGACTCCCGACTCGACCAGGTGCTTCTCGGACTGGGCGTGCCACTTCGCAAACGTCAGGTGGGGATCATCCGCGGTGACCACCGACAGCTTCACGATGTGCTCGACCTTGGCCTTGGCGGCCTGCTGGATGGCGCTGGCCTCGAGCTTCGGCCCGTCGAGCCCCGCCGAGACGAGGAACAACTTCTTCACCCCCGCGAGCGCGGCGGCGAGCGCATCGGCGTGACCGAGATCGCCCTCGACGATCTCCGCCTTGCCCTCGAAGGCGCGGGCCTTGGCGCGGCTTCGCACCAGGATGCGCGGCTTGTGGCCGGCCGCGATCAGCTGCCGGGCGACCTCGCCACCGGTGGTCCCTGTAGCTCCGAGAACGAGAATCATGTGACGGCTCCTTGATCGGGTTGCGGGCTCGGACTGCGACGTCGACGTCGACGTGTGCGTGGTGGGATGCCGCCGCCGCTCGGGTGGTTTCCGCCTATCTCCGCCTATCTTGGCGCCGTGCTGGTCGCGGCGGAGCCGGCCCGGGGCGATCGGGCGCACCGAAACCCGACGTAGTTCACCGGGAACGCCGGGGGATAGGTGTCGATGCTCGCCGCCACCTGGTAAGAAGCATCGTCGTACCAGCTCCCACCGCGCGTCACGCGATCGACGCTCGGGATGAGGTTGGCGCAGTCGTGACAGACCGAATCGTAGGGGGCATACCAGTCCTGGGTCCACTCCCACAGGTTCCCGGAGAGATCGGCCTGCCCGAACTTTCCGTCCCCATCCGGCGAGGTCGAGCCGACGTGGGCAACCCCCTCGGCGGGAGAATAGACCGCGTGACGCGCGTCGATGTGGTCCTCCGACGGGGGGCTCGACCACGGGAAGATGCGTCCCTCCGCTCCGCCCGCGGCGGCGTAGTTCCACTCGGCGGAGGTGGGGAGACGCCCGCCGTCCCAGATGCAGAAGGCCAGGGCCTCGTACCAGGTGACACAGTTCAGGGCCAGATCGTCACCTTTTCCCCAGGTCGGGTAGACGGAGTCGCACTGGAGCGACGCGATGAGGGCCGCCTGGTCGACCGGGAGCTGGGCGTCCCAGGCGGTGTCCCAGCCCGGATCGATGTAGTCATTGGGGTTGCGTCCCGTGCGCGGCGCGGGCTTGCTGCCGGGGTAAGCATCGATGAACGCCCTGAAACGCCCGACTGTGACCTCGTAGGTGTCCAGCCGGAAATCGCTCACGCTGGCGGCGTACAGGGGATCCGGGAAGCCATCGCGCTGGAAGATCCCCCCCGGGACCATGCCCGAGCCGCAGCAATCGGGGTCGGTGCCGTGGCAGACGAGCGGCACGGCGCCCCCGCAGCTCGGGTGGGTGGCCGTGCAGGTGGACGGCGACGGCGACACGGATGCGGACGCCGGGGCGGAGCTCGCGACGGGCGCGGAGCAGGTCCAGCCGGACTCCTGGACGCAGAGGGGCCCGCACCCGTCGGCGGGATCGGTGTTGCCGTCGTCGCAGGCCTCGCCCTCCTCGAGGATCCCGTTCCCACAGACCGGGAGCGGCACCTTCGGGAGACCGCCCGCTCCGCCGACCCCGCCAGGGGCGCCTCCGGCCCCGCCGCCGCCGGGGGTGACGACCACCACCGGAGACTTCTGCTGACCCGAGTCGGAGAACATGCCGCAACCCGCTGCCGTCACGAGCCCGACCAACCCGCTCGCGAGGCGCCAGCCAAGGTTCGTCGCGGCTCGCTGCTCGACCCGACGGATCATCCGGGCATCTTGGCGGCATCACCCGGGGGAATCAATCATCCACACGGTCGCCGTAAGGGCCCGCCGACCTTCATCCGTGGGCGTGGGGAGAGCTCACCACGGCCCACCGGGACGCTCCCGTCACCCCGCGGGCGGGGCCGCCAGAGCCAGGCGAATCAGCTGCTCGACGTTGGTCGGACAGGGCAACGCCCGTGGGTCGTCGACCCAGCGAACCTCGGTGTACTCGGCGCACGGGACGAGGACGCGGCCCGGCACGTCGGCCACGAACGCGAAGTTGAGGTGCAGGCCCTTGCTCCCCGCCGGGTGCTCCTCGTAGCCGATGAGGCCGGCGGGCGTCCCATCCACCCCCAGGCCCTCCGGGAAGCGCCCGACGAGGCCGGTCTCCTCCAGGAGCTCACGCCGCGCCGCCTCGAGCGGCGTCTCCCCGGGCTCGAGCTCGCCACCCACCGGCAACCACCTGGCGAGGCGCCTGTGCTGGACGAGCAGGATCTCGCCCGCGTGGCGGCAGAAGATCGAGACGGAGAAGGCCCGACGCTCCCTGGTCATGACGCGCGCATGTCGGCCGGCTTTGCAGGCTGTTTGCAAGCTCCTTGCAGGCCCTACCGGTTGGTCAGCGCGGCGACGCCGGGCAAGATCTTGCCCTCGAGGAACTCGAGCGAGGCCCCACCCCCGGTCGAGACGTGCGAGACCTTGCTGGCCACCCCGGCCTTCTTCACCGCCGAGGCGGAGTCGCCGCCGCCGATGATGGTGGTCGCCCCGGCCGCCGTCGCCTGGGCCAGGGCTTGCGCCACGGCGATGGTCCCCTTGGCGGTGGCGTCGATCTCGAACACCCCCACCGGGCCGTTCCAGACGACGGTCTTGGCCCCGAGGATGATCTTGGTGAACTCGGCGACGGTCTCGGGCCCCGAATCCACCCCCTCCCAGTCGGCCGGGATGGCGTCCTTGTTCACCGTCCGCAGGTTCCCGACCGTGCGCGCCTTGAAGTCGAGCTTGTCGGTGACCACGAAGTCGGTGCCGAGCACCAGCTTCGGGCCTGCCTCGGCGAGGATGCTGCGCGCCAGATCCAGCTTGTCGTTCTCGCAGATGGACTTGCCGATCTCGAAGCCCTGCGCCTTCAGGAAGGTGTAGGTCATGCCGCCGCCGATCAGCAGCTTGTCGACCTGGGGCAGCAGATGCTTGATCACGTCGATCTTGCTCGAGACCTTGGAGCCGCCGATGATCGCGACGAACGGGCGGCGCGGGCTGGTCAGCGCCTCGCCGAGGTAGTCGAGCTCCTTCTTCATCAGGTAGCCGGCGGCCGCCTGCGACACGAACCGGGTGATGCCCTCGGTCGAAGCGTGCGCGCGGTGGGCGCTGCCGAAGGCGTCGTTCACGTAGACGTCGGCCAGGGCGGCCAGCTGCTTGGCGAAGCCGGGGTCGTTCTCCTCCTCCTCGGGGTGGAAGCGCAGGTTCTCGAGCAACAACACGTCGCCGGGCTTCAGG
This sequence comes from uncultured Myxococcales bacterium, assembly GCA_964540815.1. Taxonomy (GTDB): domain Bacteria; phylum Myxococcota_A; class Polyangia; order Fen-1088; family Fen-1088; genus CAZIOH01. Next base: position 218,722 of record CAZIOH010000001.1, on the reverse strand, counting down.
GCCGCGACGGCCTGCTCGGCCGACGGCCCCACGCAATCCTCCGCGAACGCCACCTTGGCCCCGAGCAGCACCCCGAGGGCATCCGCCACCGGGCGCAGGCTCATGTCGGGCACGCGCTTACCATCCGGGCGCCCGAGGTGCGACATCAAGATCACCTTGGCGCCCTTCTTGCGCAGGTACGCGATGGTCGGGAGCGACTCGCGAAGCCGCTTGTCGCTCTCGACCTTGCCATCCTTGAGGGGCACGTTGAAATCCACGCGCACGATGACGCGCTTGCCTTCGGTCTGCAGATCCTCGACGAACAGTTTCTTCTCGGTGCTCATGGGTGCGATCTATCAAGAGGCGGCACCCGTGTCGACCGGACGGGGTTGAGCGAATTCTCGAATTGCCGATGAATTCGAAATGCGGTGGCTTCGGTTTTCGTCCCGGTTTCGACCCCGTCAGGGGCCCACGTCGTCGGTGTGGTCTCGGGTGCTGTGCGTCGGCCTCCTGTCGCTCGCCGGAGGTTGCTCGGGAATCAACCGCTCGTCGAGCGCCGGCGCCGCCGCGAGCGGCGGCCAGACCGGCAGCGCGGTCGACGGGTCGGTCGGACCGTGGTGGGACGGCAGCTTCGATGTGCGGGTCACGCCTTCGCCCGACGGGGGCTGTGTCTCCAGCGCCGTCGGCGCCGGCGGCGCTGGCGGCGGCCCCCTGCCGGCGGGTTGTCTGGTCGTCGACCCGTGTGGCAACGGGGTGCTCAATCCAGGCGAGTCGTGCGACGACGGAAACCAGACCGGCGGCGATGGCTGCTCGGCGATCTGTCGGATCGAGAGCGACTGGGTCTGCGCCACCCCCGGCGCGCCGTGCACCTCGGCGGTGGTCTGCGGGGACGGGCAGATCGAGGGCGCCGAAGCCTGCGACGATCACAACGCCACCGCGGGCGATGGCTGCTCCGCCACCTGCACCATCGAGACGGGCTGGCTGTGTCCGGTGGTGGGAGCCCGGTGCCTGCCCCTGTGCGGCGACGGCCTCGAGCTCGGCCCAGAGTCCTGCGACGACGGCAACACCACCTCGGGCGACGGGTGCAGCGGCGCGTGCCGGGTGGAGACGGGGTTTGCCTGCCCGATCGCCGGCGAGCCTTGCCACGTCACGGTCTGTGGCGACGGCGTCAAGGAAGGCGATGAGTCCTGTGACGACGGCAACCAGGTGGGCGGCGACGGCTGCTCCTCGGGCTGTCGCGCCGAGCCTGTGTGCGTCGGAACGAGCGGGTGCACGTCTGCGTGTGGTGATGGGCTCGCGCTCCCCGGCGAGGAGTGCGACGACGGCAACACCACCTCGGGCGACGGGTGCTCGGCCACCTGCGTGCTCGAGCCCAGGTGGGACTGTCACGACGTCAGCGCGGCGGATAGCGCGTCGCTCACGGTGGACGTGGTCTATCGCGACTTCATGTGGAGCGGCGTCGCGGGGGGCCACCCGAACTTCGAGGCCGGGATCGGCGGCCACTGCACGGGGATGGTCCAGTCGATCCTGGGCAGCGACCGCACGCCGGTGATGGTCGACCCGCCTCCGGGCTGCTCCGTGCTGACCAGCGCGGCGGACTACGCCGAGTGGTACCACGACTCCCCGCTCGGCAAGACCGTCCCCGATACCCTGACGCTGCTCCGCCAGGCGGACGGCACCTACCTCTTCGACCACTCCGAGCGGTGGAGCGGCTCGACGGCCACCGGCTGGACCTTGCCTCCGTTCTTCCCGCTCGACGACCGCGGCTGGGCCACCCCGCCCGCCGGTCCGGAGCTGGCGCACCTCGGCACCTGCGACTCCGATGGGGCTCCCCACAACTTCGGCTTCACCAGCGCCGTGCGCTACTGGTTCACCTACGCCGGGGGCGAGACGCTGAACTTCATCGGCGACGACGACGTGTGGGTGTTCGTGAACGGACAGCTCGCCGTCGACATCGGCGGCGTCCACTCCCCGGTCTCCGGCTCGGTGGTGCTGGACGCGCCCGCCGCGACCCGCCTCGGCTTGGTGGTCGGACGGGTCTACGAGATCGCGGTGTTTCAAGCGGAGCGCCACACCTGCGGGTCGTCGTACAAGCTGACCCTCGGGAACTTCGGGGCCAGGCGCACCGTTTGTGATCCGCGGTGCGGCGACGGCATCATCAATGGCAGCGAGCTGTGCGACGATGGCGTCAACGATGGGAGCTACGGCGGCTGCCTGCCGGGGTGCGAGGGGCTCGGCCCGACCTGTGGCGACGCGAAGGTGGAGCCGGGCGTCGAGGAGTGCGACGACGGGATGAACCGCTCGACCTACGGACAGCAGGGATGCGGGCCGGGGTGCCGGGCCGTCCCGCGCTGCGGCGACGGCCACGTCGATGGCGCCTGGGGGGAGGCCTGCGACGACGGCAACCAGACCGACCGCGACGGTTGTAGCGCCACCTGTCAGCTCGAGATTCTCTGACGCGCACCTGATCTCCCGCAGGTTGTGGAGCGGGGACGAGGCCCCTGGTGCGGGGGAGCCAGCGCCCGCCTCACGTTTGAGGGGGTCTGGCCGATGTGATCGGGCTTCAGCATGTTTCCTCCTGGGGACACCGAAGGCCGGGCAGGTCGGCCATCCGGCGGCTTGCGCATGGTCGCCGCGACCTCGTTCGACCGTGCCCGCACCCCGCCGAGGATCGGGATGCGCGCGGCGATCGGCGCGGTGGCCCTGGCGGTCGCGCTGCTTGCCGGCGCAGAGGGCAGCGCCGAAGCCACCACTTACTACTGGATCGGTGGCACGAGCGGGACGGTCGCGCAGACCACCCGCTGGTCGACCACCTCGGGGGGATCGTCCGCGGGCACCTCCCCCGGGGCATCCGACAGCGCGGTCTTCGATGGGAACGGCGTCGGGGCATGCAGCATCAACGCCAACACGACCTTGGTCAGCCTGTCCATCAACTCGGGGTACAGCGGCACGGTCTCGCTGACCTCGGGGACCACCCTCACCACCACCGGCACCTTCACCCAGGCGGCCGGGACCTTCACCGGCTCGACCGGCACCATCACCATAGGCGGCGATCTTGCGCTGTCGGCCGGGACGCTGAACGCGCCGAGCGGGCTCCTCGAGGTCAAGGGCGCCTTCAACAAGACCGGGGGCACCTTCACCCACGACGGCGGGCGGGTGGTGCTGAGCGCCGGCTCCGCCAAGACCTTCGCCAGCAACGGGGCCACCTTCAACGATCTGTACATCAACGATGGGCTGGTCGGATACTGGAAGCTCGACGAGAGCTCGGTGGGCACGGCGGCCGATTCGTCGGGCTATGGCAACAACGGAACCCACACCGGGACCCCGACCCTGTCCACCTCCGTTCCGGCATCGCTCACGTTCACGGACGCGCGCAGCGTGGCCTTGAACGGGACGTCGCAGTACGTGTCCCTCGGCAACCCGAGCACCCTGAACTTCTCGGGTCAGATCACCATCGCGGCGTGGGTCTACAACACGAGCTCGGTCGGGACCAACGACATCGTCGCGCACGGCTTCACCACCTCCCCGACCGCCGAGGTGTACCTCCGCATCGTCGACGGCCGTTACGACTGCGGCGTCTGGAATGGCAGCGGGAGCTACCTCGCCAACTACACGCCCTCCGTCTCCGACGTCAACAGCTGGGTCCACCTCACGTGCACCTACGACGGCAGCGCCTGGAACCTCTATCGCAACGGGGCCCTGGTCAACACCAGCACCACCGCCAACGGCACGATGACCGTCACCGACAACTGGGCGATCGGGGCGCGCGGCGCCGGCGATCAGCGCTACTTCAACGGGAACATCGACGACGTCCGGATCTACAAGCGCGCCCTCGCGGCCACCGAGATCAGCGCGCTCGCCGCCGGGCGACAGCCCGGGACCGGCGTCGCCACCCAGACGCTCACGGGGAGCCCGACCATCGCCGGGAACCTGGTGATCGCCAGCGGCACCCTGGCCGCCGGGACCAACAGCCTGACGGTCGGTGGCAGCTGGTCGAACCACGGCGGGCTCTTCACCGCCGGCAGCGCCGGCCTCGTGACCTTCAACGGCAGCGGCGCGGGCAGCGTGATCCGCTCGGCGGGCCAGGTCTTCGGTGGCATCACCTTCAACGGGACCGGCACCTGGACCCTCGAGGATCGACTGGAGGTCAACGTCGGCTCGACGCTGGCCTTGACCGCCGGGACCCTCGCGACCTCGTCGTACACGGTGCGGACCGGTGGCCTGACCCGCACCAGTGGAACGCTGTCGACCGGCACCGGCAAGGTGGTCCTCGACGGAAACGCCAGCGCCACCATCGGCCCCGGATCGTTCAACGACCTGCGGGTCGAGCCGGTCGCCGCCACCGCGCTCGTCGGATACTGGAAGCTCGACGAAGGGCAGGGGCTCATCGCCCGCGACTTCTCCTCGGGTGGGCACGACGCCACGCTCACCAACGGACCGCTCTGGACGGCATCGAACCTCGCGTCGTCCATCACCTACGACGACCCGGCGGCCATCACCTTCGATGGTGTCAACGACTATGTCGACGTCGGTGCCTCCGCCACGCCGAACAACGCAGCCTTCTCGGTGTGCGCCTGGGTCAAGCTCAACTCCACCAGCGGGTGGCAAGCGCTGGTGAGCCAGGACGGAACCAACACCAGCGCCTACACCATGGTGAAGAGCGGCGTCACCGGGAGGTTCGCGCTCATCGGTGAGACCCCGGACGCGAATGGCGCCGGGGTCACCAGCACGGACGGGACGACGACGCCCGTGGCTGGCACCTGGTACCACCTGTGTGGAACCTCCGACACCGCGGCCCTGCGGCTCTACGTGAACGGGGCCATGGAGGGCGCCATCACCTTCGCGAGCTCGTGGCTCGCGACCGGCCACACCATCCTCGGCGCCGGCAAGTACAGCGGTGCGCGCACCAACTACCTGAACGGCGTGCTGGACGACGTGCGCATCTACAACGTGGCGCTGACCGCCGCGCAGGTGGCGGCGCTGGCGGCCGGGCGCTACCCGGGCGGGCTCAGCGGCCAGCCCACCTACACGCTCGGGGCCAACACCACGGTGGCCGGCGCCTTCGCGCTCGACGCCGGCACCCTGGCCACGAGCTCGTTCACCCTCGACGCCTCCTCCAGCAGCACCGTCGCCACCATCAACTCAGGCACCTACGCGGTGGGCTCGGCCGCCAGCACCTTCGCGGGTGGGTTGACGGCGCGGGCCCAGGGCACCCTGGATCTGTCGACCAGCGGCGGGGCGATCCAGATTGGCAGCACCAAGACGCTGATCGTCGATGGGACGCTCCACGCGTCCAGCACCGGCGCCACCATCCAGACCGCCGGCGGCGCCGGAACGTTCTACAGCTTCAAGGTGGGCTCGACCTCGACCGCCACCCCGACCCTCGACGTCACCGGCCTCGCGGTCAAGAACACCGACACCAACGGGATGTACGTGAACGCGGTCGCCGGGTCGACCACCACCTTCAGCCGCTTCGACAACCTGGCCTTCTCGAGCGGTACGGGCGCTCGCCTGCTGCAGATCTATGCCCCCAGCCTGTACCTCGTGTCGAACGGGTGCTCGTTCGACGCCGGCGCGTCGAGCGGCACGACCACCAGCAACGTCACCCTGCGCGGCGACGGTAGCGCCACCGAGACCCGGGCGGTGTTCGGCGGGGCGACCTGCCTCAACGGGTCGAGCCCCACCTACGCCCTGTGCGAGGCCAACGACGACGACGACGACGCCAACAACGACGGCGTGGGTGACAACCCCGCGACCAACGGCGCCGTCGTGCAGTGGAGCCACGCATCGATGGCGGACACCAGCGGCACGCTCGAAGGCTTTCCCGCCGCGGCCTTCGACTGGAACACCTTCACGTACTACTCGACCTACGTCCTGTTCCACGACGTGGGCGGCGGCACCGCCGACCGCATCTACGTGCGCAACACCAACGGCACGGCGCTGTACTCCTGGGACAGCCCGAGCGGGGTCGATCTGGTCGGCACCCCGCGCTTCGACACCGTGGGCGGCGTGCACTACGTCTACACCGCGACGTCGTCGGGCAAGGTCTACCGCCTGATCGACAACGGCAGCACCTCCCTCACCCAGGACACGACCGGCAACTGGTCGCCCGGGCCGTTCGACTGCTCCTGCACGATCAGCACGCCGCTCGGCCTCGACGCCAACAATCTCTACTGGGGCGGCACCGCCAGCGGCAACAACAAGATCTGGACCCTCGGCAAGACCAGCCGCGCGCTCGCCAGCAGCAGCCCCCTCACGGTCACCACGGTGATCAGCGGCGCGGCGCCGGCGCTGTGGGCGAGCGGGGACACCTATGCGTTCATGGGCAGCGCCGCGCACCTCTACAAGGTCGATGCCACGACCCAGACGCTCACCACCGACAACGCCACCTTGACCGGGACCGTGAGCGGCCGACTCTCGGTCATCAACAGCAAGGTCTACGCCGCCGACAGCGCCGGGACGTTGCTGGTGGCCGATCCGGCCAGCTTCGGCAGCACGCTCTGGAGCTACCACGACACCACCAACCACGCGGGGTGCGCCGCCGGGAGCAGCTGCGCGATCGGATCGCTGTACGTGGACCCTGCCCTCGACCGGGCCTTCTACGGCGACGGCGACGGCCACCTCTACGCCTCGTACAACAGCGGCGGGACCGGCGCCGAGCTGACGGGTTATCCGTACCGCCCCGGCAGCTCGTCCGATGTGTTCTCGAGCCCGCCCTTCTACATCGGCGGAATCCTGGTGGCGGGGACGACCGCTGGCAACCTGTACGTCATCGACGTCAACGGAGGCAGCGGGCCCGTGCTGAAGCAGACCTACGTGTTCGGGCCAACCACCCGGATCTCGGGGATCAGCTACGATCGCGGCTCGGCGGCGTACATGATCGCGACCGCGGACACCTCGGCCAAGGACGGCAAGCTCGTCTACATCGACGCGATCGCGGATCCCACGCCGGCCTCGAACTGACGCCTGGCGCACCGCGCCGTGAGCCCGCCGCTGGCCGGGCGGGCGATCCGCGTCGAGCATGGAAACACCCACCCGGCGTGGGCACCCGCGTCAATTTGACCCGCCGGAAGCCCGAAAAGCGCGTGGTCGCGATACTCTCCCTTCCATGCTCACTTCGCCCACTTCGCCCCCCTCGACCCGAGCCCCGAAGAATTCCCCGGCCAGCCCTCGAAAGCCCGGCGAGCCCCGCGACCGACGTCTCTGGGTGGCTTCCGGTGCATGCCTGGCGATGACCCTCGCCGGGGCCTGCGGCGGCAGCAGCTCGAGCAGCCCGGCCGGCTCAGGGGGGACGGGCGCGATCTTGGGGACGGGCGGGAGCCCGGGCCCGGGATCGAGCGGCGGCTCGACCGGGGGCGAGGTCGGTGCCGCGGCCTCCGGGGGAGCGACCACGGGCTCGGGCGGCGCGGCCGTCGTCACCCCGGGTTCGGGCGGGTCCAGTGTCGACACCTCGTCGGGCGGAGCGCCCGGCAGCGGCGGCGCTGGTCCAGCTGCGACGGGTGGCCTCCCCGGCTTCGGCGGGACCCCGGGGGCAAGCGGTGGGGCCGGCGCTCCGCTCGGGGGACGCGGTCCTGGCGGGGGCGGCAACGGCGGGACGCCCGGCCAGGGTGGCGCCCCGGCGACCACCGGCAGCGGCGGTGCGGCGCCCGTTCCCCCAGGCGGCCCCGCCTACCCCTACATCTTCTCGGTCTTCAACGACTCGGCGCCGAGCTCCGACCTCATCATTTACACGTCGACCGACGGGCTCAACTTCACCATGCTGGTCGACACCAAGTACACCGGGCCGACGGGCTTCCTGCGCGATCCCAGCATCATGAAGCACACCGATGGCAAGTTCTATGTCGCCTTCACCACCCCGCCAACGATGGCCTGCTGCGGGGCCGATTCGAGCTTCAGCATCGCCTCGAGCGCCGACCTCAAGACCTGGACCACCGTCACCACCGTCCCGGCGGGCGTGGCCGGGGTGAAGAACACCTGGGCCCCGGAGTGGTTCAAGGACAGCGATGGCAGCATCTACGCGCTGGTCAACGTCGACGCCAAGACCTACCGCTACAAGGCCATGAACGACACGCTGACCATGTTCAGCGGGCCGACCTGGATCGGCATCGGCCCCGACTACATCGACACCTTCATCGTCAAGGTGGGCGCCACCTACCATGCCTTCACCAAGCACGAGAGCGCGACCTACATCGAGCATGCGACCTCGACCAGCATCGATGGACCCTGGAACTTCATCGGCAAGGATGACTGGGCCGGCTGGGGCAACCACAAGGAAGCCCCGGCGCTGATCCAGCTCGCCAACGGTACCTGGCGCATCTACTGCGACGCGGGCGGCGCCGGACACGAGATGTACAGCGACAGCACCGACATGTTCCAGACCTGGACGGCGATGAAGGGCCTGCCGACGGTGGGCAACAACATCAGCCATGGGACCGTGATCCACGGAATGTAGGGACGCGCCTTCGGCGCTCGCGGGAAGGGGCGGACCCCTCCCCGCGGGGACGCGCCTTCGGCGCTCGTGGGGAGGGGAGGCCCCCTCCCCACGGGCCCCTCCCGACGGACGACGAGAGTCGAACCCGGATCTGCTTGGCCGATGTCTTCTCCGGTGGGCAAAGCCCACCTCCGATCCAACATTCAGAGGGCACCCGGAGGTCGGTGCCAAGCTCGACAGCCGAGAGGGACCGCCAGGAGGGGAGTGACGATGCAGATTGAGCCGAGGTTCTTCGAGGATTTCGTGGTTGGGCAGACCTTCCACTCGGGCACCAAGGAGATCACGGCCGAGCGCATCAAGTCGTTCGCGGCGGAGTTCGACCCGCAGCCGTTTCACCTGGACGAGGACGCCGCGAAAGACAGCCTCTTCGGAGGGCTCGCCGCCAGCGGGTGGCACACCGCCGCGGTCACCATGCGCCTGCTGGTGGACAGCGACCTGAAGGTGGCGGGCGGCACCATCGGGGCCGGCGGAGAGGACCTGCGCTGGCTGCGGCCGGTGCGCCCGGGCGACGTGCTGCGGATCGAGGCCGAGGTGACGGAGGTGCGCCCGTCGCGCTCCCGTCCGGAGCTCGGCATCGTGAAGATCCGCCTCACGACCCTGAACCAGCGCGGCGAGGCGGTTCAAATCTCGAGCCCCGCCCTGATGGTGCGGCGCAGACCAGCCACGACCATCTGAGCGTGCCGCCCGCACCTTGCATCCGAGCAAGGGACTGCCTGGATGCAGCCCGCGGTGGGGGGCGGTGGCGCGCCGCGCGGCGCGCGACGACGGCCGTCCTGGCCGCGTTGCCGCGTCCGCGGGGCTGTGCATGGTGTCCGCACAGGTCCGGTGACCTGCGCGCAACGTCGGCATCGAGGTTGCAACCATCGGGATGCGTGAAGGTCCTGCCGTCTCGAAGAGGTCGAGACGAGGCCTTCTCGCGATCCTGGCGCCGGCCCCACGAGCTCGCGGCTCGCCCGACGCCATCACTTTATCGAGAGGCCACGATGCGTAGTCTTGAACGGCTGAGGACCCTGGTGATGCTGTGCGTGCTCCCCGCTGCCATGGTCGGGTGCGGCTTCGACACCAGCGCACCGCGCGCCTCCGGCACCGGTGCAATTGGCACCGGTGCCGGCACCGGTACCGGGACTGGCACCGGCACCGGTCTGCCGGACGGCGGGATCCCCGACCTCGGTGGCTCGCGCGGCGGTGGTGATCTGCGCTCGTCCTCGACCACCGGCTCCGGGATCGGCCAGACCAGCTCGCCGAGCGCCGCCGCCAACTGTGGGGCCTCCATGTATGGCCTGCAGATGCTGCCTCCCGATGTCCTCATCGTGCTCGATCGCTCGACCTCGATGAACGATGGGACCAACAACCTCAGCTGCGCCGGCATGACCGGATGCCAGTCCAAGTGGGCCCAGGTGACTCCGGCCGTGAACCAGGTGGTCAGCCAGACGGCCGGCTCGGTGCGCTGGGGCCTCACCTACTTCCCCTCCGGCTCGGGATTCGGCTGCACCGTCGACAACAACGTCAGCGTGCCGGTGGCGGACAACGCCGCCAGCGCCATCATGAGCTCCATCTCGGGCACCTCCCCCAATGGCCTCACCCCGACCGCCGCCGCCGTGAACACCGCCTCGACCTACCTGGCCGGCGTCGCCGACCCGAACCCGAAGTACATCCTCCTCGCCACCGATGGTCAGCCCAACTGCTCGAGCTCGAGCGATCCGATCTCCGATGACACCACCGGCGCGGTCAAGGCCGTCACGGACGCCAAGAGCAAGGGCATCGGCGTGTTCGTGGTCGGGATCTCGACCTCCGGCACCACCGCGGACTCGACCCTGAACCAGCTGGCCAAGGCCGGTGGATATCCCCAGTCCGGCACCAACGCGTACTACCCGGTCAGCAGCACCGCCGATCTGGTGTCGGCGCTCGGCGCCATCACCAAGAAGATCGCGTCGGGGTGCAGCTTCCCGCTCGGCAAGGTCCCGCCCGCCCCCGACAACATCGGGATCTACGCGGATGGAACCAAGATCGGGCGCGATCCCGCCCACGTGAACGGATGGGACTACAACCCGGGAATGACCGCGGTCACCATCTATGGCCCGACCTGCGACGCGCTCATGGCCGGCCAGGTGAAGACCGTGCAGGCCTTCATCGGCTGCGGCGTGGACATCATCCCGTAGCTTGCCACTGCCGTCAGACGGCGTAGGCCAGACGCAGCCCGCCCCAGTGTCGGCCCTGCACGAAGATGGGGGCCGACACGTCCTTCATGAGGGCAAACCTGCCGCCGCCCATGTCGCGTCGATAGGTCTGCACCAGGTATGGACGCTGGTTGCGCCCCGCCGCCAAACCCACTCGGTCGTTGAAGATGCGGCGGTTCCGGCTGTTGGCGGCGTTCCAGGCCGGATCGGGGCCCTGCGGCTGCGCATACTTGAGGTTGTGCGTCGGTAGATAGCCGACCTCGGTCACGGCCGCGCAGAACACCACGCGGGGATCGACCTGCAGCACCGGCTCCTGGAAGGCCGGGAGCACCCGGTCGGTGAACGCGGTGAAGGGAGCCATGAGCTGCGCGGGATTGGTGTAGGCGACGGGCTCGAGCCGCGAGGAGAGGAGCACGTCGAGCCCGATCTCGCCGCTGTCGACCGCCGCCTCGAAGGCCGCGGCGATGCGCGCGGCGGTGTCCACCACGAGGCGCACGAACGGGGCATCCTGGGTCTCGGCGCCGCTCTCGATGGTGATCTCGAGGAGCTCTTCACCCACGTTGATGAGCCCCGAGACCCGAGCGCGCGCGGCGTCGAGCCCCTCCGCAGAGGCCACCACCTGCGTGGTCAGGGTGGACAGAGACGACTGGACGAATCCGACGCGCTGGTGCGCCTCCTCGGCCTGCCGCACGATCTCGTCGCTCTTGTGGTGCGCCTCGCGCATGGCGACGTCCACCGCGTCGAGGACCTCGCCCCAGACCGCAGCGCTCTGCTGGACCCCGGCCGCCCGCCGGATCGTCGCATCGCCCTGCGAGAGCAAGCTCTCGGCCCGCACGCCGAGGTTCGCCACGGCCTCGGAGATCATCGCAGTGTCCTGGCTGGCCTGACGGGAGAGCTGCTTGACCTCGCGGGCGACCACCGCGAACCCGGCGCCGTGCTCTCCAGCCCGAGCCGCCTCGATGGTGGCGTTGAGCGCCAGCAGGTTGGTCTGCTGGGCGATCTGCCCGACCTTCGCGGTGACCCCCGCCACGTGCTCGAGGGCGGTGCGAAAGGTGACGAGCTCCGCGCCCATGGCCTTGACGGCGTCGACCAGACGGGCGATGTCCTCGATGCCCACCTCGGCGGTCGCGCGCGACTGGCGCACCCGGGTCCCGGTCTCACCGAGCGTGTGGTTGGTGGAGTCGGCGCTGCGGTGAATGGCGTCGAGCATGTGGCGCATGGCCGTGGCCGAGCCGTCGAGCTCCCCGAACGCCACCGCCTGGTTCTTCAGGGTCGAGGCCAGGGCGTCCACATGGCCGGAGACGTCGACGATCTCGTTGTTGAGGCGCCCGACGTGCCTCGCGACCTCGCCGAAGAAATCCCGAGCGGCGGGCTCGCGCCGCGGGAGCTCGCGGTCGGCTCGGGCGGGGGCGGACCAGCCCGACGCCGGCCCCTCGGCCACCCACGCAGGGCGGCGCTCGGGTTCCAGATCTTGCCCGTCCTCCTCTCCCGCGATCCCGGGCGCACGCGGGGCGCCGACGGGAGCGCCGGACTCCACTCCAACCATGGAGCCGATATCGGCAGGCTCTTGCGGGCGCTGAAGTCGAGATGACACGCCGGGCGAGTCCCGTCCGAGGACGAGGACGAGGACAGGACGAGGACAGGACGGGTAGGACGCTACCAGGGTGAGGAGTAGGCGTAGTAGGTCGCCGACACCAGCCAGCTTCCGCCCTGTCCGATGTTCGCGATCTCGGTCGAGAACGTATGCGGTCCGGGAGCCGCGAAGGCGGCGAAGGCGTCCCAGATCTGGGGCGCCGTCATGCTCCCGGGGCACCAGTTGGCCCGCGGCGCGCGGACGCTGGCGATGGCGCCGCAGGGGTTCTCGGCGCAGTAGTCGAAGCCCTTGTCCGCAGTCCCGTCATGCGCGAGGGTGCAGAGGGTCTGGCAGTCGTCGCGATGCGGGTCGGTGGCAGCGACCTCGATGCCATCGACGCGAATCAGGTGGTGGCGCGTGCAGAACTCGTCGGCCGGGCCGACGCATCCGGGATCGCGCACACCCTGGCCATGGCCACTCGCCCGGTACTCGATCCGCCCGGCCAACGCGCCCGCCGGGACCACGAAGGCCCCGACCGGGGGAGAATCCCCAGGGCTGACGCGCGTGGTGAAGAGGGGCGCCGCCGCCAGCACCGCGCGCGGCGGGGCCCCGGGGACGACCGCGACGCTCGCGTTGACGGTCCAGCCAGCGTTGGAGCCGGTGACCTTGCCAGCGGGATCCGCGTAGCTCTGGAGCCGCACGCGCAGGCGATGCTTGCCAGGGCGTGCATTGGCCAGATCGGTGAGATCGACGTCGAGGTGCTCGGGGCCCCCGAAGGGTGTGATGGCGTGAACGACGTTAAAGGCGCTGGCCAGGCTCGCGCCCGCGTCGATCCCGGGGTCGCCCGGCGGCGCCACGGCGTTCGCGTCGCCCGCAGCGGCTGGCGCGGGATCGGACAGGGGGTCGTCGAGATCGAGATCGAAGTTGCGATCGAAGGCATCGCAGGTCGGGGGCCACGACTGGCCCGCGGGAGGTGGGTTCGCCGCCCAGCCTTCGAAGGGGAAGCATGCGGACACGAGGTCGACGTGCAAGGTGACGGACTGGAACGGTCCCGGCCCAAGGTCGAGCGGACGCGCCGCCTGGCCGGTCTCCTCCCAGGCCGCGCCGTTCTCGCTGCCGATTCCCACGTCCACGAAGGGATGGAGCTCGAAGAGCGCCGATGGCGAGGGCGAAGCCGTCCCGTCGCGCGCAGCGTCGATGTCGGGCGAAGGTGGAGAAACCGCGCCGCCGCCGCACGTCGTCCCCGGTTGACACGCCACGGTCAACAGGCACAGGAGGAGATATGGGAAGGCGCCGAGGACGACGGTGGATGTCGACCTGGAGCCGAACGAACGCGAAGCCATGAGACGACGTTGCCCGAACCGGTACTCCGGTTCAATTCGCCCACTTCTTGGAGCAAGGCGGGCATGAGAATCCGCGGGCGGCGGCGGGCGGGCTTTCATTCGGCGGGATGTGCGGCGGGATTGTGCGGCCAGGGCGTCCCGGGACCGGCGCAGTTTGGGTTAGGGACTCGACCACGGCCTGGAGGCTACGTTTCTCCGGATGAATCAGCCGCGCGCCCGGATTCGACTGATTCCACTCATGGCGGCGGCGTTCGGCCTGATCACGCTCGGTTGTGGCGCCGCAGGCGACCAGGGTGGCGCGGAGACCCCCGACAGCGGGATCGCCACCGGCACTGGAGGCGGCACCAGCCCGACGGGAAGCGGAAGTGGTGGCAGCGGCGCTGGCGCGATCGGCACCGGCGGGACGGTGGCGGTCGCAGGCAGCGGGAGCGGCGGGGGTGGCACCCCGGTCGCGGGCACCGGTGGCGACGGGACCGGTGGGGCGGCTCCAGCCGGAACGGGTGGCGTCACCCCCGGGACCGCCGCGGGCGGCAGCAGCCTGGGGCTGGGCACGGGCGGCTCGCAAGGCGCGCCCACCGGCGGCCGCGGCGGAGCCGGAGCCGGCCCGGGAACCGGAGGGTCGCAGGGCGCGGCGGGCGGCGCGACCGGGAGCCCGGTCGACGCCGTGCCCCTCGACCCATCCTTGATGGCCAAGTGCACCGGGACGAGCCCGGTCCTGTGCACCCTCGCCGTCCCCGCTGACGGAAACTACACCGTCACCGTCGAGCTCGGCAGCGCGACCGCCGCCTCCTCGTCCCGGGTCCAGGCCGAGACCTACCGCATCGTGGTCCCCGAGACGCCGCTCCCCGCCGGCAGCTACGCCCAGGAGACCTTCAGCGTCAACGTGCGCGCCGAGATGCACGACGGATACTCGGCGCCGGGCAAGATCCTGAACCTGCGCATCGATGGGTCCGCGCCCGCCCTGCACGGCGTGGGGTTCGCCGCCGCGCCCAGCATCCCGACCATCTTCGTCGCCGGGGACTCGACGGTGTGCGACTGGGATCCCATCTACCTCGCCGCCAACGCCAACACCGCCGGGCCGCTCGAGCGGGGCTGGGCCCAGGAGCTCTCGCAGTACTTCAAGGCCGGGATCGCCGTCGCCAACTACGCCGACTCGGGTGAGACGGCCAGCAGCTTCTACGGGAAGTTCTGGCCGCCCGCCAAGGCCCTGCTGCGCGCCGGCGACTACGTGTTCGTCCAGTTCGGGCACAACGATCAGAAGTCCGACGTGGCGGGCTTCTCGGGGAACATGATGAGGTACATCACCGATGCGCGCGCCGCCAAGGCCACGCCGGTGCTCATCACGCCGCCCGGGCGCAAGGGCGCCAGCACCGCCAACCCGGGGTTCGCCGGGCTCGATCAGCAGACCCGGGATCTCGCGATGTCGCAGAACGTGGCGCTCGTGGATCTGACCAACCTGTCGCTCGCCTACTACAAGACGTTGCCCGACAAGAGCGTGGCCTTCGGCAACCCGACCGAGGGGACCCACTTCAGCGAGACCGGGGCCACGGCGCTGTCGGGCCTGGTCACCACCGCGCTCAAGGCCGGCACGCTCCCGCTCAAGGACTTCATCAAGTAGACGCACGCGCTCGGGGTCGAGCCGGGCGCAGGGGCGAGCCCCAGCTGGCTTCAGTTCGCGGAGGGGGCGGACGATGGCCATTCGGGGGCGCGCATGTGGCACCGAATCTCGAGTGGACTGGGGTGGCGGCGGGTGGGTATCGCGGGCTTTCTGCTGTTCCTGCTCAAGGGCCTGCTGTGGCTGGCGGTTCCTCTCCTGCTCGCCCACCTGCGCTGAGCGCTTCGCCCCGCGCGCAGACGCCACCGCGGTCAGGCACGGCAGGGCACATCCCGGACACACATACGCCCAGCACCGCGCGAGCTTTCACTCGGCGGCCTGGGCGACAAAGCCCCACGCGGGTGGGGCGGGCGCGGGAAACCGGGGCTCAGCCCGGGTTGGTCATCGTCGACCCGCCCGTTTCGGAATTCGCGTCGGTCGTATTGCTGTCGCTGCTGCTGCAGGCCAGCGGCACCGCCGTCACGACGACCGCCAACAACATCCAGTACACGAAGGTCGGAATCTTCTTCAACATGGCCCGCTCCTATCCTTGGACAGACCGGGGAACGGTAACACGGGGAGCCGCGCAAGAGCAAACGGACGATTGCCGATCGATGGCGGCTGGGTTGGCGGCTGGGCCGCTCGCGACTCGCTCCCTTCAGGCCGGATGACGCAGGCGGCGGGAGCGGGCCTCGAGGGCCTGCAGGGCGGTGTCGAGCCGCATCCCGGCCCGCGCCAGCAGGGCCTTGGCGTGGTGCTTGGCGGCCCGCGGCGACAGCTCGGTCCCCGCCCGCCGGGCGGCCTGGTGCTGGCGAACCTCGTTGACCACCCGGCTGACCGCGTTCCGGTAGTAGAACGCCGACCGGCGCCCGCGCAGGGCGGTGTCCCGGTCGGTGGTGGTGGCCCAGGGGCCGGGGTCGACGATCTCCTGCCTCACCTCGTCGTAAAACGGGGTCCCGGTGATCGGGTACGAGACCGTGATGGTGAACTGATCGGGATCGGCCCGCTTGAGGTGCTCGATGGTGGCCTCGATGTCGGCCTCGGTCTCGCCGGGGTAGCCGAGCATGATGAACGTCCCGGTCTCGATGCCGTGCCGCTTGCTGAGCTGGATCATGTCCCGCACCTGCTCCACCGTCACCCGCCGGTCCATGGCGTCGAGGATCTTCTGCGAGCCGCTCTCGGCCCCGATCCAGATCCGGAAGCACCCCGAGCGGCGCAGGAGCTTCACCACCCGCTCGTTGAGCCGGTCGGCGCGCGTGATGCACTCGTACGGGACGCGCAGGTCGCGCTTCTCGACCTCGAGCGTGTACTCCTCGACCCAGCGGTGGTTGATGGTGAAGACGTCGTCCACGAACCACAGCGAATCGGGGTGGTAGCGCTCGACGATGCCTGCGATCTCGTCCACCACCAGCCGCGGGGATCGGCGCCGGTAGCTGCCGCCGTAGACCGCGCGGCTGCACCAGCGGCAGGTGTAGGGGCAGCCGCGCATGGTGCTGATCGAGACGGCGCTGGTGCCGTGGTGCGCCCGCCAGGCCTCGAGGTACGGGCGCAGATCGATGGCGTCGCGCTTGGGGATGGGAAGATCGTCGAGGGACTTGACGAGCGGCCGGGCGGGGGTCCGGACGGTCGCGGAACAGGGGTCGGACGAGGGCTCGAACGACTGGGACGGCTCGGACGCCTCGGCTCCGCGGTAGGCGATCCCCGCCACGCCCGCCAGCGGAAGCCCGTCCCTGAAGGCCACCACCAGCTCCCGGAGGGTCTCCTCGCCCTCGCCGATCACCACCACGTCGGCGCCGGCCTCGAGGAACCGGTCGACGTGGTGGGTGACCTCTGGCCCCCCGAGCACCACCCGCGTACGGGCCAGGCTCGGCTGCGAGCGGATGAAGCGGATGATCGCCAGCACCCCGATCTTGGTCATGAGGTTGGTGTAGATCCCCACCACCTCCGGGCGCTCCTCCAGCAGGCGGCGCTCGAGCTCGGCGCGCGCGGAGAAGGTGGTGTCGAAGACCTGGACCGGAATGCCGTGCTGGGTCAGATGGGCGGCGAGGTACAGGATCCCGAGCGGGGGATAGGGCCGCATCAGTTTCTTTTCCTTGACGTCCTCGTCGAGGAAGTAGCCGTGGGTCAGAAATACCTTCATGGAGGCGGCGGGGGCGGAATGTACTTTGGCATAGGGGGGGGCGGTGATCCAAACTGCCTGGCGTGGCATCGGTCCTGTTCGCGCATGGGCACCTGCTCGCCTTCGACCCGAAGCAATTTGCGATTGGCAAACCGTATCCGCCGCTGGCTACCCTGTTCGCCGCGGCCGAGCTGCGGGCCGCCGGGCACCAGGTGGCGCTCTACGATCCCATGCTCGACGGGGACACCTCAGGGTTCGCGGCGGCGCTGGACCGCGCGCGCCCCGAACTGGTGGTCCTCTACGACGACGCGTTCAACTGGTTCACCAAGATGTGCCTCGGGCGCATGCGCGCCGCGGCCCGCGCCCTGTGCACGGCGGCCCACGCCCGGGGATTGCCGGTGATCGTGGCCGGCCACGACGCCGCCGACGATCCCGCCACCTACCTCGACGCCGGGGCGGCCTTCGTGATCGTCGGGGAGGCCGAGCGCACCCTCGGTGAGCTGGTGGCCCGGCTCAGCGGCCCTGACCAGCCGGGCGCGCGCGACTTCGGCGACATCGCGGGGCTGGTGTACCGGGACCGGGGCATGCAGCGGAAGACCGCGCCCCGGCGCCTGCTCCAGGACCTCGATTCCCTGCCGCTGCCAGCCTGGGATCTGGTCGACATCCCCCGCTACCGGGCCTTCTGGATGCAGCGCCACGGCTACTTCTCCTTGAACGTGGTCACCACCCGTGGCTGCCCGTACAAGTGCAACTGGTGCGCGAAGCCGGTCTACGGGAACACCTACCACAGCCGGTCGCCCGCCAACGTGCTCGAGGAGCTCCGGCTCCTCCGCGACCGTTACGCCCCCGATCACCTGTGGTTCTGCGACGACATCCTCGGGCTCAAGAGCGCGTGGCTGCGGACCTGGTCCGAGGCGGTCGCCGCGGCGGGGCTGGCGACCCCGTTTCTTTGCCAGACCCGCGCCGATCTGATGACCGAGGAGAACGTGCGCGCCCTCCGCCGCGCGGGCTGTGCCGAGGCCTGGCTCGGCGCCGAGTCGGGCGCGCAGACGGTCCTCGACGCCATGGACAAGGGGATCACGGTGGCCCAGATCCGGGCCGCCGCCGCCCGCCTGCGGCAGGCCGGGATCCGGGTCGGGCTGTTCCTGCAGTTCGGGTACCCCGGCGAGGCCTGGCCCGAGATCCAGGCGACCCGGGCGCTGGTGCGCGACGTCGCGCCGGACGACATCGGCATCTCGGTCAGCTACCCGTTGCCGGGCACCCGCTTCCACGAGCGGGTGCGGGAGCGCCTGGGGGAAAAGCACAACTGGGAGGAGAGCGGCGATCTCGACCCGCTGTTCCCGGGGGTGTTCTCGCGAGATTTCTACCAGACCCTGGCGCGCACGGTGCACGCGGAGTTCCGCGCGCGCAAGGGTGCCCGGGCCGCCCGCAGCCTGCTCGGAGATCCCCTGGGCGTGAACCGGCGCGCCCTGCGCGCGGTCACGGACCTGCGCCACGCGGGGCGGTGGGTGCTCGAGCGGGTCAAGCTCGAGACCACCCGTCGCGGCCAGTCCACTGCCGAGGGGGCCAAGGCACCGGCGTGAAGACCGATCACGCCCACGGTGGGGGTTCACGTGCACGGCCGCGATCATGGGGACGATCACGATCATGGCCATGGCTACGTGGTCTCGACGGTCGACTGTCGTGCTTTCCACAGCGAAACTACGGGAATGCGTCGTCCAGGAGCTCGCGGGCGGCCCGGGCGGTGTCTCGATCGATGTCCGGGGGGGACGGCGGGATCGCGGCCAGCCCCTCGAGACGGGCCCAGGCGGTCTCCGCGTCGCGGTGATCCCGGAGAGCCTCGGCCGCCCGTGCCTTCACCGAGAGGGCGAAGGGATTGGCGCCGAGCAGCTCGATGCTCCGCTCGGCGCTGAGGCGAGCCGAATGGGCGTCGCCGCCGTCGAGCTGGACGACGGCGAGCGTCGCCCAGGCGTTCGGTGAGAACGGCTCCCGGGCGAGCGCCGCATCGCAGGCCGCGACCGCCTCCAGGCTGTGGTGCAAGCGCTGCTCGGCGTGGGCCCTGCGCAGGGACACGCGAAAGAGCCCGGGCCGCGCCCGCTCGGCCCGCGCCAGATACCCGAGCGCGCGGGTCGCCCCCACGGCGCCCCGGTCCTCGTGCAGGGCGCGCTCGGCGGCGCCGAGCCAGGTGCTGGCCCGCAAGCGGGTCTCCACATCCACCACCGCGAGCGCGACCAGCCCGAGCGCCGCGAGCACACCCACCCCGCCCGCCCACGGTCCGCGCCGCATCCCCGGCGTCGCGGTCGACCAGGCCGAGCCGTCGGGCCCGGCCCGGGGCCGATCGACGTCGGCGCCCACCACCAGCCCGAGCGCCACCCCGGCCAGCAGCGAGGTGGCCGGCATCGCGAGCGGGAAGCCGGTGAAGCCGCAGACCAGCAAGGCCAAGAGGGCCCCCGCTGCCGCCGAGACCGTCGCGCGGGTTTCGCGCCGCCCCGTGCGCAGCGCGGAGCGCGCCCGTTGCGTGACCGCCGCGAACAGTGCCAGCAGCGCCCCGAGGCCGAGCACGCCGGTCTCGGTCAGGTGCTCGAGCAGATCGCAGTGCGCGTGGCGCGGGGCGAGCGTGAAGCTCAGCACCCCATCGGCGGTGGCTCCGGGCTCGGCGTAGCGCGGAAAGAAGACCGCCCAGTTGCCGGGCCCGATTCCGATCAGGGGCTCGCCGAGCAGCATGGCGAGGCTCCGGCGCCACAGGCCGACCCGCGTGCGCATGGCGGTCGACTCGGGGTCGAAGCTGGTCTCGACCACCTCGAGGGCACGCGCGAACCGCTTGGTGTCGCCGGCGTAGCGCGGGTTCGCTCGCGCCGGCAAGAGCGCCATGAGGAGGGCGAGCCCCCCGAACGCCAGTCCGGAGAGCAGCACCGCCCGCGACCATTCCCTGCGCCGCAGGAAGGCCACCGTGAGCACCCCGACCGCGGCGCCGAGCCAGGCGCCCCGGGCACGGGTGGCGACGAGGTACAGCACCTCGAGCGCCAGGGCCCCGAGGATCACCCGCCGCTCGAGGCGGGAGCCGGCCAGCGCCAGCGCCCCGATGCCGAGGGGCAAGGACAGCGCGATCGCCTCGCCGCTCAGATTGCGATTGCCAAATGTGGACCCCGGGGTGCTGATCACCGGGATCGGCAGCGAGAAGAGCTCGGCGTGCTGGCAAAGCCCGATCAGGCTGACCACCGCCGCCGAGGCGGTGACCGCCCACAGCAGTCGCGCTCGGGCGCCGAGCCCGGCCTCCCCCGGGGGCGGCGAGGGCCCCGCCCCGTGGCTGTCGCTCTCCCGGGTGATGGCCAGCGCGACGCCGCCGGCGACCCCGAACAGGGAGAGCCAGTGGACCAGGACCGTTGCCGCCTCGGGCGCGCGCGGGGGCGCCAGGCTCGAGGCCGCCAGCAGCGCGGACAGCCCCGCGCTCGCGAGGACCAGCAGCGCTGCCCACGGCACCAGCCGTCGGGGAGGCGGGACCCGCGGCCGTGATCCGGGACCCGCGGCGAAGCCCACGCACAGCGCGCCGAGCCCGATTGCCCCCGCGAGCTCGAAGATCGCCTCCTTGGGTCCGGTGAAGGGCGTCGCCAGCCTCGACAGGAACGCGAGCGGGACCACGAGCGCCGCGGCCGAGATGGCCCGCCCCGCCACGGACGCCGCCAGGGCTCCGAGGTCCCCCCTCCCCCTGCCGCCCGGGTGCGCGCCCCCGCTCACGATCGCCCGACGCGCAGCTCGGGAGGCGGGCCTTCGTCCTGGCCACCACCGATCGCGGCGCGCCAGGCGTCCATCCGCTCGGCGAAGCGCTCGAGGACCCGGCGTCGGTAGTCCGACAGGTGCAGCTTGAGGATGCCGTCGGCGAGGACCACGTCGGGGTGGCGCGCCCGCGCCGCCCGGCGCGCCAGGTAAAAGCGCCAGGCCGCGCGCAGGCCGCGCTCGACCCGCCCCCGCCCGATGGACAGCAGCGCCTCGGCCACGCCCTGCACCGTCGGCCCTCCAAACGGCGCCGCTGCCCGACGCCGCTCGAAGCCCGGAAAGAACCCATGCACCCACTCCTGGTTGGCGGCGCAGAAGGCGCCGTAGGTGTCGGGCCCGGAGAGCGGGCGCGCGGACATGACCTGGTTCGCGGTGAAGAGATCGCGGTGATAGACGATCGCCAGCTCGTCCTCGTCGACGAGGTAGTTCGGGCACACCACCCGGCGCGTGCGGGTGAGCTTGGTCAAGAGGAAGATCAGCGTGTAGACCGTGTAGAGGCTCCCGGGCCTCGCGACCACGAACAGATCGATGTCGGGCTTCTTGCCGGGGTTCTGATGGGCGGTGCCGCCCGAATAGGCCAGCATGCGCACGAAGGGCAAGCTGGCCAGCGCCGCGAGCGTGCGCCGGTGCCGTTCGAGCAGCCGCGCCGTGCGCACCACCCCTTCCTGGCGGCGGGAGACCAGGGCGTCCCGGCCGGCGAGCGTCAGGTCACCCCCGGGGTGCAGGGTCACGTGCGGGCCGAGCCCGCGGCCAGCTACCAGGCGGCGAACCTCCGCGGCGTCGAGGGCCACCCCGATGCACGCAAACGGCGCCTCCTCGAGCGGAAGCGGGGCATCGAACAGATCGGCGTAGGTCACCGCGGCGAGGACCGCCCACTCCGCGGACGAGAGCCCCGGCGGCGGTGAGCCCACGGGAGCCGGCAGGGGCAGCGCCGGTGAGCCCGCCGGGACCACCGAGATGGTCGAGGCCGCTCGCGCCTCGGCTCCCGCGACGGCGAGCCTCGGGGCCCCCGCCGGGCCCGGGCTCCGAGCCGCGGGCTCGCGCGCCGGGCCCACCTCGTGCGCCAGCTTCCACAGCGCCTGCGCGGTCCGGGTCCACGAGAAGCTCTGCGCCCGCGAGCGACCGAGGGCCCGCATCCGCTCGGCGCGCTCTGGCTGCGAGAGCACCGCCTCCATGGCTTCGGCGAGCGCGGCGACGTCCCCCGGAGGCACCAGCAGGGCCGCGTCCCCCGCGACCTCGCGCAGGGCCGCCACATCCGAGGCCACCACCGGCGCCCCACAGCTCATGGCCTCGAGCACCGGCAAGCCGAAGCCCTCGAGGCGCGACGGATACACGAAGAGCCGGGTCCCTCCGTACAGCGCGATGAGCTCGTCCTCGGGCACGTACCCGAGCCAGTGCACCCGCCCGAGCGGCGTGCGGGCCTCGAGCTCGTCGAGCAGCCGACGGTCGCGCCAACCACGCCCGCCCACCACCACGAGATCGATCTCCTCGGCGGCGCCGACGTCGGTGGAACCAGGGAGCCGGGGCTTCGCCCGCTTGCCGATCTCGTCGTAGGCGGCGAGCAACGTGAGCAAGTTCTTGCGCGGCTCGATCGTACCGACTGTGAGGACGTAGGGGCGCGTGAGCCCGTGCTTGGCCCGGACCGCCTCGATCGCCGGCTCCGACACCGGGCCACACGCGGGATGCGCCGCCCCGGGCAACAGCACCACCCGCTCGGGGGCCACCCCGAGCCGCTCGATGATGTCGCGACGCGAAGCCTCCGACACGGTGGCCACCGCGGCGGCGGACTCGACCGAGCGCCCGAGCAGCGCGCGGGTCACCGCCCGCTTGCGCCAGGTGAAGAGCTCGGGCGTCCGGTAGACGGCGAGATCGTGGACCACCGAGATGGTCGGGCACGGCGCGGCCAGCGGGACGATGTAATTGGGGAAGACGGCCACGTCGACCGCGCGGTCGGCCAGCATGCGGACCGCGTCGGTCTGGAGCCACACCGCCCGGATGCGCGCGCCCCCCACCGCCAGGTGCGGCGCCCAGCGCCGGGCCAGCTCCTCGGCGGGCGGTCGGTTCGAGACCAGCACCAGCTCGTCGTCGGGCGCGCGCGTCTGCAGGAGGGCGTCGACGAGGTGCTCGGTGTAGTAGCCGATCCCCGCGCGGAGCGGCGTACAGGTCGTCACTTCGACGGCTAGGCGCATAGCGACCCGCCAGCCGGTGCTGCATAATGCCGACCACGATGTCGCCCGAGAGGATGCGGTCGGCCGCCGACGCGGCCCCGTCGGCGGCCGAGGCGCGGCGGCTGATCCGGACGGCCGCACGGGCCCTGCTGGTCGCCCTCGGCGTGGTGCTGCCCTTCGAGGTCCCGCTCGGTCGGCTCGGGCCGGTCACCGTCACCACCGTCGAGGCGGTCATGTACCTGCTCCTCGGGGCGTGGATGCTGGAGCAGGCGCTGGCGGGCGCGGCTCGGCTCGGCCCGGCGCTGCGGCGCGCTGCGCGCGATCCGCTCAACCGCGCGGTCGGCCTGTGGTTCGGGGCGCTGATCGTGTGCGCGGCAACCGCCCCCGCTCACCGGATCGCGGCGGCCAAGTTCACGTTGCGCGCCCTCGGGGGTGGCCTGGTCTTCTTCGCGGCGCGCGATCTGCTCGGCGACGGGGTGGCCGTCGCGCGACGGCTGGTTCTCGCCGTCCTTCTCGGGGCGACCGTGTCGGCGACCGGGGCGGTGGCGGAGACGGTCCTTCCCGGCAGCGCAGCGCTTTGGCATTCCTTCCGAACTACCACATTCATGGTCACCGGCCTGCCTCGACCGAGCGGTCCCTTCGAATACCCGACCATCGCCGCCATGTACTGGGAGGCGACGCTGGCCCTGGCGGTCGCCCTCCCGCACACCTTGCTCACCACCGCCACCGCGCGCCGCGCTCGGACGACGGACCGCGCGGGAGCGGTCGAGGCGGGTTGGCGAGACGGACGGATGACCGGGACCCAGGTGCCCCGGTGGGTCACGATCGCGGCGATCGGCGCGGCGGCGGTCCTCATCGGGGCCATCCTGCTGAGCGCGACCCGCAGCGCGCTGGTGGTGGCGGCCCTGGGCGCGGGGGCGATGGCCCTGTGGGCGTTCTGGTGGCCCTCCGAGCAGTCCGGGCAAACCCGGGAAGCCGAAGCTGCGCTTCGCAGGACGCTCCGCGTGGTCGCGGGCAGCACGCTCCTGCTGGTCGCCCTGCTCGCCGGGCTCACGCTGGCCAGCCCGGCCGGGGCCTCCCCCCTCGCGGCGCGGCTGCGGTGGTGGCAGGACGGCAGCTGGTACCTCGCTCGCTATTCCCTGGGGGAACGGCACCTCACCATGGCGGCGGGCTCGATCCACGACGTCCCGATCACCGTCGAGAACGCCGGGGGTCTCACCTGGCCCCATGCCGGTGCGGATTCGGTGCGTCTCAGCTACCACTGGGAGAAGAACGATGAGACCGGGGCCCACCTCGACTTCGAGGGCCGCCGCTCCCTCCTCCCCTCCGATGTCCTGCCCGGGGCCGAGGTCCGGCTGCTCGGGGTGGTGCAGGCGCCCGACCGTCCCGGGCGCTATCGCTTGCGCTGGGATCTGGTGCGCGAGCACGTCACCTGGTTCAGCGAACGCGGCAATCCCACCGGCGACCAGATCGTGGACGTGGTCCAGGCAACCACCACGACGCGCCCCCACCGGCCCTCGACCATGGTGGATTCCACGCTCGAGGAGTGGGTGGCTTCGTACGTGCCTTCTCGACCCGAGCTGTGGCGCGCGGCGGTCGACCTGTGGAGACGCCATCCGGTGTTCGGCGTCGGCCCGGACAACTTCCGGCGCGCCTATACCGAGGTGCTGCCCGACAGCGCCAGGCCCTTCGGGGTGGAGCCGGGCGCGGCCGGCGACGAGCGCATCCACGCCAACAGCCTCTACTTCGAGACCCTGGCGGACCTCGGCCTCTCGGGGACGCTGGCCCTCGGCTGGCTGATGCTGGCGATCGGGCGTGTCGCCTGGCGGGCCTGGCGGACACCATCGCAGGCCGGCGCCTCGGGCGCCGCGTGGGCGGTCGCGGTGGGGACGTTCTTCGTGCATGGGTTGCTCGACTGGTTCTTCGAGTTCACTCCGACGTACGGACTCTTCTGGCTTCTGCTGGCTCTGTTGGCGACGACCGCGACCGCGACCCCGACGCCCGGCCCCCCCAGAGCAGGATGACGAGGCAGCAGCCTGTCAGCGCGAGCTCGGTCCCCACCGTGGTGAAGGCCGCGCCCCGCCCCGCGAAACGGGGAATGAAGAGCAGGTTGGCACCGAGGTTCAATACCATCATGGCGAAGGTGAACACCAGGTTGGCGCGCTCGAGGTGGCGGGCGATGAGGAAGTGGGTGAGCCCGTAGTTGAGAAAGACCAGAGGGACCCCGAGGGCCAGCACCCGCAACGTCGGCACCGCGTTCGCGAACGCCTCCCCGAAGGCCAGCCGGATCACGAGGCCGCTGGCGAGGAGCACCGTCGCACCCGCCAGCAGGCCAAGTCCGAGCAAGGCGGCGCCAAGACCGAGCTCGACGCGCGCGCGCCGGCCCGGCTCGCGCTCCGCGTCCACCCGGACCAGCGCGGGGAACCAGGCCGCGAGGACGATGGAGGGCACGATCATCGTCGCCTCGAAGATCTTGTAGGCGGCGCTGTACGAGCCCACCGCCGCGTCCCCCACGAACATGCGCAGCAGGATGGCGTCGCCCTTGAAGTAGACCAGCGACATGAGCGTCGCCAGCCACAACGGGAGGGCTTCGCGCACGGCAGCCCGCGCGAGCCGCGCGTCGAAGGTCCCCGGCTCGAGCGGCCTTGGCAACCGATAGCGCCGCCGGACGACGACCAGGCCCGAGGCCGCCGCGGCGGTCGCGCCGGTCGCCATCCCGGCCGCGAGCGCCACCACCGATGGTCGCCACGCCAGCGCCAGGAGCCCGGCCGCGCTCACCAGCACGGCCCGGACGACGTTGAGGCGGGCCTCGTCGCCCAGGCGCTCGTACCCCCGAAAGATCGCCCCGCAGTACTCGACGAAGGCCCCCGCCAGCGCCGCCACGCCCAGCACCGCCAGCGCGGCGCGGGTCTCACCCGGTCCGACCGCCACCGCCGCGCCGAGCACCAGCCCCGCGTACGGAATGGCCGCCAGGCAGCGCACCCACAATCCGGTGGCCACGATCGCCTGGGCCGCCACCCCGGCGGCCGCGTCCGAGCCGGCATCGGCGGCGGAGCTGGCGGCACGCGCCGCTCCACTCCGCGCGAGGGCCCGGGTGGTCCAGATGCCGAGCCCGAGATCGCTTGCGAGGAGGAGCAGCGCGGTCACCACGTCCGCGAACTGGAACCGCCCGAAGGCGGCCTCCTTCAGGGTGCGCGCCGCCACCGCGAAGAGCCCGAGGCGGCACAGCTTCTCGACCGGAACGGACGCCGCCTTGGCGAACATGTTCCTGAGCGCCGCTCGCGTGCTCGCGCCGACTCGCATCTGGTGCCGGCCGGGGTTCCGCAGACCGGGGATTCCGGTCCGAGGCACTACTGGCGCAGCTCGCGGCGGGTGTCTCTCCAGACGGCGCTCAGGGTCAACGCCAAGATCAGCAAGTCCCGCGCGGGATTCCAGGTTCGCACGTACTCGAGATCGAAGAGCAGTCGCTCCGAGATGGGGCGCTCGCCGCCGCGCAGACCGTGAATTTGCGCCCAGCCGGTGATGCCCGGACGAACGACGTGCCGGTGCGCGTAGCCGGGCAACGTCTCCTCGTACTCGGCGACGAGGTGCGGGCGCTCGGGCCGCGGCCCGACCACGCTCATGTCACCGACGAGGACGTTCCAGAGCTGAGGCAGCTCGTCGAGGCCCATCGGACGCAGGAAACGTCCGACGCGCGTCACCCGCGCGTCGTCGTGCATGCTGCGGAGCTTGATGAGCTGAAACGGGCGCCCGTCGCGGCCGATGCGGGTCTGGTGAAACAGCACCGATCCCCGCGAGTCGAGGCGGATGATGACCGCCAGCAGCGCGACCACCGGAGCGGTCAGGACCAGGCCGAGGAAGGACGCCAGGATGTCGATGCTCCGCTTCACCGCGCACAGGGCGGGGTGGCGGCGCCGGGGAGAGACGCCGCTCGCGAGGGCGGCGGCAGCCAGCGACGCAGCGGTGGCGGTGGCCGTCGCCGTCGCCGCTGCCCCGGATGGCCCGGCGCCGTGCCGGTGCGGAGCCCCCGGAGCCACGCGCCCGAGGCCAATGGTGGATTGCCCCACCACGGAAGCCGCCTCGGCCGGGTGCGCGGCGCTCACGCCACCTCCCGCAGCTTGCCGTGCCGCCGTGCCCTTGCGACGGCCCCCAAGGTCGATGTCCATGTCGATGCCCGGCGGTGGGCGCCTTCCCAATCGGTCGAGGGGCCCTCGCCCGAGGGACCACGCGGCCGCCGGGCGCGCGTCCCGTTCGCCAGCTCGGCGCTGGAGGCGGGCTCCTCGCGGGCCGCGCGCGCCCTGGCCACCGCGTCGCTGAAGCGCTGCTGGAAGACCGCGGTGTCGAAGCGGCGCGCGGCGGCGCGCAGGCGCTCCGGAGCAAAATGCGGCGCGCGCGCCTCGAGGCGATCCAGCGCCGCTCGCACCGCCTCGACGGTCGGCGCGTCGAAGAAGACCCCGGTCTCGTCGCGCTCGACGATCTCCCGAGCCCCGCCCTCGCTCGACACCACCACCGGCTTGCCGGCGGCCAGGGCCTCGACCATCACCATCCCGAAGTCGTCGACCGCCGGATGAACGACCGCCCGGCATTCCGCGTAGAGGGCGTCGAGCTCGGCATCGCCCACCCAGCCCCGGAACGTCACGTTGGGGCCAGCCAGCGCCATCAGGCGCCCCCGCTCGGGACCCTCTCCGACGACGATCAGGCGCTCGGGACGTCCCTGCATCGCGCGCACGGCCAGCTCGACCCGCTTGTACGGGACGAGCGCCGAGACCACGAGGAGTGGCCTGCTTCCTGCCGCTGCCGCCGGGGCAGGATGCGCAACGTCCGCCGCAGCGGCGATGGCGCGAGCCTCGAAGCGCTTGGTATCGATCGGCGGCTCGATCACCTCGGCGCCGCGGCCGTAATAGCGACGGATCCTGGCCTGGGTGTAGGTGCTGTTTGCAATCAACAGATCGGGCCGGGCCGAGGCCGCGGCATCCCACCAGCGCAGGTAGTGGGTGAGCCCGCGAAACGCCAGACGGCCGAGCGTTCCACCCTTCACCTCCGCCTCGTACGCCGCGCGCGCCTCCCAGGCATAGCGCATCGGCGAATGCAGATACGCCACGTGCAACGCCCGCGGGGGCGCCAGGACTCCGGCGGCGACGCAGTGGCTGCTCGAGATCACCAGGTCATACCCGTCGAGGCGGAACGACTCGGCGGCCAGCGGGAAGAGCGGCAGGAGGCCGCGAAAGCGCCCGCCGAGCATCGCCGTGCGGGCGAGCCGGTCGATGAAGGAGGTGGTCACGCGGTGCCGAGCCAGCGTCGGGGAGATCTTGCTGCGATCGTACCTCAGCGTGAAGAGGTCGGCCTCGGGATAGAGAGCCGAGAGCGACTCGAGAACGCGCTCTCCGCCCCTCATCGCGATCAACCAGTCGTGGACGATGGCAACGCGTTCGGACATGAACCGGACAACGCTACCACAGCTCCGCGAATGGGCGCAGAGGACGCGCAATTTGGGGATGGGGATGGGGATGGGCCTGGCCCCGCGGTCGTTCCTCGACGCATGACCGGACGCGACAGGAGTCGTGGGACGAGGACGAGGACGAGGGCTTGGGCCCTCAGCCAGGTCGCGGCACCGCAGTGGGTTTCTGGGACGCCGGGCGGGCGGCGAGGGCACGCTCGACCAGGTCGGCCAGGGAGTCGGGCGAGACCAGGTAGTAGATCTCGTTCGGGCGGGGGGCGCGCCGAAGGAAGCTTTGCGGGTTCGGGGGAAGGCTGGCGAGGTAGGAGGAGATCTCCCGCTTGACCAGGCGGAGGAGCTGCCCGAGCGTGCGGGGCGCGAGAGCCTCCTGGTGGCGGAGATCGTGGGCCGCCTCGATGGCGAGGTACTTGGCCCGACGAAGATCTGGCGATAGAGGCAACGAGACGATCGCGTCGGCCAGGGAGCCGGAGCTCGGGGAGGAGCGAGAAGAGGACGGTTCGCCCGGGGGCAGCGAGGCGAGGGCCTCGGGTGGGCCGAAGGGATGCAGGGGGAGCTCGCGGAGGTGGACGGCGTAGAGCCAGATCGCCGGGCGCGGGGTCGCGAGACCGAGACCGTGAAGAGCTGCATCGAGCGCCACCGCCGTGAAGACGTGGTCCGCGTGGGAGTCAATCAGGGGATGAGGGCACAGGACCACGCCCGGCTTCACGGATTCGAGCAGGCGCCCCAGCTCGGCCACGAGGCCGTTCCAGGTGCAGCCCGCCGAGACGCGCCCGGCCGGGCCGGGTCCCGCCAGCAGGGTCGACGGGTTGCGGGCCCGCAGCACTGCCCGGGGCATCTCCGCCTCGCAGGCCAGCGCAAAGGCCTGGTCGGGGGCGCGCCACATCTCCTCGAGCCGCCCGTCCGGGTACACGAGATTTGCGCAGTGCGCGGGCGGCACCCCCGCGAGCCCGGGGGGAATGGACAGGCTGTCGTGCACCCGCACGTCCCCGAGCCAGCGGGCGCGGGCGTCGGTGGCAATCAGCGGAGACAGGGCGGCCGAGCCCCGCTCGCCCGCGGTCACCGTGACGACCCACGCCCGCCTCGGCCGGCGCGCGTACATTCCGAAGGTGGCGATCTCCGCGTCATCGGGGTGGGGGGCGAGGACCAGACAGGTGCCCTCCTCCACCTCCGCCGGGACCCGCGGGAAGAGCAGCAAGGCCCCGCGCGCCGACCAGCGCAGGAAGCGGCCGCGCAGCTCGATCCGGCCCCGGATCTCCTCGGGTCCCGCGACGCGGCGTGCGAACAGCGGCGAGAGGTTGAGGTAGCGCATGCCCCGGGCCCCCCGCTCGAAGCTCTGGAAGTGCCAGGTCCCGACCTCGGGCGGAGCCGGTGCCACGTCCGAGGTGGCGCGGAACTCCACCGGGTTGCCCACGGTGTTGCGGAGCGCCACCGCGATGAACGGATCGAAGAGACGGCCGAGGAGGGTTGACGCGACCGACAGATGAAGGAACACCGTCTGCCCATCCGTCTTCACGCCCGGAGGCAGCTCGAATCCCGCCGGGCCTGGCACCACCTCGAAGGTGGCCGGGGGCAAGCGCGTGGGGAAGACGTCGTCCCGGTGCGCGCTCCCACGCAAGGCCCCGCGGTAACGGCGCCGGCGAACGAAAAGGGCGAGCAAGCAGGCCGCGGTCAGCGCGCTGGCGGCGAGCACGAGCAAGAGCCCCACCGCCCCAAGCTACCAGACGCGCGCCGATCCTGGTCGGGGCGGCGTGCACACGAGGCACCCGCCCGGCACGCGCGAAGGGCCCGCCGCAAAATAAAAGCCCGGAGGACCGTCGAGGCGCCCGGCCGGCAAGGCGCGACGGAGAGGCTGCTCGTACAAACACCCGAGCTGAGCTACGCTCACGCGTGACGGGCGGGCGGCGCGGGGGTCGCAGCTGCGACACACCCCAGGCGCCGCGACCACCCGGCAGCTCGCAACCGTCGTCTCGCGCCCCTTCACGATCGTCCGTTCGCCCGTCCGCCCGTCCGAACCTCCCTCCCTCCCTCCTCCCTCCTCCCTCCTCCCTCCTCCCTCCCTGCCTCCCTCTTCTTCCGACCCGGCCTGGACAACCATGCTCCCCGATGGGTACAGAGTCACGCTCGAGCACCAGGGCTCCCACTGGTGGTATCGCACGCGCCGCGCGCTGTTCATGCGACAGGTGCGGCGCGCCGCGCGGACGCTCGAACCGGGCGCCGCCCGGCACGGTCGCCGCCTGGCGCTGCTCGACTACGGCTGCGCCGCCGGCTTCGAGCTCGGTGCGCTCGCGGAGCTCGGCACGGCGGAAGGGGCGGACATCGTCGACGCCGGCGAGGCGGCGGGATCGGCGGGGGTGCTGGCCCCGCTGGCCAGCGCCGGGACCCCGGTCCACCTCGTGCCCCGCGATCTCCCCGGGCTGCGCGCGCGCTTCGACATCGTGACCTGCCTCGACGTGCTCGAGCACCTCGACGACGATGTCGCGGGCCTGCGCACGCTCGCCTCACTCTTGACGCCGGGGGGACAGGTGGTGGTGACCGTTCCGGCCTACCCGTGGCTGTGGAGCGGCGAGGACGTCATCAGCCAGCACCGGCGCCGCTACACGCGGCGCCGGCTGCTCGGGGCTTGCCGGGCCGCCGGGCTCGAGATCCTGTTCGCGAGCTACTTCAACCTCGGCATCCTCCCGGCCATGGCAGCGGTGGTGTGGTGGCGGAGGCTCACGCACGCCGGCTGGCGCACGGAGAGCAACCTCGCGGCGGCTGGCGAGGCCCGGTGGCTGCGCGGCCTGCACGCGCTGGCGGGGGGGATCGCGGCCGTCGAGGCGCGGGCGGTCGGGGACGAGTGGCTGTCGTTGCCCGCGGGGGCGAGCGTGCTCTGCCGCCTGCGGCGACGCCCGGCGGGGGCCGACGCATGAGCGGCGCCTCGGAGCGACCCTGGCGCGAGCGGTACCTGGTGTTCGGCGCGCCGTCGCTCGGTGCGGGCGAGCGCGCCGAGGTCCTGGCCTGCATCGACTCGGGGTGGCTCGGGGCCGGACCGCGGGTGGCGGAGCTCGAGCGCCGCCTCGCCGCGTACCTCGATGCGCCGGCGGTGGTGGCGGTGAACTCCTGCACCGCGGCCCTGCACCTGTCGTTGAAGGTGCTGGACCTGCCGCCCGGGTCGGAGATCCTCACCACCGCCATGACCTTTTGCGCGACCGCCAACGCCATCGTGCACGCCGGACACGAGCCGGTGTTCGTCGACTGCGATCGCGGCACCGGCAACCTCGACCTCGACGACGTTCGCCGCAAGCTCACCCCGCGGACCCGCGCCATCCTCCCCGTGCACTTCGCGGGACGGCCGTGCGACATGGACGGCCTCCTGGCGGTGGCCGGGCAACACGGGCTGTTCGTGGTCGAGGACGCCGCCCATGCCCTCGAGGCCACCACCACCCGACTCGGCCAGCCGGGGCGCCACTGCGGGACGCTCGGCGATCTCGGATGCTTCAGCTTCTACGTGACCAAGAGCCTGACCACGGTCGAGGGCGGCCTGATCGTGGCGCGCGACCCGACCCTCGCCCGCCGCCTCAAGAGCCTGGCGCTGCACGGCATGAGCGCCGACGCCTGGCAAAGGTTCAGCGACGAGGGCTACGTCCACTACGAGGTGGAGGAGCCCGGCTTCAAGTACAACCTGACCGACCTGGCGGCGTCGATCGGCCTGCACCAGCTGGCGAGCCTCGAGGAGCGGTGGCGCCGGCGCCAGGTCATCTGGCGGTTCTACGAGGCGGAGCTGGCCGACCTGCCGCTGCGGTTGCCGCCCCCGCCCGCCCCCGGCACGCGGCATGCGCTGCACCTCTACACCTGCCAGGTCGACGACACCCGCACCCGGCTGACCCGCGACGAGATCCTGCGCCGCCTGCACGCCTTGCGCATCGGCGCGGGGGTTCACTACCGGCCCGTGCACCAGCACGCCTGGTACCGGCGGACCTTCGGGGCGCGCACGGGCACCTTGCCCAACGCCGAGTGGATCGGCGCGCGCACATTCTCGTTGCCCTTGTCGGCGGGGATGACCGATACGGACGCCTCGGACGTGGTCCGGGCGCTGCGACAGATCTTCGATGACCCCACCTGATCTGACCAGAGACCTGCCCGGCCCACCGGTGCTCGATGTGTCCCTCGTCGTCCCGTGCTACAACGAGGGCCAGCATCTGCGCGCCAGCGTCCGGGCGGTGGTGGAGGTCCTCGAGCGCGGCCCCTGGAGCTGGGAGCTGGTGTTCGTCGACGACGGGAGCCAGGACGATACCCGCGCCATCGTGCGCGAGCTCTGCGCCGCCGATCCCCGCTGCCGATTCATCTTCCATGCGACGAACCGCGGACGCGGCGCCGCCTTCAAGACCGGGTTCGCCAGCAGCGAGGGCCGCATCACGGGCTTCATCGACATCGATCTCGAGGTGCACGCCCGCTTCATCCCCGACCTCGTGCACGCGCTCGAGCGCCACGGGGACGATGTCGTCACGGGTCGGCGGTACTACAGCCTCAAGCAGACCGGCGCGCTGCACCGGGCGGCGCTGTCGTGGGCCTACCGGCGGGTGTGCGACGTCCTCCTGTCGCTCGGGCTCGAGGACACCGAGACCGGGTGCAAGTTCTTCCGGCGCGCGACCGCCACCCACGCGGTGCTGTCGAGCCAGAACGACGGGTGGTTCTGGGACACCGAAGTCATGGCCCGGGCCCGGCTGGCCAACCTGCGGATCCGGGAGGTGCCCGTGCTGTTCCTGCGCCGGGGTGACAAGCGCAGCACCGTTCGGATCTGGCGAGACTCCTGGCGGTCGCTGCGCGCGCTCCACGATTTTCGAGGCGTGATCGGGCTTTCGCGGCGGGCCAAGTCCCCCATCTACTGGACCGGGCACGGGTACGATCTGGTCATGCGGGCCCTCTATCGGGCCGAGTACCGCCAGACCCACGCGGAGGTGGCCGCCCAGATCCCCGATGGCGCCAGCGTGGTCGACGTGTGCTGCGGCACCGCGCGCCTCTACCGGGATTTCTTGCGCGAGCGCGGCTGCACCTACCTCGGGCTCGACTACAACGGCGACTTCGTCATGCACGCCCGCCACCGGGGGGTCGACGTCCGGTGGTTCAACCTGCTCGGGGATCCCTCGCCGCACTCGCCGCCCTCGCCGATCTCGCCGATCCCGCCTGCGGATTACCTGGTGATGTGCTCGAGCCTCTACCACTTCGGAACGACCGCCGACGCGGTGCTGACCCGCCTGCGCCAAGCGGCCCGGCGCGCGGTCATCGTCTCGGAGCCCGTTCGGAACCTCTCGAGCTTGCCGCTCGTCGGCGGGCTCGCGGCGCGGTTCGCCGACCCCGGCATCGGCACGCACACCATGCGCTTCGATCGCGCGTCCTTTCGGGCCCTGGTCCTGCGTCATGGGGGCACCTTGCTCCACACCGCCGGCCAGCGGAATGCCCTGGCGGTGTTCGCGCCCTCCGCCACGCCAACGTCGTCACCATCGGGCGCGCGGTGACAGACGCCGCCAGCCTGTGGTATTGACCCGCGGGTGTCGGTATTCCCAGCGAGCTCGCGCCTGGTGGGTGGGAGTCTGGACGGGCGCGCGCGGTGACGAGCGCGCGGTCACGATGATGGGGCCCCGCATGCGCATCACCCGCCTCGAAGCCGGAATCTTTCTGGTCAGCTTCGCCGTGCTGCTCACTGAGCTGCTCCTGACCCGGATCTTCTCGGTCACCATGTTCTACCACCTGTCGTTCCTGGTGGTCTCGCTGGCCATGCTCGGCTTCGGCGCGAGCGGGCTCATCGTCAACCTCGCCCCCACCCGCTTCCCCGAGAGCAAGCTCCACATGCAGGCCGCCGCCGGGTCGGTGCTGTTCGGGATCACCAGCGTGGTGGCGATCGATGTCTCCTTCCAGATCCCGATCACCCTCGATGCCTCCCCGGCGAACTGGCTGCGCATCGGCATCACCTATCTGATGTGCGCCATCCCGTTCCTCTGCGGGGGCATGGTGGTCTCGCTCATCCTCAGCCATCGTCCGGCGCAGGCAGGGCGGCTCTACTTCGCGGATCTGCTCGGAGCGGCCCTCGGATGCGTGGTGTTCATCCCGGCGACCAACTGGCTCGGCGCCCCCTCCGCGGTCCTGATGGCGGCCACCATCGCGGTCCTCGGCGGGGTGGTGCTGCTTCCCCGGAGCGCGGTCCCGGCGCGCTGGGGGACGCTCGCCGTCGCCGGGGCGCTGGTGCTCGGGCTCGCCACCAACGGGCGCCTTCACTGGTACGATGTCCGGTACGTCAAGGGAGCGCAGCAGCCGCCCACCCTGGCGCTCAAGTGGAACTCGTTCTCGCGGGTGGATGTCACGGGCACCCCCGATTCCCTGTGGCGGCCGCACCCGCCGAGCTTTCCAGGCTTCAGCGCCCGCCTCGATCCCGGGTTCGGCATCCCCGAGGTCCGGCTGGCCTACGACGCGGATGCCTCCACCCAGATCACCTACTTCGACGGCAACCTCCAGCGCCTCGGCTACCTCGGCTTCGACGTGACCTCGACCCCGTACCACGTCCGACCCTATCGCGACGTGCTCATCATCGGACCCGGTGGGGGACGGGACATCCTCACCGCCCTGTCGTTCGGTGCCGAGCACATCACCGGCGTCGAGATCAACCCGATCACCATCGCCCTCATGCGCGGTCGCTTTCGCACCTTCAGCGGCGGGCTCTACGCCGGCTACCCGGGGGTCACCATCGTGAACGACGACGGCCGCTCCTTCCTGCGCCGGGGTGAGGCCCGGTACGATCTCATCGAGGCCTCGCTGGTGGACACCTGGGCCGCATCGGCCGCGGGCGCCTACGCCCTCACCGAGAACAGCCTGTACACGGTCGACGCGTTCGGGGACTACTTCAATCGCCTCACCCCCGATGGGGTGGTGTGCTTCAACCGCTGGTTCCCCTCCCCGCCCATGGAGTCCTTGCGGGTGGTCTCCCTCATCCGGGAGGCGCTGGCCCGGCGCGGGATCGTGAATCCGGCCGAGCACGTGATGGTCCTGCGGACCAACACCGAGGAGACCGACATGCCCTCGCTGGGCTCGATCCTGGTCAAGCTCACGGCCTTCACGCCGGGCGAGATCGCCACCGCGCGCCGGTTCGCGGACGAGATGGGCTTCCTCACGCCTTACCTGCCGGGCGAGGTCGGCAACGACTTCGGCGCGCTGCTCGGGCCGGCTTACCAGCAGTTCGTGGCCGCGCAGACCTTCGACCTGTCGGCCATCTCGGACAATCGGCCGTTCTTCTTCAGCCGGGTCCCGGTCCTGGCCTGGGCGCTTCACCGGCTGGGGCTCTCCTCTTCGCCGCTCGGGAGCGCCCCGCTCGATCTCGGCGGCCGGACGCTCGTGATGTCGGTGCTCCTGACCGGCCTGGCCACCGCGCTGTTGTTGCTCCTGCCCGCCTGGGCCGAGCGGCGGCGGCCCCCGGATCCGACGATCTCGGGGGTCCACCACGGGCTGTGGGCGATCTACTTCGCGGGGCTCGGGCTCGGCTACATCCTGATCGAGGTGGTCCTGATTCAGCGGTTCAGCCTGTTCCTCGGCTATCCGGTCTACTCGCTGTCGGTGGTGCTGTTCACCATGCTGCTCTCGAGCGCGCTCGGCAGCCTGGCCTCGGGACGGTTCACCTCCGAGCGGGCCTTGCCGCGGGCGCTCGAGTTGCTCATCGCCTGCCTGGCGGTCTACGCCCTCGGCCTGCCGGTGGTGCTGTCGACCTTCCGCGGGGCCGCCATCACGGCGCGCATCGCGCTCGCCATCGGCATCATCGCGCCGATGGGGTTCCTCATGGGGATGCCCTTCCCGTCGGGCATCCGGCGGGCGGGCGTCGGCTCGAGGCGCATGGTCTCCTGGGGCTGGGCCGCCAACGGCGGGGCGTCGGTGTTCGGCTCGACCCTGTCGGTGCTGATCTCCATGGCCCACGGTTTCACCGCCACGTTCCTGGCCGGGCTCCTGGCCTACGCCCTCGCGCTCGCGATGGTGCGGATCCTGTGGCGCACGGACCGCGCGAGCCCGATGTCGGTGAAGGAGCTGGTGGCGTGAACGGGTGCCCCCGCCGCCCGATGGGCGCCTCGACTGGCGCGACCCTGGCGCTGATCGGGCTCCTGGCCGGGGGCTGCGCCAGGACCCCGATCAGCTCGACCTGGGACGACGAGGATCTCCAGCCGCCCCCGGGCTTCGTGCCGCCTCCGGTTCGCCCGCTGGCGCCCATCCCGCTCCACGAGCGGCTGGGCTTCGTCCGCGGATTCTGGCCGCTCGAGTTCGGTCCAGCCGGAAAGACCTGGCACTGGATGGGCTCCCACGGAGAGATCCAGCTGCAGAACAACCATCGCCAGCAGCGCTTGCGGCTGCTCGGCTGGCTGCCGCTCGAATTTCTGACCACCCCCCCCACCGTCCGCATCACCCTCGGCGACCATGTCGTCGACACCTTCGTCGGCTCGGCGTACGTGCTCGACAGGGAGTATCTGGTCGAGCCAGGATGGCTTGGAGACGGGCCGACGGTCACGCTGGCCATCGACACGAGCGCGACCATCCGCGCCCCGGGCGACACCCGCGAGCTCGGGGTTTCGATCGAGTCCGTCACCTGGAGGGATGCGCCTCCTCCGCCCCCCGTTCCCTGATGGAACCGCGGGGCCCTGCACCCGGGCGGCTGCTGGCGGAGGCCGCGGTGGCGGCGATGGTCTCGGTGCTCCTCGCGATCTGGCTCCTCCAGCTGTGGCGGGCGGACCTGCGGGTGCCCTTCTACGCCCACGGAGATGGCGTGTTCTTCGGGATGATGGTGAAGGCGCTGATCGACCAGGGCTGGTATCTGACCAACCGGCACCTCGGGGCTCCATTTGCCCTCACGCTCCACGACTTCCCGCTGTCCGAGGCCTTTCACCTCGGCGTCATCAAGCTGATGTCGCTCTTCAGCCAGGACTGGGCGCTCGTCTTCAACCTCTACTTCTTGCTGGGCTTCCCCGCGATCACCCTCTCGGCCCTGGCGGTATTGCGTCACAGCGGGGTGGGCTATCCGCTGGCGCTCGCGGGCGGCTTGCTCTATGCGTTCTGCCCCAACCGCCTGTTCACCGGCGAGGCGCACTTCTTTCTCACGGTCTTCTACCAGGTTCCTCCGGCGGTGCTGGTCGCCCTGTGGGTGTCGGGCGAGGCACCGCCGCTGGCAACGCCCGTGGCAACGCCAGTGGGGCCTGCCCGCCCAACCGGCCGCGTGCGCGCGTGGGTGTCGATCGCCACGTGCCTGATGACCGCGGCGACCGGCATCTACTACGCGTTCTTCCTGGGAGCGCTCATCCTCGTCGGCGGAGCGCTGGCCTCGCTCGAGCGCCGGAGCTGGCGCAACGCGCTCTCCGGGCTGGCCCTCACCACCGTCATCCTGGCAGGCCTCTGCGCACAGGGCATCCCGACCTTCATCTTCCACGCGAGATACGGTCCGAACCCGCAGATTGCCGGGCGCTCCGTGGAGGAGTCCGAGATGTTTGGATTGCGGATCGCCCGGCTCCTCCTGCCGGTCGATGGACATCGAATCCCCGCCCTGCGCAGGCTCAAGGAGCGCTCCGACCTGGCCACGGCCCTGCCTCGGGGCGAGGGCGCGTCGATTGGCCTCGGGCTGGCGGGGAGCCTCGGCTTTCTCGGCCTGCTCGGGATCATGCTGATCCGCCCGAGACGACCGGCGAGCCGGAACCGCGGTGGTGCTGGTACAAGCGCAGACGCGGGCGTCGCAGACCGCGACCGCGACGGCGACCGCGACCCCGACGGTCGGCTGCGGACCCTGTCGGTGCTCAACCTGGTGGCGGTCCTGATGGCCTCGGTGGGCGGGTTCGGCTACCTCTTCGCCCTGATCGTCACCCCCAAGATCCGGAGCTATGCGCGCATCAACGTGATCATCTCCTTCATCTCCCTCTTCGCTCTGGTGCTCCTCCTCGAGAGGCTGTGCAGGGACCGCCCGCGCCGGGCCTGGGTGGTGGCGGTGGGCGTCGTCGGCGTCGGCCTCTTCGATCAGGTCACGCCCGCGGCTGTTCGCCCCTACGCGGCCGTCTCCGCCGAATACCGGCGCGAGGCCGACCTCGTTCACCGGATCGAGTCGGAGCTCCCGGCCGACGCGATGGTCTTCGAGCTGCCTTACCAGCGCTTCCCCGAGGGGGATCCGCCCGTCGCCCCGGGAATGGTCGACTACGATCCGCTCCGCCCCTACCTGCAATCCCGCTCGCTGCGCTGGAGCTACCCGGCCATCTACAACCGCCGGGCGGACGCCTGGATTCGCAGGATCGCGGGACGCCCCGTGGCCGAGATGCTGGAGGCCCTGTCGGCCACCGGCTTCGCGGGCATCTTCATCGATCGGTCCGGGTACCTCGACCACGCCCAGGCGCTCGAGGCCGCCCTCGCGGCCACCCTCGGCGCGCCCCCCGAGCTGGGCCCCGATCGGCGTTACGCCTTCTTCAGCCTGGTCGCGTTCAATGCGCGCGCCGGCGCCGAGCTCTCCCAGGCCGCGCGCGCGCTGCGGAGCCGACGGGCGCTCGAGACCGTCACCTGGCGCTGGATGAGCGGCTTTCACCGCCCCGAGCGCGGACCGCGCGGGGAATTCCACTGGTGCACGGATGACGCCGACGTCCTCCTCGAGAGCAACGCCGACGGCCCGCGAACCGTCGAGCTCGCGATGACCCTGACGGCCGGATCCCCTCCCGCCGAGCTCACCCTCGCGGGAGATCTGCTCTCGGGCACCTTCCGCATCTCCAAGGGGGGCACGAGCACGCGGTTTTCCCGTCGACTCGTCATCTCGCCCGGCAGCCACCTCTTGCACTTCCACGTCGAGGGCTCGCCGGCGGACGCGCCGAGTGATCCGCGCCGGTTGATGATGCGGGTCGACGAGGCCTCCGCCGAGCTGGTCCCCGACTCCCTTTGACGGGCGGTCGACAAGGCGCTATCCACGACGCTCACAGCCCATGCTCTTCGAACCATTCCAGCTGCGGGGTCTCACCCTCCGCAATCGCATCGTGGTCTCGCCCATGTGCCAGTACTCGAGCCACGACGGCTTCGCCGATGACTGGCACCTCGTGCACCTCGGCAGCCGGGCGGTCGGTGGCGCCGGGCTGGTCTTCAC
Organism: uncultured Myxococcales bacterium; assembly: GCA_964540815.1. Taxonomy (GTDB): domain Bacteria; phylum Myxococcota_A; class Polyangia; order Fen-1088; family Fen-1088; genus CAZIOH01. The sequence continues at coordinate 178,936 of CAZIOH010000001.1, read as the reverse complement.
CGAGGCCACCGCCGTCGAGGCCAAGGGCCGCATCAGCCCCGAGGATCTCGGGCTGTGGAAGGACGCGCACGTCGCGCCCCTCGAGCGCGTGACCCGCTTCGTCCGCGGCCAGGGCGCCGCCGTCGGCGTGCAACTGGCCCACGCCGGGCGCAAGGCCTCCACCGCGCGCCCCTGGGCCGGCGGCAATCCCGTCGAGCCGGCGGCCGGTGGCTGGCGCCCCATCGTGGGGCCGAGCCCGCTGCCCTTCGACGCCGGGTACCAGACGCCCGAAGCGCTCGACGAGCTGGGGATCGCCGCGCTCATCGAGGCCTTTGGCACCGCCGCGCGCCGGGCGGTGGCCGCCGGGTTCGACGTGATCGAGATCCACGCCGCGCACGGCTACCTCTTGCACGAGTTCCTGTCGCCCGTCGCCAACCGCCGCGACGACATCTGGGGCGGCACCTTCGACAACCGCATCCGGCTGGTGCTCGAGGTGGTGCGCGCGGTTCGCCGCCACTGGCCCGACCAGCGCCCGCTGTTCGTGCGCCTGTCCACCACCGACTGGCTGGGAGACGACGGCTGGGACGTCGACGATTCGATCGCGCTCGCGCGCAGGCTCCGGCCGGAGGGCGTGGACGTGATCGACTGCTCGTCGGGCGGGATCGCCCCGCGCGTGCCGGTCGACGCCGGGCCGGGCTATCAGACGGCCAACGCCGCGCGCATCCGGGTGGAGGCCCCCATCCCCATCGCCGCCGTCGGGGCCATCACGAGCGCGGCGCAGGCGGAGCACGTGCTGCGCACCGGCCAGGCGGATCTGGTGGTCATGGCCCGAGCTCTCCTCGCCGATCCCTACTGGCCCCTCCACGCGGCCCGCGAGCTCGGTCACCCCATCGCCTGGCCACCCCAGTACGAGCGCGCGCGACCGAAGTCCTGACGCACGCGCTTTGGTGCTGAGCACCCGAAGAAAGCCGCAGTGCATCATCGACGTACTCACACTCCATTCGAGCTTCATCCGCCGCCCACCCGACTGGCACCGGAGGTGCACCGAGTAGACTCGCCTCTGCGGCGAAGCGTGGTCCTCATGGAATGTCGGAGGACCTGCCTCACGCACGACGAGGAGGGCCGTCGCTGCCACGAACTTCAAGACCGAGAACAACACCTTTCGCAAGCTGATCGGGAACGGCCTGACCTGCCGTATCCCGCGGTTTCAGCGCGACTACAGCTGGACCAACGAGGAGTGGGAGGATCTCTGGCTCGATCTCACGGCTACCCTCGAACCGGGCGGTGAGGCCGCCCACTACATGGGCTACCTCGTGCTGCAGTCAGCGGACGACAGGACCTTCGAGGTCATCGACGGCCAGCAGAGGCTGACCACCATCAGCATCATCGTCCTCGCCGTGCTCAAGAATCTGCAAAAACAAATCGACGCAGGGAACGAGCCCGACCCCAACCGGCAACGCCTCGAGCAAATCCGGCAGACTTATGTGGGTTATCTCGACCCGGTCACGCTGGTGGCACGTCCCAAGCTGAGCCTGAACCGCAACAACAACCGCTACTACCAGCGTTTCCTGGTCCCCCTCGGCCCGCTGCCCATGCGCGGATTCCGGGCCTCGGAGCATGCGCTGCGAAAGGCCTTCGAGTACTTCGACACGCGCGTGGCGGAACTGCTTCGGGACAGCCAGGGAGGCGAGGGAAGGCGCCTGGCCCAGTTCGTGGAGGACATGAGCGACAGGCTGTTCTTCACTGTGATCACCGTGACCGACGAGCTCAACGCCTACCGGGGTGTTCGAGACCCTGAACGCCCGCGGAGTCCGCTTGTCAGCGACCGATCTCTTGAAGAACCACCTCTTCTCGGTGCTCGACCGAGGCCAGCAGGACGACGACGAGATCGCCGACCTCGAAGATCGCTGGGAATGGATGATTGGACGCCTCGGTGCCGAGAGCTTCCCAGACTTCCTGCGGATGCACTGGAACAGCCGTCGTGCGTTTGCGCGCCAGGCGGATCTCTTCAAGAGGATTCGAGTCGAGGTCCCGGGCCGCCAGCAGGTTTTGAAGCTCGTCCGCGAGATGGAGGAGGACCTCGATCCCTATCTGGCTCTCTCCTCCCCGGAGGTATCGGAGTGGCCGATCGAGCTCAAGAGCCTGGCATCGACCCTCAGGACCTTCAACGTGCGACAGCCATTTCCATTGTTGCTGGCGGCCTGGCGAGCCTTTGACCAGTCGAGCTTCGCCGGCCTCATGCGGGCTTGCATGGTCATCTCGATGCGATTCAACGTGATCTGTAGCTACGGTCCCGCGGAACAAGAGCGGGTCTACAACCACGTGGCCGAGGGCATCGCGCGGGGGGACATCACCTCGCTCGGGGCCGCGCTCACCGCCATGAGCACGATCTATCCCAGCGATGCTGCCTTTCGCGCCGCCTTCTCCGACAAGACCATCCGGACCACCCAGTCGCGCAACAATCGTGTCGTTCGCTACATCCTGTGCGCCCTGGAGAAGCAGCTGTCCGGACAGGAGTACGGCCCGGTGAGCGAAAGTCTGAGCGTCGAACACGTCTTGCCCCAGAGCCCGGCCGAGGGGTGGGAGGCTTTCACGGACGAGGAGGTCGAGGCGATGGTCTACCGCCTCGGGAACATGACCTTGCTCCAGAGCCGCGCGAACCGCGACGTCGGGAACGCGACTTACGCCGAGAAGCGGGAGCTTCTCGAGAAGAGTGGCTTCGCGATCTCGCGCAAGCTGGCGAGCGAGAACCTGGTCTGGAGCCCGGAAGGGATCGCGTCGCACCAGGCCTGGATGGCAAGCCAGGCCACGGCGATCTGGCGCATCGCACAGCTGAGCTGATCGCGGCGGGGCTCACCCCCGGGGAGGCTTGGCACGCTCGGCGCGGGTAGCGGCCACCCGCTCGAGGACGTTGGAGGCGAGGGCGGTCCAGCCGGTCTGGTGGCTGGCGCCGAGGCCGCGGCCGGTCTCGGCGTGGAAGTGCTCGTGGAAGAGCAGCAGATCCCGGAAGTGGGGATCGTCGCGGTAGAGGCGGCTCCCGCCCATGCAGGGGCGATTCCCGGCGCCGTCGCGCAGGAAGAGGCCCGCGATCCGGCGCTCGAGCTCCTCCGACACCTCGAGCAAGGTCATCTGCACCCCGGAGCCGGTCGGGCACTCCACCCGGAGGGTGTCCCCGTAGAAGTGGTGGTGGCGCTTGAGGGCCTCGATGAGCAGGTAGTTGAGCGGCATCCACACCGGCCCCCGCCAGTTGGAGTTGCCGCCGAAGAGGGGCGTGTCGGATTCGCCCGGAGCGTAGCGGATCTCGAGGCGCTGTCCGCCGAGCTCGAGCACGTAGGGGTGGGCGCCGTAGACCGCCGACAGCGAGCGGACCCCGTGGGGCGACAGCAGCTCCTTCTCGTCGAGCACGGTGCGCAGCAACCGCTCGAGGCGCGCGCGGCCGGGGATCGAGAGCAGGCGGCGCGCGATGCCATCCCCCCGGGTGACGCCGATGTTCCTGGCGAGCTCGGGCTTGTTGGCGAGGAACCACTGCAACCTCCGGTCGAAGTGGGGCAGGCGCCGCAGCTGCGCGTCGTCGAGCGATTCGGCCGCGAAGATCGGGATCATGCCCACCGCCGACCGGATGCGGAGCGGCACCACCCGCCCGTCCACCAGCCCGTGGTCGTAGTAGAAGCCGTCGGTCTCGTCCCACAGCCCGGCGTCCCCGAGCTCGTTGGTGGCTTGGACGATCGCCACGAAGTGCTCGAAGAACTTGGAGGCGATGTTGGCGTAGGTCGGCCGCTCGCGCGCGAGCTCGAGCGCCATGGCCAGCATGGTGGTGCAGTAGAAGCCCATCCAGGCGGTGGCGTCCGCCTGCTCGAGGCGGCCGCCACCCGGCATGGGCTTCGAGCGGTCGAAGACCCCGATGTTGTCGAGCCCGAGGAAGCCGCCCGTGAACAGGTTGTCTCCGTCGGCGTCCTCGCGGTTGACCCACCAGGTGAAGTTCACCAGGCACTTCTGGAAGGCCGACTCGAGGAAACCCAGATCACGCCCGAACCCGCTCTGTGCCGAGAGCTGATACACCCGCCAGGCTGCCCAGGCCTGCACCGGGGGGTTCATGTCGTCGAAGTCGAACTCGTAGGCCGGGAACTGCCCGCTCGGGTGCATGTACCACTCGCGCGCCAGCAGGATCACCTGTTGCTTGGCGAAGTCCGGATCGATGCGCGCCAGCGCCACGCAATGAAACGCCGTGTCCCAGGCCGCGAACCAGGGGTACTCCCACTTGTCGGGCATGGAGATCACGTCGCGCGCGTAGACCTGCTTCCAGTTGCGGTTACGGACGGCCGCCCGCCCGTCCGGGGGTCTCGGCTGGGCCGGATCCCCCTCGAGCCAGTGCTCGACGATGTAGTGATAGAACTGTCGCGACCACAGCAGCCCTGCGTCCGCCTGGCGGACGACCGCACGCGCGTCGTCGTCGAGCGACGGAGGTCGGCGGGTGGCGTTGAACCGCTCGGCCTCGGCGCGCCGGAGCTCGAAGGTGGCGTCGAACCCGGCGCCAAAGGGAACCTCCGGCAGCTCGCCCTCGGCCGAGAGCCGGCAGCGAATGACCCGCTCCGCCCCGGCCGCGAGGTCGAGGTCGTACCAGGCGGCGGCCTTGGTCCCCACCTGCTCGGGGTTCACCGCCCCGGCCTCGCCATCGACCACGTGGCGGTGAAACCCGTCCTTGACGTAGGGACCGGGATTGGGCCAGCCGAACAGGCGCTCGGCGTTGGTCTCGTTGTCGGTGAACAGCAGGCGCGGAGGGCCCGGGGCCGGGCCTTGTCCCGGGGTGCCGTCGGCTCCGTGGCCGCCGGCAGCCTGCAGATCCTCGAACGCGAGCAGCGTCGTCCCCAGGGTCGCGTGCTGCGAGCGCAGTCGAGCCTGGCCCGCGGGCTCCCCGGCGCCGGCGCGCTCGATCCGGCCCTTCGGCCAGTAGCCCTCCCCTGTCCGACCCCAGCTCCAGGTGTTGCGGTGCCACAGCGTCGGCAGCACGTGGAGCCGCGCTGCCTCCGGACCGCGGTTCGCGCAGGTGATGCGGATCAAGATGTCGTCCGGCGCGGCCTTGGCGTACTCCACGGTCACGTCGAAGTACCGGCCGTCGTCGAACGCGCCGGTGTCCTCGAGCTCGAATTCGCGTTCAGAGCGCCCGCGCTTGCGGTTCTCCGCGACCAGCGCGTCGTACGGGAATCGCCGCTGCGGGTACTTGTAGAGCGCCTTCAGGTAGGACGCGGTCGGCGTGGCGTCGAGGTAGTAGTACAGCTCCTTGACGTCCTCGCCGTGGTTCCCCTCGGTCCCGGTCAGGCCAAAGGGGCGCTCCTTCAGGATCGGGTCGCGTCCGTTCCACAGCGCCGTGGCGAAGCACACCCGACACTCTCGATCGGTGATGCCGAGCAGCCCGTCCTCGCCCCAGCGGTAGGCGCGGCTGCGGGCATGGTCATGGGGGAAGTACCCCCAGCAGTTGCCATCCGCCGAGTAGTCCTCGCGCACGGTGCCCCATTGCCGCTCGGCCAGGTAGGGCCCCCACCGCTTCCAGTTCTTCTCGCGGTCGGCGTCCTCCGCCAGACGGCGGCGCTCGGGGTCCGGCGTTCCTGGTCTTGGAGAGCTCATCGGTCGAC
>CAZIOH010000001.1:0-173227 GCA_964540815.1 uncultured Myxococcales bacterium | reverse complement strand
AGACGGCGGCGCTCGGGGTCCGGCGTTCCTGGTCTTGGAGAGCTCATCGGTCGACGTGCGAGGCGCGCCGCCCGTCCTCCGGGGCGTCCCGGAGCGAGAGCACCGCCCACGGCCGAGAGTGTGGACCACCGTCGGTCCACTGTCGAATCGGCCGCTGCTACGGCGCCGGGATCAGCATGCCTTCGGGCTCGATGTAAAGCTTCGTGGTGTCGAGCCCGTCGAGGACGATGGCCTCCTCGAGCGAGTGCACGCCGGTCGGCTGCTTCTGCTGCCACACCAGCGCGCCCGACGGATCGTACTCGAGCAGCTGGATGCTGTTGTCCATGGTCCGATCCGCCTGGGAGTTCACCACGAAGAAGTTGCCGTTCGGCATCAGGTGGAAATCGGCGTAGAACTCCGGCGCGATGGCCGCGGCGTTGGGCTGGTTCTTTCCCCCCATGGTCTGGAGCAGCTTCCAGGTGCTGTCGTAGACCAGCAGGGTCGCGCCGTATCCGCTCGTGACCGCGAAGTTTCCGTTCGCGAGGCGCATGGCCTTCCAGGTGTGACGCCCGCCCGGGATGGTCGCCTGCGAGAGGACCTTGCCGGTGGCGTCGCCCTCGAAGGCCACGGTATCGGCCGCGACCATGAAGGTCCCGGCGGCGGTGGGCCGCGCCATGCGCACGTAGTTGAACCCGGCGTAGGTGATCATGCTCTTCACCTGACCCGTGGCATCCACCATCTTGAGCACGATCCCCCCGGCCCCGGCAGTGGCGCAGATGGTGTTGCCGTCCGCCATGCGGTGCACGGTCTGCGTGCCGGCGATGCCGTGCACCCCGCCCGACTTGGCCCCAGTGCTGAGCAGGTACTCGTCCCAGCCGTCGCTCTTGCCGAGCATGACCTTGCCGCCGCCGATGAGCTGCATGTCACGCCCGGAGCCCGACATGTTGGTCCAGTTGGCGCTGGGATTGGCGTTGTTCACGTAGAGCAAGCGCCCGCCGGCGTCGTCGTAGAGGATGAGCTCGTTGTGCGTCACCGGTCCGCCCTTGCCACCCGCCCCGACCGGCGCGCCTCCGGTACCACCTCCTGGCTTGCCGCCGACGCCAGTGCCTCCGCTCGCGGTGACGGCCTGCCCACCGGCTCCGGCATCGCTTCCACCCGTGCCTGTCGCCGCCGCGCCACCCGATCCGGGCGAGCCGCCCGAGGCCGATCCGGGCGAGCCGGGCGATCCACCCGAGGCTTGTGGCGCCCCACCCGTCCCCGCGGGCTGACCGCCACCCGTCCCGGTGGCTCCTCCGCTGGCGGACTTGCCGCCGGTCCCAGGAGCGGGCGAGCCTCCACTGCCCACGGCAGCGCTGCCGCCGGTATCGAAGCCACCCGACGGCGACGAGCTCGATCCGCATCCCGCGGTGGCGGCGGCGGCGCTGGCCAGCGCGAGGGAGAGGGCGATCAGCAACGGCGAACGGGTGGGCTTGGCGAGCATGGTTCTCCTTGGGGCGGGGCAGCGACGGGACCCGAGGCTCCGATCCGTGACGCGTGCCACGGTCTGGGCCGGGTTCTGGGACAGGGGTCCCCGGGACCCACACCGGGTCCTTTCACCGGCTGCGCGCGAATACTGCATTGCGCCATGCAGAACCAGCCTGCGATGATGGCGTCATGATCTTGATCGGCCAGTTCGATTCTCCTTTCGTGCGGCGCGTGGGGATTGCCCTGCACCTCTATGGCCTCGGGTACGAGCATCGCCCCTGGTCGGTGTGGGCCGACGCCGACGCCATCGCGCCGTTCAACCCGCTGCGGCGGGTGCCGGTCCTGGTCCTCGACGACGGCGAAGCCCTGATCGAGAGCGGCGCCATCCTGGACGCCCTCGACGATCTCGTGGGCCCCTCCCGCGCCCTCACCCCGACGACGGTGGACGCGCGCCGCTCGACCCGCCAGGTGGCGGCGCTCGCCACCGGGATGGCGGACAAGGCGGTGGTCCTGCTCTACGAGCACGTCCTGCGACCCGAGGCCAGCCGCAGCGCCGCCTGGGTCACACGTTGCCAATCGCAGATTGTTGCCACGCTGGGGACGCTCGAGCGCGCCTACCTCGGCCGCCCGGCCGCCGGACACTACTGGGGAGGCGAGGCGCTCGGGCACGCCGACATCGCCGTGGCCTGCGCGGTGCGCTTCCTGCGCGAGGCCCACCCGGACCTCGCCGCCACCCTGGCTGGACCCACCCCGCTCATCGACCGCCTGTGCGCCACCTGCGAGGCCCTCCCCGCCTTCGAGACCATCCGCCAGCCGCTGAAGGTCGCCGTGTGATCACGGGCAGGCCGGGACGTCCTGGGGCGAGACACAGGTCCCGGCCTCGCAGGGCAGACCCACGATGCAGTCTGCGCTGGTGGTGCAGGCGCCCCCACCGCGAACCCGCGCCACGCAGGTGGAGGTCTCGGGCGCACAGCGGGCGTAGTTCACGCAGGATCGATCGGTGAGACACGGGGCGCCGATGGGCCGCTTGGCCGCGCACAGGCTGGTGTTCAGATCGCAGGTGTCGGTGATCGAGCCACAAAATGCCGTCGGGCAGGCTTCCCCTTCCCTCGGAGCGGCGGCACAGACGCCGGTCCCGGCCAAAGGATCGATGTTGCAGAACTGGCCAGCCACGCAGACATCGGAGCTGTCGCAGACCTGACCGGAGGGGACCCGCGGCGCGCAACTCGCGTGCGTGCCGGTGGCATCGGACTTGCAAAATGCGCCGCGCGCGCAGATCTGCCCGTCGCGTGAGCAATCGCCACCGACGACCACCGGGAGCTGACAGGTGCCAGCACAGCAGGCGTCGGGCCCACACGCGGCGCGGTTGCAGCTGTCGGAGAGGCACTGGTTGTTGGCCAGACACGCGCTGCCTTCGGGCAGGGTCCCGGTGAAGACCAGCGCGCAGGCGGGCGATGGGGTTTCCAGATCCGAGACGGCGCAGCCGCGCTGCGCGTACCAGTCCACGCAGGCGGCCGCCGCCTGCCCGTCGTAGAGCACCTTGCCCGAGCCCACGTCCGCGAAGACCTGCAGCCGCGCATAGATGGTCCCCTGGCAGGTCTCGACGTCCGGAAAGATCCCGCAGCGAACCGCGTACGCGCAGATCGCTCCCTCGCTGCGGCTGCTCAGCTCCTCGAGAGGGATCTGAGCGTTGCCGCCCTCACCGCCCGTCGCGCCTCGCCCGGCGGTTCCTCCTGGTCCACCCGATCCTCCTCCACCTTGGCCCGGGCCCCGCCCGCCGCCCGAGCCGTCCCCGTGCCCGTCAGGCTGTGTCCCGGCGGCCGCGTCCGCGGTGGACGGGCACGCCCCGGCACCATCGCCGCATCCGCCCCCCGCCACCAGCGTGGCCAGGATCGAGCCGGCCAGCCAGCGACGCGACGCGAGCGAAGCTGCGACGGACGACGCGCCCAAGCTGGACTCAGCCGCCCGCCGAAGAGATGCCATGGACGCCGAGTGTACCTCGGCGGCCCGCGGCCCGGCGCGGCTTCCGCGCGCCGACCTCGCCGCCGGTCAGCGCGGGGCTCAAGGCGGTGGGAAGAAGTTCCGATCCACCCACGGTGGGGTCTGCGGAGTCTTGCGCGGATGCCCGGTCTCGAGACCGGGCGCCCGACCGCTCAGCGAAGAGGAGCCAATGGTCATGGTGAAGACGAAGGTACTGGTGGTGGACGACTCCGCGACGGTGCGGCAGCAGGTGAGCGCCGCCCTCGGCCAGGCGGGGTTCGAGGTGATCGAGGCCATCGACGGGGTCGACGGGGTCAACAAGATCGCGCGGATTCCGGGGATCGGCGCGGTGGTGTGCGACGTCAACATGCCCAACCTGAACGGCATCGAGATGGTCGAACAGGTCAAGGCCAACGGCGCGAACCCGACGCTGCCCATCCTGATGCTCACCACCGAGGGTGTGCCCGCGCTGATGCAGCGAGCGAAGCAGGCCGGCGCCAAGGCCTGGATCACCAAGCCCTTCAAGGCCGACGTCCTGGTCTCCGCCATCCGCGCGTTGACCAAGGCTCACTGAGCCCCCGCGAGCCCTCCGACGATGGTGGGCAGGACGTCCGAGGCACCTTCCACCACGAACTGCACCGCGGTGGCGGCGAGGATCAGGCCCATCACCCGCTGAAGCACGTTCATCCCGGTTCGCCCGAGCCCCCGTTCGACCCGGACGGCGCTGCGCAAGAACCCGTAGGCCGTGAGCGCCGTCAGCCCGATGGCGGCGAAGACCACCACGTACTGCCAGGGACGCTCGGCGCGCGAGACCAGCACCATGACGGTCGAGGTCGCGCCGGGCCCCGCCAGCATGGGGATGGCCATCGGAAAGATCGAGATGTCCGGGCGATCGACGCCGTCGGCCTCCTCCTCCGGTGAGGTCCGCTGACGCGAGCGCTGTGCCCGCAGCATGTCGATGGCCAGGAGGAAGAGCAGGATGCCCCCCGCGATGCGAAAGGCCCCGAGCGAGATCCCGAGGACGCGGAAGACAATCCCCCCGAGCGCACCGAACGACGCGAGGACGATCCCGGCGGCCAGCGCCGCCCGGGAGGCGGTTCGCCGCCGGTGCTCGACCGAGTCGGCCTCGGTCATGCTGAGGAAGAGCGGCACGGCCGCGGGGGCATCCACCACGAGGAGCAGGGTGGTCAGCGTAGAGAAGGCAAAGGAGAGCACACGCACGGGCACCCCGGCATCATATACGGGAGCGATCCGCTCGGGCTCGGCCCGGCCGGGCGGCCATCGAACCCCCGCCCGGGGCTCAGGCCAGCCGGGTCATGAGGTGCTCGCAGAGACGACGCCGGGCCCGCAGCAACCGCGTGCCGACGGTCCCGATCGGGATCTCGAGCTCGTGAGCGATCTGCGCATAGGACTTTCCTTCGAGCTCGTGCAGCAGGATGGCCCGACGCGGTTCGACCGGCAAGGCGTCGAGCGCGTGGGCGACATCCGCCTCGGTGAGCTGATCCCAGATGTCGTCGGCGCTCCGCGTGTCCGGGAGATCGTCGACGTCGTGCTCGGGGCTGACGGCCTGGCGACGGGCCCGCCGCAGATGATCGCAGTGGAGGTTGCGCATGATGCAGAACAACCAAGAGCGCAGGTTGGTGCCTGGCTGGAAGCGGGCGCGGGTCTCGAGGGCGCGCCGGTAGGTCTCCTGGACCAGGTCCTGCGCGAGTGAGGGTTGCCGGGTGAGGCGGCGGGCATAGCGCCGAAGATCGCCGAGGTGCCTCACCAGCACATCGGGCGTCGTTGCGGGATCGTCAGGCGGCTTCGCAGGTGAAATAGGCATGGTGTGAATTTCTGCAATGGGTGTGCCCCGTGGGAGTGGACGAAGATGTGCCGCTGCCCGCGACGGTGATCGCGAGAGATCCGCAGGATTCGCGGCGGATCCTGGGAGATGAGGTCGCGCGTGTCCGGGCGACGCGATCGAACATGCTCGAATTGAGCTGCGCAGAACGTGAACGCGTCCTCGACGGATCGCCGTGCCGGTAACAGTCGGTTGACAACCCGGTCACATCCCCTCCGGGCTCACGTGGCCCGGAGGGAGACGGGCGATCAGCGATCGCGCGAATATGCAATCTGTCCATAACAAACTTACAAGTCCTGGTCCTAGGTGCGACCGCGCGGTCGTCGGCCGCAGGGCCGCCGGTGCCGGCGGGCGAGATGAAGGCCTTCGCGGCGCGCCGCCGTCGCCGGCACGCGCGCGGCGCACGAGCCCCTCGCGGCGGGGCGGCGCCAGCGGTTCCGTACCCATACCCGCCTTCCGGCGTGAGCCCGTCCGCGCCGGGACTCGCCAGCGTGGCGCGCCCGGGCTCGACCGGAGCGCGAGGCGGCTCGCCGGCGTCGAGCACCGCCACCCGGGGCGGCGGGACGGGCTTCCGGCTCCGCAGCCGCGCGATCGCGTCCGTCACATCGCGGTCGGACCGGCGCCAGCGGGGAGCCCCGCGGTCGGTCCTCGACGAGGAGAATCCCCCGCAGCCGGGCCAGCCGAGGCCAACGTGGACCTGGGCGCAGGCGACCGCTCGCCGCCGGTTGGCCGGGGCCAGCCGACCGAAGCGGCCACGCGCGGCCGCCCGGTGCCGCACGATCTCCGCTCGGGCCCATCGGGCCCGTCGGGCCCGTCGGGCCGGTCGCGCCGCGTACGCAGCCAGCGCGCCCAGGACCGCCGGCCGTTCGCCCCACGCCTCCGCGTCGGGGGCGTGCGCGCGCCCCCGCCGCGAGGGCGGAATGAACCAGCCGCCGCGCGCCACCGTACAGTCGCGTCGCCAGGAGCCCTGCGACCCGCACGGCCCGCCGGTACAGCCAGCGACGGCGACCACCGGCGTCGAGGCCAGTCGAGCCCACGGCGCAGGTGAAGGCCGGGGGGACCGGCGCCGTCGCCTCATGACGCCAGGGCGCGCGTGGCCAGCGTGATCGTCGCGGCAGCATCGTTCCCCTGCAAGAGATCCACGATGCGCTCCGAGGCCCGGCCGTCACCGTAAGGGTTGATCCCGGTCGCCATCCGGCGATAGGCCGCATCGTCCTCCAGCAGCCGCCGCGTCTCGTCGTAGATTCGCCGCTCCGAGGTCCCCGCCAGACGGGCCACCCCGGCCGCGATGCCCTCGGGCCGCTCGGTGACGTCGCGCAGGACGACGAGGGGCTTGCCGAGGGTCGGCGCCTCCTCCTGCACGCTCCCCGAATCGGTGAGCACCAGGTGCGCGCGCTCCATGGCCGCCACGAACTCGAGATACGACAGTGGAGGGACGAGGTGGATGCGATCCCGCCCGCCCAGCAGCTCGTGCGCCGGCCCGTCCACGCTGGGATCGAGGTGGGGTGGATAGACCACGCAGACGTCCGGGAGATCCTCCACCAGCCGGCGAAGCGCCCGGAAGATCGAGAGCAGCCCCGGGCCGAAGCTCTCCTGACGATGGGCGGTGACCAGCAACATCCGCCTTCCAGTCAGCGCCGCGTCGGCGACCCCCGGCAGAGAGATCCGGCGCCCACGCACCAGCTTGCGCGCCGCCTGCAGCGCATCGACCACGGTGTTCCCCGTGACATGGACCTGCTGCGGACGAAAGCCTTCCGCCAGCAGCTGATCACGCGCCGACTGGGTCGGCGCGAACAGTCGTTCCGACAGCTGATCGACGAGCCGGCGGTTGATCTCCTCGGGAAACGGCGCGTAGCGACGCCCCGAGCGCAGGCCAGCCTCCACGTGCGCCACCGGGATCTGGGCATAGAACGCGGCCAGCGCGGCCGCGAAGGCGGTGGTGGTGTCGCCCTGGACCACCACCCAATCGAAGGGCCGCGGCTGCTCGCGAAAGAGCTCGCGCAACCCGAGCAGGGTCCGGCTGGCGGTGTCGTGCAGCGTCTGCCCGGGGACCAGGCTCTGCAGGGCGTGGTCGGGCCGGAGCCCGAAGGCATCGAGGGCGGGCGCCAGCATCTGGCCGTTCTGTCCGGTCGAGATCACCACCGCCTCCAGGTTCGACCGGGCGCGGATGGCCTGGATCACCGGTGCCAGCTTGATGGCCTCGGGCCGCGAGCCGAGCACGACTCCGATGCGCGTCGCCGGCCTCACTGGGGCGGCTCCCGGTCGCTGCCACTCTCGCGCAAGGACACCTCGCCTGCCTCGTCGACTCGCCGCCGCGGGTCGCCGACGTACTCGATCTGCACGTGGACGTCGGCGTCCTCTCCGGCATCGGCATCGGCATCGGCATCCGCGTCGGCGTCGGCGTGCGCGTCGAGATGCAGGTCCTCCGCGCCCGGGCCCGGATCCGCCAGGGCGGACAGGCCCCCGGCAACCAGGGACTCCGTGAGCCCCGCCGCGCGCAGGATCGCGGCCCCCAGGACCGAGACGTGGCAGGGGCGCACCGCCACGTCCTCGATGCCGAGCCGCTCGCGCAGATCGTCGGGCAGCGCCACCAGCGCGCGGTCGCGCGTGCAGATCACCGCCCGCCCAAGGGGCCGGAAGGCGGTGGCGGCCGCCAGCACCGCGAGGGCCCCGAGACCGTCGTCATCGATGTCCACCAGCGCGACCCCGGCGCCGCTCTCGCGCCACGACTCCAGCGCCTCCGTCACCTCGGCGACGTGAGTGACCTTCCAGCCGAGCCGCGCGAGCCACAGGGAGATGGCCGTGGCGTAGACCTCGTCCTTCAGCACCAGCAGCACGTGCGGCCGCCGCGGCAAGGTGCGCCTCAGTTGTTCAGAAAGGGATGGGCAGGCAGCTTTCGGGTCGTGCATGGCAGCTCCTCGAGGACTGGGTGATGTTGTCCGTCGGGCAACTCGACGCGCCAGGCGACGGCCCAGCGGGGGTAGAGGTTGCCCACCGTGCGGAACAGACGCGGGCTCGGGCTGGCGGTGGCCAGGATCAGCGAGCGATCGGCCAGCCCATGAATGAAGATCGGGTCACGGCCCTGAAGCGCGGTGGGGAGCACCGCCCAGTGCACGGGTCCCGCGCCCGACGACGACGTGATGGGCAGGCCGAGCCGTCCCGCCCGGCTGCAGGCCGCGACGCGCGGATCGCCCTCGTTGCTGGACTCGAGCGCGCGCAGCAGCTCGAGGGTGAGGGTGCCCGGGGCCGGCTCGGCCACCGTGGAGGATGGGCACAGCGCCATGGCCACGTCGATGTCGAGCAGGGGCGCCGGCACGACCTCGATCGCGTGCTCGAGCTCGCGCAGGCCCTGATCCCGGTGGTGGGGCTCGACCCGCGGGTGGGGTTGGGGCTGGCGCTGGCGATGCCGGTGGTGGCGGTGACGGTGGTCGTGGGCGCCGCCTGGAACGCGGACCCGCGAGCCAGACGGCTCCCGATCAGCGCGGGGATCGGCGGCGGCCCCCGCCCGCAGCCGCATCGCCACGGTGGCGAGCACCTCGGTGTGCACGGGAAACGCGGCCGCCAGCGGACGCACCGACTCGGCCCGTCGCAGCTCGCCGGGGCTGGCCCGCTCGACCGGCAGGAGCGGCAGGATGGCGTAAAAGGCGCAATAGCCGTGACCGATCTGCACCACCGCGGACCAGTCGACCTCCTCGGGCCTCACGCGCTGGCGGGCAACCGGAGTGGTCGAGCCATCGAGCTCACCGGCGGCCAGCAACCGCCGGTAGGCTTGCTGCCGGCTCCGGCGCACGGCGGCCGGCGGCGCCAGCACCACCTCCACCTCCGAACCGAAGCGCTCCTCGAGCGCGCGCACGGCCTCGCCCTCGAGGGGCAGCTCGGCCGCGACGCGAATGTTGCCCTCGACCCCCGAGGCGATGGGCACCACCCCCAGCCGCTCCGCCTCCTCCTCGCCGATCGCGGTGAGCAGGTGCTCGGGCGCCCGCCCCGCCCAGGGATCACCCTCCGCCATCTCGTGCAGCTCGGCGAGCGCGCGGGTGACGGTCTGCTCGGACACCAGCCCCAGCAGGGACAGCACCTCCCCGAGCGGCCGGCCCACCGCTTGCTGCAGCGACAGGCCGAGCTCGAGGCTCTGCCGATCGAGACCGTACTCCTCGGTCAGGACCTCGCCGAGGCGCCGCTGCCGCGCCCGCAGCACCGTCGGGCTCGGAAAGGCGTGGGTGATCTCCGCCGGGCGCAGTGGTTTGCCGGTCAGCCGGTGCTGGACGAAGAGGAAGAGCGCGCGGGCGGCGGCCCCGAGCCCGATCAGGCCGCCGAGGACCAGGCGAGGCCCGCTCAGCAGAGCGTGTCCCGTCCCGTACAGGCGGCCCACCAGCCAGGCGCGCACGGCCATGCGCCACGCGAGCGCCACCAGGTTGGCCACCAGCAGCACGAGCAGCACCGATCCGCGCCACCCCGCGGTGGTCAGGTTCCCCGGCTGCGGTCCCACCCCGAGGGCGGCGGCGCCCGCTCGCACCCCCTCGATCCCGATCAGCACGCCGGCGAGGACGACGAGGGCGCTGGTGAACAGGATCTTGCGATCGCGCCACAGGCAGTAGGCCACGCCGAGCGGACCGGGCCAGCCCACGCGGCGCCAGGTCTGCAGCGCGCGCCCCAGGATCGCGCCCGAGCGCTGGCGCATCGAGGCCCCGAGCGCCTCCGGGAGATATTCGCGGGTGGCGATGATCTCCTCGCGCCTGCGGGCGTCGGCCCGCGGCTGGTCGAGGCCGTCGGGCTGGTCCGACGCCGTCGCGGTCGAGCGCCGCGAGGGCTCGACCGCGTGACACGCGAAGTGGACCCGCCTGCCCGCCAGTCGAAAGTCGAGGCCGAGCTCGTAGCCCGCGCTCAGGCTCTCGGGGTCGAAGGGCCGCGCCCCGTGGGCGACGGCCATCTGCGCGAAGGCCTCGCGGTCGAAGGCGCTCCCGCCCCCCGCCGACGGAATGAACCCTCCGATCGCCTCGCGCACCGGCATCTCCTTCAGGTGACGCTCGGCCAGCTCGTCGATGTGGGTCGCGGCGACCGCCTGCCGGAGCCCGAGTGGCAGCGAGAGGATCGGCGTCTGCACCAGCTCGTAGCGGGGGATCAGCAGGCTGTACAGGCGGAGCGCCAGCGGATGAATGACGTCCTCCGCGTCGTGCAAGAGCAGGATGTCGAAGCGCCTCCCGCGCCGCTGCTCCTCCAGGGCCACGCCCCGGTAGATCCAGTTGAGGCAGTCCGCCTTCGAGGTGGGACCGGCGTGCGGCACCAGGACCTTGCGCACGCCGGCGAATCGGCGACAGGCATCGTCGACCTCGGCCTGGGTCTCCGGATCGTTGGCGTAGATACCGCAGAAGACGGTGTAGCGGGCGCGGTCGTAGTCGATGTTCGTGAGGTTGTGTTCCAGCATCCGACGGATGACCTCGGCTTCGCGCCAGGCCGGGACCAGGATCGCCACGTCCTTCTGTGGAACCCGGTCGAGGGACTTCCAGGCGATCACCCGGCGGGCTCGGCGGTGCAGCCCTCGCAACAGGTAGTTCGCGTCGACGAACACCTCGTCGAGCTGGCCGAGGAAGATTCCGGCCGCGATCGGCAGGGCCAGAGCGCGGGTGGCGGAGTCGAGGCCGGCGAGGAGGAGGGAGGCGATGGCGCGGGCACCACCGAGGAAGCCGATGGTGCGTAACCAGATCTCGTGCCAGGGCATGGTCAGGCGGCCACGTCGGTGGAAGCCACCCGTCGGAGGTCGAGGCGACCCATCCGGTTCGAGGTTGCCCGGGGCTCGGGCTGCGTGGCGAGCGCGAACGTGCGGGGACCTCGACCCACCGGCGGGCGGTGGCGCGCGGACCTCATGGAACGATCCTCGCCGGGTCCAGAGCTCCGGCGACGGCCTCGGCCCCGTCGCCCGCGAAGGCGGTGGTGATCTCGCCGACGTCGGCGAGTCGACCGAGGCCAGGGGACCAAACGATCCCGTGGCGACCGTGCGGGTGCTGCGCCTGCCCCGAAGCGCTCGGCGATGGTCCTGATCCTGGCATCCGCACTGGCTCCTGCTCCTGCTCCGGCGCCGGCATCGTCACCGGCATGGGCGCTCGGGTCGGGGAAGCCGGTGGGGTCGGAAGATCGAGCGCGGCGACCAACCGGGGCGACCGCGGCACGCCGGTGGTCGAGCCCCTGGTCCCGGCCGGCGCGGATGGCTGAATGGAGCGCGCCTCGATGGAGGTCGTCGCGACCCTCGATCCGTCCCGAGCGCCGAGCGTCGCCCGGGCAGACGAGGCGAGGGAATGTCGCCCCTCGAGCATGGAGCTCGTCCCCACGCCACAGACCACCACGACGGCCGCCGCCCCGGCCGTGAACAGCGCGGACCGTCCCCTGCCGGGTCCCCTCCTCCGGAGTCCCGTCGGCGGCCGCCTCTCTGCGTGAGAGAGGTCGGGGTCGAGCGGAGGGCCGAGCGCCGCGGCTTCCAGATCTCGGGCCAGCTCGGCGGCCGATTCATACGGCGCAGCACCACCGTCGCCCGACGCCCGCGCCAGGGCCAGCGACACCAGGACCGGCAGCCCGAGGGCTTCCTGCGGATCCGTCCCCATGGCGGCGGGTTGCGACACGCGCAGCAGGTGTTCGGCCAGAGCGCCGAGGGCCGCGAGATCGACCGCCACGCCGCCCACCGTGCCGGCGCGATCCCTGAGCTCGGGAAACCAGCCCTCGCGAAGCGCGGGAACTGCGACGCCCGCGACGCTCTTGGCTCTTCGAGGCCCCCCATCCTCATCCTCATCCTCATCCTCATCCTCATTTTCGGCCGAAGGGCCGGCGGATGGCGGGGCTCGCAGCCATTCGAGCCCGAAGCCCTTGAGCTTGGGCAACCCGAGGCCGCCGCCCGTGCCCTCCACCAGGAACACCTGGTCGGCGCGGATGGCGCCGTGCACCACTCCCGCGTCGTGCGCAGCATCCACCGCCTCCGCGAGCGCGCCGATCCACTTGATCACCGTCCGCACCGACGGCACGTGTCCCGCGCCGAGCCAGGCCTCGAGGGTCTGCCCCGGCGGCAGCTCGGAGACCACGATGGGTGTCCCATCCGGCATGCTGGACAGCTCCAGCATCTGCAAGATGTGCGGGTGGCGCAGCGCGGAGACCCGGGCGGCGTCGCGCAGAAACGCCCGGGGGCGCTCGGCGCTGGTGTCCATTCCAGTGAAGACGTCGAGCATGAAGCGCCCGGGTCTCCGTGGGTGCATCGCCTCGTAGCTTTG
Organism: uncultured Myxococcales bacterium; assembly: GCA_964540815.1. Taxonomy (GTDB): domain Bacteria; phylum Myxococcota_A; class Polyangia; order Fen-1088; family Fen-1088; genus CAZIOH01. Next base: position 160,711 of record CAZIOH010000001.1, on the reverse strand, counting down.
AAAGAACGAAGCGATGCGGACCCTGCGAACCAGCTCATAGCGTTCAGAAGTCGTAGCGATGGCCATCGGACACACTCCGTGCTGAAAGAAGAGTCAGGAGACGACCAGGCGCTCACCCGGATGCCGTGGCCCTCCTCCGTCGAGTCCGGCCATGCACCGTCCACGCGGACGAGGGTTCGTGGGAGCCCGTCGCCGAACGCCTTCGACGCCTGGGGTCTCGTCGGGCGTCGGGTGCGGCGTGCGGGGCTGCGTGGGTGCCGGTGAGAAACCTGGCTTCCTCACCCACATCGAGGAACGCCACGCGCCCGGAATTCTTCCCTGCGCGGTTCAGATTTCACCCGCCTCGAGCGGCCTACGCGTTTCAACCCGAGCAGGCACGCCCTCGCATCGCCGGGCCGCCGCAATCCGAAACATCAGGCGCGCGCGGGCGGATTCGTTTCCGGACCTGGGTGTCAGGACCCTTGTTTCAGGATCTGCGCGGGCGGGCGCCGTCGGGCGTGGATGGACCGACGTCGACGGCGTCGGCCAGCTCGTTCCGATTCTCGCCGGGCTCGGGCGGAAAGTGCGTCGCCAGCGCGCCCCCGAGGTCCCGGATGGCATCGACGAGCCCCGCCGAGAAGTCGGCGCTTTCGAAGCGGGCGGCCAGCGCCCGCGCCAGCTCGGACCAGTACGGCTCGCCGACCCGGGCGTGAATCCCGGCGTCCCCCAGGATCAGGACCTGGCGACGCGTCGGCGCCAGCACGATCAGCACTCCATTGCGATGCCGGGTCTCGGCCATCTTCAAGCGTCGCCATGCGCCCTCCCCCAGCGCTCGCAGGTCACCACGAAAGAAACCGGTGACGGCCACCCGGATCTCTCCGCTGGTGGTGGTCTCGGCCTCGGCGATGGCGCGCTCCACCCGCGGCCGATCGAGCCGAGCCAGCAACCGACGCCGGGTGAGCGGCCAGCGTGATGTCACCACGATCCGCTGGCTCCGCCGCCACCCGAGCGGCCGCCGCCGCCCGAAAAGCCTCCTCCTCCCCCTCCCCCTCCTCCTCCGCCAAAGCCTCCGAATCCACCGCCAGAGCCGCCTCCCCGTCCGCCACGTCCAGAAGACAGCGTGGACAGGAACAGGATGGCCAGGCTCGGATGCGTGATCGCGAAGCCCAGCACGAAGAGCCCGGCGAGGGCGAGGAGCAGCAGCTCGACCCATCCGATCCGGGTCGGTGGCGCTCCCCGGACCGGCAGCGGCTCCCCGGCGCGACCGTCGCCCTCGGCAGAGGGCACGTCACCGAGCGTGGCCAGAATCGCGGCGATCCCCGCGCGGGCGGCACCGTCGCGATCCTGCGCCTGCAGCCGCGGCACGATGGTCTCGCGAATGATCGCGGCCGCCCTGACATCGGGCAGCTTCTCCTCCAGACCGTAGCCGACCTCGATGCGCAGCTTGCGATCGTCCGCCATGACGAACAGCACCACACCGTCGTCGAGCCCACGACGCCCGACCCGCCAGCTGGCGAAGGCGCGGGCCGCCCACTCCTCGATCGACGCACCACCCGTCCCGTGGCCGATCCACAGCAGCACCTGGTGACCCGAGCGGTGCTCGAAATCCCGCAGGCGCGCGTCGAGCTCGGCGCGCGCCGCCGCGGACAAGAAGCCGGCCAGATCCGTCACCCACTCCGTCGGAGGCGGAGGCTGAGCCAGCGACCCACCCGCCGGCGCGGTCGCCGCGGCCACCCGCGTCCCACCGCCGGCCGAGCCCCAGACCACCGAGGCCGCGCAGATCAACGCCGCTGCCCCTCCGCGGAAGCCATGGCTCCGCAAGGACCGAGCCCGCCCAGGGTCGAGAGCGCGGCCCGCTCGCGGCTCCCCACCGCCCGCAGGGGTGGACGTCGACATGGACATGGACCTTAGAACTTCACCTTGGGAGCAACGTCGGCGCCGGCCTGGGCCTTGAAGAAGGCCTTCTCCTTGAAGCGCGCACCGAAGAGGCCCGCCACCACCACGGTCGGGAAGCTCTGTCGCCGGGTGTTGAAGCTCTGCGCGGCCTCGTTGAAGCGCATGCGCTCCACCGCGATGCGGTTCTCGGTCCCCTCGAGCTGGGCCTGGAGATCGCGAAAGGCCGCGGTCGCCTTGAGATCGGGGTAGCGCTCGACCACCACCATCAGCCGCGACAGGGCATTCGAGAGGCCGTCTTGCGCTTGCTGGAACCGCTGCAAGGCTTGCGGATCGTCGGCGATCTTCCCGGTCCCGGCGGCGGCCGAGACCTGACCGACCCGGGATCGGGCCTCGGCCACGGCGACGTAGGTCTCCTTTTCGAAGGCCGCGGCGCCCTTGACGGTCTCCACCAGGTTGGGGACCAGATCCGCCCGCCGCTGGTACACGTTCTCGACCTGGCCCCACTGGGCCTCGACCGCCTGATCCAGCGACACGAGCGCGTTGTAGCCGCTCACGGCCGAAGCGCCCAGGATGAAGACCAGGACCGCGATACCTGCCACGAACCATCGTCGAACGCTCATGTCCTCACCCCGCGCTGCTTTTGGCCATTGTAAGTACGACTGGCCAGGGTTGCGAGCCCATGACCGAGTATCACGCCTCCCGAGCTCAGCCGTGCATCTGGCCGACCAGCCGCCCCGCGCCGTCGAGGACCACCACGCGGGCCTCGTGGATCACGTGGTCACCCAGGTTCATCAGCTTGAGGCGCAGGAAGACGGCCAGGGCCTCGGTCTGTTCCGGGCTGCCCCGCAGCAGGTGCCAGCGGCCGGGAAGGGCGTGCTCGGCCTTGAACCGGCGGAGCTGCTCGGGCGTGTCCGAGCTGGGATCGAGGGTCACGAGCACGTACTCGGCCGCCTGGCCAGCGCGGGTGAGCCGCGCGTCGACCTCCCGCATCTTCTCGATCGCGAGCGGACACACCGTCGTGCAGGTCGTGTAGACCAGGCTCACCACCAGCAGCCGGCCGCGCCACGCGGACAGCCGCGTGGTGCCCCCGTTCTCGTCTTCCCAGGTCCAGGTCTTCTCGAAGATGGACTCCCGCGCGCGGGTCGACGATGTCAGCGGGGTCTTCGATGTCAGCGAGGTCGTCGATCTCGGCGAGGTCGCCGCCGCCGAGATCGGCACCGCCCCGGGTCGACCCACGCCCCGGGGCGAGCTGCAGGCCAGGCACGAGACCATGCCCACCGTCGCGCCCGCTCCGCGCAGCAGCTGTACCCCGGATGTTCGGCCCGACCCGCAGCGCACGCGCTCACCTCATAGACCGAACGACCAGTCGACCATCCCGCGGTCGATCCGGGAGCCGCCGTCCTTGTAGAACGTACCGCGGTACTCGACCTTCACCGCGCTCCAGGCGTCGAGATCCCAGCGCAACCCCGCGGTCGTCTCCACGGTGCGCCCGAGGATCGGCTCCTCCCCGGTGGCCACCGTGCCGGGGAAGAAGAACGGATCGGAGGCGATGTCTCCCCGGCGAATCTCGCCGAGCACATACGGCGTCACCGCCCCCAATCGGTAGGCCAGGAGCGCGAAGGCATCGAGGGTGTTCCAGCTCTGTCCGGGCACCGAGTGAACGATCTCGTACGCCTCGGCGATCCCGGTGAAGTCGGTGCCCCGGTAGGCGAGGTAGGCGTTCCCGATGGCCTCGTTGATCGCCTGATCGGGGAGCGCGGGGCGCAAGGCCGCCGACGCGGCAGCGATGTGGTCGAAGATGCCGGAGAGACCGAGGTGCAGATCCTCGGCGCCCACCCCGCGCAGGTCCACCTTGAACAGGATCGACTTGAAGCCGTTGGTGTCGTCCTTGGCGTGAATGTCATCGACGATGTTCCCGCGCCCGTTGCCGAGCGCGGCGATGAGCTCGAGCTGCTCCGCCCCCGTGATGGCGAGGAAGTGAGCGGTGGCGCCCACCCAGTGCACGGGGAGGATTCCACCTTCGTCCTCGAACACGACCGCGCGCGGTCGCTCGACCGGCATCTGCAGCCATCGCCCGTGGTGGAAGGCGTTGTTCCAGTACCCGATCTCGCTGTGGGTTCGGCCGGCGTCGATGAAGAACCGCTCGGTGTGCCAGCGGATGAACGATCGCTCGAGATCGAGCCCCACGGTGCCATCGCGGAGCGGCTCGATCGCGAGCTCGGCCGAGGCGGACAGATTGGCGAACTGTCCCCAGAGGAGGAGATCGAGGGGGCCGAGGATGAAGGCTGGCTTCCTCGGCGTCACGGAGTCGATGGAAAAGGCGGTGTCGCCGAACAGGTTCAACGTCACCCGGGTGCTCGCGCTCGACACCGGAATCTCGTCCATGGTGAGGGGAATGGCCGCCGGGACATTCGCGGCGCCGCCGGGCCCGGGGGCCTGCGCCGACCCCGCGATCGGCGCCGCGACCGAGGGCGGTGGTGAGGCAGGGGGGGCGGGCGGCGCCCCGCCGGGGGGCTCGGTGACCTCCGCGGGGGGAAAGGTCACCACGGCAGGCGGCGCATCGGACACCGGCGGCGGAACATCGATCGACGGTGTCCTGCCACCGGGGCCGGACGGCGGCGGCGGCGGCGCATTCGAAGGTGCATTTGATGTCGGCTGCGCCGTCGCCCGCGAGGACCAGCCGAGCAGACACGAACCGCAGCCGAGCAGCCACACGAATCGCAGGATGTGAGCGCGCATGTATTTGGAGTGGAAGGGGACTAGCGAAGGTTGAAGGGATAGGAGATGACGAGCGGGGTGCTCCCCGCGGGCGGGGGAAACGGCCAGCCCCGGACGGCGTCGACGATGCAACCTTCGACTCGACTGTTCCCCAGCGACGACGACTCGACCAGCGCGGAGGCGACTCCGCCGGACGGCGGGATCGCGATCCGGACCGTGACGCGGCCCTTGAGCTCGGGCTCGTCCATCTTGCCGCGCTCGTAGCACCTGCGAACCTCGAACAGCCGCGACCGCACCACCGCCTGGATCCTGCTGGAGCTCGGCGCCTCCCCGCCGGGATCAGCACCGCGGGGAACAGCGGGCGTTCCGCTAGCCGTCGCCTGCGTGGGGGCCCGCGTGGTCCCGGGCTCGCCTCCTCCATGCAGCTTCATGGTCGCCGCAGCCGTCGTGCTCGTCGCGATCGCCTGAGGCCGTGCGGTCGAGGGGGCGGCCGGCGCGAACGACGACGACCCCGGGTCCGGGGCCAAGCCTGCGGCCGAGGCCCCCGAGGCGACCACCGATTTCTGGGCGCTGGCGGCGGACGCTGGCCTGGCCGACGACGGGGACGACGAAGGCGACGACCCCGACGGCGAAGAAGAAGGCGATGACGATGACGATGACGATGACGACACCGATCTCGGTTCCTCCACCGCAGCGGCGCCAGCCGCAGCGGCCGCGCGGACGGGTGATGGCCCCGAGGCAGAGCGGGAATTGGGGAGCAGGTCCGCGGCCAGGCCACTCCGCCCTTCGTCCACCTGCACCTCGGCCATGGAGGGACCGCGCCCATACGCCATGAGGGCGTGCGCTCGGCTGACCCGCCGGCTCGCCGCGCCTCGACGCAGATCCCCGTTGTCGGCCCCAGGCCCTGTCCCCCCGAAGAATCCCCAGACCCGATCGCCGAGCGCCACCCCGGTCTCCTCGGCCGACGCCTCGAGCACCCCCCTCCCCCCGGGCAGGTTGGCCGCGAGATGCACCGGCTGGTCGAGCTTCAACCAGAAGCGCCGCCCTTCGTGACCGGGCGCCGTCAGCTCCACCAGCTCGGGCTCGGTCCCGGGTCTGAGCTGGTCGTCGAACGGCAACTCGTGGGTCCGCCCGCGGAGCGTGACCCGCGCGCCCGACGTCCCCGAGCGGACCCGCAGGCTCACGGTGCGCGATTCGGGCGACGCCGCCCCGGACAGTCCCACCGCCAGCGTCGGGACCCCCACCGCGCCGGCGCCGGGGGTCGCGCTCGAGGTCGAGCCCGGCACCACCCTCGACAGGGCACCGAGGCTGGCCGGCCAGATCTCCGCCAGGCCTCTTCCCCTTGGCCCCGGCCCCCGAAACAAGGTCACGCCGACCACCACCCCCACGATCGCGGCCCCCCCGAGCGCAACCGACATCCAGAGCCAGGTCCACCCACGGCGGCGCACAGCCAGCGGTCCAGGCGGGACTGTCAGCGGGATCGTGCCCGCGGGGCTCGGCGACCGATCCGTCGTCCGCCCCGCGGTGTCCGTGGCTCCAGACCCCGCCGCCAGCGGCGCGGCCGCCGCCGCCCCCGCGGCCCCGGCGAAGCCGCCGACCCAGGTTCCCCCGCTCCCCGGCTTGACCGGGACGGCCGCCGCTGGGGGCGAGGTGCCTTGCTGCCCCCCGATGGTCCCCGACACCGCCACGGGTTGCGACCACGCCCGACCGACCACTGCGGCGGTCGACGCCGCAGGCGGCGCGCTCATCCGTCCGGAGAGCGTCTCGGCCGCCACCAGGAGCGAGCTGAACCGCTCGAGCTCGAGGCCGAGCTCGCGCATCGTGCCGGTGCGCTCGGCGGGATTCTTGACCAGCGCGCGCTCCACGATCGATCGCAGGCCGTCCGGGAGATCGTAGCGATCGATGGGCGGCGCCGGCTCGACCACGATGGTGGTCAGCAGCGACTGGAGCGGCAGCCGCCCGAAGGGGGTCTGGCCGGCCAGCATGTGATACATGATCACGCCGAGCGCGTAGATGTCGACCCGGGAGTCGACCGACTGGGGATCGGAGATCTGCTCGGGGGCCATGAACTCCGGGGTCCCCATGGTGAGCCCGCGCCGGGTCTTGGGGCTCGGATCGGTGGTCGACAAGAACTTCGAGATGCCGAAGTCCAGCACCTTGACGTGATCCGCGCTCCCATCGTGGGTGGTGAGGAACACGTTGTCCGAGGTGAGATCGCGGTGAACCACGCCGCGCGCATGGGCCGCGTCCAGCGCCGAGGCGACCTGCAGGGCGATGCGGACCACCCGGCGAAGGTCGAGCCGTCCCTCGAGCGAGATCTCGTGGGCCAGCGTCCGCCCGTTCAGGTATTCGAGCACCAGGTACGGCACACCCCCGGGCAGCTCGCCGAAGTCCGTCGAAGCCACGATGTTGGGATGGCCAAAGGTACCGACCGCGCGGGCCTCGTTGATGAACCGCGCGACCACATCCGGATCGCTGGCCAGGTTCCGGTGCAGCACCTTGATCGCCACCGGCCGCCCGATCTTGACGTGGATCGCCTCGTAGACGGCGCTCATCCCCCCGACCGCGATCTCGCGGACCACGTGATACCGACCGTCGAGGAGCGCGTCGATCAGCGACGACTCCGACGGAGGCGCAGGCTCGGGTGCGCTCGGCAGGACGGGCTGGACGGGAAACACGGAGGGATCAGACACGTCGGCAACGCCTCTGAGGCTGGCGAGGCCGGGGCGCGGCAACCCTTCCCATCACAATGCACCTCACGAAATGCATCCTAGAGACAGTCGCCCGGTCTGCACAACCGGAAATTGCCACGGATCGTGGACCATCGAGAGGGTGAGCCCGATGACACAGGGGACGAAACTGGCCACCTCCTGGCCGCCGCGCCGCCGCCGCTGCGTTCCGTCGTTCTACTTCTTCTTCTGAGGAACCTGTTTGGCCGCGACCGCCGCCTGCTTCTTCTGGTTGTCGGCGTTGGTCTTGTTTTGCTTCTGATCGTCCCGCTTGCCCTTCGATTTCGGTGATTTATCGCCCATGGTCGCACCACCATGCACGTGATCGACGCACAAAGCAATCAGACCCAGGCGTAGTTGAAGCTGACGCTCACCCGCTCGTCGGCCGTGGGATTGGAGGCGACCTCGTGGCGCAGCCAGCTCTCGAACAGGACGAGGTGACCCGCCGCGACGTCGTAGGTGACGACACGCTGGTTGGCCGGGCGCGCATCGTGCCGTGTGGGCGGCGCGCACCGGAACTTCTCGAGCCGCGGATCCTCGAAGCGAAGCCCCGAGCACCCCTCGGGCGTGCGTACGTAGAAGGTCCCGCTGATCACCGCGCCGGGATGAAGGTGCATGGGATGAACCGCCTCTCGCGACATGACGTTCACCCAGCAATCGGTCATGTCGAGCTGCGCTTCACGCAGATCCATGTCTATCTGTCGCGCGAAGCGCAGCACGTGTCGCCAGATCTTCTGCTCGAGGCGCTTGAACGTCGCGGAGGCGCGGTGCAGCTTGCGCTGGCTCCCGTACGACGTGTAGCCAGCCGGATAGTTCTCGCGACACCAGGCCTGACCCACGACGTCTTGGTCGCGCACACGCTGGCAATCTTCAAGCACGGCGCGCGTGAACTCCTCATTGCCCTTTCCTTGCAAGGCCGATCGATAGACGAAGGTGGGAAACCAGGGCTTGACGGGCATGGTCGGCTCCAGGGCGCGGGGGCGGTTGCCAGGAGGGCGGCTGCTCTCGAGCGAGACTACGTGGGTCCACGGACCAAAGCAACGCCACGGCGCATCTGCGGAGAGGAGGGCCCGAAGGCCAGTCGGCGTGGGGAGGGACCGGAGGGCCAGCGAGTTCGTGTTCGTGTTCGTGTTCGCAGGGCGACCAGCGACTCGCGTCGAGCAGCTCCCAGCTTTCCACGCACAGGCCCCCCGCTGGCCTCCCTCCGACTCGAACTCGGACTCGGACTCGGACTCGAACTCGGACTCGCTGGCCCTCCGGATCCGTCCCCTGCAGGTCTGTGTCCCTGTCTCCGCCCGTCGCCGAACTGCGTGCCGTCGCGCCCCAAAACCGGCTCATTTCTTCCCAAAAGCGTGACCGCAGTCGCGCCGACATCGGGTGGATCCCGCGATGTCGCGCACGTCTCGCATGTCCGACCCATTGACCGGCCCGAAAAAGACAATACTCTTTCAGATCCCCCTTTCCTAAAACCGGTTCGAGTGGCAGCTTAGTGCACATGAAAGCCAGGACGAGAAGTCTGGGTCCGCTGTTTGGCGCGTGGCTACTTGCCGCCGGGTGCTCCGCGGGGATGAGCTCGGGTCCGGGTAGCTCCTCCACCGTGTCGAGCGGTGGAAGCTCGGGTACGGTCAACCCCGGAACCGGCGGGTCCGGGAATCCCGGCACCGGCACCGGCACCGGAGGCAGCACGCAGGTGGCTGGCACCGGCGGGAATGCCGCGGTCGGCACCGGCGGAGCTGGAAACACCACGTCCGCAGGAGGGGCTGGCGTTGCCACGGGCGCCTGCACGCCGCTGCCCACCATCACGCGCCGGTTGTGGCGTCTGTCGTCGCAGCAGTTCTCGAACGCCACGCGCGATCTGCTGACCCTGAGCGCGGCGCCGACCCTGGTCACCTCGACCACCGACGGCTCGTCCCCGTACGCGTTCATCAACGGCGCGGATCTGACCGTGCAGGGCCCATACCTGTTCGGCAGCCTCTACCAGACCGCCGAGAACGTCATCGCCCAGATCGCGCCCCGGATCAGCGGGACCTGCACCGGCGCCACCTGCATCGTCAGCTGCATGACCGGCGAGACCCAGAGCGCCTGTGCCATGCGCTTCGCGCAGGGGTTCGCGCCGAAGGCGTTCCGGCGGCCGGTGGATCCGAGCGAGATCACCAACCTCATGAAGGTCTACACCTCGGTGTGCCCGGGGACCTCGACCGCCTGCGCGGCGACCGACTTCAACACGGCGGTCGGCCTGATGATCGAGGCGCTGATCCTCTCCCCGTCGTTCATCTACCGGACCGAGCTCGGCCCGGCCACGCTGGTCGCCGACGCCACCACCGGGCAATACCCCGCGACCACGTTGACCCCCTACGAGGTTGCCTCGCAGCTCGGGTTCCTCTTCTTGAACTCCACGCCCGACGCACCGTTGCTGGCCGCGGCCGCCGACGGCAGCCTCGGTACGCCGACCGGCCTTGCGAGCCAGGTGAGCCGACTGCTGACGCTGGCGCCGGTGAAGACCAGCCTCGCGAACGTGATGGTCAACTGGTTCAGCCTCGGGCAGCTGCGGGACAAGACCACCAAGGACACCGCGCTGCTGGCCGCGCTGCCCACCGCCAGCCAGGATCAGACGGCCATCGTCGGCGATCTCCTGACGTCGGCGCAGCAGTTCGTGACCGACGTGCTTTGGACCAACCCGGGCCAGCTGTCCGACCTCGTCACCTCGTCGAAGGTCTTCGTCAACCAGCGCCTCGCGACCCTCTTTGGCCTGACGGCGACCGGGGCCACGGCCACCAACTTCGCCGCCACCACCTGGCCGGCGACCCAGAACCGGATCGGCATGCTCACGCAGCCGGGGTTCCTGTGGGCCATCTCAGATCCCACCACCACCTCGATCGTTCACCGCGGGAAGTTCATCCACGACAACATCGTCTGCCAGGACGGCTTGCCGGGTCCCATCGACCTGACCACCATGTCCGCGCAGGCGGTCATCGCGATGGGGAACAGCGAGATCACCCACTCGGACGCCCGGCTGATGCCCGGGGCGGTCTGCGCCACCTGCCACGGCCAGATGGATCCCTACGCGCGGGTGCTGCAGAACTACGATCCGGTGGGGAACTACCGGACGATGGACGAGGTGGGGGCGGCGATCAACCCCTCGGTCACCTTCCCGCCCGCGGTCCCCGGGGGCCTCGCCCCTTCGCCCCTCGCGGGCATGACGGTCAGCGGCCCCACGGCCTTCGGGCAGGCGCTGGTGGCGACCCACGCGCTCAACAACTGCGCGGTGCAAAAGATGGCCAGCTACGCCATCGGCTCCCTGATTTCCAAGTCGAACACCTGCGAGCTCCAGCCGCTCCGGGACCAGTTCAACGCCTCGGATCAAACCCTGCCCACGCTGTTCAGCAAGATTGCACTCGCCGACTTTGTCCGCGCCCGCGCGGGAGGAGCATCCAAGTGATCTCGTACAAGATGGCCCGCCGTTCGTTCATCCGAAACTGCGGTGGCTCGGCCGCGTTGCTCATGCCCCTCCTGCGCAGCATCGAGGCGCGGGCCGCCGGCGCCGCCGCGCCGCTGCGCTTCCTGGTCATTCACCACCCGCTCGGGGCGTCCCCGGGCCTCTCTTCGTGGCGCCCGACCGCGAGCGCCACCACCACCAGCTTCACCCTGCCGGTGGAGAGCGCGCCCTTCGCGCCGCTGCAGTCCAAGATGGTCATGATCGACGGGATCAACATCGTCACTGCCTCGAAGAATGGGCAGGGCGGCCCCAACACCCACGAGGGCGGCATGGTCGCGCTCATGACGGGCGTGCCGACGCTCGGGCAGATCGGGACCCAGGACCACGCCGCCGGGGGTGCCTCGATCGACCAGCTCTTCCTGGCCAAGTCGCCGGTGCTGGGTGGTCCGACCTCGACCACCAAGACGCCCTTCGGATCGCTGCAGCTCGCGGCGGACATCCGCTCGGATCGCGACGAGATCGCCCCGCGCGTGCTGTCCTATCTGCCGCCGACCAACAACTCGGACATCAGCCAGGCGCGGCAGCCGCTCTTCTCCGAGACCGAGCCCCTCAACGCCTTCAAGCGCATCTTCGGCTCGGTGGCCCCGGTGGGGACCAACACCCAGGCCATGCTCACCCAGAAGCTGAGCCTGCTCGACTTCATGCGCAGCGATCTCGCCCGCCTGCAGACCCTGATCCCGGTCGAGGAGCGGCCCAAGCTCGACACCCACGCACAGGCCATCACCGAGCTCGAGGCGAGCCTGCGGGCCAACCTGGGCGGCGTGCAGACCGGCGGCGCCGGGTCCGTGTGCGTGACCCCGGCGGCGCCACCGTTCTTCGCCCAGACCGGGATCGGCGCCAACAACAGCCCCGGAAACGTCCCGGCGAGCGGCGTGAGCGCGCTCAGCGGGGTCGACTACTACGTCTCGGGGAATCCGACCAGCCACCCGCACCAGGATCTCGGCCAGGCCCACCTCAGCCTGATCAAGGCGGCCTTCGCCTGTGATCTGGTGCGGGTCGCGACCTTCATGTGGTCCTCGGGCACGAACTGGGTGGTCTTCCCGGGGATGTTCAACGGCGCCACCGTCAAGGGCAGCCCGCAGTCGGCGGCCCACCACCCGGTCAGCCACAGCGATCCGACCGGTGACCCCGCCACCCGCGACTGGCTGATCCAGATCAACAAGTTCTACTCCGATCAGACCTCGACCGCGCTGCAGGCCATGGACTCGTTCAAGGACATCGACGGGAACTCCCTGCTCGACAACACCGTGGTGGCCTACGTGACCGAGGTGGCGCGCGCCTGGGATCACAACCAGACCAACGCGCCGGTCGTGCTCTTCGGTGGGAAGAACACCAAGCTCAAGGGCGGAACCTTCCTCAAGGTGACGGATGGTCCGCTGCCCGTGCAAACGGGTCCAGCGAGCGCCTCGAGCGGGACTGGGAATCGGCCGATGAACGACGTGTGGCTGGCCATCGCGCCGATCTTCGGCGTGACCATGAACTCGCTCGGCTCGGCCGCTCAGTCGACCGGTCCGTTGCCGGGCCTCTTCAATCCCTGAGCAGCGGGCAGTGTCCTCAGCGCACGCAGCGGGCCCAGGTGGTGCTGCTGCGGGCGAGCGTGTTGGTGATACCGAACCAGAAGTTCACGTACCAGGCGTCGGAGGTCGAGCCGGTGACCGGCGTGGAGGTCCAGAACTCGTTGCTGGGCGCGCCCGGAAAGGCCTCGGGATCGAGCGCCGGGTTCTGGCGGGTGAGATCGAGCAGGGTCTGCAGCTCCTTCACGCTCGGCAGCCGCCAGCCGGCTCCGTCGAGCGCCAGGGCGCGACAGGCGGCGCCGGCCTCGGCCCAGCCATAGGAGGCGGACGAGAAGGACGGTCCGACGCTGCGCTGCCAGGTGAGGCCGGTCCGCGTGTCGAGCACCGTCCCCTCCTTGGGGAACGTGTAGTGGGGCGTCGTCCCGGCCGCCGAGGACACGCGCGCGGTGCGGACGCAGCGCGCGCGCAGCGACAGCATCTCGCCGTGGCCGTGGTACGTGAAGCCGGTGCTGAACGCGAGGTACCACTCCTCGGTCCCGGCTGAGCCGGCGAGCGGGGTCGCGCTCCAGAAGTTCGCCCCGGTGGTGTCCGGGAAGGCGCTCGGATCGAGGGCGGGGACCTGTCGGGTGAAGTCGATCAGCGAGACGAGCTCGACCAGCGCGGGGAGCCGCCAGTCGTCGTTCCCACCGAGGACGAGGTCGCGACAATAGCCGCTCGCGTCCTTCCAGAGCAGGGCGTCGGGGGCGGTCCCCTTCTGCCAGGCGAGGCCAGTGACGTTGTCCAGCACCACCTCGGCGCTCGACGTGTCGTAGCTCGCCGGGTTCGGCAACCCCACGCTCGCGGGATTCGGCATCGGCCAGCTGGCCCAGGCGAGGCCCTCGGGCCGCTCCGACGCCGCGGGGCTGGCGCGCCGACGGCAGCCACCCGCCGCGAGCGACGCGACGACGAGGATCACCCCCAGGCCGACCAGGGCGAGCGGCCGGGGCCAGGGGATGGGGATGGGGATGGGGATGGGGCCTTGCTTCAACCTCGAGCTGGAAACACGCACGCGAAGGTCCTTCCCGCGCGCGGGGAGCCTGGGTCGAACCGTTCGACCCGCGGATGCCGCCGCGTCGGACTCGAGTCTATCCGCTCCTCGAGGAGTTCTCGCGTCCTTCAGGCCGCTTCGTCGATGCTATTTTCTGGCGATGTCGTCGTCGCCCTCGCCCACCTTCATTGCCCACCTGGCGTGTCCCCGGTGTGCGGGACCATTGGCGCTGGCGCCGCCGCAGACCCCTGCCGGGGCGCTCGACTGCGCGGGGTGCGCGCGGTCATATCCGCTCATCGGCGCCATCCCGTGCCTGATGGACGATCCGCCGCTCTGGCGCGCGCTGTGGCAGGCCCGCGCCTCCGAGTTCCTCGCGAGCGCGGAGGGCCTGGTCGCGACCTGGAGCGCCGAGGCGGAACGCCCCGACGTGCGCCCGCGAACCCGCGCGCGGCTCGAGCAGGTCGCGGCCGCCACGGAGGGGCAGCGCCGGTGCGTCGCCGACTTCTTCGCGCGCCTCGGCGCGGGCACGCCGCAGCTCATCCCCACCCGGCCCGAGCCAGGCGACAGCCCGGTGCTCCACTGCTACGAGAACCTGTTTCGCGACTGGGTCTGGGGGCGCGCCGAGGCGGAGCGGACGCTCGGACTCGTCGCGCGCCTGGCGCCCGGCCCGTTCGGGCGCCTCGCGGTCTATGGCGCCGGGGCCGGGCGGCTCGCGGTCGACGTGCACCAGGCGCTGCAGCCGAGCGTGACCCTGGCGCTCGACACCAACCCACTGCCCCTGCTGGTGGCGGCCGAGCTGGTGCAGGGCGAGTCGATCGAGCTGCCGGAGTTTCCCGTCGCCCCGCACTCGGAGGCGGAGGTGGTGGTGTGGCAGACCTTGCGCTGCCCGGTCGAGGTGCGGGACGGCTTCGGCTTCGTCTTCGCGGACGCGCGGCAGCCGCCCTTCGCACCGGCGTCGCTCGACACGGTGCTGACCTCGTGGTTCATCGACGTGGTGGACGCCGACCTGGAGGAGACCGCCGCCTCCATCCGCCGCGTGCTGCGCGAGGGCGGCGTGTGGCTCAACCTCGGACCGCTGCGGTTCAAGCGCGATCTCCCGCGCCAGTACACCATCGAGGAGATCTGGGAGATCGTCGGCGACCAGGGCTTCGAGCTCCTGTCCCGGGAGCGGGCGGACGTCCCCTACTTCGACTCCCCGGTGAGCGGGTCGCGACGAACCGAGACGGTCTTCGGATTCGCGGCGCGCCGGACCGCCGGGCCCGCCGGCAGCGTGCGGGACGCCTCCCCGGCGGCGGCGCACATCCGCAGCCATGTGCCCGAGTGGATCACCGATCCCCGCCTGCCGATCCCGGTCCGCCCGTCGCTGATGGCGCTCGGACGCAAGTCGATGTTCACCGCCGGCGCCATCTCGCTGGTCGACGGCCAGCGCTCGCTGCTCGACGTGGCGAGCGAGATCGGACGAGCGACCGGGGTCGACCCGGCGGCGCTGCTCGACCAGCTGCGGGCCTTCTTCGGGATGCTGCCCCCCGAATGACCGCGCCTGGCTGGCGAGGCGCGAGGAGGACGAACACTCGACGTATTGTGACGACGAGCAACGAAGCCAGCCGGGACGGATGGGCGCCCGGATCGTTGCAATCGTTCTCCGGCGGGGCCCCAAGCTTCTGCCGTGGCTGTCTCGACAGATGCAAGCCCGACCTCGCTCGCAGGGAGCGCCATATCAGGGCGCCGGAGCCGCGGCCGTGGCCCGTCGAGGTGGCGAGGTGGCCGAGGCACCTGCGGCGAGCAACGCCGCGCCGGTGATCGGCCAGCGGACGCCCCCCCTCGCGAGGAGCGCGCCGGTCAGGCCGCCGAGCAACATCAACGCGACGGAGCCGAGGCGCCTTGACAGCCGCGGGCTGGTGCCGCCGGCCAGGGACGAGTCGGCCGCGAGACCGGTCAGCGTCAGGGTCAGCACCGTGGTGGTGAAGTCGGGGACGGCCAGCTTCCGGACCGAGGCGTTCTGAATCCCCATACCGGCGGCCAGGAGGGAGATCTCGACGAGGCGACTCGGGCTCGATCGGTCCCCCAGCAGCCACGCGGCGCCGGCGGCGAGGCTCAGCACCGCAGCCTCGAGCCGGATCGCGGCCTTGAAGGAACCGCCCCGGGCGGCGAGACGACCGCCCACGACGGCCCCCAACAGGAAGGCGGCCAGGGCCACGGCGCAATCGGAGGCGGCCACATGGCCTGCACCGGTCAGGGAGAACCCCAGAAACACCACGTTCCCCGTCATGTTGGCGGTGAACACGTGCCCGAGCCCGAGCACGCTGGCCGCGTCCACCACCCCCGTCGCCAAGGTCAATATCCCGAGCGCCCCCAGCAATCGACTGTCGCTCGTGTCGCTCGTGTTGCTCACGTTCTTCGTGTCGTTCAATGAGGCCATGTCGGATTCTAGACTCCCCTGCGTTGGGGGATGCACCGCCGCCAAGGCCGAGGATGCGGTTGCGCGACTCACCAGGCGCCCGGCCAGCCGGTCCCGTGCGTCGCCGCGACTCACGCCCGTCATGCGCCGGGTGGATCGCGAGCCTCCTTCAAATCCTGCCGCCCTGGGCGTTGCCGGACTCGTAGCGGCGGAGGCCCAGACGGAACACGGCGGCGCTGAGGACCAGCAAGGCGAGCGCCGCGGCCATCGTGACCGGCAACCACACCCAGTCCAGCGTGCGCAGCACGTGAATGGGCAGGAAGGCCAGAAACCCGGCCGGGATCAGCGAATAGAACACCCAGCGCATGGGCTGGGGGAACACCGGCTCGGGGTAGAGCGTGAAGCTCAGCATCAGCTCGGTCACGGCGCTCGCCAGCCCCGAGATGTTGCCGAGCCAGAATGCCAGGCTCTGGACCAGCGAGAAGAAGCCCACGAACACCAGGGCGCCGGTCACCGTGAAGATCGCGAACAGGCCCATGCGAAGGGGATCGTGGGTGATGAAGGGGAGCAACACGAAGCCGTAGAAGAAATCGCCCCAGGCTGCCGGCACCGTCCGGCTGATGAGGGCGTGGAACTGCGGATCCTTGGGCTGGAGCAGGTACACGTCCAGATCCCCTTGCACGATGAGGGTGCCGAGCTGCCGGGCGTTTCCGAAGAGGATGTGGGCCAGACCAAAGGCCGACGGCCCCAGCGCCCACAGGTAGAGCACGTCGCGAAGACCCCAGCCTCCGACCGTGCCGGTGTGGCGGAGCAGGGCCGCCCAGAAGACCAGGAAGGAGGCGTTGTTGAGGACCATCCCGAACACCTGGACGAGAGACGGGATCCGGTAGGCGAAGACCGCGGCCAGGTTGGCCCGGAACACCTCGACAAGGAGCCTGGTGTACGCCTTCATGGCGGGCTCCCTCTCATCCGCCCTGCACGGCGGTGCGCCGGCTTCCCGCCGCGAACACCAGGCTCGCCAGGACTGCGAGCCCCAGGACCCAAGCGAGCTGCCCCGCCAGCAACCGTCGGACCTGGCCCGTTTCAAAGGCCACCGCCAACCGGGCGGGCGGGTAACAGAGCCAGCCGTACGGGGTCCGCTCGATCCATGGCCGCCACTCGGCAGGGAAAAATTCCAGCGGCAGGAAGGTCCCCGACACCAGGGCCAGCTTCTGGTGGATCCACAGGAAGGCGGTGTTCTCTTCCCACCAGAAGGCCGTCATCGAAAGCAGGAACTGGCACAGGAACAAGAGCACGAGGGCGAGCAGCATCGAGAGCGTGAGGGCCAGGGCATGCAGGGCCGACGACGGCCTCCAGAAGCCGAGCCGGGTGGAGCCCATCAGCCACCCGACGAGGGCGAAGGGTCCCATCAACGACAGCGCGCAGCTCACGTTCTCGGCCAGCGACTTGAACGGGAACGACCAGGGACGGCCGAGGGTGTAGGCCACTTGGCCGGTCTTGATGTCGGCGGACAGGGCCGTGAACGTGCCCTGCCCCATGCTGAAGAGGACGAGCTCGCTGACGATGAAGTACCAGGTCAGCTGGCGGAGATCGTACCCCGCGAGCCTCGCTTTGCCGGCGTAGGCCACCGCCCACAGGTTGCTGAACACGAAGACGAAGAGGGCGTAGGTGAACACCAACCCCGCCACGTCCGCCCGGTAGGCCCAGCGATTGCGGACCGCGGTGGAACCGGCCAGGACGTACTTGCGCATCGGCAGCAGCCACCGGTGGCCGGCGATCGCGTCAATGGGCAGCCCGCGCATGGGTCTCCTCGAGGGTGGTGGTGCGGTAGATGTCGGCAATCAAGTCCTCGAGCGGTTCGTCCTCGATGGTGATGTCGGCGACCTCGCCGGCGGCCGCCAAGGACGACACGATCTCGGGGATGCGGTGGCGGCGGACATCGACCTCGATGGTCGCCCAGTCGGCACCGACCTTCGCCGGTGGCAGCACCAGGCCCGACAGATCCACCGGCGCGGCGTACTTCACCCGCACCGTCTTCTTGAGCCCGGCCAACCGTTTGAGCGCGCCGATGCTCTGGTCGAGGATCAGCGTGCCGTGGTGGATCAGCAGGGCCCGGCGAGAGATCTTCTCCACGTCGCCGAGATCGTGGCTGGTCAGGAAGAGCGTCACCTGATGGTCGCGGTTCCATTCCTCGAGCAGCGCCCGGATCTGCCGCTTGACCACCACGTCGAGGCCTATGGTCGGCTCGTCGAGGAAGAGCAGCCGCGGGTGGTGGAGCAGGCTCGCCGCCAGCTCAAAGCGGATTCGCTGGCCGAGCGAGAGCTTCCGCACCGGCACATCCAGGAGATCGCCGAGGCCGAAGCGCTCCGTCAGCTCACCGATCCGCCGCCGGTGCTCGCGCGGCTCGACCTCGTAGACGGCGCCGAGGAGGCGCAGGCTGTCGATGGCGGGCAGGTGGTACCACAGCTGGCTCTTCTGTCCGAACGCCGTCCCGATGACGAAGCTCAGCCGCTTGCGATCCTTCTGGGGATCGAAGCCCAGCACCTGGGCCACCCCGCTGCTCGGCGTGAGGAGGCCCGTGAGGATCTTGATGGTGGTGGACTTGCCGGCGCCGTTCGGTCCCAAGAAGGCCAGAGACTCGCCCGCTTCGACGGCGAACGACACATCGCGGACCGCTGACACCGAGCGATAGTGCGGGCGTACGAGGGATCTCAAGCGGTCGCTCAGGCCCTCGGCCTGCTGCGCGACCCTGAAGGTCTTCGAGAGGTTCCGGACGACGATGGCGGACATGGTGACGGACATGGGAGGCTCCGAATGGAAGATTCGGGACTCCTCCCGGGGCTTTTTTCCCCGGGGTGTGTCGGCCACCGGCCGATGGTTCCGCTCGGTCGCTGCAGAGCCCGCGCGAGCCGGCTCTCGGAACCCTAGGAACCCTCACGAAACGCAAGACTCTATTTCCAGGCGACGGGCAAAGGCAAATGAAATGAGCGGGCGCGCCCGCCGCACTCGCAGCGCTCGACCCACCGGCGGAGGCTGGAGGCGCGGAAGCCGCGGCCTGGAAGGACGAGCATGCACGGTGTGGACCCGCTCCGCGCGGCTCCGGACGTATCGGTGACCGAACAGACGCGAAGACGTCACGTCGTTGTTGGGCGGGCCGATCTCGAGAGTCTCTATCGTGCACATCCTCGCCCATGAAATTTACAGGAAGAACGACAATGTCTCTCCCCGGTCGGACCGTGATGTCGGTTGCCCTCGTCACGGCCTGGTGCTGGAGCGGGATGGTGACGGGCGGTTGCTCGAGCTCGAGCTCGTGCGCCACTGGCAAAGGCGGGGGCGGGGGGGCGGGCGGTGCGGCGGGCGGTGCGGCAGGCTCGACGGGCACCGGCTCATTGCAGACGGCGATTCAGAACATCGTCGTCATCTATGCCGAAAACCGAAGCTTCGACGGGCTGTTCGGGAACTTTCCCGGCGCGCACGGCGTGAGTGAGGTGCTGGATGCCGCGGGTCAGCCGACCGCCGCATACGTCCCCCAGAAGGACCGCGATGGTTCGACGGTGCTCGAGAAGCTCCCCCAGACCTGGACCGGAGTGACCGTGGCCGGAAATCCCACCGTCGTGACGCAAGCCCAGACGGACGGTCTCCCGAATGCGCCGTTCGCCATCGAGATGGCGTTCGTCCCGAACGGTGGGCCCGTGCTGACCACCCTCGACGTGACCCGCGATCTCACCCACCGCTTCTTCGAAAACATCATGGAGATCAACGGTGGGACCAACGACATGTTCGCAGCCTGGCTGGATGCCGGCGGCTTGACCATGGGGCACTGGGACAACAGTCGCTCGAGGCTCTACGCCCTCGCCCAGCAGTACGTCCTCGCGGACAACTTCTTCGAAGGCGCATATGGGGGCTCCTTCCTCAACCACCACTACCTCATCTGCGCCTGCGCACCGTCCGTGCCGAGCGCGTTCATCACCACCAACGCGCCTTCGCTCAACGTGCTCGGCCCCGCCAGCGCCAAGGGCGTGCCACAGCTGGCGACCGCCACCACCTCCCCGACCTCGGCCCTGACCGGGCCGCCGGCCTTTCAAACTGGCACCATCGCGCCACTCGACTACTTCGGGACAGGCGACGGCTACCGCGCCGTGAATACCATGCAGCCCCCCTATCAGCCGAGCGGCAACCTCCCGGCCGCCGGGGCCACCGACCTCAGGTATGCGGATCCAGCCGCCGCCACGACCCTTCCCGCGCAGACCCAGACCACGATCGGTGACCTGCTGACCGCCCGGAGCATCGACTGGGCCTGGTACGCGACCTCGTGGTCCGCGGCCAACACCGACGGGATGATGGCCGCCGGCTCGACCCACACGGTGATCTACGCCCCGTCCACGGCGCGTGGGAACCCCGACTTCCAGACGCATCACCAGCCATACAACTACTACGCGCGGTTCGATCCGGCCGCCCACGCCGACGAGCGGACCGCGCACCTCAAGGACTACAACGCCCTGGTGAGCGACATCGCCGCTGGTACCCTGCCCCCCGTGGCCTGGTACAAGCCGACCGGCGGCCTGAACCAGCACCCCGGGTACACCAATGTCGACGATGGAGACGCGCACATCGCCGATCTGGTCGCCAAGCTCAAGGCCGGACCCCAGTGGAGCCACATGGTCATCGTCATCACCTACGACGAGTACGGCGGACAGTGGGATCACGTCGCTCCGCCGGTGGGAGATCTCCTCGGTCCTGGCACGCGCATCCCCGCCATCATCATCTCGCCCTATGCCAAGGCGGGGACCGTCGACCACACCCAGTACGATAGCGCGTCGACGCTGCGCCTCATCACCCGTCGCTTCGGGCTGTCCCCGCTGCCCGGTGTGACGGCCCGCGACCAGGCGCTGGCTGCTCACGGCAACCCCGCCATGGGCGACCTGACCAATGCACTGACCTTCCCTTAGGACCCGGGTCCTGAGTCGTCCGGCCACGGCCTGTCAGGCATCCTAGCGTTTGAGCTGATCTGAATCGGTCAGCGTCCCCAGGAAGGCCACCAGGTCGCGGATCTCCCGCTCGTCGAGGGCCGGCGGCGAGCCGAGCTTTCCTCCGAATGGCGGCTGGCGATTGACGTTCCCGCGCAGGGCGGAGGGAAGATCATCGTAGGGATCGACCTGGCCGCGGACCGTCGAGTACCACCGGCCGGGTTGGCCGTCGCGCTCGACGTAGAACGCGATCACCTGGTCCAGGCGATGAAAGACCCCGTTGTGGAAGAAGGCGCGCCGGAGGGCCACGTTGCGCAGCGAAGGGACTCGAAAGCTCCCGCAATAGGCCGGGTGGTTGCGAAGGTCCGGGCGCAGCGGCCCGCAGAGCCCGAGGTCGTGAAAGGCCGGATCGGCGTTGGCCGCAATCGCGCGGTTGCGGGGGACGCCTATGGCGTTGTATCCGAAGTCGGTGAAGTTCGGAAATGCGCCGCGACGGATCTGGCTCGGATGACAGCTCGCGCAGTTGCCCTTCCTCGGATCGTTGAACAAGGCCAGCCCCCGCTCTTCGCTCGGGCTGAGCGCGATCTTCCCGCGCAAGTAGGCGTCGTAGCGGCTGCTGTAGGGATAGAAGTCCTTGGGGCTCTGCTGAAAGACCTCGAGGCACATCAGCAGGGCGGTCGACGCGCGCAGCGAATCCGCAAACACGTCATCTCCGAAGACCGCGCGAAAGTGCTGGGCGATGGCACCGCGCGCGAGGCGGGCGATCACGCTCTCGAGATCGGGGTTCGCCATCTCGAATGGCGACGTCAGAGGCAACCGGGCCTGGTCGTGGGTGGTGTCTGCGCGTCCGTCCCAGCCGTGTCCCCCGGTCGGCCCCTGGTCGACGCTCTCGTCCACCGCTTCGTCGAAGTGGTGCTCGGCGAACGGCGGCAGCGCTTGCAGGTACCGGAGCGCCGGCACGGCGCGCAAGCCCGGCGTCTTCAATTCGGGACCGCCGAGCTGGGTGGACCGAGCATTTGGAGGCCCGTAGGCGAACGCGGGGTCGTGACAGGTGGCGCAGGCCATCTTGCCCGAGGCCGCCAGCTGCGGATCGAAGAAGAGACGGCGCCCGAGCTCGGTCATGGCGGCGACGGAGGGGCGGCGCGCGAAGCGATCGGCATAGAACGACCTGGCCGCCGCACCGGCGCCAGGGCCCGCGGCAGCTGGCGCAGGTCGCGCCGCCCCGGGCGTCGGCGCGGTCGTGGCACCCGATGCGGTGGCGTGACGTCCGTCGGAGCCCGTCGTCCCGGCCAGAGCTGTCGCGAACAGGACCACGCGCAACCGCCTCGCACCGTGCATGGTCGAGCACCGGAGCACTCGACCGTCGCTCCCCGCCCGAGGCGGCGGACGAACACGGCGACGCCTACCCCGGGCGCCTGCTGGCCTCAGCGGCCAGTCTCGCTCAGATACTGGGCGCGCGCCGCGACACCAGTGTTCGTGAAGTCCGTGAAGACGCCATCGACTCCGGCCCTGAAATAGACCAGGTACTCTCGGATGGGATCGCCCTGGTAGGAGCCAGCCAGGTAGTTGGGCTCGTTGCGAAACGTGTAGACGTGAACGAACAGTCCCGCCTTGTGGGCGTCGGCGATCACGCTGGTCGGGGTCACGGTGTTCACGTGCGACAGAGCCCCGGTGTAGGGGCTCCCGTCTGGGTTGGTGTCCTTGAACGGGACCTCGGTCAGGGCCATCACCTGCGGCTTCCAGGGTCCAATCCCGTCGGCGTAGGTCCGAATTTCCGCCAACCCCTCCGGAGTCAACATCGCCCCGAAGGTGCGCCCGTCGCCGGCCACCGTCCAGCTGTAGGGGCGCCCATCGACGAAGTTGTAGACGTCGTTGGTTTGATAGATCATCTCACCGGTCCTGTAGTTGACGTCGTTGCCGTCAATCAGCTGCACGACCTTGGCCTTGAGGCCAATCGAGCGCATGTACTTCAGACTGGCCGGGTCGAAGCTCTGGACGTAGATCGGCGAGGTCGGTCGATTCAGGTTGTTGTCGTTGATCAGCTTGACGATGGCGTCCTCGAAGGGATGGGCGCCGGTCCCACAGCCGTTGGCGATGGCCTGGGCGTTGTTCCAGAAGGGGTTCTTGGCCTCGGGGTAGACCGTGATGGTTCGGCCGCTGGCAAAGCTCTTGGCGGCGGCGATGTCGATGATCTCCTGCATGGTCAAGATGGGGACCTTGCCGTTGAGATCCATGGGGCGCAGCGCGCGGGCATCGTAGGTGGTGCCCCCGATCCACTGCTTCAGCTCGGCGACCGTGAAGTCCGTGATGGACCAGTCGCCGGTGTGGTCCTCGCCATCGACGACCAGCGACTTCAGGACCGACCTGGGATCCGCGGGATCGGTGAGGTCGCTCAGGTACTGGGGCGGCCCTCCGTAGGTCGCGAGTGAATAGGTCACGTTGACCATGACTCCTGGAACCGTGCGCTTGCGCGCCGCCACGGTCGGGTTGGTCATGGCGACCTCGGCGATGTTGGTGTTGTCGCTGAGCCACGGGTTGTGGCGGGCCACCAGGACACAATCCTTGGTCAGGTGGAGGTCCTCCTCCAGGGAGTCCGCCCCCGCATCGGCGGCGCCCTCGTAGGACGGTCGAGTCTCCTCGGGGTAGAGCCCAGGCAGCCCGCGATGTCCAATGATGAGGGGCAGGGCACCGTTCAGGGTCGGCAGCGGCGCAGCAGCCCCGGCACCCCCGGCAGTGCCGGAACCTGCCGTCCCGGCGCCTCCCCCGACACCACCGGCTCCCCCGGCTCCCGGCGCACCGCCGCCCCCCCCGGCCCCGCCAGCTCCCCCGATGCCCCCAGCTCCGCCAGCCCGGCCGGAAGCCCCTCCTGTCGAAGTTGCACACGTGCTGTCGGAGCTGCAGCCGGCGGCCACGATGGCAAGCGCCGAGCAGAACGAGGTGATGATGAACGAGGACGAGGACGAGATCGGGGAGCGAGGACGCATGCGGGTGGGTCTCCTGGCGACGGTGTCGGATGAGTCCACACGTATGCAACGGATCACCGGCCTCCTTTGTGACGGCCTCACAACTTCTTGGTCATGAACACGCGACAGCCCGCACGCGCCGTCGAGGTCGACGTTTCCAGCGGCCACCTCGCACGGTGGTTGGCAATCGCGTCCGCGGACGGAGGGGCGTCGCCCGCGGAGGCGAGTGCGGTATCCTCGCCTGTCGTGGCAGACACACCAGCGGCGCCCGAGTGCTTCGATCTCGTGATCATGGGAGCGGGGCCAGCCGGCGAGAAGGCGGCCGCGCAGGCGGCCCACCTCAAGAAGCGTGTGGCGGTGGTCGAGCTCGAGCCCGAGCCCGGTGGCGCCGCCGTCCACACCGGGACCCTGCCCAGCAAGACCCTGCGCGAGACCGCCCTATACCTCTCGGGGTACCGGGCCCGCGAGCTTTACGGCATCGGCATCGAGCTCGATCCCAAGACCACCGTCCCGCACCTCATGTCGCGCAAGAACGCCATCGTCATCGCCGAGTCGCAGGCCTTCCGTGACAACTTCCTGCGCAACCGCGTGACGTATCTGTACGGACACGCCCAGCTCGTCGACGAGCACACCGTCCAGGTCACCAGCGCCACCGCCGTGCACTTCCTGCGCGCCGACTTCATCCTGATCGCCACCGGCTCCAAGCCTTTTCGTCCGCCCGACATCGACTTCGCGGACGACCTGATTCACGACAGCGACGAGATCCTGTTGATCCACGATCTGCCAAGGTCGCTGGCCGTCCTCGGCGGGGGCGTGATCGGCTGCGAGTACGCCTGCATGTTCGCGGCGCTGGGCGTGGTCGTGACCCTGATCGACGCCCGCAACGAGATCTTGCCCTTCCTCGACCTCGAGATCGTTGCCCGTCTCAAGGCCGCCATGGTGCGCTCCGGGATCACGATCTTGCAGGGGCAAGGCTGGAGCAAGGTCAAGCGCTGCAAGGGTGGGGTCGAGACGACCCTCGGCGACGGGAGCAAGATCATCTGTGAGCAGCTGCTGTTCGCGGCCGGGCGGTCCGGCTCCACCCGGGGCCTCGGCCTCGGCAGCGTCGGCATCGAGACCGATTCCCGGGGCTACATCGCCGTCGACCGGGACTTTCGCACCAGCGTGCCCAGCATCTTCGCGGCGGGCGACGTGGTCGGGTTTCCGGCCCTGGCCTCGGTTTCCATGGAGCAGGGCCGGGTGGCGGTCTGTCGTGCCTTCGGAGCCATCGGGGGTCAAGAGGTGGCCAGCACCATGCCCTACGGCATCTACACCATCCCGGAGGTCAGCTCCTATGGCGAGACCGAGGAGAGCTGCCAGACGAAGGGCATTCCCTACGTGGTGGGGCGGAGCCTCTATGCCAACAACCCGCGCGGCAAGATCACGGGCGATCTCGAGGGCATCACCAAGTTGGTGGTGGCGCGCGACACCCACAAGATCATCGGGGTGCACGTGGTGGGGGAGCGAGCCACCGAGCTGGTGCACATCGGTCAGACCGCAATCGTCCTCGGGGCCCGCATCGAGGTGTTCGTCGAGATGGTCTTCAACTATCCGACCCTCGCAGACAGCTACAAGTACGCGGCCTACGCGTGCCTGGACGCCTTGACCGAGAGCGCCGCCGGAGCACCCGCGGGCGATTCCACGGCGAGCCGGCACGATGGTGGGCTCTCCTGCTGATCTGACCCGGACCGTAGCGGCATCGTCACAGGCCTTTCGCTCGTTCGTCTCGGACCGACCGCTAGGGTACGGCCACTGTCCAATCGTCGTCGGCGCTTCGATGCGCGACCGACGCCGGTGGACGCAGGACCCGTCGCCTCACCTTCGCACAGGGAGTCAGCCAGATGGCGCACGAGAAGCGAGCCGGTAACTCGGACCAGATCCCCATTCCGCCCCTGGCGGCCTCGGTCTCGCGCCGTGGCTTTCTGACGGGAGCTGGCGCGGCCAGCCTGGCCGCGGCGGCGGTCCCGCTGGCGGCCACGCGCGCCGCCCGGGGCGCCGGCCCTGCCACGCCGGACGGTACACCCGAGCAGATTCACCTGACCTGGGGCGAGGACCCGAGCCGGGTGGTGATCGTCTCCTGGGCGTCGGCGGCACAGGCCATCAACCCGCGCGTCCACTTCGGGGGCGACTGCTCTTTCGGCAGGACGGTGCCGGCCGTCCAGCGCACTTACACCGACGGACTCAACGGGCAGACGGTGTTCACCTACCACGCCCGGCTCGAAGACCTGCGCCCGGATTCACCGCACCACTACGCGGTCACCGCCGACAACGACAGCCACGGGGCCGATCCGTTCAAGGCCTCCTTCCGCACGGCGCCCAGGAATCGTGCTGCGTTTCGCTGGACCAGCTACGGGGATCTGGCAACGCCCGTCACCGCCTGGGTGCTGTCGTATCCGCAGAGCCAGTACGCCGTCGAGGCCGTGGAGCGGTTCCAACCCCTCTTCCACCTCCTGAACGGCGATCTTTGCTATGCGAACCTCAATCCCGCCGCACAGCCGGCGGTCTGGGCCGACTTTGGCAACAACAACCAGACCTCCGCCGCGTTCCGTCCCTGGATGCCCTGCGTGGGAAATCACGAGATCGAATTCAAGAACGGCGCGCAGGGCTTCACCTCGTACCTGACGCGCTACACGCTGCCCGACAACCGGACGCCGTTTCCCGGCCGCTGGTACAGCTTTCGGGTCGGGTCGGCCCTGTTCATCTCTCTGTCCGCCGACGACGTCATTTACCAGGACGGGGGGGCGTTCGTGGGCGGACCGGCCCCTCTCACCCCGGCGGCCAGCACCGGGAATCAGGCCATCGAGCCTGGGACCTCCTTCTACATCAACGGCTACAGCGGGGGCGTCCAGACACTCTGGCTGGAACGGACGCTGCGGGAGGCCCGGGAGGACGACGACATCGACTGGATCATCGTCCAGATGCACCAGGATGCCCTCTCCTCCTCCAGGGCCGGAAACGGCTCCGATCTCGGTATCCGCCAGGCCTGGCTGCCCCTCTTCGATCGCTATGGGGTCGACCTGGTCCTGTGCGGGCACGATCATGACTACGAGCGCAGCTGGCCCGTGCGAGGCTGCAACCACGGCGTCGGGCAAGACGCCGTCACGGGAGCGGTGGTCGACACCTGTCAGCCCAGCCCGGTGGCCACCGCGCCCGGGTCCGACGGCACGTTCGACACCACCCACGGCACCATCCACCTGATCCTGGGCGGCGGCGGTACCAGCGCGCCGCTCGATGTCTACGGGGTGGACGCGGCCAACGGCTTGCCGCAGGCCAAGATCTTCACCACGGCCAATCGCCCCGTGGCGGGTAGCACCGCCGGAACCTTCATCCGCCGCGGCGCCGACGCCCTGGAAGATGCCATCTGGTCCGCTCAGCGTGACACGGGGACCGGATACGGCATCGCGGTGTTCGATCTCGATCCCGGCGAGCACGGGGGCAAGACCTCGATCACCATCAACTACTATCACGCGCCCGGCGCCGACAAGGTGCCGACCCCCGACTACGAGCTGTTCGAGACCGTGGTGCTGGCCAAGGCTCGCCGCGGCCGACGCGACCACGGCCATGGCCGCGGCCACGACGATGTTCGCGACGACGAGCGGGATCCTGCCGACGATCTCGGACACGGCGGTCACGACCACGATCGATAAAGGGAGCACGGAGCCCCCGCCCAGCGGCCCCGGGCGCCTGCTCGAGGCATCCAGCATCCTCGAGCTCGAAGGCGCGCCTCCCCATGTGCCTGCCCCCTGGTGCGGCCCTCCGGTCCCAGGAGCACTGGTTTCGGTTTCGTAACGAAGACCAATCGGCTTGCGGGTGGCGGGGGGCGACCCTAACTTGCCGGAAACGCGGTCCCGGCATGCTGGACTCTCCGTCACCCCACGCGGCGCCCCTCACGCACCGAGCGACCTCGACGTTGCTGATGGCCGGCTTCGCCTCGGCCATCCTGGCCGTGGTGACGATCGCGGTGCTGGCCAGTCGTTCGACCGACAAGCAGGCGGCGGCCGCCGCCCTGGTCACCCACACCATGCGGGTCCGGGAACAGATCGACAAGATCCTGTCGGGGATCAAGGACGCCGAGACCGGCCAGCGCGGGTACCTCTTGACCGGGCAACCGGAGTATCTCGAGCCCTTCGAGCGGGCAGGCACCCTGGCCGCCGAGGTCGAGACTCTCCGCGACCTCACGGCGGACAACCCCTTGCAGCGCGACCGGATCGCCGAGGTCACTCCGCTGGTCCGCGAGAAGCTCTCCGAGCTGCGCGAGACCATCGAGCTGCGGCGCGCGGGAGATCCGGCCGCCGCCCTGGCCATCGTCCGCACCGGCCGGGGCAAGAGCATCATGGAGCGGCTGCGCGCCGAGCTGCAGGTCATGATGGACAACGAGCAACGGCTCCTCGATCAGCGCTCGGACCAGTGGCGCGCGACCCTGACGAGCGCGACCGAGGTGGCGCTCGGGGGAACCGGGCTGCTCTTGGTCCTGATCATGGGGGCAGGCATCGGGACCTTTCGCGAGCTCGAGACCCGCGAGAGTCAGGCCTGGCTGCGCAACGGGCAGGCGGAGCTGTCCCGGGCCGTCGCCGGTGAGCAATCGATCGAGACCATGGCCCAGAAGGTGCTCGACCAGTGCGTCCGCCACACCGGCGCGGTCGTGGGTACGCTGCACGTCGTGCAGGAGGACGGTGGGCTTCGCCGGGTGGCCTCCCACGCGCTCTCGCTCACCCCCGCCTCCCCGAGTGAGCTCGCCGGCCCCCCTGCGCCCGGGGCCGGGATCGCTGGTCAGGCGATCCAGTCGCGTCAGGTCGTTCGCCTCGAACGCCTCCCGCCGTCGTACCTGCGGGTCTCGTCGGCGCTGGGGGCCACCGCCCCGCTCGAGGTGTGGGTGGTCCCGGCGCACGCCGACGGAACGGTCTACGCGCTCATCGAGCTGGCGTTCCTCACCCGCACGGCGCCGCGCGTGCGCGCCTGGCTCGAGCAGATCTCCGAGTCCGTCGCCATCGCGATGCGCACCGCCATCTTTCGAGGCCGCCTGGTCGAGCTCCTGCGCCGGACCCAGGAGCAGGCCCAGGCCCTGCAAACCCAGCAGGAGGAGCTCCGCGTCACCAACGAGGAGCTCGAGCTGCAGAGCCGAGCCCTCCAGGAATCGCAGGCCCGCCTCGAATCGCAGCACACCGAGCTCGAGCAGAGCAACGATCAACTTCAGGAGCAGGCCGCGCTGCTCGAGCGACAGCGGGACGATCTGCTGGACGCGCAGCGATCGATCGAGCGGCAGAACGAGGCGCTCGAGCGCGCCAACCGTCACAAGTCCGAGTTCCTGGCCAACATGTCCCACGAGCTCCGCACGCCGCTCAACAGCGCGCTGATCCTCGCCAAGCTGCTCGGCGACAACAAGTCCGGGAACCTCACCACCGAGCAGGTGCGCTTCGCCTCCACCATCTACACCGCCGGCAACGATCTCCTCGCGCTCATCAACGACATCCTCGATCTCTCGAAGGTGGAGGCGGGCAAGCTCGACGTCCACCTCGAGCGGGTGGAGATCGCCGCGCTGGTCGAGCGGTTGCAGCAGACCTTTCGCCCGACGGCCCGCCAGCGCGGGCTCGCGCTTCGGGTCAGCATCGCGCCGGACGCGCCGGTCACCCTCGAGACCGATCCCCAGCGGCTCGAGCAGGTCCTCAAGAACCTGCTGTCCAACGCCCTCAAGTTCACCGAGCACGGCGAGGTCGAGCTCGCGGTCGCGGTCGCCAAGACCGAAGCCCCGGGGAAGCGGGTCACCTTCAGCGTGAAGGACACCGGGGTCGGCATCCCGTCCGATCAGCTCGAGGCGGTCTTCCAGGCCTTCAAGCAGCTCGACGCGGGGGCGAACCGGCGCTACAGCGGGACCGGCCTCGGGCTGTCGATCTCGCGCGACCTCGCGCGGTTGCTGGGTGGCGACATCCTGGTCACCAGCACCCCAGGCGCGGGGAGCACGTTCACCTTGGTCTTGCCCGAGGTGCCGACCCATGCCCCGGCGGCGGCGGCGGTGCGCCCGGGCCTGGTGCCGGCCGCGTGGACCCCCGCGCCCCCATCACCACCACCTCCACCACCAGCTGCCCATGCGCGAGCAGCGAGCGTCGCGGAGCCCACGCACGCCAACGGGACCGGGCGCCGCCTGCTGATCGTCGAGGACGACGCCGCCTTTGCCGAGGTCCTCAGCACCCTCGGCAAGGAGCAGGGGTTCAGCTGCGGGATCGCCACCGGGGCCGATCAGGCGGTGCAGATGGCCACCTCCGATCCCCCGAGCGCGATCCTGCTCGACATCGGGCTGCCGGACCACTCGGGCCTCTCGGTGCTCGACCGGGTCAAGCGAAACCCCGCCACCCGCCACATCCCGGTGCACGTCATCTCGGCCGCCGACGCCAGCCACGCCGCGCTCGAGATGGGGGCCATCGGGTACGCGGTCAAGCCGGTGGCGCGCGACGACGTGCTCGGGGTGCTGCGCCGCCTGTCGAGCGCGATCGGCGGGGGCGTCCGGCGGGTGCTGGTGGTGGAGGACGACGATGTCCAGCGCGACAGCATCTGCCACCTGCTGGCCGGGGACGGCGTCGAGACGGTGGGGGTGGCGACCGTGACGGAGGGCCTCGCGCGCCTGCGCGAGATGACCTACAGCTGCATGGTGCTCGACCTCAACCTGCCCGACGTCACCGGGTACGACATGCTCGAGACCATGGCGGCCGACGAGCGGTACGCGATCCCGCCGGTCATCGTGTACACGGCGGGCGCGGTCACCCCCGAAGAGGAGGCCCGGCTCCAGCGCTTCTCGGGCTCGATCATCATCAAGGGCGCCCGCTCGCCCGAGCGCCTGCTCGACGAGGTCAGCCTGTTTCTGCACCAGGTCGAGGAGCGGCTGCCCCCCGAGCGCCGGAAGATGCTGCAGCAGGCGCGGGATCGGGAGGCGCTGTTCGAGGACCGGGTGATCCTGATCGTCGAGGACGACGTGCGGAACATCTTCGCGCTGTCGAGCGTGCTCGAGCCCCGAGGGGCGAAGCTGGAGATCGCCCGCAACGGCCGCGAGGCCGTCGAGCGGGTCCTGCGGACCGCGCACGGGTCGGGCCATGCCCCTGGCGGCGGAGTCAGCGCCGACGGCGCCGGCGCCGCCAGCAATGGCGCGCCGGGCATCGATCTCGTGCTGATGGACATCATGATGCCCGAGATGGATGGCCTCGAAGCCATCCGCCAGATCCGGGGCCGCCCGGAGCTCCGCAAGCTCCCCATCATCGCCCTCACCGCCAAGGCCATGCGCGACGATCAGGAAAGGTGCCTGGCGGCCGGCGCGAACGATTACGTCGCCAAGCCCATCGACATCGACAAGCTCTTGTCGTTGATTCGAGTCTGGATGCCGAGATGATCGGTGAAGCCGACCCCCAGCGGGAGCGGGTGAGCGACATCGAGCTCGAGATGCTGCTCGAGGCCATCTTCTTGCGCTATCACCAGGACTTCCGGGGCTATGCCCGGGCCTCCCTCAAGCGCCGGATCGCCCAGTCTCTGCTCAAGTTCGACTGCTCCACCATCTCGCGCTTGCAGGAGCGGCTGCTGCACGAGCCGGGGACCTTCACCCAGTTTCTCACCTTCATCACGGTCCAGGTGACCGAGATGTTCCGGGATCCGACCTTCTTCGCGGCGCTCCGGCGGATGGTGGTGCCCCACCTCGCCACCTACCCATCGATCAAGCTCTGGGTGGCCGGCTGCAGCACGGGCGAGGAGGCCTATTCGTTCGCCATCCTGTTGCAAGAGGAGGGGCTGCTCGAACGGACGCTGATCTACGCCACCGACATCAGCAACCAGAGCCTGGCGCGCGCGGCGTCGGGCGTCTATCCCCTGACGCGAATGGCGGACTTCACCCTCAGCTACCAGCGGGCGGGCGGGCGCCAGAGCTTCTCGAACTACTACTCCGCCGCATACGGGGCCGCGACCATGGCCCGCTCGCTCAAGGAGCGCATGGTGTTCTCGGATCACAGCCTCTCGACCGACAGCGCCTTCACCGAGGTGCAGCTGGTGTCGTGTCGCAACGTGCTGATCTACTTCGATCGGTCTCTGCAGGATCGCGCCATCGGGCTGTTTCGCAGCTCCCTGTGTCGCAAGGGCTTCCTTGGCCTCGGCGCCAAGGAGAGCCTGCGGTTCGCGACCGATCGGTCGTGGTTCCGCGAGCTCGCCGCCGAGGATCGGATCTACCAGAAATGCTGATTGGCGCCGGGCGCCCGCGGCGGGTGGTGGTGATGGGGGCCTCGATGGGCGGCATCGAGGCCCTCGGGCAGGTCCTGCCACGCCTCACCGGAGCCCCTTCCGTGGTGGTGGTGCTGCACCTCGCCTCGCAGCGGCCGAGCCTCGTGCCGGACCTGCTCGCCGCGCACTGCGCCCTCCCGGTCAAGGAGGCTGAGGACAAGGAGCCGCTCGCGCCCGGGACCATCTACTTCGCGCCACCCGACCACCACCTGCTCATCGAGCGGACGCTGTGCCTGGCGCTCTCGGGGGACGGGCCGGTCCATCACTCGCGCCCGTCGATCGACGTTCTCTTCGAGTCGGCCGCCGAGGCGCTGGGGCCGCGGCTGGCTGCCGTGCTGCTGACCGGGGCCAACGCCGACGGGGCCGCCGGGCTGGCGGTGATCGCGGCCACGGGGGGAACCGTCGTGGTGCAGGATCCCGGCACCGCGCGGGCCGCGGAGATGCCCCGCGCGGGACTGGCCCTCTGCCCCGGCGCCCACGTGCTCCCGCTCGACGCGATCGCGCCGTTTCTGAACCGGCTGGCCAGCTCGACTGGCGCCGGCCCATCACCGCAATTGCCGGAGGATCTCCCGTGAGCCCAGCCCGACCGACCGTCGCCAAGGTCTTGCTGGTCGACGATCTCGAGGAGAACCTGTTCGCCTTCGAGGCCTTGCTCGAGGGCCCGGGCCTGACCTTGCTCAAGGCCGGCAGCGGGGTCGCCGCCCTCGAGCTGATGCTGAGCCACGAGGTGGCCCTGGCGCTGATCGACGTGCAGATGCCCGAGATGGATGGGGTTGCGCTGGCCGAGCTGATGCGCGGCGCCGAGCGAACCAAGCACATCCCGATCATCTTGATGACCGCGGGCTCGCGGGATCCCCAGCGGGTCTTTCGTGGCTACGAGGCCGGCGCGGTGGACTTCCTCTTCAAGCCCATCGAGCCGGCGGTGCTCCTGAACAAGGTCGGGACCTTCGTGCAGCTCTACCGCCAGCGCCTCGAGCTCGAGCAGACCCTCCGGCTCAACGAGATGTTCATGGCGGTGCTCGGACACGATCTGCGCAACCCGGTCGGGGCGGTGGTCACCACCGCCGCCTTGCTCGAGGCCACCCAGGATCCCGCCGTGGTCCGGAAGTCCGCCGAGCGCCTGCGCTCGATCGGCACCCGCATGGGGCGGATGATCACCGACCTGCTGGATCTGGCGCGCGCCCGGCTCGGCGGGGGCATCCCCGTCACACCGCGCCCGACCGACCTGTCGGTCCTGGTGCAGCGGGTGGTGGACGAGCTGCGCCTGGTGCATGAAGGGCGCGAGCTGGTGCTGCGCATCCCCGAGGCCACTGCCGGACCTGTCGTCGGCACGTGGGACGCCGATCGGTTGTCGCAGCTGGTGGGGAACCTGGTGATCAACGCCATCGAGCACGGCCCCCGGGAACACCCGGTGGTCGTGACCCTGTCGCGGACCCCGACCTCGGCGATCCTGTCGGTCGCCAACCACGGCCAGATCCCGCCCGAGCTGCTCGGCCAGCTGTTCGATCCCTTCCGCTCGGGGGCGGCGGCGCGGCGGGACACCGCGGCAGGCGGCGGGCTCGGGCTCGGGCTGTACATCGTCCAGCAGATCGCGGTGGCCCACGGCGGCACCGTCAGCGCCAGCAGCGAAGGCGGCACGGTGACCTTCACGGTGCGGTTCCCGCTGGCTCGCGAGCTCGCGGGGAGCCACGGTGGCGCGTCCGGGTGCGGGGTGCTCACGAGCCGAGGGTGATGAGCTGGACCACGCCCGCGTCATCGGTGAGCCTTCGGGCGGCCTGGTAGCGCAGGACCAGCGGCAGCACCCAGAGGACCACCTTCAAGCTGACCGCCGCGCCGACGGCCAGGTGTCGGCTCGGGGCCGGTGCGTCGAGGAAGGAATCCTCGATCCGGGTGTCCCGGGTCAAGGCGGCCGAGCCGAAGAGCTCGAGATCGACCTGCTGCCAGAAGAAGGCGGGGAGGATCCCCAACGTCGAGGCGGATCCCCAGTCCACGATCAGCGGATACCGATAGGCCAGGTCCGCGATCGCCACGCCGTTCACGTACAGGGCGTGATCCTCGAAACCACGCAGGGGCTCGGAGAAGAGCACCCCGGGCGGAAGCAGCGGGCTCGCGTAGACCGGGCGCTCGGCGGTGTTCGCCTCGCGCCTGACCAGCGCCAGCAGGCCGTAGCCGCCGACCGAGAGCAGCGGCAGCTCGGGCGGAAGGCCGTCGAGCCGACGCCCCCGCAGCCCGAGGGTCACGACGTGCCGCTGGCTCACCGGCAGGGGAAGCACCATCGCCACCTCCCCCCGCAGGTCGACGAAGCCCGTGTCGAGGGTGTTCCAGCCCGCCGGGTAGGGCGCGACGTCGAGGGACAGGAAGAGCCCGCGCCGGATTCCGCTGTCCGGGGTCGACTCGAGCCCGGCGAAGCTGGCGGAGAGGTACGGCCCGGCGAATCGCCGCAAGGGAAGAAGCACGCTCGGATCCGCGGGACGGTAGGTCTCGAGGAAGGAAAAGCCGAGATCGATCGGGTTGTCGTAGAAGGCGCGGAACACGTCGAAGGTCGCGGAGCGATCGCGTCGGAGGAGCGAGTACGTGGGGTTCGCCGGGGGAGGCGTCCCGAGCGGAACCGGAGGAGTGTCGTGGACGCGAAACTCGCTTGCCGTGAGCCTGAACGCGAGGGGCGCGAGCTGTTGATTCAGGTATCCGGCGGCGAAGCTCGGCGAGCCGCCTCCCACGACCTGGTAGAGGCCGGCGACCCCCCAGCGGTGCAGGGAGAGCCGATCGTTGCCCAGCAGCACGAGCCCGAGGCTCAGGTCCTGGCGACCCACCACCGCGAGCGTCGGTCCATAGAGGCGTGGCGCGAAGAGACGCTCCCAGGAGCTGTAGGGGCGATCCGAGAGCCGCATGGTCTCCGCGGTCTCCGCCGGCCGCGAGAGCCAGGCGGTGGGCGACTCGGCGAGCGCAGGCACCGCCGGCGGCGGGGCAACACCCGCCGACGCATCCGCAGGCGCAGGTGCAACACCCGCCGGCGCACCCGCACCCGCACCCGCAGGTGACGGTGACGGTGACGGGAGCGCTGCCGACGTCGGCGCCGCGAAGGCAGCCGGCAAGGCAACCTCGTCGATCGTCCAGCCCCAGCCCTCTCGGTTCAAGAAGCGCAGCGAGGCGCCGACCGGCCGCGGCTGGAACGCCAGGTAGGGTGCGTCGGTGAGTCGGCGGTTGGCGCCGGTGTCGAGCTCGTGCAGGAAGACCTGGAAGCCGACGTCGTCGTGGCCGCTGCCGAGGTAGACGATGCGGGTGTCGTCGACCCAGGCGGCGTCGTGAACCGGCCCTGGAACCGTGGCGATCACCCGGAGCCGCCGGCCCGATGCGCGATCGAACAGGGCCAGACGAAAGGCCTGCCCATCGAAGAAGGACGTCAGCACGCGCCGGCCGTCCGGAGAGTAGCGGGGCTCGGCCACGAAGGTGCCGGGGGCCTCGACCTCGAGGAGGCGCACCACTCCGGAGGGCAGGTCCAGCTCCGCGAGATCGTGGTGATCACCGTCCGCGCGGGCGAAGGCAAAGTGGCCCCCATCCGGGCTGATCGAGCCCCCGGTGCCCCCCAGATCCGGCCGGACCACCGACAGGGCGCCGGTCTCCACCTCCACCCGCACGAGGCGCGCGACGGGCTCGACAACGCCGGTGTCGACCGCGACGAAGTACAGCCATCGCCCGTCGGCGGTGAAGCCGAGGCCGCTGGTGTCGGGGATCCCGGCGTCGCGGAGCCGCCTCGGGGGCAGCACGTCCACCAGGTCGAGGACCAGCTCGGAGCGCCCCGCCGAGCGGGTCAACACCAAGCGGGCCGGGTGATCCCGGTCGGACGTCAGCAGGGCCTCGGAGCCGTCGGCGGACCGGGCGTACCGCGCGACCTCGCCCGCCGGGCGCAGGCGACGCTGGGTTGGCGGCCGCGCCCGCACCACGAGCTCCGTCCGCATGGCCTCCGCGAATTCGTCTATCAAGGTCGACAGGCTCTTGTCGTAGGCCTGCCAGAAGCGCACGTTCACCAGCAGCGGAAACAGGATCGAGCGGCCCTGGACCTGGATGAGCCTCCAGAGCCGGTCCTCGCCGTAACGGTCGGCCAGGAACCGCACGAAGTGGCTGCCCACCAGGTAGTGGTTGCCGCCGTGGAAATCCCGCTGCAGCTCGCTGAGCGCGCCGCCATCGATGCGGCGGCCGGCGTACCCTGCCGCGAAGGTCGCGCGCCAGAACGGCCACGCCAGGCGACCGATGCCGGGCTGAAGCTTGGTCTCGTAGTAGACCGCCAGCCCCTCGTCGAACCAGCGATCGAGCCCGAGCTGCGGGGAGTAGACCGCGCCGAGCTGGTTGATGAACCAGGCGAACCCGGCCATCTGGAGAAAGTGCACGTGGTGGGTGATCTCGTGACAGGCGATCGCCGCGGGCGACGGCGGGATCCCGAGCTCGAGGGCGAACTCCGCCGAGGTGTCGTAGGAGGGCACCACCGCGTCGAGATCCTCCCCGTCGCCACCGCCCGACACGAAGGCGTTGTTGAGGGGAACCTCGGGCATCACCACGGTCAACTTGCGATCGGCCACGTCGTTGTGCACCTGGGCGACGCGCTCGAGGTACGCGGCGCAATCCTCGACGTGCGGCAGGACCCGGTATGCCAGCTCGCGCCGTGACTCGGGGTACTCGAGCAGCACATGCTCGCTCTCCACCGTGCGCATCGGATGCCGTGCCAGCGCGGACGCCACGTTCTGGGGATAGCGTGGCTCCACCGTCGGCAGGCACCCGAGCGTGGCGGACAAGGAGCCGAGCACGGCGAGGGCGGTGGCCAATGAGCAGCGATCCGGCACGGCGCGCCAGTCTACATGAGCCCACGACGAAGCTGGTCCGACAAGCCGCGGTCGTGGTCGAGCAAGTGGTCTGGCGAAGATGTGACAAGCGCTGAGCCCACCGCGGTGGCGCGCGCCACTGAACTTGAAATCTGGGCTTTTGGCGGCATCCTCCCCGGATGATCGATCTGCACTACTGGACCACCCCGAACGGCCACAAGATCACCCTCTTCCTCGAGGAGGCGGGGATCCCCTACAGGATCGTTCCGGTCAACATCGGCAAGGGCGAACAGTTCCGGCCCGAGTTCCTGGCCATCGCACCCAACAACCGCATGCCCGCCATCGTCGATCACGCCCCGGCCGACGGTGGGCCGCCGCTCTCGATCTTCGAGTCGGGGGCCATCCTCTTGTACCTGGCCGAGAAGACCGGCCAGCTGTTGCCGCCCGATCTGCGGGGTCGCACCGACACCCTCGCCTGGCTCTTCTGGCAGATGGCCGGGCTCGGTCCGATGGCCGGTCAGAACGGCCACTTCAACCACGCGGCGCCCGAGAAGATCCCTTACGCCATCAACCGCTACGAGCGCGAGACCGCCCGCCTGTTCGCGGTGCTCGACAAGCGCCTCGACGCGCGCGACTTCGTCGCCGGCGCCGGCAGGGGCACCTACAGCATCGCCGACATCGCGAGCTACCCCTGGGTGAAGGGCTACGCCCGCCTCAACCAGAACATCGCGGACTTCCCCAACATCGCGCGCTGGCTCGAGGCCATCGGCGCCCGCCCTGCCACCGCGCGGGCCTACGCCCTCGCGAACCAGATCAATCCGCCGAAGGACACCCCTCCCGTCATGACCGAAGAGGAACGCCGTGTCCTCTACGGACAGGACGCCAGCACGGTGCGCCGCTGAGCTCCGCCCGCACGACCCGCCGGCGCGCCTGGGGAGACCAGGGCGATGGGACCTACCGCAACCCGATCTTGCCCGCGGACTACAGCGATCCCGACCTGATCCGGGTCGGGCCCGACTACTACCTCATCTCCTCGACCTTCCATCTCGCGCCCGGGGTGGCGGTGCTGCACTCGAAGGATCTGGTCAACTGGTCGACCATCGGCTACGCGGTCCCCGACCTGCGCGCGATCGGCCCGGAGCTGGGCTGGGAGCGCATGAATCGCTACAACCACGGCATCTACGCGGGCGCGATTCGTTTTCACGCGGGGCGCTTCTGGGTGTTCTTCACGTCGTACCTCGGCGAAGGGTTCTTCGTCAGCACCGCGCGTGATCCCACCGGGCCCTGGGAGCTGCGGCAGATGCGCGACGCAAAGGGACGGCCGCTGCGGGTCATGAAGTGGGACGATCCCTGTCCCTTCTGGGAGGACGACGGCACCGCCTACCTCGCCGCCAGCAAGGTTTCGGGCCCGTGGTGCCCGCATCTCTTCCAGATGAGCGCCGATGGCGCCTTCCTGCTCGACGCGGACGTCGACGCCATGAACCGCGAGGGCCCGCAACCCTACGGCGAAGGAACGATCATCTACGATCGCCCGACCAGCGAGGCCAGCAAGATCTACAAGATCGACGGCCTCTATTACTTGTTTCACAACGAGGTCAAGGACGGCGTGCGGGTGGGAATGATGAAGCGCGCGCGCCACCTCTTCGGGACCCATCCCGACGGCAGCCCGGGCCGCCCCGGATCTCCTGGCGCGTACGAGGTCCGGCAGATCATGCGCGGCCACGGGCCAAGCGATCGCGAGCCCAATCAGGGGGGCCTCGTCGAGACCGAGCGCGGGCAATGGTACTTCGTGACCCACGAGGGGAAGGGCGGCTTCCCCGATGGCCGGCCGCTGTCCTTGCTGCCGGTCACCTGGCTCGATGGATGGCCCATCCCTGGCCTGCGGACCCCGAGCTCCCATGGTCCGGATGCCGGGGCTGGCGCGGCTGGCTCGGAGGCGATCGGCGGGGATCTCGGCGGGGGCGCCCTGCCCGTGGCGGGGGGGCAGAGATGCTTCCCTCAGGGAAGCGACGACTTCGACGCCGCCGTGCTCTCCCCCCAGTGGCAGTGGAACCACCAGCCGCGCGCCGATTTCTGGTCGCTCACCGAGCGCAGAGGGCACTTGCGCTTGCGGGCGTTTCGACCGCTCACCCGAGGCGACTTCTTCAGCGCCGGGAACACCCTGGCGCAGCGGACCTTTGGCGGCGGCGGAGGCGGCGGAGAAACGTCAGCCGTGGTGACCCTGAAGATGGACGTCACCGGAATGGACGAGGGCCAGGTGGCCGGGCTGGTGCACTTCAACGGCGGCCTCCACCATGCTCGAATCAGCGTCCGTCGGGAAGGCGGCGCACGGCGCCTCGTTTACCAGAACGACGCGACGATCGTGCCTGGCCCCTCCCTGTCGGAGGACACGGCCGAAATCTGGCTCCGCTCGTGCGTGGACGCCGCCTTCATCAGCCGCTGCCAGTACAGCCTCGATGGAGAGATCTTCGTGGACTTCGGGCTGCCCTACGAGCTGAGGTGGGGCAACTACCGTGGAGACCTCGTCGGCATCTACACCTACAACGACCTCGGCGACACCGGCCACGTCGACATTGACTGGTTTCGATACGCCTTCCAGAGCGCCTGAGCCTGCAAGGCCGATCGCCGGCAACCTCGGAAACTTAAAGAGTTCCGGTGGGATCCTTGGTTTTCGCGAACCGCGCATACGGAGATAGGTCTCTTCCCCCGCAAATCCGACACGCTCGCGGCTCGCCGATGCTCCAATGCTTGCGTGAGGAGGAGGGGAGCAGCCGCACCTGCCTGCGGGAGGTGGTCCTGTCGCTGCTGCTGGCCACCTTGTTCTGTGGTTGCCGGTACGACTACGCCGCGCTGAGTGGCCAGGGCGGTCAAAGCGCGCTCGTCACCGGCGCGTCCGGAGGGACCGTCGGTCCCAGGGGGTCGGGCGGAGCGGGCGGAGGCTCGACCGCGGGCACTGGCGGCGGGGCGCTGGCGTCTTCCGCGGGTGGCAGCGGGGCCCCGAATGGAGGGGCCGGAGCGCCAGGAGCGAGCGGTGGAGCCGGGCCGAGCGGGACGGGAGGTCTCGGCTCTGGCAACGACGCGGGTCAAGGTGGAGGCCCCGGCACCACCGGTGCAGACGCCACGGGCGGGAGCGCGAGCGGCGGCAATGCGACCGGGGGCGACGGCGCCGTCACCGGGACGGGTGGCCAGGGAGGGACCACGGCACCGGGGACGGGAGGGGACCAGACGATGGGTGCCGCGGGAGCCGGTGGAGCTTCGGAGGTGGTGCTCAGCATCGACTTCGTCGGCGGTCGCTGGATGTCGAACGGCACGGGTGGCATGACGCTGGTGCCGGGAGTCCCGATGGCGGCCTCCGAGGTCGCGGGGGCCAGGCCCGCGGCGCAATGGAACGCGGCGATCGGGCCCACCGGCTCGCTCGCGAACCTCACGCTGTCGAACGGCGGCGTCACCGCGGCGACGGTGGGCTGGCAGTCCGCGAGCTCCGCATCCGGTCCAGGCGAGTGGAACCACCAGTACTCCGATGCTCCGGGCGACGTCAAGATGATGAACGGGTACCTCGATCCCCTCTCCTCGACGAGCCCGGCCACCGTGATGGTCTCGAAGCTACCGACCGACCTGACCGCCGCGGGCTACGACGTCTACGTCTACGTGAGCGGCGAGATCAAATCCTCCAGCACGCGCACCTGTCGGTACACGCTCGGGACCACGTCGTTGACGGTCAGCGAGGTCGGTCCCACGCCGACCACATTCACCGGCTTCAGCCAGGCCCGCGACGGGGGCACCGGAAATTACATCGTCTTCCGGAAGCTGACCGGCGCCGCCTTCACGCTCACCGCGACCCCGGGGACCACCACCCCCGCGCGCGCCCCGATCGACGGGATGCAGATCGTCTTCCCCTCCGCTCCGTGACGAACAGGAGGGCCGGTGGCCCTCCGTGACGAACAGGAGGGCCGGTGGCCCTCCGTGACGAACAGGAGGGCCGGTGGCCCTCCGTGACGACGACGGGCCGGAGACTCGCGGCGGCAACCCTCGGCGTGATACTTTCCGTCCGAACACCGCCGACATGAAGCCGCTCGACATCTATTGCAACGCCGCGCTGCCAGCCGACGCCGAGGCGAAGTTCGCCGCCGGAATCGAGGGGCATCGGTGGCTTCGACCCTCGGGCGGCCCCGTCGGGGTCCTCGGCCGCGCCGGGCCCGACCCACGGATCGACGAGGCCGATGTCGTCTTCGGGCAACCCGACCCCGCTCAGGTGGCGTCCTCCGGACGGGTCGCCTGGGTTCACCTGATCAGCGCCGGCTATACGGCCTTCGACACGCCCGCCATCCGCGAGGGTTTCCGAGCCCGGCGCGCCGCCCTGACGAAGAGCTCCCTGGTGTTCGACGAGCCATGCGCGCTGCACGTGCTGGCCTTTCTGTGCGCCGAGGCCCGCCAGCTGCGAGACGCCTTCGAGGATCAGCGGGGCGCGCGGGCCTGGCCACAACTCGCGCTGCGGGCGAAGAGCCGCATCCTGCGCGACGAGCTCGTGACGATCGTCGGATTCGGCTCGATCGCCCGCCACCTGGTGCAGCTCCTCGAACCGCTCGGCCTCCGGATCCAGGCGATCCGGCGGCAGGTGGCGGGTGACGAGGGCGTTCCGACCTTCGCCCTGGGCAGCCCTGAAGCCGCCCAGGCGCTCGGGCGGGCCGACCACGTCATCGACATCCTCCCCGCCAGCCCGGGGACCGAGGGTTTCTTCGACGCCGCCCGGCTCGAATCCCTCAAGCGAGGGGCCGTCTTCTACAACATCGGCCGAGGAACGACGGTCGACCAGCGGGCGCTTGCGGCGGCGCTGCACTCGGGCCAGCTCGCCGCAGCCTATCTCGACGTCACCGATCCCGAGCCCCTCCCCGTGGATCACCCGCTCTGGTCCGCCCCGAGCTGCACGATCACCCCGCACATCGCTGGGGGCCACGCGACCGAGTGGGTGCGGCTCGTCCACCACTTCCTCGACAACCTCGTGCGCTACACCGCCGGCCAACCGTTGCTCGACCGGGTGTGGTGATTCAATCGGGGACGCGGCTGGCGATTCAATCGGGGACGCGGCTCGCTGCCGCTCGCACGTCCCCGCGCCCCTCTCGCTCGGCGCGGCAAAGCCGCGCTTCGCTCGCCCACTGAAGACTGAAGAATCCTGAGCTCGGGGAAGAGTGGGGCCCTCTCCCGGACCCTCTCCCGCTCCGTGGGGCGAGGGGATTAGAAACCGGGTTGGGGCTCAGTCTCGGGTTGAGTCATGCCCCGCGTCCACGCCCTCCATGGGGTTGATCGGAGGTTGG
This sequence comes from uncultured Myxococcales bacterium, assembly GCA_964540815.1. Lineage (GTDB taxonomy): Bacteria > Myxococcota_A > Polyangia > Fen-1088 > Fen-1088 > CAZIOH01. The sequence goes on along the minus strand of CAZIOH010000001.1, from coordinate 118,609 downwards.
CTTTGCCAACCGGAGATGCCACTGGCGAAGCAGATCCGGACTCGTTCTCGTCGTCCGCTGGAGGGGCCCGCGGGGAGGGGTCCGCCCCTTCCCGCGGGCGCCAGAGGCGCCGCTAGTCCTCGGAGTAGACCGCGTCGAGATAGGCCTTGATGGCGCCGGGCCCGGTGGTGACCAGGTTGACCCCGAGCTGTGTGCCGCTCCCCTTGTAGTCCGACGGGACCTTGAGGACCATGCTGTTCCACTCCCCCGGCGTGACCTGGCTGCGGGTGTACCCGACGTTGGTCCAGCGATAGTTATTGGCGGGCTCCTGCAGGAAGAGCTGGGCGTAGCTCCAGTTGGTCCCGGACGGAACGTTGATGAACACCGTCAGGGTCTGGTTCGCGTGGATGCTCGAGGGCGCGTTGGTTTGAATCGAGGCAGTCCCGCTGCCCTTGGCGTTGATGCTGGCGAGCAGCGAGTGCGAGCCCTCGACGAAGCGATCGCTCGCCACGGATAGCGTAAGCGGTTGGTCTCCCTTCGCGACAAAGCCTCCGAGGTTGCCCTCGAAGCCGATCGCGGGCGGGGCCGCCAGCTGGCGCCAGACCGTGATCGGGTTCCCGGTCACGCCGCCGCAGTTGGTGTATCCGTCGTTGTTGGCGGTGCCGGAGCAGACCACGTCGCAGCTGGTGTCGCCAGACGAGGACTTCATGACGGCGTACGGTACCCCGTGCTGGTTGTCGTCGCCGATGCGTCCGGCGACCACGTTGCTGCCGAAGCCGCGACCACCGCAGTAGCGCCCCACCGGAGGGGAAGCGAAGAGATCACCCACGAAGGTACCCTCCTGGATGGGATAGCCGCCGTTGCGTCCCCAGCCGAGGGGATTCGGTCCATCGAGGTACAGGGGAATGTGCTGCCCGCTCGTGTTGATGTGGGCCATCAGACAGGAGGAGATCCAGTAGCGGTCGTTCTGGGTGGTGGGGCCCGTTTCCCAGCCCGGGGCCAGTCCCAGCGCGCCGTTGAAGGTGTAGTTGTTGCCGTACTGATCCTTCTTCGTGATGCTGTGCCCGGCCGGCAGCGCGCAGCGAACGATGTAGGATATCGTCGTGCGTCCGGCGGCGCTGGTCATGAGGCCGGTCGTCGAGCTCAGGCCCGTCGGCGAATTGAGGCCGTTGATCGAGCTCAACCCGTTGATGGACGACAGGCCGTTGATCGAGCTCAGGCCGTTGATGGACGACAATCCGTTCACGGATCCCGTCGCCGGCGCCTCGGCCACGCTCTCCTGTCCGGCCTGCTCCCCCCCGGGGGCCACGCAGCCCGACCCGGTGAGGGCGAGCGCCAGGAACGACATGGCGAATCTCGAAGCGGCCTTGATCTCGAACTTGGTCGCGGAGTTGGTCTTGAATACGCGGGGCTTTTCCATGACCGAGGACTCAGCATGGACTGTGCCAAGTAAAAGTGTAAGTTAAACCACCAAATATGGTTCCTTTGATGGGGGTCGGGCGTACTGGGTGTTGCGTCGCCGCGAAAAGCGATGCCTCGGAGACAACAGGTGAGCTCGGCCCATCGGCGGGCCCACGGGCGCGGGCTCCGCGGGTGACCGTCAGCGTGCAGGCGGAGGTGCGAGCTCGAGCACGGGCCGCAGCGCTTCGGTCGAGCGATTCACCATGCCCTCGACGAGCTCGTCGAGTGCCGCCGTCGAGGGTCCCGGCGCGCCGATGCTGGACGTGATCCGCAAGCCGTAGCCGTCGGGGGAGTGCACACGCAGGATTCCTGCCGCCACGCGGCGGAACCGCTGGAAGGCGGTCCCCGCCGGCTCCTCGGGGCGCGCGGACCCCGCCTGGTCGAGGCGCTCGAGCTCCTCGCGATCCGCCTGGACGGCCACCAGGACGCCCCGGAGGATCTCGATCTCGTGGCCGAGCACCTCGGCCAGTCGTGCCTCGAGCTGCGCGGACGGCCCGACCTTGTCGCCCGTCTTGTCGCCCGCCTTGTCGCCCGTCTTCTCGGCCACCAGGTTCGCCTCCAGCAGGTAACGGTCGAGCAGGAGGTGCAAGTAGAGCGAGTCGCGCGGCGGCGGCGCGCGATCGATGCCGCCGAGGACGGAGCCGAGCCACGCCACCAGCAGCCGCCCGGCTGGGCCCATCTCCTGCCAGCAGGTGTCCTTGATGCGCCGACCGAGAAACTGCGCCCGCTCGAAGGCCTCACGCCTGTGGGTCATCGCGGGGCCCGTGCCCTCGGGGGGCGCACCGAAGCGCCTGGCGAGCTCGGTGCGACGCCGCTCGACCTGCACCGAGAACGCGGCGAGGTGAACGTAGACATGGAACGCCGCGATGGCGCGGAACGTATCCCAGGCGTTCGCCGCGGAATTTCCCCCGACGTTCCAGATGGCGCGCACGGCCGCCGCGCCCGGCCCAGGCTGCCAGTCGGCGGAGAGATCCTCCGCCAGGAGCGAGTGGGTGTGTCGGAAATCGTAGAGCTTCTGATGGAGGGATTCGTGCAGCAGGTGCTCGGCCACCCACCAGGGGTTGGCGAGCATCTCCCGGTTGAGGAAGATGGTCCCGGAGAGCCGGAACTCGGAGCACGATCCCTTCCGCTTCCAGCTCCCGACGTGGGGGACGATGACGGTCAGGTGCGCGTGGCTGAGCACACTCCGGGCGCAGTGGGGCATGAGGATGCCGAGCAGCTCGGCGCCGAGGGAAATGCGGGCCGATTCGGCGGCCGTCGGGACGCACAGCGGCGCACCCCCAAAATTGTCGTGCACCATCCCCCGGAACGAGCGTCCGAACACGTCGTCGCGGTGCTCCTCGCTCCAGAGCGATCCATGACAGACCTCGGCGCCGAGCCGACGCAGGCCAGGCCCACTGGACTCGAGCGGACCTCCGCGGCCCCCTCCCTCGAGGTGACCGATGGTCTCGCGGAAGATCTCCTCGCAGCCCGCCAGGGACAGACCGTGTATCGGGGATGGACCTTCGGTCGCGAGGCGGCCCTCCCCCGCGCCGTGCCACACGTGGCGGAGGACCTGATGGACGGCGTGCCGCACCACCGGATCACCGAGGGTGCGGTATTGCCGGTAGGGTGTCGCGCTCTCGAGCGCGCTCGAGAGCGCGCCGGCGATGGGCAGATCCGCCGCGATCTTGAGCAGGCGCTGGTGATAACGCGCCTGAACCTGCTCGTGCAGGTAGGCGCTGTCGCCAAAGGGGCGCTGCTGGGCGAGCAGGACATCGAAGGAATCGGAGGAGGGCGGTCCGGGTAGGCTCACCGGGGTGCTCGCTGCCGCCTGTCGCGCCTTCTTGCCCAAGGGAGGCATTGTCCCGCGTTTCGACGGTCCCGTCGAGACTCCCCGCTCGGCGCCAAGGTGGGACCTCCCCGCCCCTCGATCTGCAAGGGTTTCCGGCTTGCCAAGGCGCACTTTGCAGGGCCCGGACCCGCTTCACCCCCGCAAAGGCGGGCCTTTTCGGCCTCCATGCGCGGCACGACCGATGCTGTATCGGGTGGGCAGAAAGAGTCGCTGCGCAGGCAGCCGCTCGTGGAGGATCCCGATGTCCCCGTCCGCCGTCACGTTGCTCTCGCTCTCCAAGTCTGGGTTCATCTTGCTCGCTTTGCTCGGCTCCCTGGTGGGCGTCGGCGCGGCGCTGGCGATCTCCTTTCACCTCCTCAGCTGGTTCCTGAGGGGCCACCGTGAAAGGCGTGCGCCCGTCGCGTGATCGCCGCCTGGTGATTGCCGCGCCGATCGATGAGACTGGGCGGAATGCCCGGGCTCGACTGGCTTCTCGGTAAGCGTCTGTCCACCCTCGACGAGGACCAGCACCAGATCGGACCTTGGGCCGGTATCCCGGTCCTCGGGCTCGATGCCCTGTCCTCCGCCGCGTACGGCCCGGAGGCCGCGCTCACCGTCCTGATCCCGGTCGGCGCCCTCGGGCTCGAGGTCATCGGGCCCCTGAGCGCGCTGATCGTCGGGGTCCTGCTGATCGTCTTCGTGTCCTATCGGCAGACCATCTCCGCCTATCCGGGGGGCGGCGGGTCGTACACGGTGGCCAAGCAGAACCTCGGTGCGCGCTTCGCGCTGGTGGCGGGGGCGGCCCTGGCCCTCGACTACATCCTGAACGTGGCGGTGGGAATCTCCGCCGGGGTCGGAGCGCTGGTCTCGGCGGTCCCCGCGCTGCAGCCTCACACCCTGTCCCTCGGCCTGGCGACGCTGGGGCTCTTGACCGTGGTGAACCTGCGCGGCGTGCGAGAGTCCGGGAACGCGTTCATGCTCCCCACTTACTCCTTCGTGGTGACCCTCGGCGCGGTGGTGGCGCTCGGGCTCGTCAAGACCATCGCTGCCGGCGGTCACCCGGTTCCGGTGGTCGCTCCACCGGGGCTCGTCGGCGCGGGCGCGAGCGCGGACACCAGCGGCAGCGCCAGCGCCCACCTTGGCCTGTGGCTGGTGGCGCGAGCCTTCGCCAACGGATGCACCGCCATGACCGGTGTAGAGGCGGTCTCGAACGGTGTGCCGTTGTTTCGCCCACCGAGGACCGTCCTCGCCCAGCGCACGCTGGGCGCGATCATTGCAATCCTGGTGGTGTTCCTGCTCGGCATCGCCCTGCTCACGCGCGCCTATGGAATCGGAGCCACCGAGCCTGGTGCGACCGGCTACCAGAGCATCCTGTCCATGCTGGTCGCCGCGGTCACGGGTCGCGGACCCTTCTATTTCCTGACCATGGGCTCGGTGGGCGTCGTGCTGGCGCTCTCTGCCAACACCAGCTTCGCGGACTTTCCACGCCTGTGCCGGGTGCTGGCCGAGGACGGCTTTCTCCCCGACGTGTTCGCCGTTCGGGGTCGACGGCTGGTGTTCTCGTCGGGAATCGTGACCCTCGCCGTCCTGGCCGGCGGCCTGCTCGTGGGCTTCGGCGGCGTGACGGACCGCCTGATTCCGCTCTTCGCCATCGGGGCCTTGCTGGCCTTCACGCTCTCGCAGGCGGGGATGGTCGTGCACTGGCGAAAGCACCCGGGTCGGGGCAGTCGCCGATCGGGGGCGATCAACGGGCTCGGAGCCTGCGCCACGGGGATCACGCTGCTGGTGGTGGCGGTCTCGAAGTTCGTGGAGGGAGCATGGCTGGTGGTGGCGGTCATCCCGGGGCTGGCGGCGTTCTTCAGCCGGGTGAATGGCCACTACCGGCGGATCGCCTCCCAGGTCGCGACGATAGCTCCGCTCGAGATCCCCGATCCCCAGAGCCCCATCGTGGTCGTCCCCGCCGCGTCGTGGAACCGGATGACCCAGCACGGGCTCAAGTTCGCGCTGCGCCTGTCCACCCAGGTCCACGTGGTCCAGGTGAAGACCGAGACCGACAGCGTCGAGGACCTGGCCGACAACTGGGAGCTGCTCATCGCCAGTCGCGCCCGGGCGGTCGGCATCCCGGCGCCGATCCTGGTGCGGCTGACCTCGGAGGACCGGCGATTCTTCAAGCCCTTCGTGGACTACGTGCTCGGGCTAGAACGCGACAACCCCTCGCGGGACATCGTGGTCGTCATCCCCGACGTGATCCTGCGGCACTGGTACGAGGGGCTGCTGCACAACAACCGCGGGGCGCTCCTGCGATCCTTGCTGCGCTGGCGGGGGGGGCCCCGGCTGGTGATCGTGGACGTCCCGTATCACATCGACGACTGAGGAAGCTCCTCGAAGGACGGGCAACACTGACGGAGCGCGGCATGAAGGTTTCTCGGCCCCGAGCCCTTGCCCGCCCGCGTGTTAAAGTCCGTCAACCCGTACCCGCGAGGAGAGCGAATGATGACCTGGGAGCGACCTGACTTCGTCGAGATCGGTATGAACGCAGAGATCGGTGGGTACCAGTCTGACTTCGGGGACCAGGAGCCGGCGGGACCGACAGGCCCGGTGGTCGCCGACTCGGCCGCCCGGGACGTCGCGCCCGGTAGCTCCCGGGCTGCCTGACCGCCCGGTCGCCTGACCGCGGAACTTCCAACCCGGATCTTGCCGGTGCGAATTCGAGTGCTGGGCTCGGCGGCGGGTGGGGGTTTTCCGCAGTGGAACTGCGGCTGTCCCAACTGCGCGGGCGTTCGCTCCGGGAGTGTCCCTGCCGAGCGGCGCCGCCAGGAGTCCGTGGCCGTGAGCCACGACGGCGAGAGCTGGTTCCTCCTCAATGCCTCGCCCGAGATTCGCGAGCAGCTCGAATCCTTCGCGCCGCTGTGGCCGCGCCGGGCCCGCCATTCGCCCATCGCGGGCATCGTGCTCACGAACGGCGATCTCGACCACGTGCTCGGACTGCTGTCGCTGCGTGAATCCCACCCGCTCACCCTCCACGCGACGAACGCGGTGGCCCGGGGCTTTTGCGAGGGAAACGTCCTCTATCGGACCCTCGAGCGCTTCCCGGGGCAGGTGACGTGGCGGCGACTGGTCTTGGGGGAGGAGCAGGCTCTCGGCGGCGCCGCGAGCGGCCTCGCGGTCGAGGCGTTCGCGGTTCCGGGGAAGCGCCCGATTCACCTCGAGGGACGCGGCCGCGCGTCACCCGAGGACAATGTCGGGCTCCTGGTCCGGGAGCTCGAACCGCGGCGCACGCTGGCGTACGTGCCCGCCGCGGCGGCCTGGACGGAGACGCTCGACGCCCAGCTGGCGGGCGCCGACGCCGTGTTCTTCGACGGGACCTTCTGGTCGAGCGCCGAGCTCGTCACGACCGGCGTAGGCGACAAGCGTGCCGAGGACATGGCCCACCTGCCCGTGGGGGGACCGGCAGGCGGACTGTCGCGGCTGGCGGCCCTCGGGGCCTCGCGGCGCGTGCTGATCCACATCAACAACACGAACCCGCTCTTGCGCGACGACGCGCCCGAGCGCGCCGAGGTGAGGGCAGCGGGGGTGGAGATCGCCTTCGACGGGATGGAGCTGACACTATGAATGGCGCAGCCGCTGTGAATGGCGCAGCCGCCGTGACGGCCACGACCGCCCACACCGACCCGCCCTGGTCCCCAGAGACTTTCGTGGAGCGGCTGCGGGGCGAGGGGGCGGCCCGCTACCACGATCACCACCCGTTCCACGTGGCCATGCACGAGGGGCGGCTGTCGCGGGACGAGCTCGCGCGGTGGATCCTGAACCGCTACTACTACCAGACCAGGATCCCGATCAAGGACGCGCTCATCCTCGCCAAGAGCGAGGATCCGGGCTTCCGTCGGCTCTGGATCCGGCGCATTCACGATCACGACGGGGAGCTCGCCGGAGCGGGTGGCCTCGCCGAGTGGCTTCGCCTGGCGGAGGCGGTGGGGCTGGACGCCGCGGCGGTGGCCGCCTGCACCGAGGTCTTGCCCGGGGTGCGCTTCGCCTGCGACGCCTACGTCGCGCTGGTGCGCGAGAGCCCTCTCGTGGTGGCGGTGGCCTCGTCGTTGACCGAGTTCTTCGCGCCGGACCTGATGTCGAAGCGCATCGCCGCCTGGGAGCGACACTACCCGTTCGTCGATGCGGCCGGCCTGGCCTACTTCCGCGGGCGGGTGCCGCGCGCGCGCCGCGACTCCGAGGAGGCGGTGGCCTTCGTGGTGGCGCAGGCGACCACGCGGGCGCTGCAGGAGGCGTGTGTCGCCGCCCTGATCCGCAAGACCGAGATCCTGTGGCACCTGCTCGATTGCGTGGCCGCGGACCGGCGCGGGGTCGGCAGCCTGCGGGCGCCCGCGCCGTGACCCGGCTCGCGGCCACCGCGCGTCCACGCCTCGGGCGCGGGGTCCGGCTGCGGCTCGACCGCCTGACGGGCAAGACTCTGCTTCTCCGTCCCGAGCAGGGCTTCGAGCTGCAAGGCTCGGCGCTCGACATCGTGAAGCTGTGCACCGGGGAGATGACCGTGGCGGCGATGGTGGATCGCCTGGCCGGGATGTACCACGAGAGCACCGGCGCGCGCATCGCCGAGGACGTGGAGCGGCTGCTCACCGAGCTCGGGCGCCGGGGACTCGTGGTGATGCAGGAAGACGGCGCCGCCGACGACGCCGACGCCTCCGACGACGACGTGGCAGCCACGCCGACGCGGGGGGCGCCGAGGCCATGATGACGCCGACGCCGACGCCGCCGACGCCAACGCCAACGCCGACCTCGCCCCCGGCCGGGGCGGCGGCACCTCCACCGGGGCCGCCGCGTCCGTACACCCTGGTGGCCGAGCTCACCTACCGCTGTCCCCTCCGCTGTGCCTACTGCTCGAACCCGATCGCGCTCGCCGGCCTCGGCGCCGAGCTCGACACGGCGACCTGGGCTCGTGTCTTCGGCGAGGCGGAGGCACTCGGCGTGATGCAGGTGACCCTCACCGGCGGCGAGCCGCTGGTGCGCACCGATCTCGAGGAACTGGTGCGGGCGGCGCGCGAGCGCGATCTGTTCACCACGCTCATCACGAGCGGCGTCCCGCTCGAGCGGGAGCGGCTGCTCCGGCTCCGCGACGCCGGCCTCGATGGCGTCCAGCTCTCCTTTCAGGACGTGGACCCCGCCGCCGCCGCCCGGGTGGCCGGCATCGAGGCGCTGGCCCGCAAGCAGGAGGTGGCCGGGTGGGTCAAGGCGCTCGAGCTGCCCCTCACGGTGAACATCGTCCTTCACCGGGAGAACCTGCCGCGCCTGCCGGCGCTGATCGCGCTCGCGGAGGAGCTCGGGGCCAACCGCCTCGAGCTGGCCCACGTCCAGTATCTCGGATGGGCGCTCCTCAACCGCGACGTCCTGCTGCCGACGGCGGCGATGATCGCCGGGGCGCGGGCCACGGTGAGCGCCGCGCGCGTCCGGCTCGGCGACCGCATGGAGATCCTGTCGGTGTTGCCGGACTACTTCTCCGATCGGCCGCGCGCGTGCATGGAGGGCTGGGGCAGACGCTACCTGGTCATCGCGCCGGATGGGCGGGTGCTTCCCTGTCAGGCCGCCCACACCCTGTCCGGTCTCACCTTCGACAACGTGGCGACCCGCGGGCTCGGCGAGATCTGGCGGGACGGCGATGCCTTCGCGCGCTTTCGCGGGGAGAGCTGGATGCCGGATCCGTGCCGCAGCTGCGAACGCCGGCGGATCGACTTCGGCGGCTGTCGCTGCCAGGCCTTTCAGCTGACCGGAGACATGCAGGCCACCGACCCCACCTGCGGCCTCGCCCCGCGCCACGATCTCGTGCGCGCGGCACGCTCCGCCGCCGAATCGCGCGCGGGCGAATCGCCGGCGATCGAGGGTGCGGCACCAACGCCCGAGAGCGCGGCCCCGCTGCTGCGCCTTCGCCGTCCGCCGACCGTCGGGTGAGCGGGGATCGGGTCAGGGTCGGCGGGGCAAGAGGACGATGACGAGGACGGGGACGGGGCTAGATCATTGGCCGGCGAAGAACGTCGCGATGGACTTGGCGGCGGCGGAGTCGCCTGCGGTCGTCAGGTGAGGGCCGGTGCCCATGAAGTCGCTGCAGGCGGCTGCCTCGGTCTTCGGTCCGACCTTCACCAGCGTCGGATACTTGGCGGCCACGTTGGCCAGCGCCTGGTCGACGTAGGTCGGGATCAAGGTGTTCTCCGCGAGCACCGTGGTGTTCCCGCACGAGGTGTTGCCGGGGCCGCGCACGATGGTCATGAGGACGATCTGCTTGAGGTTGGAGTACTTCGCCTTGATGTTCTCGACGTCCTTGGTCACGTTGCTCTCCCAGTCGGCGAGCGTCGCGATGGTCCAGCTCAGCGCGATCAGCACCACCCGGTCGGGGTTGCTCGAGCCTTGCGCGCACGCCGACAGCGGAGTGATGTCCCAGAAGGCGCTGTTCGCGTTGGCCCACTCGTCGATGTACGCGTGCTCCATCCACTTGAGCTGCCAGCGGGTGTTGTCGATCCCGGGCGCCTGTTCGAAGCCGGCGTTGTACCACTGGCTCGTCAACATCAAGCCAAGGACGCTGCTGCACGCAAAGGTCTGCGGGGGCGAGGTGCCGCCGCCGCCATTGCCGGCCGGTGCCCCTCCGGCGCCGCCCGCACCGACGACGGAGCCCCCCGTGCCCGGAGCTGGTCCGCCGCCGCTTCCCGTCTGGGCGGGGCCGCCACCGGTGGCCAGGCCGGCGCTGCTGCCGCCGGCGACACCGCCGCCACCGGTCGCGGCGGGAGGGGTCGCGTCGCCGGTTCCCGCGCCCCCGGTGCCCTCGGGGAGCGTCGTCCGACCGCCAGTCGCCTGGCCGGCGCTGTTTGCACCTCCCGCTCCGGCGACGACCGCCGCACCTCCGGTCCCGCCACCGACGACGGCCCCGCCGCCCGTCCCCGCGGCCACGCTCCCCGGCGTGGTCGACGACGAGGAACAGGCCGCGGCGGCACCCACGGCCGCGATGACGGCTGCGAGAAAGAGCCGCGAGGCGCCATCCACGCTCGGCCAAGGTGTCGGCGAGATCCTCTCGAGCCCCTTGGACGAGCTCACGCGAAGACCTGGGTGAACGGACCGGTGACGGACTTGGTGTCTTGCATGAACTTCTCGGTTTTGAGGGCGTCCGCCGTCAGGCCGAGGGCCTGCGCGACGGTCAGCCAGAAGTCGTTGTAGGGCCGCTTGTCCATGTTCCAGTACTGCCCGCCCTTCACCCCCAGCTTCTGCCCCCCGAAGAGCATGGCGGGCATCGGGTAGTACTCGTGCCCGCAGGCCGCCACCTCGGTGACGTACGGGATGAGGGTGGTGTCGAGCAGGCTGCCTCCGAGCGCGTCGGTGGTGGCCTTGAAGTCGGCGATGATCGCCGCGGTCTGGGTGTTGTAGAACTCCTCCACCCGCGACAGGAACTCCACCTCGGGCTTGCGGGTGGCGACGCTGGCGGTGGTGTCGGCCGAGCTCACGCGGTGGCTGAGCGGGTGGTGCATGTAGATGGTGCTGGCCTCGCCGGGATAGTAGCCCTGAAAGGCGATGTGGTTCACCCCCGGAGACCACTGGAAGGTGGCGACCCGCACCAGATCGCACACGAAGGCGCTCTTGATCACCCCCGCGTGCAGCTTGCCGACCTGCGCATGCAAGATCTCGTCGGACGAGGTGGCGGTCGGGTTGGCGTAGTCGCGGTGGTTCCCCCCGTCGTACATCCCGCCCACGACGTTGGGGGGAGGGGTCGCCACGCAGCCCGGCATCGCCACCGTCCCGCCGGCGATCTGCGTGGTGAGCTGGTTCTCGATCTTGCGAATCGCCTCGGTGTGCAGATCGATCTTCGCGCTCTCGCTGGCCGGAGCCAGGGTCTTGAGGCGGGCCAGCTCGCGCAGGCTGTAGTCGAGCACGCTCCGCCGCTCCTTCACGGCGCGCAGCAACTGGGCGGTGTTCCCGGTGGTGGCCCCGCCCGGCATCATGCTCCCGAAGATGCTGCCGTAGAGCTGCAACGGGCTCAGCTCGGGGAACAGGGGAATGTTCTCCACCCCGCCCGAGGTGGTGGCGGCCACCGGCCGGGTGGCGTAGTCGTACGACAGGCAGCGGGTCGAGGTCTCCGGGTTGTAGTCGACCCGATCGTCGGCGATGGCGTTGACGTACCCCTTGTTGGTCTGCAGCGCCTTGGCGTTCTTGAGGAAGATCTGATCGAACGATGGGCCATCGGCGGGCGTGTCCTGCGCGATGAGCTCGCCCGACCGCACGAACTTGGTGGCCGTGCCGGTCGTCATGATGACCTGCCCCTTCTGGTGACCCTCGCCCCCGGGTCCGGGGATCGACGCCATCGAGAGCCCGTAGAACGTCGCCATGTTGGGCCGCAGATTGGCGGTCTCGAAGGGCAGGATCAGGCGCGAGGCGGTGTAGCTGGTCCCCGAGCCGGTGGGCACGAAGTCGGCGCGCACCGTCCCCACCGGATGATGGATGACCAGCAGGCGCGGCGGCGAGGGGGCCGCCTGGGCGCTGGCGTGCAGGTTGCGGAGCAGGGTCTCGAGCCCCACCGCCCCTCCGATGGAGTAAAGGAAGGAGCGCCGCGCGAATCGATAACCGGTGCTGGTGGTGGTGCTCATGGGTTCACCCGCATCGCCAGGGTCTGGGAGGCGGCTATCTCCCGCAGCATCGCCGCGAAGGTCTTGTCGCCGCCGAGGAACCGCGCGGTCACGGCCTGGACCGCACAGTCGCCGCGATCCACGTTGCCATCGGCCAGCGCGAACTTCATCAGGTTGCGGGCCACGCAGGCGGCAAACACCCCGCTGGCGGTGACCTTCTGGGCGAAGTCCACCGCGTTCGTGACGGCTCCGCCGCCCACGTCGGCCGGCAAGGTGGCGGACGCGTCGATGGGGCGACCCTGATCGTCGGCGGTGCGGTAGCGACCGATGACGTCGTAGTTCTCGAGGACCAGCCCGTAGGGATCGAAGGCGGTGTGGCAGACCGAGCACGGCGCGGTGGTCTGCCGGTAGACCGACCGCTCGCGCTCGGTCTTGTCGGCCAGCATGGTGGTGACCGCGGCGATCTGATCGGCGAGCGCGGCCGGGGGTGCGGCGGGCGGGCTGGCGCACAGGATGGTGGACGCCACCATCAGACCGCGGGCGACCACCGAGCTCGTGTCGGTGCGGGCCCGCGCGGTCAAGAACCCGAGGTTGGTGAGGAGCCCAGCGCGGGTGGCCGGGAGCTGCACGGGGACGAAGGTCGAGGGGTCGGGGGTGTTCCCGGCCGGGAAGGGGATCCCGTAGAGCTGGGCGAGGTCGGGGTTCACCTCCGACTGGCGCGAGAGCAGGAGATCGTCGACCTTGCCCTTCCACAGCACGGCGCCGAGGAAGTCCTGCGTCTCGCGCAGCATGGCGTTTTCGACCCCCACGGTGTAGACGGGGACCTTGGCGGGATCGATCACCACCGAGTCGAGGTTGCCGATCCCGAAGTACGAGAACATCGCCTGCTGCAGGTTGCTCTGCACCGCCGGCAGGGCCAGCAGCCGATCGGCCTCGGCCGCCACCCCGGCGGAGGTGGAGAGCGTCCCCGCGCGCGCGGCGTCGAGCAGGGCCGCGTCGGGCGGGCCGTCGGTCAGAAAGAAGGAGAGCTGGCTGGCGGCCTCGTAGGGGGTGAGCGCGGTCGGCGCCGCGCCAGAGGCCACCGGGACGCTCCCGAGCTCGGCCCGGTAAAGAAAGCTCGGCGAGGTGAGCACCGCCTCGACGGTGGTCTGCACCGCCTCGGGAACGCTCGCGCCGAAGGACTTGGCCTCGGTGTAGACCTGCGTGAGGCTGTCGCTCTCGGCCGCCTCGAGCGGCCTGCGAAAGGCCTTCTCGGCGAAGGTGGCGACGAAGGTCTGGGCACACGCGTCGGTGGTCGCGGTCAGCGGACAGCCGGTCACGCTCGCGTAGTTGGTGAACACGGCCTGGGCGGCGGCCTGACCTATCCCCTCGGACTTGTTCCACACCGCCTCGGTCACGAAGGTCCCCTCCTCGGGCGCCGACAGCGGTGGGAAGCTGCGCTGGGCCACCGTGCCGAGCCCGAAGGTGGTCACGAGCGGGTCCGCCGCCGCCGCTCCCAGCAGCGCACGCACGGAGTTCACCGTCTGGCTGAGGGTGAGCCGCACCAGGCGCCTGGGCGCGACTGGAGCGCAGTCGAGAGGACCACCGCCGCCGGTCGGCCCGGGACCTCCCGTGGCGACGCCGCCGGAGGCACCGGGGCCTGAGGCGCTCGCCCCGGCACCTGTGCCCGCCGCGTTGCCGTTGCTCGCACCCACGGCAGCCCCGCTGGATCCGGCCGGACCGGTGGCGGACCCACTCCCGGCGCCCGAGGTGGGCGATCCGGTGCCGGCGCCTCCCGGCGTCCCAGCCGTGGTGCCAGCACCGGGACCGTGGGTCCCCGTACCACCTTGCCCACCGCAGCTCATCGAGCCGACCGCGAGCGCGCAGGCAACCGCGGCGAGGGCGGAGGTCAGCCCATGCGGATGGGTCCGAGGGCCCTCCTTGGCCCGTGACGCCGTCGCCCGGCTGGATCTCGACGTCTCTGGCATCTGCCGCTCCTCCTCGATGAGGAATCCACAGGGGCGGATCACCTCAGGACATGGTGTCCCGATCACCCTAACTCCGCCTGCGCCGACCGTCCTTTTCCGGGGTCCGAGGCGTCGAGGCCCGTCAGCGGCTTGCCGAGCCGGAAGCCCGAGGTCTTGGTGATGGTCCCCACGTCGTGCAACACCCCGCTCGGGCTGTCGGTGAAATACGGTCCCGAATGGCAGGCCGGGCACCCTGCCCTGGCGAAGATCTTGCGACCCTCGAGCGCCGCCGCGGTGAAGCTGTCGTCGGGGTTGCGGAACGGGCTCCGCGGCACCTTGTCGAACGAGGTGATGTACGGAGAGCGCGTCGAGCTCCGGGCTGACCCCGGCCGCCGGCTTTCCGAGCGCGTCATAGATCCCGTCCGGGCCGAGCCGCGCATCGTTCTCGGCGTCGGGCACGAACCCCGAACCCCCGAAGCTCTCGCGGATGTCCCGCTCGAGTCCTGGAGCTCGTCCATGTTGGCGCTCCAGTGCACCCTCCCTTGGCCCTGGGCCCCGCGGATGCCGAGCAAGGACTTGGTGTTGCGCAACCCCTCGCCGCGATCGCTGCCCGACTTCCGTCGCGCAGCATGAGGGCGGTGTTGCTGCCCGAGGGGCCGGAGGGAAACTTGTGGGCGCCGGTTCCGCCGAAGTTCGCGATGGGCTTCTCCAGCTCCGTCGCGGTGTAGGTCAGGTTGCCGAGCCCCGTCGCCGAGGCCACCGACGGGAGCGCGAGTGCCAAGAGGCTCGAGAGCCACAGGAGCCACACGGTCAACGAAGTCCAAATGAATGGACGCGTCATGAGAAACCTCTTCGGATCATGGGTCGGAAATCGGGGATCGGAGATCGGAGATCGAGCGAGCCGGTCCACACGAGGACCGAGGCGCTGGGCTCGGGCTACCGGATGACGAGGACGTTGGTGATCTGGCGCGCGAGGGTGGCGCTGCCCCAGCTCCAATCGGACGCTAGCCGATCGGCATTCGCCTCAGCTCGGGCGGGCGGCGCTGGCGATGGTGAACGACCGCAGGTGCTCCTGGTAGTCGGGCATGGCGTCGGTGAGGGCGGAGGCGAAGGACCCGCTGAGTCTCGCTGTCGCCGGAGAACCCGAATACCTTGGCAAACCGGATCTGGCTCGCGAGGGCTGGACCCCGGCCCGAGGAGCCACCGAGGCGGTGGTCTCGAGCGCCATCTCATTTCACTTCATGGTGGGCATCGTGAAGCTGGCCCCGGTGCTGGCTCCCCGGGGCCAGCGCGAGGTGACGGTCTTGAGGCGGGTGAAGAAGCGCACCCCCTCGGGACCGTGCATGAAGTGATCTCCGTAGAGGGAGCTCTTCCAGCCCCCGAAGCTGTGAAAGGCCATCGGGACCGGAATCGGCACGTTGATGCCCACCATGCCGAGGTGGATGCGCTTGAAGAACTCGTCCGCCGCCTCGCCGCTGCTGGTGAAGATGGCGCCACCATTTCCATACCGGTGCCCGTTGACGAGCTGGATGGCGGCCTCGAGATCCGGGACCCGCACCACGCAGAGCACCGGGCCGAAGATCTCCTCCTCGTAGATGCTCATCCGGGAGGTGACCTGGTCGAACAGCGATCCTCCGATGAAGAAGCCCGCCTCGTGCCCCGGCACCCGCAGGCCACGCCCGTCCACCACCAGCCTGGCGCCCGCCCGTTGCCCCTGCTCGATGTAGCCGGCGACCCGCTCGAGGTGCTGGCGGGTGATGAGCGGGCCCATGTCCATCCCCGCCTCGGTCCCGGGGCCGATCCGCAGAGCCTTGATCCGGGGGATCAGGGCATCGACCAGGCGGTCGGCGGTACCCTCGCCCACCGCCACCGCGACCGAGATGGCCATGCAGCGCTCGCCCGCTGAACCGTAGGCCGCCCCGACCAGGGCGTCGGTGACGTGCTCGAGCTCGGCGTCCGGCATGACCACCATGTGGTTCTTGGCCCCGCCGAGTGCCTGCACGCGCTTGCCCGCCGCCGTCGCGCGCAGGTACACCGACTGTGCCGTCGGCGTGGAGCCCACCAGGCTGATGGCCGCCACGTCGGGGTGGTCGATGAAGGCGTCGACCACCTCCTTGTCGCCGTTCACCACGTTGAAGACCCCGTCGGGAAGGCCAGCCGCGTGCCAGAGCTCGGCCAGGCGATAGGCGGTGGAGGGGACCCGCTCCGACGGCTTCATGACGAAGGTGTTGCCGCAGGCGATGGCCACCGGCGCCATCCACAGAGGGATCATGGCGGGAAAGTTGAACGGCCCCACGCCGGTGCACACCCCGAGGGGCTGGCGCATGGACCAGGAGTCCACTCCCCGCCCCACTTGCTCGGAGTATTCGCCCTTCAGGAGCTGGGGGATCCCGCAGGCGAACTCCACCACCTCCATACCGCGGGTGATCGAGCCGCGGGCGTCGTCGAGCACCTTCCCGTGCTCGCCGGTGAGGAGCGCGGCGAGCTCGTCCAGGTGTTCGTCGAGGAGGGCCTTGAAGCGGAAGAGCACCCGCGCCCGCCGAACCGCCGGCGTCGCGGCCCAGCCATCGAAGGCCCGACGGGCATGCCCGATGGCGAGGCCAGCCTCCTCGGCGGAGGACAGCGGCACATGGCTCGACACCGTCCCGAGGGCCGGGTTGTAGACGTCGCCCCACCGGGTCGTCGGGCTGGCGGCGGCCTTTCCATTGATGAAGTTCTTCAGCTTGGTGATCATTTTTCTCTCGATGCGCTCGGGTCCGCGCCAGGGTTGCGGGTCACTGACATGCGGTGAGCCCGCCGTCGACGTAGAGGACCTGTCCGGTGACGAAGTCCGATGCGGGGGCGCAGAAGAACTGTACCGGACCCACCACGTCCTTGGGATCGGCGATTCGACCAAGCGGTCCCGATCACTTGAATTCGGGAGCGTTGACCACGTGCCCGATCATGTCGGTTTACACGAAGGTGAGCACGACACCGTTGACGTTGATGTCGTGGAGCGAGCGCCGCCGATGACGTCTGGGCCACTGGCGATGCCGGGGCGGTCCACTCGAATGGAAACATGTTCACGGTAACGGAGGTCCCGTCGCTTCAGAGATTCCATGACGAGCCACTCGATGGGCCACTCATGTCGGGCCCCTCCGCCCCACGGTGCGGAGCCCCAGCCGCGGCGCGTTCGGAGGTGAAACCCGGGCTCGCAGATCGTGCCCGCAGCGGGTGCTCCCGTGCTAACTTGGCCGTCAGTCCACAGGCGCACGGGCAGCCGGGTGTCTGGCTCCGGTGGATCTCCTCGAGCGCTCCGAATCGAATGATTCTCTTGCGGCAGTCACCCTTCCACCTCCTTCACGCGTCCGTTGCGGCGAGCTCGCCTCCGAACGTGCGGGGACCCGTTTTGCGCATCCTGCTCGCGCTCGCGCTCGCGGGTTGCTCGTACGACTTCGCGGCGCTCGAAGGGCACAGCGGAAGCGGGGGGCAGAGACCCACGCAACCTCCCGCGAACGGGACTGGAGTGGGTGGCGCAGGCGGCAGGGCCATGAGCCGCCCGGATGGAAGCACGCCCGTGGCGCCAGGGGGCGGAGGCCAGATGGGAGGCGTGCTGGTGGGCGTGGACACCGGCGGCGCGATCGGCGCGGGCGCTCCCCCAGCCACGGGGGGAACCTCCGGCTCGGGCGGCTTCGGGGTCGAGGGCATCGGCACGGGCTCGGGCGGAGCAGGCGGCGGCTCGGCCGCGGGCGGCGCGGGCGCCGGGACCGGCGGCGACGGTCCGGCGCCAGTCGGTGGCGGTGGAGTTGCCCCCGGGGGCAACTCGGCGGGGGGCGAGATGGGTGGAGCAGCGGGAGCTGGTGTGGCGGGGATGGGTGGCGCGGCGGCACCGGACACGGCCAACTACAACTTCGAGAGCTCCAACCAGGCGTGGGGCATGGGCACCGGCAGTCCAGGCACCTTCACCAGCGTCGGACGAAGCACCACGCAACACTTCGCGGGTCAGGCCTCGCTCGCGGCTTCGCTGAGCGCGCCCGCGGCCGCCACCCACTTCATCCTCGAGGTCAATCCGCCCGTGCCCGCGATCCCGGCGGGCGCGGTCGTGACGTTCCACCTTTACGTCCCGCGCTCGGCGGCGCTCACGGCCGTCGTCGCGTACGCGCTCGAAGCCGGAAACAACTATCGCTTCGACAACACCTTCGTCGCGCCCGCCAGCCTCGCGCGCGACGCATGGACCACGGTGCGTGTCACCGTCCCGGCGGACGCTACGACGATCTTGCGAATCGGCGTCCGCTTCGAATTTTCGGGGGCCTGGACCGGCACCGTGTACCTCGACAGCATCGACTGGTAGCCGGGGGGCCGGCCGGCTTCGGGATCGGGGCGGTCAGGACAGCGCGCGCGCCACGAGAGCCAGCGCGACGGCGACGATGGCGAGCAGGACCAGCAGGCGCGCCACCGAGATCCGAGGCGTCAGCTGGGGGACTGGAGGATCCGGCGGGGGAGCCGGCGGCACGGCCCGGATGGGAGCGGGGACCGAGGCCGAAGCCGCGACGGCGACCGAGGCGGGGACGTCAGCGGCCACGGCGGCGGGAACCGAGGCCGGCGCGGGAGCGTCAGCGGCAACGGTGCTGGCAACGCCAGCGGCCGCGGGAACGGCAACGGGAGCCGGCGTCCGGGTCGTGGCGTCGCTGGCCGGCGGAGCAGCGGCTGCGAGCTCACCGGGCGCGGGGGGCTCCGACGCGTCGGGGGCGGAGCTCGGGGCGTCCGGAACGGCCGCGGCGGGAACCTCCGCCCGCGCGTGGATCTCGGCGAGCGGCATGGGCGTCGCTTGGTCCTCGAGGAGCTGGGCGACCAGGACGGGGCCGGGCGTCGCCTGCTGCATCCAGGAAACCTCGACGCCGGAAGTTGCCACGCCGGACGCGGACGCGCCCAGGCCGCTCGGAGCCGGGGTCTTCTCTCGGCTCGAGGCCTGGCGGTCCGCGAGCACGGTGTCGAAGAGCGGCGCCAGCGCGGGTATCACGCGACTGGCGAACAACCGACGCCCCTCGACGATCTGCCCATCCAGGGTCTCACCGACCCGCGGTCGCTCCCGGAAATACAGCTCGATGTCGGACAGGATGACCCTGGCCAAACGCTTGGCCGCCTCCTCTGTTTCGATCAGCGCCATGTGGGTTCGAATCCATACATCGGCGAGCCGAGCCCGCGCCTGAGCCCGCGTCCTCTTTGAGACACCCCGCGTCACCCCCCGGAAGCGCCATGCCATGATGTATGCTCCGGCGGGCGAATGCCAGAGCGCCGTGTCCCCGTCGTGCTCGGTTTCCTCCCCGGCCTCCTCTTCTTCTTGGCCGGCTGCCCCTCGTCGAGCGCGGAAGGCCCGACGATCGGGATCGCGACCGATGCGGCAGCCGGTCAAGACGGGGAGGCACCGCCGGCGGAGGCTCCGCCCGTGCCCCCCGGCGCCGGTGGAGCCGACGCGGCGGTGCCGCTCGTCGATGGACCGCCCGACGTCTCCTCGGAGTCCGCGTCGAGTCCGGGACCGGTCGCGAACGATGCCGGTGAGCCATCCGATACGGCCAGGCCCAGCGACGGGCGTGGCCCGGTGACCGGTCCGACGACCTCGGACGCCGCGCTCGATGCCCCGAGCGTGTCCGACGTGATGAGCCCGATCGGCGGTAAGGACGCGGCGGCGGCCGATCCGGAGAGCGGCCGCCTCGCGGGCATCACCGCCGCGCACAACGCGGTCCGAGCCGCGGTCCAGGCCCAGCCTGCGCTGCCACCGCTGATCTGGAACCAGACCATCGCGGACTACGCGCAGCAGTGGGCCACCAGCCTCGCGACGACCATGTGCGCCCAGCCCCAGCATCGCTCGCCGGTCGATTTGATCGCCAAGGGGTACGGTGAAAACCTGGCGACCTTCGGCGCGAGCGGCACGCTGAAGGGAGGGACGGCCAGCACCGCCCAGCAAGCCGTGAGCGCGTGGGCCGCCGAGAAGACCTGCTGGACGTTCGGCACGATCAGCGGCACCGAGACGTGCGACAAGACCTGCTACACCAACCTGCACAGCGACGGCTGCGGGCACTACACGCAGGTCGTCTGGCGCGGCAGCACGGAGCTCGGCTGCGGCGTCGCCACCTGCAAGAACGGCGCGCTCACCGAGGACATCTGGATCTGCAACTATGCTCCGGCCGGAAACTTCATCGGGCGCGCGCCTTATTGAGTAGGGGGGACCGCCCGGCGCCGTGCGCACCCGCCTTCTTGGCCTGCGTCTGCTGGCGCCTCTGCGTCCCCCCTGGCCCCCGCTGGTCAACGCGGCGAAGCCGCGTCGCCCAGCCGTTGCGCAGAAGAGCGCGACAACCCGGTGCCTGCATCATCGGCCTTCTTGGAGCGCGCCCCGTCGGAGAGGGGGGACCGCCCGGCGCCGTGCGCGTTGGGTTCTTGGCCTGCCCAACCTGGCGCCTCTGCGTCCCCCCTGGCCCCCGCTGGTAACCGCGGCGAAGCCGCGTTGACCAGCCTTTGCTCAGAAGAGCGGGGGACAACCCGCTGATGAGCGGGGGCAAACCGGGTGGAAACGGGGGACGACTCTGCTGGAAACGGGGCGGGGGGACGAGCCGCCGACGCGGGCGGCTGACACTGTACTTTGCTCTTGACCGGGGTATCGATGGGCTGTTCCACTTGTCACTTCCTTCTGATTTCAGGCCATGGGAGTATTCGAATCCGAGTGGGTACCGCGATTGCCGCCTTTCTTTTCGATGGGCTGCTGAATCGGGGGTGGCAGAGCGTCGCCAGGGGCAGCGGGGCGCCGGCGCGCCACTCACCATTTTCGGAGAGGACCACGTGAGGTATCCGGTCAACCTGGACCTGTTCGCAGAGAGCCGACGCTCGCCGTCGGTCTTCGAGCTGGCGGCCAGCATGAACGCGGCCCCCGGGACCCTGCGCGACTTCTCGGTCCCGATGAACTCCTATTTTCCGACGGGGGAGGTGCTCGGCAACCTGCAGGCCCGCCTCGAATCCGCGCTCAAGGTCTACCCGGGGTCGAACCGGCAGGTCGCGGGCCGTCTGGCCGATTTCGTGGGGCTCGATGCCACCACCATGGTCATCGGCAGCGGGGCGACCGAGCTCATCACCTGGATCTGTCGACTCCTCGTGGGGGAATCCCTGGCCATGCCGATCCCCACGGCGGGACGCTGGCTCAACGAGCCCCGTCGCGCCGGGAAGACGGTGCACACCTTCCTCCGGCGCGCCGATCGCGAATTTCAGATCTCGCCCGGCGACATGGTGAGCGGCGTCCTCGAGAAGGGGGCCCGGGCCGCGGTCCTCACCAACCCCAACAACCCCACCGGCGCGCTCATGTCTCGCGCGGACGTCCTGAGCGTCCTCGATGCCCTGCGCGACCTCGATGTCGTGGTGATCGACGAGTCCTTCATCGACTTCGCCGCCGAGGACAGCGTCCCCTCCGTGGAGTGCGACGTCAGTCGCTTTCCAAACGCCCTCGTCATCAAGAGCCTCGGGCAGAGCCTCGGTCTGCCCGGATTGCACCTCGGGTACGCCGTCGGCAACCCCTCGCTCGTGTCGAGGCTCAGGGACGCGCTCCCGACCGGCAACGTGACGGGGCTGGCCCTCGCGCTCATCGAGGAGCTGCCCGGCGCCCGCCAGGGCTACGAGGCTGGGCGGCGGCGCGCGGTGCAGGACCGGGTGTACCTCGAGCGAGAGCTGCGGAACATCCCGGGGCTCGGCGTCTTCCCCTCGCGGGCCAACTTCGTCTACGCACGCCTGCCCGAAGGATTCGATGCCGTCCGGCTCCGCAACCACCTCCTCGGAGAGCACGGCTGTCTGCTGCGGGCTTGTGGCGACAAGGAAGGCAGCGACAGTCGCTCCCTGCGCATCGCCGCCCGCCCCGCCCCCGAAGTGGACTTCCTGGTCGAGCGGTGGGTGCAATCGGCCTCCGAGCTGGGGCAGACGTCGGGCAGCCCGCCGGCCCGCGGACAAGGGGGGCTCGCGGCCCGGCTGCAGGGCGGGCGCTCCCCCCCGGCTTCGACCGGCACGCCGAGCCCACCGTCGCGTTCCGCGTTCTCCGCGGCGTCTCCGCTGTCCCTGTCCTCGTCGAGCTTGGCGGCACAATCGCGTGAGGCTGCGGCGCTGGCGGCGTGGGATCTCACCCCCATCCCGGAGCCGACTCCGACTCCGACGCTCGCGACGTCAGAACCGTTCATGGCGCTGGTCGAGGCGGGGATCATCTCGGTCGATGTCACGGAGGAGATCGAGGCCTCGGCGCCCATGCACGCGCACGCGCACGCGATGCCCCGACCCGAGGCCGCGACGGGCCCCGGCCATGGCGAACTGGCCGCCGTCGAGACGTTCGCGTCCTTCGCGTCGTTCGTGCCGCCACCTTCGCCCATCTTCGACGGATCGCCAGGCTCGCCCGCGCCGATGACCATGACCATGACCATGACGGTGCCGCCGGCGAGGGCCTGGCTCCGTCGGACCGCGCTGTTCGGCGCCCTGGCCCTGCTG
The DNA here is from genome assembly GCA_964540815.1 of uncultured Myxococcales bacterium. Lineage (GTDB taxonomy): Bacteria > Myxococcota_A > Polyangia > Fen-1088 > Fen-1088 > CAZIOH01. The sequence goes on along the minus strand of CAZIOH010000001.1, from coordinate 96,311 downwards.
GGCGCGGGCGTGGCCGGCTGGTGGGCCCTGCACGGCCGGGGCGGCGACGCCAGCCGGAGCACCCTCGAGATTCGACGCCCATCGCCCGAGGCGACGATCCCCATCACGACCCCGCTGCCCGGATCGCCCGGCGGTCCCGCCGCGCCGAACGCACCGAACGCGCCGACGGATCCCACCGACCTGGCCAATCTCCCCGAGCTCCCGCCCCTCGGCGGGACCCTGGCCGGGACGGGTGACACCGGTCCCGCTGGCGGGAACGACGGCGCGACCTCGGCCCGAACCGCAGAAAGCGCGGCCGCGCGCCGCAAGTCCAGGCACAAGGCCAAGCGCCGGCTCGCCCGCCAGAGACATCGTGGGACCCACGGGGACGATGACCTCGACGAGGCGCGGGCGGAGTGATCAAGAACCTCACGGGCGGCGCCGGATCGCGATACGTCGGGTCAGGGCACCGCCAGGCGTCGCTGGAGATCCCGATTGAAGGAATCGATCGCGTCGGAGGCCAGTGACAGGCCGGAGGCCCGCGCCAGCAGGTAGACCAGGCCCGCCGTGACCAGCAGCGAGATCGCGCCCCCCTGCTCGAGATCGAGCGCCGCCCGCGAGAAGCCGCTCGCGCGCTCGCCGTCGAGGTGGACCAGCCAGAAGACACCGCCCACGGCCGCTCCCGCCGCGAGCGCGCTCAGCACCGCCAGGAAGGCCGCCCTGTCTCCCTCGGTGCCGGCGTAGAGGCTCCCCGCCCCGGCGACGGGAGACAGGGCCTCGAGGGTCAAGGCCAGCCCGGGGCTCTTCCGCTCGCGTGCGTAGCGCTGCTCGGCGGGTGAAGGCGGCGGCTCGGAGGGGCGCGAGGGAATCGGTGACGCGGCGGGGGGCGGCGCGACCTCGGCGCGCGCCGAGCCGACGGTCAACCCCACGAGGAGCGCGGCCGTGACGAGCGAGCGTGCCTGGTCCATCTCGTCAGTGTACCGCGTGCGCTCCGAGCCGCGCCGGGAGTCGTGGAGCCAGAGCGCCGGTTCGTGGGCCCGATCACCGAGGACCTCGGATCGAGCTGTGCCCAGGTCTTCCTGGGATCTTGGCTCCAGGTCTTGCTGGGATCTTCGCTTGACGAAAAGCCAGGTGCGGTGGAACGAACCACCCACGCGTACGGTCGTTCGCCCCCCAACCATCGTTCGTCGAAGAGGCCCCCTTCATGAGGATTCACCGCCCCGACTCCTGGTCGCCCAGGGGCCGCGCTCAGCTCCGCTGCATCCTGTTCGGGCTCGCATGCTGGTCGGGATGTCGGGGCCTGGTGACGGGAGGCGCCTCTTCGGTCGACCACGCGGGAGGCGCGTCCGGAGCACCCCCGTCAGGGCAATCGGGGGGCGAATCCGGTGCCGCCACGGGCTCCTCGACCGCCTCGACGGGGGGACGAGCGGCTGCCGCAGGGATGTCACCTTCGAGCTCCGGCGCCAGCCTGGCGATCCTGCAGGTGGACGCCCCCTCCGCGCCCGAGGACGACGTCCTCCTCGGGGTCCACCTGGCCCAGGCGGATCTCGCCACGCTCGTGCTCGGGCTCGAGCTGTCCACCGACGGCGGCGGTCACTTCCAGCCCGGGCATGTCTCGACCGCGCCCCCGGTCGCGGACGGAGGTTCCTCCGGACACGCCACCGTGCTCCTCACCTGGCACTCCTTGAAGGACGTGTCCTTTCACGCCGAGGTCGGCGTCGAGCTTCGCATCACGGCCACGGACCGTTTTGGCGAGGGCGCCCCCTACGCGCTCGCGCTCCGCATCGCCAACCTTCGGGCCGCCGCCCGTCACGTCGACTTCCCCATGTTCGCCTACGGCGCCTGGGACGCGACCGCGTTGACCGTGGCCAAGCGCCACGATCTCGTGGTCCTTCAGCCCGGCAGCACCAACGTCACGCGCGCGCTGGTCGAGGAGCTCCAGCGGGGGCTCGACCCGAGTGATCCCGCCGACGACATCATCGTCCTCGGCTACGTGTCGGTCGGCGAGGACAATCGCACCGTCTCCCTCACCGACGCCGAGGCCCGCGCCGACCCGCGCTTTCGCGGGGACGGCTCGGGCCCGCGGGTCGACCCGCGCGGACCCACGCCCGCGGGCGGAGCGCTCGCGGGGATCGTCCCCCTCGGCAATCCCTCGCCCGGAGGGACGGGGTGGGCCTCGTACTACCTCGACGACGACTCGCTGGGCAGAGGCAAGGCGGACGGCCTCCCCGATCGCAACGCCAGCTTCGGCGGCTACTTCGTCAACGGCGGCGATCCCGCGTGGTTCGACGTGGTCGATCGAATGACCCTCGATGGCGCGGACGGCGTGGCTGGGTTTCAGGAGGTCCTGACCACCACGACCGGCCGTGGCCTCGGCTGCGATGGGCTCTTCCTCGACACCATCGACACCGCCGAGCCGAATTCCTGGACCCACCCGACCGACGCCGACTTCACCCAGTTCGAGTGGACCGGCCCCGGCCTCTCGCAGCTCGTCGCGCATGTCCACTCGGTCTATCCCGATCGCCTGATCTTGCAGAACCGCGGGGGGTTCTTCCTCGATCCCGATCTGCCCGAGTACGCCTTCACGACCCGGGGAGCGATCGACTTCTTTCTCTTCGAGAGCTACCGGTTGAGCTCGAGCATCACCGACGGGATCGACCCGTACTTCTTCGCCGACAATCAGTTCAACCTCATGCCCAAGCTGGTCGCGGAGGCCCAGCGTCCGGACGGGTTCCGTATCCTCTCGCTCGGATACGTCGAGGGGACCGGGATCGCCGCCGCCAGCGGGACCCTGCTCGGTCAGGGCACGGCCGGGCTCGACTCCCTGCTCGAGGACATCCGCGTGACCGAACAGGTGGCGGGCTTTCGACACTACCTCACCAACGCCGGCGTCGATCTGGTGAACGCCTTCGTGCGCGATCACGCAGCGAGCGCGGCCACGCCGGACACCACCCCGCCGAGGTGGTCGAGCGTGTGGAACACCAACATCGATTCCGCCACGGGGTTGCCGACCATGCCCGCCGCCAGGGTCGGGATCCAGAGCCTGGTGGCTGGGCCCGGCCAGCTCACCGTCGGGTGGGATGTGGCGCTCGACTTCAACCGGGTTGGATATGCGCTCTACACCTCCGAGCAGCCGCTCGACTTCGCGGGTGATCCACGTCTCGGCCAGGCCACGCGCGTGGTGCTGACCCCGCGCGTGCCGGCAGGGTACGCGTCGTCGTTCGGGGCGAGCACCTTGCCGTTCGAGGCGACGGTCACAGGCTTGACGCGGCAGAGGACGTACCACGTGGTCATCCGGGCCTTCGACTCGGCGGGGAACGAGGACGACAACACGGTGTCGCTCGTCACCACCATCCCCTGATCCGGCGCTCCTGTCGTTAGATCATTTCGTGACGACCAAGGGTTGGTACACGGCACTCAACTCCTGACGAGACCAAGGACCGTCCCCCGGTGACAGGTGTCACCCAAGGTTCACCCTCCTCCGCCAGGTGTCTTTCCATGCATCGATCAGAATCGTCACCTCCCGCAGAGTCCTCCCACCCCGCGGCCAAGCCGCGATCCACCGCATCGCGCCGCTTGCTCTCCTTCTGTTCGATGATCGCTGCGCTCCTCCTCGGTATCGGGTGGGTCGCGTGGCTTCGAGGTCCCGAGGCCGTCTCCGGGGAAGCCGTGGCGCTCCTCGATCGAAGCGCGCGCCCCGAGCTCGCCTGGACGGCCCTCTCGCGTCAGGTGCCCACGCATCTCGGGTCGGACCTGGCCGAGATGGCGCGCTCATTCCTGGGACGTGTCGTGCGCTTCTGAGCTCTCGCAGCCTCGGGTCGAAGAGGAGTTCGGGCTTTCAGCCGCAGACGGTGCACGCATGCGCCTTGCAATCTCCAGGTGGTCGATGATCGCGACCCTCACCGCGCTGACGGGGCCGGCGCGCGCGGCCAGCGTGCCGCACGTCTCGACGGCCTTCTTCTACGGAGCCGTGGTGCCCCGTGAGCTCACCCGGAACTTCGAGCGCTTGGTGGTGGATGTCGACAACTTGAAGGAGTGGCCGAAGCCCGGCCGGGCCGAGCTCTTCGCCTACCTCAGCGTCGGAGAGATTGGCCCGGGTCGGCCGTGGCGAAGGGAGGTGCCCGAGCACCTGGTGCTCGGACACAACCGCACCTGGGGCTCGGCGATCGTGGACACCGGCAGCCCCGCGTGGCGGGAACTGCTGCTCACCAAGGTGATTCCGCCCCTCCGGGCCCGGGGAGTTCGCGGGCTCTTCCTGGATGCGCTCGACAGCTTCGAGCAAGTCACCGCCGCGGGACCCGAGCGCACGCGCCACGAGCGGGGGATCGCCGCGCTGGTCGACGCGATCCGATCGCGCTTCCCCGAGCTCAAGCTGGTTCTCAACCGAGGATTCACCATCCTGCCGCTCCTCGCTCGGCCCCCCGACGGCATCGTGGTCGAGTCGCTGTTCCATACCGGGGAACCGCAGGGATCCACCTTCGAGGCCGTCCCGGACGCGATCACCACCGAGCTCTTGCAGACCCTCCGGGGGGTGCGGGCGCGCTGGAATCTCCCCATCGCGGTCATCGATTACGCGCCCCTCGCGGACCGGGTGCTGTGCCGCGCGCTCGCCCGTCGGATCCTGGCCGAAGGGTTCGATCCCTACATCACGGTGCCCCTCATGGATGTCGTCGGGATCGGGCGGGTGGAGATCGTCCGCCGCAGGGTCCTGGTGGTGTTCCGCAGCGCCCCTGGAGCGGAGAACCTGGCACCGCCACCCGACGCGGCGCTCGCCGCTCCGGTGCTCGAGTGGCTGGGATATGCGGTCGACTACGCCGACGTCCGCCTGGGGCTGCCCTCGGGCCCGCTGCTCGATCGCTACGCAGGGATGGTGGTCCTGTCCCCCGGTGCCTGGGGCGGCATCTACGCGCGCTGGGTGCTCGGTCACCTGCGGGCCGGCCTTCGGGTGGCCTTCCTCGGCGGGCTGGGGTTCACCCCCGACCCGGCTTCCCTGTCCTTCCTCGGCCTCGAGGAGGCATCACCGACGGTGGTGCCTCCGCTCACCATCGCCTCGACGTCTCCCCTGGTTGGCTTCGAGAGCGCCCCCCGGCCGAACCTCCACGATCTTCCTCCGTTCGTGGGCCTGCCCTCGGGGAGCCGCAGCGCGCTCCACCTGACGGACGCCGGCCGGCACGGCTGGGACGGCGTGGTGATGGGCCCCTGGGGTGGTGCGGCCTTCTCCCCCTACGTCGTGACGGAGGATCTCGAGGACGGGCGCCGATGGATCCTCGATCCGTTCCGGTTCTTCGCCGAGTCGCTGGCGCTCGAGGCGCTGCCCGCCCCGGACGTCAGCACCGAATCCGGACGGCGCATCTCGACCGTCCACATCGACGGCGACGGATTCGTCAGCCGCAGCGAGCGGCTGCGACAACCGTATGCCGGCCAGGTGATCCTCGAGGAGATCCTGCGGCGGTATCCGTGGCCCCACACGGTCTCGATCATCGAAGGGGAGCTGAGCCGCGCGGGCCTCTACCCGGCCGACTCGACCCGGACCGAGGCCATCGCGCGCGAGATCTTCCAGCTCCCCAACGTCGAGGCCGCCAGCCACACCTTCAGCCACCCGTTCACCTGGTCCGACGCCGAGGCCGGGCGCCGCACCACGCCGCCGCCCACGCTCCCGATTCCCGGTTACACCTTCTCGGCCGCCCGGGAGATCGCTGGATCGATCGCGTACATCAACGACCAGCTCCTGCCCCGAGGCAAGGCCGTCCGGGTGCTGCTGTGGTCGGGCGACTCCTCGCCGAGCGGCGAGGTCGTGGCCTTGACCTCGCGCCTCGGGGTGGAGAACGTCAACGGTGGGGGCGCGACCCGGACGGCGGATCATCCATCGCTGACCCGCGCGTCGCCGCTCGGCGAGCCCAAGGGCGAGTCCTTCCAGGTGTTCGCCCCGATCCAGAACGAGAACGTCTTCACCAACGGCTGGCACGGGCCTTACTACGGGTTCGAGCACGCGATCGAGGCCTTCACGCTGACCGGCACGCCGCGCCGGTTCGGCCCGATCGCGCTGTACTACCACTTCTTCTCGGGGACCAAGACGGCGTCGCTGGTGGCCCTGAAGAAGGTCTACGCCTGGGCCGAGCGGCAGGAGACCACCCGCCTTTACCTCAGCGAGTACGCCGCCAAGGTGCGCGCCTTCGAGCAGCTGACGCTCGGGAGGCGGGTCGACGACGGCGCCTGGGAGCTCGGTGATGCGGAGGAGCTGCGCACGCTGCGACTCGGGCCAGGGGCGGGCTGGCCGGCCCTCGAGACCTCGGTCGGGGTCGCCGGCTTCCGCGACGAGGGCCAGCCAGGCGGGCGCTACGTGCACCTGGCGCGCGACGCGGAGAGCCCCGTCCTCTTCCTCGCGGGCCATCCCCCGACGAGCCCCTACCTCGTGGAAGCCAACGGACGGGTGCTGGCCTGGAGGGCCGCGGGTGACGAGCTTCACGTCCACCTCGCCGGACACGAGCCCCTGCGCTTCACGGTGGGAAATGCCAGGCGGTGCGTCCTTCGGACCACGCGCCGGTCGTTCGAGGGCCGGCGGACCAGCGTGGCACGTCCGTTCCGGGGTCCGGCCGAGGCCGATCCGGTTGGTGCCGATCCCGTTCGGGCTCCGCGCGCCTCGTCGAGCGGGGTCCGGTTCAGCCTCGACACCAGCGATTCGGGAGAGGCGACCCTTGCTTGCCGCTGAGTCGTTCGGCCGAGGCGCCCTCGGACTGGCGCCGCGAGGTGAGGTGTCCGACCGCTGGCGGTGGCAGCCGGTCAAGCTGGCCAACGACACCGTGCTGGCAGGGGTGGCCTTCACCATCGGCATGTTGCTGGCGGTCGTGTTCCCGACCCGGCACGAGTTCGACGCGGCCACCGATGCCCTGCCCGAGCACGCCTACTCCGCGGCCTATCTCGAGGTGATCGTCAAGGCCAATCCCAGCGACGCGCACAGCCGCCTGGCCTTCGCGCGGCAGCTCGGCCATCGGGGGGATTTCCAGGCCGGGCTGGACCAGCTCGCACAGCTCGAGCGGCGGGGAGCGGGTGATGTCCGCGACGCCGAGATCCGCGAGCTCCGCTTCGACTTCGCGCTGGCTCGCGCACGCTCCTTGCCCGAGGGCTCGTCCCTTCGAACCAGCGCCTTTGCGGAGGTCGGGCGCGCGCTCGACGCGCTCGGGACGGGATCGCATCCCCCCGCGAAGCTCGCGGAGTACGCCGAGGTCGCGCTGGGGCTCGAGCGCCCCTCGACGGCCGCCAGGTTCTATCAGGCGCTGGCGACGGACAGCGTGGGCGATGCGCGCGCCCGGTGGCTCGCCGCCACGGGCCGCTGGCTGCGCGCGGCCGGCGACCCGCTCGGAGCCGCGACCGCGTACCAGCAGGCGGCCGCCGCGACGTCGGACGCGACCGCGGCGGGGGTCTGGTCGGGGCTGGCCGTGACGGCCCTCGAAGCCGGAGACCAGGTCGTGCTGGCCTCCGAGCTCGCCACCCGGCTGGCCTCGCGGGCGCCGGGCGACGCGACCTTCTTGATCGAGGCGGCGCGCCTCGCGCTCGCCGCCGGTCATCCCATCGCCGCGCGCGACCTCGGCCGACGCCTGCTGCGCCTGCGACCCTTCGACGTCCTCGAGCGCGATCGGCAAGCACTGCGCGAGCTAGCCGCGGGGGATGCCAGGGCCGCGCTGCCGTGGGTCCGCGAGGCCGTGCGGCGGCACCCGGCAGACCCGGCGTGGCGCGAGCGCGAGGCCCGCGTCGCGGAATGGGCGGGCGAGCCCACCTTGGCCATGAGGGACTGGCTCTGGCTCACGCGCCGGGCCGGCTCCCATCGCCACGAGCGAAGGCGGTCGCGTCCGTGACGACGGCGCGCAAAGGAATCCTCGCCGCGCTGGCCATCGTCTACATGGCGTGCCTTCGCCGGCGGGTGGGCGCGGAGCCATCCCCGGACGCGTCCCCGACCACCGAGTCGATTGGCCCGAAGGTGAGCACCCGTGAGGCGTTCGACAACGCCCTCCGCCTCGCGCAGTCCCTGCACGAGGACGGGGTGCTGGCCCGGCTCCGCGGGTCGATTGCCTCGCGTCCGGCGGCCACGAAGGCCGACCTCGAAGCCATGGTCGCCGCGTTCGAGGCGGCCGGGGAGCCCGAGCGGGCCGCGCGCATTCTGCGCGAGCGGATCGCGAGGCGCCTCGACGCCGCCACGAGCGGGCCGCTCCTCGCCGAGCTCCTCACGCGGGCGGGGCGAGCGCGCGAGGCGGCGGAGGCCTGGCACGCCGTGCGGGCGGCCCGGGGTGCGGCGGGGCTCGGCCCGGAGGAGGCCGACGCCTACGCCCGCGTGCTCTCGCGGCTCGGCCGCTTCGAGCAAAGCTTCGACGTCCTCGCCGAGGCGCGGGCCAGGGCGCGGGAGGAAGACACCAGGTTTCTCTCCGATCTCGGGGCGCTGGGCTGGCAGCTCGGACACGACGTCGAGGCCCGCGAGGCCTACGACAAGCTCTGGAGGGGCGGCGATCGGCGGGACGAGATCGTGCACCGGTTGCTGGTGCTCAGCCGCGCCGCCGGTGACGCGCACACCATCGTCGCCCTCGCCTGGGAGCACTTCCGCACCAGCCACGACGCCGAGATGCTGCTCGAGGTGGCCTCGCAGCAGCTCGAGCGCGGGGACTTCCGGGCGCTCCGGATGAGCCTCGATCTGGCCGAGCCGTTCCTCCCGCTGTTCGCCGACCACGCATCTTACTGGACGATGCGCGCGGAGTGCTTCGCCCACGAGCATGCGCTGCAGGAAGCCGCGCGGTCCTGGGAGCGTGCCTTTGCGCTCGATCCGACCTCGGTGACCGTCGAAGCCGAGCTGCTCTGGAGCGCCCTCGACGCGGGGGGAGTTGCCCGGCTGCGCCGGGTGGTCGCCCGCATCGAGGCGGCTCCCACCGAGGCGCCGGTGATCCGGGAGCCGCTCGCGCTCGCCTACCGGAAGCTCGGGCGGCCAAGGGACGCCGTCCGACTCTGGACCAAGCAGCGATCGACGCATCCCACCCTCGATGCGACGGCCTTCGATCTGGCGGACGCGCTCGACGGGGAGGGGTACGCGGCGCTGGCGTGGCGCCTCGCGGGCGCAGCCGCCGAGGCCAACCTCTCCTCGGCGAGCCGTGAGGAGCCCCTCTCCGCCTCGGGCGCCGACGACCCCGCCGGCGACCCCGCCGACGACCCCGCCGTCATCCAGCGCAGACAGCTGCGCATGCGCGCCGCCGAGGTGCTCGGCGCCCGTCGCGGCCCCGAGCAGATGGCGCGCTGGCTGGCGGCCACCGGCGTGGCCGTCCCGCGGCCTCCGGGCCGCTGGGTGAGGTGGTGCCTGGCGCAGGACTCCGCCGATTGCGCCGGACGGGTGCTGGCCGAGCCGCGTGGCGGCGACCCCACCCACGAGGATGGGGCCCGACGCTGGTCCCTGGCTCGTGCGATAGACGATGGCGATCGGACGACGATGCGCGACGCGCTCGCCGAGCTTCCGGGCGAGGAGCCCGAGCTGCGGCTGCGGGCGGCGCTCGCGCTCGACGAGCCGGTGACCGCGCCGGCGGAGGGGCCGGGGGATGGCGCTCCCCGCGGGGCGGGCGCGGTCGGATCCGACGAGCCGGGGGATGCGGACGAGGTGTTGCACGCGCGGAGCCGGAAGGAGCCGGATCCCTGGCGCGCGGCCCTCGGGGCGCTCCGCGACGCCCACGCCGCCCGCGCACGCGCCGGCCTCAGCTACGAGGATCTCGCCGAGCTGATCGCCTTCGGCCCCGATGCCTCGGGGATCATCCCGGTCGGCGACACGCGCTTCGAGCTCTCGCTCGCGGCGCGCGACCTCGCCGCCCCGAGCCGCACGTTGCGGCTCAAGCCATACACCACCCAGGCCGACGGCCTGGCGGTGGCGCGCCTCGAGGCCGGTGGGAACCTCACCGAGCTCGGGGCCGGCGCCAGCCTCGGTCCCTTTGGCCAGCTGCCGAGGGGCGTGCTCTCGCACCAGCGGTGGCTCACGCCGCACGCCCTGGTCACCGTCCGGGGCGCCGCCAACGAGGCCATCGACGACGGCGCCCTGCTGCACGTCGCGGCGGCCGCGAGCCAGGCCACCACGACCACGCTGCTCGAGGGTGGCCCGGTCTATGCCGAGCTCGGGGCCCATCTGCGGGACGATCGCACGCGGCGGTGGACGGAGCTCGGTCGCGAAGCCGGTGAGGACGCCGAGCTCGGGGTGCGCCTGCTCCGGGCGCTGCCCGAGCTCGATCTCGGCGTCCGGCTGCACGCCCAGCAACGCTGGAACGCGGCCCGCGTGCCCTCCGAGCTCGTCCCCCTGCTCCCGCTCGAGGCGACCGCGGGCGGCCGCTCGAGGCCGCTGGCCGGACCCTACCTGCCCTCCACCTTCCAGTTCGCCGCGCTGGCGGTCCACCTCGTGCGCGGTGAGCTCGGCGAGCGTCATCGGCCGGACGGCACCCCCTGGCCGCGCTACGCCTGCGGGCTCGAGGTGGGCGTGCGCCTTCCCGCGCGAGACGGCGCCGCGGGCGGACAGTGCGCGCTCGGTCTGCGCCTCGGATCCCACGGGTACCTCGAGGCGTCGGGGGCCTACGGGTGGGGGCTCGTGGGGCTCGCCCGCCTGACCAGCGCCCGCGCCTCGCTGAGCTACGCCCTCGCTTTTTGAACCACCGAAAGCCCAAACCATGTCCATCCATCCCGGCTCCCTCCCACGCGACGAATCACCCATCCGATCCGTGCGGCCAGTGCACGCGACCTTGCTCGGCGGAATCGTGCTCTGCCTCGTGGGCGCGACCGCCGTCGGGTGCGCCTCCACCGTGATCCGGATTCACACCAGCACCCGGCTCGATGCCAGGGCTCGCTGGGTGATCTTGCCGGTCGCCAACTACGCGGAGGCCGCGCAGGCCGGCGAGCGCGTCGAGGCCCTCCTCGACACCGTGCTGCGCATCGATGGCGTCCGCACGCTCGATCGTTATCCCCCCCTCAAGGACGACGAGGCGCACCTGCTCGGCGGGGAGCGGGGCCGGTACGAGGAGTCGCTGGCCTGGGCGCGCGCCAACCACTACGACTACGCCGTCTCCGGGAGCGTGGAGGAGTGGCGGTACAAGGCCGGCAACGACGCTGAGCCGGCGGTTGGCTTGACCGTCCGGGTGATCGATCTCTCCTCGAGCGAGACCGAATGGTCGGGCTCGGGCGCGCGGGTCGGACGGAGCGCCGACAACACCAGCGGCGTGGCGCTGGTGCTCCTCTCGAGCCTGCTCGACGAGGTCAGGTGGAAGTGAGCGCGCCAGCTCCGGCGGCGCCGCGAGGGGCCGGCGCCTGGCTGGAATCGATCGTCCTCGGGGCCCTGCTGCCCGGCGTGGGCTGGCTGATCGACGCGCGCGATCCATTCTTCGAGAGTCGATCCTTCTCCTGGTTCGTCCTGCCTCCGCTGCTGGCTGGTCTGCGCCACGGCTTCGCCGCCGGCGGGGCCAGCGCGGTGGTGCTCGGGGCCACCATGGTCGTGGGGTGGCGGCTGCGGGTCTTCGGTGGGGCCGGCTTTCCCGGTGAGGCGCTGCTCGGGATGATGTCGACCGCCATGATCGCCGGGCACGTCGCCGACGTCTGGCGGCGTGACGCCGTACGGACGCGGGCGGCGCTCGAGACCGCGGGGCGACGCGCCAGCCAGTTCGCCCGCGCCCATTTCCTGCTGCAGCTCTCGCACGAGCGCCTCGAGGAGCAGAACCCCGGCACCACCCACCTGCGGGAAGCCCTGGCGCGGATTCGACAGCTCACGCCGGCGCCCGGAGCCCCCTGGACCTCGATGGCGACCTCGCTCATGTCGATCCTCGCCCGCTACGCGATGCTGGAATCGGGGACCCTGCTGTCGCTCGACGCGAGCGGCAGTCCGGCGGGCGTGCTCGCGACCCTCGGGCACCCGCCCACCGTCGCCGTGACCGACCCCGTGTTCCGCGAGGCCGCCCGCACCCGCGAGCTGACCTACGTCGATGGCAGCGACGAGGCGACGGAGATCGCGACGGCCGGCCCCCAGAGCCCGCGATTGCTGGCCGCGGTGCCAGTGGTCGATGCCGGCGGCACGCTCCACGGCATGCTGTGCGTTCACGCGATGCCCTTCTTCGCATTCTCTCGCAAGAACCTCGAGGCCCTGGCCATGTTCGCCGGGCACTTCGCCGACGTCGCCACCCAACCGGCGGGGGGGTTCGACCCGGACCAGGAGCGCGCCAACGACTTTCACGACCACCTCGGCAGGGCCATCTACGATTGCCGTGTCTTCGGGGTCCCATCGGTCGTGGCCGTCCTGGCCCTCGACGAAGGCAGCACGCTCGCCTCCATGGCCGACCTGCTGCTCGGCGCCACCTTGCGGCCCCGCGACTTCGTCTACCGGACCCGCGGCCAACGCGGAGATCGGATCTGGGTCTTGCTCCCGATGGTGGAGGCCACCCACGGACACGCGCTCATCGCGCGTCTCGACGAGCTCGCCCGGCGGGAGCTCGGGTGCACGATCCGGGAGGGGGGAGGCGCCACGTCTTTTCGGGCCATCCTGCCCACCGACCGCGGCCCCACCCTGGTGGCGGACCTGGAAATGGAGCTGCAAAGGAGGCCGGGGACGCGGCTTGAAGACGGGCTCGCGACAGGGGGGATGGGACGACCGCAGCCAGCCCAGCAGGAGAGCCCGGATGCCGTCGAGCGGAGCTGAGGTCACCTCCACCGAGCTGGCTCCCCGGCCGCCGCGCCTCGCGATCCTCTTCGTCCTGCTCGCGATCCTCGACGCGGCGGCGCTCGCCGCGTGGGTCGCGGCGGCCCGCGCGGCCCACGGGCTCGCTGGCTCGCTGGTCCTGCACGCCAGCGTCTCGATCTGCGCGGGTGGTCTGGTTGCGCTCGCCCTGGATGGTCGCTCGAGCTCGCGCCAGACCGTGCTCGGGACCGCCCTCGCCGTGTCCATCCTGGCCTTTTGTTTCCCGGTCTCCGGGAGCATCGGGGCGTGGACCGCGCTCGGGCTGGGGCGCCCTGCCAGGCCATCGCCCGCGGTCGAGAAGCGTCACCGGCTGCCGGTGGCCATCGACTGGGACGATCCGGGGTTGAAGCCGGCGCCTCCGCGCCGCCGCTCCCCGGCCGACTCGCTCGCCGACGAGCTCGGCGCCCATTCCCCGGAACGCGCCCTGCGTCGCCTGCAAGCCATGCTGCGCGTCCGGCGACTACCCCCGCGCCTCCAGGTTCCACTGGCTCGCCTCGCGCTCGCCGATCCCGCGGAGGACGTGCGGCTGTTCGCCTTCAGCCTGATCGAGCGGCTGCGCCGCGAGCACGAGGAGGCCCTGCGGCTCTGGACCGCCCGACGCGCCCAGGCGACGACGGCGGGGGATCGCGCCCAGGCGCACGGCCGACTGGCCGAGGTTCACTGGGAGATGACCTACCAGGGCCTCTGCGAGGGCGCGGTGCTGGAGCACACCCTCCGGCAGGCCCTCGCCCATACCACCGAGGCGCTGGCCGCGGCGGGCTCCGCCCGGAGCTCCGAGGCGGCCGAGCCCCCCCTGCACATGCTGCGTGGCCGGATCCTGCTGCGCCTCGACGATCTCCCGTCGGCGGAGTCGGCGTTTCGCCGGGCGCTCGGGACCGGCCACGAGCCGGCCAAGGTGCTGCCCTATCTGGCCGAGTGCGCCTTTCGCCTGCGCAACTTCCCGGCGCTGCGCTGGTACCTCACGCGCCTGCGCACCGCCGGTGGGTCGCACGGACCCTTCGGCCCGATCATGGAGCACTGGCTGTGAAGGCCGCCGCAGCCGCGCCGATCTCGGAACGTGGCCAGCCTGGGAAGGAAGCCGATGTCTGCCTGGTCCTCGAAGGAACCTACCCCTATGTCCGGGGGGGCGTCTCGAGCTGGGTGCACCAGATCATCCAGGGCTTGCCCGAGGTCTCCTTCAATCTGGTCTTCATCGGCAGCGCGCCGGAGCGTCACCCGCGGCGCGTGTACCAGCTCCCTGCCAACGTGGTTCATCTGGAGGAGATCTTCCTCGCGCTCACGCCCCCGCCCGAGCCGGTCGCGTACGTCCCGGGCGACCCCGCGTTCTTCGCGGCGAGCCACGGGCTCCATCAAGGCTTTCGCGACGGGAGCCCCGGGGACGACGAGCTGCTCGCGCGGGTGGTGCAGCACCTGGTCGAGGCGCCGGAGCGCTGCCAGCGCGACTTCCTGCACAGCGAGCGCGCCTGGGCCGAGATCGTGCGGCGCTACGAGTCCTCGGCGCCCACCCGCTCCTTCCTCGAGTACTTCTGGACCATCCGCTCGATGCACGCGCCCCTGTTCCGCCTGGCGGCGGCGGCGGCGCGCCTCCCCAGCGCCGCGGTCTACCACGTCGTCTCCACCGGCTTCGCGGGGTTCCTGGCCATGTTGCTGAGACGACGACGACGACGACCGCTCCTCCTCACCGAGCACGGCATCTACACCAAGGAACGGCGCATCGAGGTCTTGCAAGCCGACTGGATCTTCGACGACGAGCGCCTCGGTCCCGACGCGGACGAGGTCAGCGTCGGGGTCTTCCGCCAGCTCTGGATCCGGTTCTTCGAGCAGCTCGGGAAGATGACCTACGAGGCCGCCGAGGTGATCGTCGCCCTCTACGAGGGGAACCGGGCCCGTCAGATCGCGGACGGTGCGCCTCCCGATCGCACCTTGGTCCTGGCCAACGGCATCGCCGTCGAGCGGTTCGCGGGGCTGCGCGCGGCGCGCCTTGCCGGACCTCCGATGGTCTTTGCCTTGATCGGGCGGGTGGTCCCCATCAAGGACATCAAGACCTTTGTGCGGGCAGCGCGCCTGGTCTGCGACGCGGCACCGGAGGCCGAGGCCTGGATCGTCGGCCCCGAGGACGAGGATCCGATCTACGCCGAGGAATGCCGCGCGCTCGCGCTCAGCCTCGGGCTCGAGCGCCAGCTCAGGTTCCTCGGGTTCAAGCGGATGGAGGAGGTGCTGCCAGCCATCGGTCTCAACGTGCTCACGTCGATCAGCGAAGCCCAGCCCCTGGTGGTGCTGGAAGGGTTCGCCGCCGGGGTTCCGGCGGTCGCAACCGACGTGGGGTGCTGCCGCGAGCTCATCGAAGGTCGCACCCCGGCCGACCGCGCCCTCGGGCCCGCGGGCGCCGTGGTCGGGATCGCCGACCCGGATGCCACGGCCCGAGCGATCCTCGGGCTGCTCCGGGATCCGGCGGGCTGGGCGGCCGCGCGAGGGGCCGCCATCGCCAGGGTCGAGCAATCTTACGCCGAGCCGCTCATGCTCGATCGCTACCGGGCCCTCTATCGCGGCTTGCGAGAGGAGCACTAGATCGATGGCTGGAATCGGGTTTGCGCTTCGTCGGAGCCTCGCGAGCGACTCGTACCTCGGTCTCCTCCGCGCCTACGCGGTGGCCGCCCTGATCGGCTCCGGGCCCTGGCTGCTGTCCATGGGCTCGATGCTCTTCATCGGGATCTATGCCGAGCGCCTGGGCCAGGCCACCGACGTGGTCACGCAGTTTCTCGGCACGGTGACCCACATCATGGCCCTGTCCTTGATCGTGGCGGGGCTCCTCCAGCTCCTCTTCGTGCGCTTCGTCGCGGACCGGTTGTTCGAGGGCCGCCGCAGCGAGGTGTCCCCCAACGTGGTGGGAGCCCTCTTGGTCCTGACCCTCGGGGCGGCCGCGGTGTCCGGCCTCGAAGTCGCGCTCTTCCTTCGCGTGCAGCTTCGCATCCAGCTCCTCTACTGTGGGGCCTTCGTGGCCCTGTCGGACGTCTGGTTGCTGGCGGCGCTGATGTCCGGGCTCAAGCGCTACCGCAGCGTGCTCGGCGCGTTCGGGATTGGCTACGCCTTCATCGTCACGAGCGCGCTGGCGCTCTCCCGCTTCGGCCTGGCGGGCTACCTGACCGGCTTCCTGCTCGGCCACGGCCTGATGCTCTTCGGGATGCTCGGGCTGGTCCTGCGCGAATACCCCAGCCAGCGGCTGCTGGCCCTGGATTTCCTCGATCGCCGCCAGGTCCACCTCGAGCTCGTCGCCGTGGGTGGACTGTTCAACCTCGCCGTCTGGGCCGACAAGTTCGTCTTCTGGGGAAACCCGGTCACCTCCACGGCCCTGCTCGGCCCCGTGCGATACTCGATCATCTACGACGTCCCGATCTTCGTCGCGTACCTCTCGGTCGTGCCGGGCGTGGCGGTCTTCTTCGTACGCATCGAGGCCGACTTCGCGGCGGCCTACGAGCGCTACTTCGCGGCCGTGCGCGAGGGCGAGACCCTGTCCGAGCTCCACCGCCTGCGCGACGAGCTGGTCCTGTCGGCGCGCGCGGGGCTCTACGACATCTTGCGGGTGCAAGGCATCACCGTCGCGGTGCTCCTGCTGCTCGGCGCCCCGGTGATCGCGATCTTCGGCATCCCCGGCATCTACGCGTATCTCTTCAAGGTGGATGTGGTCGGGGTCGGCTTCCAGACCTTCTTGCTCGGCGTGTTCACCATCCTCTTCTACCTGGACTACCGGCGATTGGTGCTCGAGCTCTGCGCCCTGTTCGCCCTCTCGAACACCCTGCTCTCGCTCGCGACCCAGGCCCTCGGCCCTCGCTTCTATGGCTTCGGCTTCGCGGTCGCCGCCGCGCTCACCGCCATGCTGGGACTGAAGGCCCTCTCGCGGCGCCTCGACAACCTCGAGTACGAAACCTTCATGCGCTGAGGTCGAGGCGTCGCTGCTCGCGCCGGTATCCACCATGAGCCCGGTCCCCGGCGAGCGCCTCAGTGCAGGGCGCGTCAGTTCAAGGTGGTCGGGATGATCTTGGTGACCGCCGGGAGAGAATTCGTGGCCTTGCTCCACGAGATCCCGTCGGTGGACCAGGCGTCGGACGTGACGAAGAGATCGTTCGTGACGACGAGGACGAAGAAGTCGCTGGTCCCGGTGTAGGCGGTCTTTTGCCAGGTGGTGGTGCCGGCGGCCCGGCGGAAGAGAAAGCCGGACGTCGCGATGACCGCCTGCCCCCCTCCGTAGGCCACCGCCGTGATGGCGATGTTCGCTCCGAGGATCTGGGTGCGCGGCGTCTCGGTGAAGGACTGCCGGCTCACGCCGTCCCACTCCAGGATGGGTGCGTCGGCCCGCGCGGTGTTGACGGCCAGGAACCGGCCGTCCCCGTAGATGACGGCGTTGTAACCGAGACGATTGGTGTCCGTCCCGACGTAGGTGATGGGCAACTGCGTCCATGTCTGACCGTCGGATGAGTAATCGAAGGTGCCGCCGCCCTGATCGGTCACGGCCACGAAGAGCCCGCCGCCGAACAGCACCTGACGAGCCTCCGCCGGGTTCGCGATGGGCTGCCAGGTGGTCCCGTCCGCGCTGGTGCGCACGTTGGTCATCCAGCGACCGTTTCCAAAGGCGCAGTCGCCGTTGGCCTGGGCTCCGCCCACCAGGGTCCAGTCTCTGCCGTTGCTCGAGATCATCATGAGCCCCTGGTCGCCGGCCGTGCCACCCACCGCCAGGAAGCGCCCGGCGCCCTGACACCCGCCCCGGAGCAACCACTGGTTGTCACCCGGCACGGGGGGGCCGACCCACCCGTTCGGCAGGGTGACGGGATCGGCGGCCTTGACCCAGGTCTTTCCGTCCATCGAGAAGGCGCGGCCGGCCTGCTCACCGACGGCGACGAAGGGAGGCCCGACCGCTGGATCGGAGCCCTGGGTGCCGCCCTGGCCCTGTGTGCCGCCGCCGGAGGCTCCGCCGCCGCCAGACCCAGAACCGGGCCCGTTGCCCGCAGTCCCCGAGCGCCCGCCCAACGCGCCGGGACCGCCTCCGGACGCGTGGCCTCCCCCGAGTCCCCCGGAGCCAGCGCTGCCCGTTGCCGCGGCCCCGGCCCCGCCGCTCGACCGCCCCGCGGCGCCGCCGGTCATCACACTCCCGCCGCTGCCCTTGCCACCGCTGCCGTTGCCGCCACTGCTGGTGCCACCGCTGCCGTTGCCACCGCTGCCGTTGAGTCCGCCACTGCCGCCAACGCGTCCTCCGGTCCCCGGACCGGAGCCACCGGAGCTGCCAGCCTCCACCGAGCCATCGGCGACCGGGGAGCCCGGTCGGGTGCCGTCACCCGCGGGTGACACGCTGCCAGCCTGGCACCCCGTCAGCGAGACGGCTCCGCAGGTCAGACCAAGCACGAGACGGAGTACCACCCTTGGGATCGACCTCGCTCGGGGCGCGGATCGTTGTCCTGATCGTGGTCTCGATCCTGCGCTCCACGCCGAGGCGATGATCGCACGCTGAGGTTCCCTGCGCCCCGCTCTCTCTGTCCACACATGCGACATCCCGGATGGATGATCGCATGGGAGAGGCCGCCTCCGCAATTCCAATCCGCCTGCGCGCGCCGCCGGTGCATCCGGCCGCCTGATAAGCTCCGCCGAACGACATGGAGGAACTGCGTTCACATCACCGTTCACATCACCACACGCGCGACCGCCTGAGTCCGCGCCTCGATCTCCGTCGCGGGTCCGGAGGGGCGACCAGACGCGCTCACAGACATGCGACCAGGCTGGCGACCAGGCTTCGCCTGGCCAGCGTCCTCGTCCTCGGCCTCGCCCCACCGGGATTCTGCGCGCCGCGCGTCCGCCCCGCCGCAGATCGGGTCGGCGGAGGGTTCACGAGGGCCGGGCTCCTCGGCGCGTACTTCGCCAGCCCCGATCTCTCCGCCTCGCATCCTGCTGGCTCCGCTACTGCTGGCTCCGCTGCTGCTGGCTCCGCCGCTGCTGGCTCCGCCGCGGCCGGCTCTCCCGACTTCGTTCGCCGCGACGTGCGGATCGACTTCGCGTGGACGCAGGCCCCCGGTGGCTCCACGAGCCCGGGCTACCGCGCGCCGGCCGCGGAGCGGTTCTCGGCGCGCTGGTCGGGCCAGGTGGTGGCGCGCTTCGACGAGCCCTACGCGTTCGAGCTCGCGTCGACCGGGCGCGCCCGCCTGTGGCTGCATGCGCCAGGCGCGCCCAGATCTGCCCCCCTCGTCGAGACGACCGGCGGCGCGCCCGTTCGAAGCGGCCCCTTCCCAATGAAGGCCGGTGTGGCGGTCGACATCGAGCTCGAGTATCGGCCCGCCGAAGCTCGGTCTGGCACGCCGCCGACAGCCGCACCCACGCCCACCACACCCACACTGCGCCTCTCCTGGGCCAGCCCGAGGACACCGAGCGAGATCGTCGAGCCCATCGGCAGCAGCGGGGTGAACGTCTCGGGAGCCATTGGCGACCTCGGCAACACCCTGTGGGCCGACGCCATGCGGGGCGGACGTTCGACCTGGACCGATCCCGACACCGACGCCCCCGTCGCCCTCGACGCGGAGGGCTGGCCCCTCGCCGATGCCGTCAACATCTGCTTCGAAGGCGCGGCCCAGACCCGCGGGACCTACGTCCTCAGCTTCGAGGGTCGAGCCGCCGTCTCCACCTTTCCGAGTGTCACCTTCGTCGTCGGCGGGGTCGCGCTCGGCGAGAACCTGCCCAAGGGCAAGGGCTACGATCCCCGGACCAACACCACGCGCGCCGTCGTGCGCCTCGACGTGGACCGCGACATCCTCTACCTCAAGTTCCGGGACACCGAGCGCGCGGCACCCGGCCCGGCGGCCGGGAAGGTCGGAGCCGGGCGGCTCGCGGCCGCCGACGCCCCCGGCACACCCCGGCGCGGCGTGCGCAACGTGCACCTCATGCGCCCGGTCGCGGTCGGATCGGCGCGCTCCTCCGAGCCAGGGACCTTGTTTCAGCCGGGGGTCAAGGACCTGTTCGCGAACTTCACGACGCTGCGCTGGATCCTCAACTTCGACAAGGAAGCGCGCTGGCAAGAGCGGACCCGCCCCGACCAGGCCAAGGCCATGCGCGGACAGGAGCCGGTGCTCTGGGAGGACGTGATCATGCTGGCCAACGAGGCGGGGCGCGATCTCTACATCTGCACGCCCGTCAACGCCACCGACGATTACCTCGAGCACCTGGCCCGCCTCATCCGCTTCGGCAGCGACGCGCGCGGCGAGCCCTATGCAGCCGAGGTCGCCCACCCCGTCCATCCGGGGCTCGGCTCGGGCCTGCGGCTCTACGTCGAGCGCAGCAACGAGGTGTGGAACTGGTCCTTCTCGCAGGCCGAAGACAACGCCCACCAGGCCGCCGACGCGGTGGCGCGGCACACGCCCGAAGGGGCGATCGTGAACTATGACGGGCGGGTGGCGGACAGCCGCGGGTCCGATCTCTGGATCCGCTGGCACGCCCTGCAGACCAAGCGCACGAGCGACATCTTTCGCAGCGTGTTCGGCGAGGCCGAGATGAAGCGCCGGGTGCGGATGCTGCTCGAATACCAGTACGACGACTTTCAGGCCACCGCCACCGACGCCTTCACGTTCCTCGACCAGTACTTCAACAACGGCGACGGAGAGCGCCACGTCGCCGATCCCCACCCCATCCGCGACTATCTCTGGGGCGGCGGGGCCGCGACCTACTACGGCAGCGGCAATCCGACCGGTGCTCAGGACCAGGTCGTGGTGCCGGACGGTGGCTTCGAACAGGCTGCTGGGCGCTCGGGGTGGACCTTCGAAGGCCCCGCCGGCCTCTACCCCCGGCCGACGCTGCACGAAGGCTTTCGCCTGGGCGCACCGGGGCCGCTCGGTGCCGTGGCCCGCTCCAGGACCGGAGCCGGCGCGGTCGCGCTCGGCTTTCGGGTGCTGGTGGGCCCGAAGCCGGTCGCGGTCTACGAGCTCGGCCGCCTCGTGGATCCCAGAGATGCCCGCGACCACGTCGTTCGCCTCCTGCGGGAGCGCGACCGGGCGGTGATCGCCGCCGTCATGCTGCATCCATCCGAGGTCCGGGGGCCCGCGCGCCAGGTCTTCGTGCCCCTCGGCCACCCGGTCACCCTCGAGGCCGGGGCTTCCTTCGTGGTCCTCAGCGACGAGGACGCCGCCGGCGACCGGGTGCACGGCGCGCCCGAGGTCGCGTTGCCGGAGGGCCCGGAGGCTGCGGTGCTGCGTGTGACGGGCCCGGTCGCGGTCGCCGACGCCTCGGGTGAGCCGGCCACGTGGGTGCTCGCGTCGGGGCAGCCCGAGCCGGGCACCAGTCCGGGTGCCAGGCTGGCCCTCGGGCCGCCGGCGCTGCGCTTCTCCGCCGCCCCCGCACCCACCGCGAGGCCGGGCACGGCGGTCGACCTCGGGTTCCCCCCGGCACCGGCCGAGGGGCAACAGGCCGCCTACGTCTGCGGCAACGGCGCGCTGTCGCAGAGCGTGGACTTCGGCGCGGGTGGCTCTTACGCGATCCAGTTCCGCGCGGCCGGAAAGCCCGATGCGGTGGCTCCCCTCGACTTCTTCATCGACGACCGACGCGTCACCTCCGATCCAACCGGACGCAACCCGGCCGTGAACCCCGTCCCCTTCTCGGGTGGACGCTGGGCCTACGACGTGCGCGATCTGCTGGTCTACACCACGACCGCCGTCCGCCTGGCCGGGCGTCACCGGGTCCGCTTCGTCGGCAGGGGCCAGCCCGACACCTGCGCGTTCCTCGACGAGGTTCGGGTGGCCAGCGTGGACGCCATCTTCGCCGGCGGGATGCCCGGGCGCGGAGAGGCTGGCGGTCAGGTGGCGATCGACGACTATGCGCGGCAGGTGAGCGCCCAGGCGCGCCACGCCCGGGCGCAGGGACTCCGGGTGGTCGCCTACGAAGGGGGCTGGTCGGTGGGTGGCGACTTCGCGGCGACCGTGGTGCAAAGTGCGGCCAAGTACCTCGATCCGCGGGCCGCCGAGGTCAACGATCGCGCCATCCGCCTCATGGCGGAGGCCGGCTACGCGCTCACCGTCTGGGGCACCTACGATCTGTGGCCAACCTCCGCCGAGAGCATCGCGAACGCCACCAGCTACCCGCTCGTCAAGAGCGTGCTCGGCTCGAACGATTCCCTGGCGCCCCAGGCCCGATAGCCCACACCACACCGCCCGTCCTCAGAACAGCTTCGAGCGCCTCCCGAGGATCCAGACCACCCCCCCGGTCATCGCCACCACCACCAGCATGGCCGGGACCGAGACCCCGTGGAAGAGACGCAGGGCGGCCTCGTAGACCAGCTGACAGACGGCGGTGTACGCCAGCGCGAGGAGCGTGATGACGACGTCCGATTTCCAGGCGCTGAGCCCGATCTCCCGCCATCCGAACGCGGCGACCGCCAGGGAGCCGATCTCGGAGATCCCGAGCCAGATGGCCACCCCGACCACCCCGAAGCGCGGCGCGATGAAGAACACCAGTGCCAGGAACGTCACCGCCTTCACCACGCTCCCGACGCTCAGGTACTTGGGTCTCCCCGCCGCCATCAACACCGAGCCGTACGAGGCGGAGATGGCCCCGAGCCAGGTGCCGATCAGCAAGCAGGACACGAGCTTGCCGACCTCCCAGTACTGCCGGCGGTACAGGATGGCCACCGCCGGCGCCGCCAGCACCGCCCCCATGGCGATCACCGGCGCGATCACCTGCAGCAGGCGGACGTGGTTCGAGCGCACGGTGGACAGGCTCTCGCGCCCGCTGCGGATGGTGGCGGCCACGATGGGATAGAGGACCCGCTGCGACAGCTGCCCGATGATCTGGCCAGGCAGCGCGGCCAGGTTCACCGCGATCGCGTAGAAGCCGAGCTCCCTGTCCGAGACCAGCTTGCCGAGCACCAGGCGGTCGCTTTGACTGGCCAGGAAGAAGGTCGCGGTGTTGAAGAAGATCCACCGGCCAAAGTCCAGGATCGCCCGACGCGAGGCCGCATCCCAGGCGAACCGGTTGGGCTCGCCGGGGAGCACGAGGTGACTCAGGGAGGTCTTGCACACCACCGACACCAGCGAGCCGAAGACCAGCGCCCACAACGAGTGGGTGAGGGCGGCCAGCCCCAAGGTGACCACCAGGCCGGTGACCTGCGCCGCGAGCTCGACCATCGACAGCCGGCCGAGCGACATCTCTCGATTCTGGGTGAAGAGGCGGGTGGACTCGAGCCCGCCGATCAGCGCCGAGAGCGCCGCCACCGGGAGCAGGTGAAACAGCTCCGGGCGGGCATAGAAACGCGAGAGGGGCCAGGCCAGGAGACAGGCCGCCACCCAGATGATGACCCCCCGGATGACCTGGATGGTCCAGGCGGAGTTCAGAAACACGGGATCGTTCCCGCGCGGACTCTGGATGATGTTCGGCCCGACCCCGGTGTCGGAGAACAGCGCCAGGCCCATGATGAAGACGTTGACCAGCGCCATGATCCCGAACTGCTCCGGGACCAGGAGCCGGGTGATGATCAGGTTCGAGATGAAACGAAGGACCGAGCTCGCTCCGAACCCGGCCAGCGTGATCGCCGAGCCCCGGACCGCGGCGCGCTTGGCGCCCCCCGCCGTCAGCGCCGGCTCCGATCCGAAGGGGGCGCTGCTCGGAGGGGACTTCACGCCAGACTGGAGGGTGCTCACCGGAGTCCCCGCGGGCACCGCCCGGGATCTCTCGCCCGGGGACCTTTCGCCATTGACGGCCACGTCAGCCAGCCACGGTCGACGCCGAGACGGAGGTCGGCTCGACCCAGGCCCGGCCCACGCCTTCGAACCCCTCGTCGAGCCCGTCGGGCTCGTCCTCGCCGGGGGCGAGGGCCAGGACGCGGGACGCGGACAGGAGCGCCCCCGACAGGAAGTAAGGGTAGTTGGAGAACAGCCCATTCGGGATCAGGTCGAGCGCCGGCATGGCGACCGCCAGCGAGAGCACGGCCAGGGTGGCGCGATCTCTCCGATCGGCCACTCGAGACAGCCGCGATCGCGCCAGGAAGATCGGGGTGACGAGCAGACCGAAGGTGCCGACGAAGCCGACCGCGCCCTGGGTCCCAAACGAGATGATCCAGGCCCCATCGGTCACCGTGGTGACTTTGCCTCCCCCGTCGAACCCTTCGTTGCGGTTGAACTCTCCCCACCCGAACCACGGGCGCCGCCGACCTTTTTCCAGGAGGACGTCTTCATTTTGAAACCGGTATTCGAGAGACGCGCTGCGCTCGTGGGACAAGCCATCCGCCAGTGAGAGGATGGTATCGACCGGGATGACCTGGAAGGCCCGCATGGCCGGATACAGCAAGACCAGCGCGCCGACCAGCGCGGCGGCGCGGATCTGCATCCGCGGCGAGGCAAACTTCAGCAGTGGCAGCGCGAAGAGGCCGTAGACCACCGCGGCCGTGCTCCGGCAGGCCACCAGGATGAACACCAGGTACCCGGTGAGCAGCGGGGTCCGGATGCGGTAGAGGCGGCGGCGGAAGGTCGAGACCCCGGCGGCCGCGATGGTGGTCACCACGAAGAAGAGGGCGACCGCGAGGCCGTGGGCCATGAACACCATCGGCCGATATCCACCGAAACGGATCGCCTGGTTGAAGTCCAGGTACTGGTGGTAACCGTAGACCCACACGTTGAACTGCGGGCTCATGCGCATCTCCACGAGCGCGAAGAACGAGTAGAGCAGGCCCGCGGAGACCAGGAACGTCAGCAGGGTCTGCACGTCCCGCCGCTCACGCACCACGGCCGCGCCGAGGAAGAAGGGAAGGCCGAGCTCGAGGAAGCGCCCGATCGCCATGGCCATCCCGGCCTTGAAGTCGAGGCCCGGCAGGACGACCTTGTGCCAGAGCCCGTACGTGAGCGGATCGGCGTTGGTGACCGCCGTGCCGATTCCGCCGATCAAGAACGAGGCGAAGATCACCGTGACCCACCGCTCCCTCGGAAAGCGGAGCACCCGTTCCGGGCACCGGGCGATACACCCGAGGAGGGCACACTGATAGGCGATGGTGGTCTTGTCGAAGGGGGGCCAAAGCGGCAGCTTGAAGGCCTCGAGCTCGGGGAGGAACAGCAACGCACCGAAGATCGTGAACAGCACCGCGCGCAGCGGCCGCATGGTCGAGAAGAAGACCAGGGCGGCGATGGGCCAGGCCAGTAGCGCGGCCCCAGCCACGAATCCGAAGGACGAGTTGTTCATCGGGTCCTTCGCCAAGGTCGACGCGGTGAGCCCGGCCGAGGAGCCTCTGGTTCGGTCGAAAACATCGCGATGGCCAGGCTATCACACGATTCCCATCGCCCACCGGCCATCGCCCGGGTGCGCGGGGGGCATCCGTCCGAGGGCTCCCTTTGGGCCTGGAGCACGTGTCGCAGGGACGGCGCATCGGGCGCCCGGCGTGCGCCCAGCACAGACAGGTGGTCGGCGCGCTGATCCGTCGAGATGCCGGATTTCCGCGGCCAGATCAGCCCGCGCCGGAGCCGTGACGGGACCGTCAACGAAACTCCATCGGGTCGACACACGATAGAGAACGTGTGGTTTTTTAACGACTTTCAGCTTTCGGGAGACGTCGTCGATGGACTTTGCCATGATGGGTCTTGCTTCTGGTTTCGGTCTGATGACCTGGGTCGTGGTGGCGAGCTCAGGAACCTTTTCGGAATGATGAAAAGACCACCAAACGTCATCCCTGGCTGGCTGAAGGCGATCGTGCTCGTCGCCGGCGCGTGTCAGGGCCGGATCGGAAACGTGGGCCCGGGTGACTCGCCGGAGGTTGGAAACAACGCGATCGCCGGGGCTGGCGCACCGAGCGCCAACGCGGTCCTCACTCCCGATCCGGTCGGCAGTGGCGGCGCGGGGCCGGTGAACGGAACGGGGTCGGCGGCGGGCGGAACGTCCTCGGCGAGCTCCCTCGGAGGCAGCGGCGCCGGAGCCGGTGCCGCTGGGCCGATCGGGACGGCCGGCGGAACCGGCGGTGGGGGAGCCGTCGGGGGAGTCGTCACGGCGCCCCCCGCGGGGACGCCCTCCGTCGCCTACGCGGCCAGTCGCCTCACGAACAGCCAGTACCTGAGCACGGTTCACGATCTCCTCGCGGGGCTCTCGTTCACGGACCCGGCCCTCCCCGAGGAGAACGTGGTCGACAACTTCAAGAACGCGGCCAGCGGGCAGACGCCGACCTCCCTGCTCATCGCGGACTACCAGCTCGCCGCGGAATCCATCGTCACCGCCCTCGGGAGCCAGATCACCACCCTCGTGGGTTGCCAGCCCACCACGACCGCGGCCGAGACGACCTGCGCCAGCTCCTTCATCTCGAGCTTCGGGAAGAAGGCCTATCGGCGCCCCCTGACCAACGCCGAGAGCAGTCGCCTGCTCACGTTCTTCCAGACCGCCCGCGCTTCGGATGACTTTCCCACCTCGATGGGCTCCCTCGTCCAGCTCATCCTGCAGTCGCCGCCGTTCCTCTACCGACTCGAGTTCGGACAGGCAACGCCGAGCATCCCCTCGACCCTGCCCGGCGGGCTGATTCCGCTGACCTCCTACGAGATGGCGACCCGCCTGTCTTACCTCTTCACGAACAGCATGCCCGACGCCGCCTTGATGGCGGCCGCCGATTCGGACGCGCTCCAGGTCCCGGCCACGGTCGAAGCGCAGGCGCGCCGGTTGCTGACCGACCCGCGGGCCCGTGCGGCCGTCGCGGACTTCCACGCACAGTGGTTGCAGTTCGTCCGGATGGAGGGACTCACCAAGGCGCCGGCGAGCTTCCCGACCTTCGACGCCCCTCTGGCCCAGGCATTGCGCGACTCCACCGTGCGCTTCGTCGATCACGCCTTCTGGGATCTCGACTCGCTGTCGGCCTTCCTCACCGACACCCATGCCTACGTGAACGACGCCTTGGCCCCGGTGTACGGGGTGGCCGCCCCGGGCTCGGCGGCGCTGCAGCTGGTGGAGGTCGACGGCGCCCACCGCGCCGGAATACTCACCCAGGCCGGATTGCTCGCCGGGCTGGCCGGGCCGGTCAACGACTCTCCGGTGAAGCGCGGGGTCCTGGTGCTGAACAGCCTCCTGTGCCAGACCCCGCCCCCTCC
Source organism: uncultured Myxococcales bacterium (assembly GCA_964540815.1). Taxonomy (GTDB): domain Bacteria; phylum Myxococcota_A; class Polyangia; order Fen-1088; family Fen-1088; genus CAZIOH01. Next base: position 69,536 of record CAZIOH010000001.1, on the reverse strand, counting down.
GCCGGCGGGCGTGAACACCAACGTGCCGGGCTTCGATCCGAGCGCGCCGAGCACGACCCGAAGCCGCCTCGAGACCCAGCACGCGGTCGGCTCCTGCGCCGGGTGCCACACCCGGATCGATGGCATCGGCTTCGCCTTCGATCACTACGATGCGGTCGGCCAGTGGCGCGACCAGGAGAACGGGCTGCCCGTCGATGCGAGCGCGGTCCTGTACGGGACCGACGTCGACGGGACCTTCGACGGCGCCGTGGCCCTCGGCACCCGGCTCGCCGGGAGCGCCCAGGTCGCCGGCTGCATCAGCTACCACTGGCTGCGCTACGGGCTCGGGCTCGACACCACGCAGATCAATGTCGCCGCCGCCCAGTCCATCGCCAGGACCTTCATGGCCCAGGGGGGCTCGTTCAGCGAGTTGCTGGTGGCCGTGGCGACCAGCGACACCTTCCGTTCCTTCAAGATGTCGAAATGAGGACTCGATGGATATGAACCGCCGCAACCTCCTGCGGGCCCTCGGACTTGCCGGCCCCGCCTACTTCTTGCCTTCCGCCATGACCGGCTCCGCCGGCGGCCGGGCGAACGCTGCTTCGCCGACCATCCCCACCCGCATCCTGTTCTTCTACACCCCCCACGGCACGCTGTTTCGGCAGTGGATCAAGGCTCCCGCGGGCGCCGCCGTGGCCTCGGAGACCAGCTTCGACCTCGGGCCGATTCTCCAGCCGCTGCTGCCCTACAAGAACAAGCTCGTGGTGCTGGAGGGCCTCGACTGGCAGACCGAGTACGTCGATACCATCAGCGCATCCAACGCCCACCTGAACGGGCAAACCCACGCGCTCTCGGCGACCAGCCGGGCCGGCTCGGGAACCGCGGGCGGGATCAGCATCGATCAGTTCATCGCGCAGAAGTTGGGCGCCCCCACCCCGCTGGCGTCGCTCGAGATGTCGGCCCGCTGGAACTCCGACATCGCTCCCTTCTTGACCTCGTGGACCGGCTCCGGCGCCCTCGTGCCCCCCATGACCAGGCCGGATGCGGTCTTCTCGCGGCTGTTCCCGCAGGGGCCACCCGTGGCCGGCACGCAGCCGGCGGCCGACCCGGCGGTGGCCGCGGCCGCCCGGCGCAAGCGCTCGATCCTCGACGGGGTCCTGGGAGAGTTCAACGCGCTGTCGCGCCCGCTCTCGACGGCCGACAGGGCCAAGATGGACGCGCACGCCGCGCTGATCCGCGACCTCGAGACGCGGATCGGGATCGCGGCGCCGCCACCGAGCGTGGCCTGCTCGGCCCCCCCGCAGGGTCCCATCCAGCAGTTCAACAAGGACTGCGCCAGCCCCGGGGACATTTGCATCGAGGAAGCCAGCTCGCTGTTCTCGAGCCTGGCCGTGGCTGCCTTCGCCTGCGATCTCACGCGGGTCATCACCCTCGACACGGACATGCTGTCGTCCACCCTCGGCATCGCCGACATGCACGCCTTCCTTCACGGCGTCGACGACGTGTTCTGGTACGCCAACGATCGGTGGGGTACGCCGATCGCGAGCGGCACGGTGCCGCCCACGGCGATGGATCCGGGCAACATCAAGATCGCCAACGCGTTCTACTCCACCTACGCCCAGAGTCTGGCAACCCTGCTCCAAGGCCTCGACGCGGTGATCGAGCCCGACGGGAAGACCCTGCTCGACCACACCATCGTGGTGTGGTGCGGAGAGATCGGCTCTCCTGGTCACAACAACTCCATGGTCAACTACGTCGTCGCCGGCGGTGGGGCCGCCAACATCCAGGGCGGGCGTTACCTCAGCTTGCCGCGCACCACCCCGGCCAAGCCGCAAAGTGGCTTTCCCAATTCGGGCATCCCCCACAACAACCTGTTCGTGTCTCTGGCCAACGCCGTCGGGCTGTCCGGCGTGACCACCTTCGGCAACCCCAGCATCTGCACCGGTCCCCTGACCCAGCTCTGAGCCGGCCTCGGACCACCTCCGCCAGCCGGGCAGAAGTAGAAGTCCCGAGGCCTGGCTTCCTGCGCCGCCGAGAGGCTAGACTTCGCGCAAACACCATGCGTCGTCTCGGCTCGGCTCGGCTCCGCCCCTCCCACCGCCGCCCGCGGTGCGCTCGATGAACCCCCTCCCGCGTTCCCCGCACCACTCGACCCGCGGCTGGGACCGCGGCTGACGTGTCGATCCTGGGCAGGAGCCGCGTGCTCCTCGTGGCGGAGGCGGCCAATCCCGAGTGGGCCAGCGTGCCCCTGGTCGGGTGGTCGCACTGCGAAGCACTCACCAAGCTGGTCGACGCGCACGTCGTCACCCAGACGCGCAATCGGGACGCCATCGTCAGGGCGGGCTGGCGCGAGCGGGTCGAGTTCACGGCGCTCGACTCGGAGGCCGCGGCCCGTCCTCTGTGGCGGGCGGACCGGGTGATCCGGGCCGCGACCGGGCTCGGGTGGACGCTGACCACCGCCCTCGCTGCCCTGCCTTACTACCACTTCGAGCACCTGGTCTGGCGGCGGTTCGGGGAGCGCATCCGCAGCGGCGAGTTCGGGATCGTCCACCGGATCACCCCGCTGTCGCCCACCATCCCGAGCCTGCTCGCCGCGCGGTGCCGGGACGCCGGCGCGCACTTCGTCTGGGGACCCATCAACGGAGGGGTCCCGTGGCCGAGGGCGTTCGCGGGGGTCCAGCGGCAGGAGGGCGAGTGGCTGTCCCACGTCCGTTCCGCCTACAAGCTGCTGCCGGCCTATCGCTCGACGCGCGAGCATGCGTCCGCGATCCTGGTCGGCTCCCGCGACACCTGGAGCGACATGCCCGTCCGTTTTCACCCAAGATGCGTGTACGTGCCGGAGAACGCCGTCGACCCCGCCCGCTTCGCGCTGTCGGTCCGCGGTCCCGTCGCACGACCGCTGCGGGTGGCCTTCGTCGGTCGCCTGGTCCCCTACAAGGGAGCGGACATGCTCATCGAGGCCTGCGCCCCCCTGATTCGGTCGGGGGAGGTTGCCCTCGACATCATCGGCGACGGTCCGGAGATGCCCCGACTGCGGGGGCTGGCCGAGGAGCTCGACGTGGCCGAGGGGGTCGCCCTCGACGGCTGGGTCGCGCACACGGAGCTGCAAGCGCGCCTGGTCGGCTCGGACGTGTTCGCTTTCCCGAGCGTGCGCGAGTTCGGTGGGGGGGTGGTCCTCGAAGCCATGGCGCTCGGGCTCGTCCCCGTGGTGGTCGACTACGGTGGCCCTGGCGAGCTGGTCACGGAGTCCACCGGCTTTCGGATCCCCTTGGCGGGTCGCGCGGAGCTGGTCGAGCGCTTTCGCGCCTGCCTGGGCGAGCTCGCGGCGCACCCGGAACGAATCCGGGCCATGGGTGAGCGGGCGCGCGCCCGAGTGTTCGCGAGCTTCACCTGGAGCGCCAAGGCCGAGCAGACGCGCGAGATTTACCGGTGGATCCTCGGCGAGGGCCCCAAGCCCGATTTCGGCGTCCCGTTCGGCGAGCCCGCATCCACCGCTGCCTAGTGCACCGGTGCTCCCTGGCCCCCCCCCGTCTTTCTGAGGGCGCCCTCGGGAATCTGAGCTTGTGCGCGAGCGCACGCTTCGGCCATCCCTTGCCACGTCCGCACGGGCGCGGGCATCTTGCTGGCGCGAGCCTTGCATGACTGTCGTGCGCTCGGGAGGTCGGCTCGTACGACTCCTTCCCCTGACTGCCAGGAGGCCCCCCATGTCCTTGTCTTCCCTTTCGACCCGAGATATCTCCACCCCCGGCCACCGGCTCGGTTCTGGACTCCTGGCCGGCTTGGCCAGTCTGACCTTCCTCGCCACCACCGCCTGCGATCCGCGGGAAATCAAGGACGCGCTCGACGGGCATGGCAAGCCCCCGGGCGCCACCGATGCCGCCGTCCAGCCAGGCAGCGATGGCGGGGTCCCGACCAACCCCTGCGCCGCCACCCTCTGTCCGACGGGAACCCGCTGCGAGGTCCAGGTGAGCGCCTGCGTCACGAAGCCCTGCCCCGCCGACACGGCGGTCTGCGTGAAGGACGTCCCGCCGCCGCCCGTGTGTCCACCGGTCTGCAAGATCGCCTGCGCCTACGGAAATGTCCTCGATGCGAACGGGTGCCCGACCTGCGCGTGCAACCCGCCCCCGGCCGATCCCTGCATCACGGTGAAGTGCTCGGCCGGGACCCACTGCCAGGCCACGCCCGTCATGTGCATCAAGGCGCCCTGTCCCCCCGTGGTCGGCTGCGTTCGAGACGCGCCGAGCGTGCCCTGTGGCGGCTTCGCCGGGCTCGCCTGTCCGGGAGCGGGCAAGTGCATCGACGATCCCTCCGACAGCTGCGATCCGGCCAAGGGCGGCGCGGACTGCGGAGGCATCTGCAGCTGCCTGCCCCTTCCCTGCCCGAGCGCGGCAATGTTCGACGGCTCGCCCAAGGTCTGCGCGTGCGTCCCGACCACCAGCGGCGGTACCGGGGGGGCGAGCGGGGGCGGAGGCGGCGGTGGCAGTAGCGGGGGCGGTGGCGGTGGGACCGGGGACGGCGGCGTTCCGCCGGCGCTGAAGGAAGGGGAGAGCTGCGGAGGCCTCCGGCCGGCCAACTCCCCGATCTGCGCCACCGGGATGTTCTGTCAGGTGCAGGCGGGCTCGCTGTGCGGGGCCGCCGATGGCCCGGGGATCTGCGTGAAGATTCCCGCGTCCTGCCCGATGCAGGCCGCACAACCGGTGTGTGGCTGCGACGGGAAGACCTATGCCAGCGCCTGCCTCGCGACCAAGGCCGTGGTCAGCATCCTCGATCTCGGGGCGTGCAAGTAGGGCATCACCGTCGCCCGGGGGCGCGGGCCAGGCCTTCGTCCGGCGGGAGCCCTGCCGCCGTGTGCCAAGCCCGCCTCCTACGTGTCCGTTCCTGTCCACGGGGTCCTTACCGGCCCCGCATGAGAGCTCCGTCGCGATCGGGGGAATGATATAAGCCAGCGTTTCGCGGCGGGGTTTGTCCAGCCCTTGCGACGCGATGATCATCATGTGCCCCCCCACTCCGAGGAGTTTCACATGCATCGTTCAGGCGTTGGGTTTGTCGCGATGGCCAGTGCGCTCGCCTGGTCGGGTCCCCTGCTGACGGGGTGCGGAGGCTCGAGCACGGGCTCGGGCACCCCGTCGGCCTCCAGCGGATCGGGGGGTGCGGTGGTGGCCTCGGGCGGGTCGACCGGGACCGCGAGCGGGACCGGTGGAGCGACCACCTTCGGCTCGGGTGGAGCTCCGAGCGTTCCCGCGTCGACCGGGGGCTCACCGAGTGGGACCGGTGGAGCTCCGGCGGCGTCGAGCGGCGGCGCCGGCCCGGGTGGCGGCACGGGCGGGGCCAGCGGCAAGCCCGGCGCCGCGGGTGGCAGCACCAGCGCCAGCAGCGGCGGCTCGCCGCCCCCGGCCGGTGGCGGCGCCACGGGCACGCTGCCCTCGGGCACCGACCCAGGCACCGACGGAGACGGCGACTTCACCATCATGCCTCCCTACGCCGGCACGGTGCAGGTGACGAACGTCCCCCACAGCACCAAGTACCAGTTCCAGTTCGACAACTCCACGAGCAAGGTCTATCCCGCCACCGGGACCCGGCCCATCACGATCTACATCCCCAAGCAATACGTCGACGGCACCTCCGCCCCCTTCATCATCATCACGGACGGCAACGCCCCGGCCACGGGCTCGCCCGAGATCGTGACGGCGGCCGAGAACCACTACGAGGACACGGACCCGACCACCAAGATTCCGCCGCTGGTCTTCGTGTTCGTCCCGCCAGGAAGCAACCGCAGCGGCGAGTACGACACGGTCTCGGATGCGTTCTCCCGCTTCATCACCGGCGAGATTCTCCCGCTCGTGTCCTCGAACGCGGACATCAAGGCGGCCTACCCGGGCTTCAAGCTGACGACCGACCCGAACGGTCGGGCGGCGTACGGGTGTAGCTCGGGCTCCCCCGCCGCGATGGGCCTCGGCTGGTTCTCCACCTTCAACCGCATCGTCTCGTACTCGGGCACCTTCGTGGCCCTGCAGATGACCGCCGACCACCCGCTCGGCGCCTGGGAGTATCCGGCGATGATCCTGGCGCAGATGCCGCCCAAGCCCTTGCGCATCTTCCTCGAGGTGGGCCAGATGGACAACGGCTACATGACCGACGCGGCCATGCACCGCAACTGGGTGGTCGGCAACCAGAACATGGCCGCGGCGCTCAAGATGATGGGCTACCACTACCGGTTCCTGTACGCGATGGGCGCCGGGCACTGCGACGGCTCGGTCAAGTCGAAGACCTACAGCCAGACGCTGAACTGGGTCTGGCGCGGCTACGTCCCCGCTCCCTGAGCGCGGGGCACCGCGCGCGGGCTCTCTACCGCGCGGGCCCTCTATTGATACGAGAGGGTCAGCTTCGAGATGCAGAAGCTCCAGGTCGGGACCGTGGTGCCGTTCATCGAGAAGTGGACCGAGGCGATCTTCCCGCCGTCGACCGTGGCCGGCACCGCGACCGAGGTGGCGCCGGCGGCGACGGGCAAGGTGATGAGGCTGAGGTCGGCGGCATCGTGCAGATCGAGGACCGCGCCCGCAGGGACGTTGCCCACCCAGTTGATCGCGGTGAGCTTGTTGCCCGTGTTGCACTGGCCAAAGCCGTAAGGCGCGTTGGTCCCGGTCATCCCGTGGCCCGCCATGAAGGTCTGCATCTCGGTCCAGGTCGAGATGTCGCCGGGGGTGGTGCAGATCTTGACCCCGAGCCCGGCGCCCGGGGCCATGCCCGTGCAGCTCTGGCCGGAGAAGCAGATCCCACCGGTCCCCTTCTTGACCTGCGCGCCGCTCTTGGGCGCGATGTTGCAGTTGCTCGTGCCCCAGTCGTAGGTGAACCACGGCCCGATCGCGACGACCGGGTTCGCGGGAAAGAGCTGGAGGTAACCGTCAGCATGGGTCGCCGTGATGAGATCGGGCGACATCTGCACGCCGCCCGGCGCCGCGGTCCCACCCGCGCCCGCACCGCCGGCATCGCTCGCGCCCCCTCCGCCCGCGGCGGCTCCAGCCCCGCCAGTCCCCACCCCGGTCGCTCCACCGGGTCCGCCCGAGCTCGGCGCTCCCGCGGTCCCCGTGCCGCCGCCCGTGGCCGTCGCGCCCCCCGAGCTCGTCGTTCCTCCGGTCGCGGCGCCCGTCGTGCCACCGCTGCCGGTCCCCGGGCCGCCGCCGGACGAAGACGCTCCACCGGTCCCGGTGGCTCCCCCCGACGACGCCGAACCGACGCTGCCTCCGCTGCCGCCGCTGCCCCCGCTCGCCGGGGCATGCGCGGCTTCGCCGCAGCCAAGCGCGACACACCCAGCCACGACCCCGATCCCGATGCAACGCGCGGACAGGTATTTCATTGAATCGCCTCCGAAGCCCATGGACGCCCGACCGATGCGGGAGCGGGGAGGATACGGGAGCCGTATGTGTCGCACAAGGCGTCCACCGGCGTGCGCAAACGAGGAGACGCCCCGGTCGCGCTACGGGAGCGGCGGAGCCCGCCCGGTGAGAGAGAGGAGCTGTCGCACGAAGGGCTCCTGGGCATGGTTGCGCGCGGGCAGTGCCAGCCATTGCTCGAAGAGGGCGCGGCTCTCCTTGGCCAGCACGCCGCCCACGACGCGCGTGCGCTGGCTCTCCGGGCTGACCGGCGACCGAACTCTCGCGGTACCGCCGTCGGCGGGCGCCTCGAGCCCGAAGATGACCGTGTCGACGGCAACCTCGAGGGCTGCTCCCATGCACATGACGCAGGGCTCGAGCGTCGACACCAGGATCGTGTCGCGGGCACCCGGCGGCAAGCGTCCCGCAACGCCTCGGAAGGCCTCCATCTCGGCGTGCGCGGTGCGGTCGGCCGTTCGATTGAAGGTGTTGTGACCAGCGCCCATCACCTCGGCGGCCCCGTTTGCGATCACGCAACCGATGGGGACCTCTCCCTGTGACATCCCCTGCTTGGCCGTGCGGAGCGCGGCGCCCATCAGAAACTCGAGGGTCGCGGCGTCGAGCACCGCGGAGCCGGGCGACACCACCCGCAAGGCATCGTCCAGACGGGCCAGGAGGTCAGCCGGATCGGCGTACACGATCCTCGCCCCGGCGCCGAGCAAGGTCTCCGCGCGGTTGCCACCGCGGGTCACCCCGATCGCAACGACGCCGGCGGGGAGCGCCGCCTGAGCGTCCCACGGCGTATCACCGAGGATCGCGCACTCGGCCGGGGACAATCGCAATCTTTCGACCGCCCGGCGGACGAGATCGGGGGCTGGTTTGGTCTCGGCGACGTCGCTCGCACAGACCACCTCGTCCATCAGCGCGCCCCACTTGACGCCACTCGCCCGCTCGGCGACCTCGAGCTGCTTGCGATCGCTGCTGCTCGCAAGGGCCAGCCTCAACCCGCGACGGCGCAGCTCCGCGACCAGTTGCTGCGCGCCTGGAGAAACCTGCAGGCCGTTCGCCAGCGCGAGGGTGGCATACACCTGCGCCTCCTCGGCGCGCAGCTCTTCACCGCGAGCGGTCTCCACCTCGTCGCCGAGCAGGCTGGGAATCAGCTTGTCCCCGCCCTTTCCCATCTCGCCCAACAGTCGATCGGGCGCCACGCGAAAGCCTGCCCCACCGAGGACCTGTCCCCAGGCAGCGACGTGGACCGGGTTGGAGTCGATGAGCACGCCGTCGAGGTCGAAGATGAAGCCGGAGAGCGCCATGGGGAATGGTTGAGGAGATGGTGACGAGACCGCGGATAGGCAAGTCAATCCAGACGGACGTTGTCCACGGCTTTCAAGGTGTGGCGGTGGTGGCGGCGGGCGACGATGACGCTGTCCGCATCCGAAGACGGGCGCACTTTTGTCGATTCATTTCAGGCGCTTGAAGAAATATCGCCCCGGGGCGTCGATCGGCCCGTAGGCGGTTCGTCGTGTCAGCGAGAGTCGGCCGAGGCCGGCGTGGACCCTCCAGACTGGAGGATCTTCATGGACAATCTGCTCAGCACGAACCAGGAGAACGACCATGCGCTTCATGATCATGCACAAGAACGATCCGCAGACCGAGGCGGGCCTGCCGCCCCCGAAGGAAATCGTCGACCGGATGGGCCAGTTCATCGGCGGCCACGCGCAGGCCGGTCGCCTGCTCGACGGGGCGGGCCTGGCCGGCAGCCAGAGCCGCACGCGCCTCGTCTTTCGTGACGGCAAGTGCGCGGTGAAGCACGGCCCGTATCGCGGCGAGCACGAGCTGCCCGCGGCCACGCTGCTGTTGAAGGTGAAGACCCGCGACGAGGCGCTGGGCTGGGCCGAGCGCTACGGCAAGATCCTCGGCAGCGGCGAGATCGAGCTCGGCAAGGTGAACGAGCCCTGGGACATCGGCCTGATGCCCGCGCCGGAGGATCCGCCTTTGCAGTTCCTGCTCGTCGACAAGGCGGATCCGGCCTTCGAGGCCGGCGGGCGCAGCCCGAAGCAGAAGGCCGAGCTCACACGGCTGCGAACGGAGATGACCAAGGCGGGTGTCCTGGTCCGGACGCACGAGCTCACACCGAGCGAAAAGGCGAAGCGCCTGGTGTTCACCCGCAACGCCCTGCGGGTGATTGACGGGCCGTTCTCCGAGTCGAAGGAGCTGATCGGCGGCTTCGCGGTGATGGAGCTGTCGAGCATGGACGAGGCGGTGGCGCTGTGCCGGCCCTACGCGGAGATCCTCGGTGGCACGCTGGAGATCGACGTCCGCCCGCTCGCCGAGCCGGAGTCGGCATAGCCGGCGCGGCGAGCGCCTCGCCCTATCTCCGACGGACGCGGGCGCGGGCGAACGCCAGACCCAGCATCGCGGTCGCGGCGAGGAAGCCCCACGCGGCGCGAGGGCCCTGCTGACCTGCCAGCCCGCAGCTGCACCCGCTGCTGCCGGAGCTCGTCGCGCCCGCCGCCGGAGGGGCACCGCCGGTGCCCGTCGGGCTCGTCGCCAGAGCTCCGCCGGTTCCCGTGGCGACGCCGCCGGCAGGAGACGTGGCGCCCCCGGAGCTGGCGGGAGGGCTCGATGCCCCACCCGTGCCGGTCAACACGACCGCGCCACCGGTGCCCACGGCGCCACCCGTACCGGCAACCGGGGTGCTGCCACCGCTGGATGAGGTGCTGCCCCCCGTACCAGCGGCAGGTCCGGAGCCGGCGCTGCCGCCGCTGCCGTTGCTGGTGCCGGTGCCGCCGCTCCCACTGTTCCCGGCCGTGCCGGCCGGGGCGCCCGAGCCGGCATCCGGTGACGCCCCGATACCTCCGTCGGTGCCGGGGGTGCCTGTGCCCATCCCCTTCAATGCCGCCGCGAACAACTGCGCCATCTTGGTCGAGCCCATGTCGCTCGTGTGCTCACCGTCCGAATCCTTGGTCGGGGGCTGGATGAAGAGGGGCGCTGCCGCCGCGCCCGAGAAGGCGGTGAACGTGTCGACGACCTGCAGGTTGTACTTGGCCGCCAGCGCCAAGATCACGTCCCTCTGGGGGCTGGTCTTCAGATTCATCATCCCATCCGGCCCATCGTTCCCGAAGGGGAGCGGTACCAGGTTCGAGACGATGATCTTTGGTTTGCTGGAGAGCGCCTGGAACTTGTTGATGATGTCCTCGTATCCGGTCTGAAACGCCGGGACCGAGAAGGCCGCCAGCGCCGTCATCGCCGACTTTCCCCAGTCGTGGCGGCCCCACGGGCCGATGAGCACGATGTCGGGCAGAAACATGACGGCATTCTGGTAGTTGGAACCACTCACGTACGGGTGGGTCTCCGAGTGGGCGTATCCGCCGATCACCGAGGCGCAACAGTCACCGAAGTTGCGCACGTCGTAGCCGGCCCCCATGAGGTCCTGCAGCTTCCTCGGGTACTCCTGCATGCCCGGAGGCTGGTTCTCCCGGTCGTTCGAGAACTGGTCGCTGTGGGTCATGTTGTCACCCACGCAGGCCACCTTGATGGCGGCGGCGGCGGCCAGGCCAGGCGTGACGACGCAAGCTGCTGCCCACACGATCACCGCCCCCGCCAGCACGGCCCTCGACCGATACCACCCCTCTGAATTCCTCATATGACGCTCCTCCAGCTGTCGCGACCGGAAATTTGAACCACTGCCTTTTGGCCTAGGGGCATAGAACCACGCTGCCGGACCCTAACCGCAATTGCGCCCAACCACCTCGACGTGGGGTTTGCGCACCCCCGAATACCCCCGCGGTCGATTCTGGCCGGCTTGGCGGCGTCGCGCCCGGCGTGAGAGACTGGATCAGGAGGGCACGCGTGGGCCGCCGGACGTCGCAAGACAAGCTGAGCGTGGGTTTGTGGGTTGCCTTGGCGCTGGTCAGTTGCCGGAGTGCCGCGGCAGAGAGTCCGAGGCCCTCCGCGGAGCCGCGCGCGCAGGCCGCCGCGCCCGCGCGAGCACCCGCTCCGGCTCTGGAAGGCGCATGGGTGGGGACGCTGCAACCGGCTGGCGGACAGCTGCGCGTGGTGGTCAAGCTCCAGCGTCGAGCTGCCGGCTGGGCCGCGACTTTCGACAGTCCGGATCAACATGCCGAGGGCATTCCGATCGACACCGTGGTGTTCGACGCGAACGAGCTGACACTCCGCTCGGCCGCGATCCAGGCCAGCTTCAAAGGGCGCTTGAAAGGAGATTCCCTGGTCGGAACCTTCGTTCAGCGTGGCGCGGAGTTGCCGCTGACGCTCACGAGGACCTCGACCCCGCCCACCACGAGCCGCCGGCCACAGGAGCCGGTTCCGCCGTTTCCGTATGACGAGGTGGCGCTCGTGGTGGATAACCCGTCGGGGAAGGACCGGCTGGCATGCACGCTGACGAAGCCGCGCGGAGCTGGGCCGTTCGCGGCGGTCGTGCTGATCACGGGGTCGGGGCCCCAGAATCGAGACGAGGCTCTGGCGGGACACAAGCCGTTTCTGGTGCTCGCGGACGCGCTCGCCCGCCACGCGATCGCCGCTCTCCGCTGCGACGATCGCGGGACCGGGCAGTCCACCGGCGACTACGCGACCGCCACGACCTTCGACTTCGTCGGCGACGTGCTGGCCGAGGTGGCGGCCCTGCGGATGCGGGCGGACATCTCCCCCGCACGTCTGGGTCTGGTGGGCCATTCGGAGGGCGCGATCATCGCTCCCATCGCGGCGGTCCGGTCGAGCGACGTGAAGTTCGTGGTCCTCCTCGCCACCCCCGCGGTGCCAGGTCGGGAGACGCTCGAGCTGCAGTCGGCCGCGCTGGGCAAGGCGAAGGGAGCGACGGACGCTCAGCTGGCCGAGGCCGCGGCCATCCAGCGGGAGGTCTATGCCATCCTCGAGACCGAAAAGGACGGCCCGGCCGCCGCCAAGAAGCTGCGCGAACGGTATGCCGCGCTGCCGGAGTCCGAGCGGCAGGAGATTGGGCCCGCCGTCGCGGACGCCCAGATCAAACAGGTCACGGCACCCTGGTTCCGCACCTTCCTCACCCTCGATCCGCGGGTCTTTCTGCGACAGCTCGCGGTCCCGGTTCTGGCTCTCCAGGGGGAACGAGATCTCCAGGTCTTGCCCGGTGCCAACCTCCCCGAGCTCCGCAAGGCCCTCCGCGACAAGCCCGATGTCACCATCCGAGAGCTGCCTGGGCTGAACCACCTGCTTCAAGCCTGCCAGACGGGTCTACCGGACGAGTATGCCCGCATCGACGAGACGCTGTCGCCGGTTGTGCTGAGCCTCGTGGTCGACTGGATTGGCCAGCGGGGCCAGGGCAGTTCGAACCGCCCGCGCTGAACGGTCCCCGGGCCACCGCCTGGTTGGCCCGGGCGCGGTGGGGCGGTCTCGCGCCGCGTGCAGGGACCTCGGCGGCTGCCTCTCTCCGTTCCCATCTCGGGCCATTGGCACCACATTGTCGGGCGAGCGCTCGTCATCGCTCTTCGTAGAATTCCACCGGAAGGACACGTCACATGATTCGAAAGCTCGTCTCTGGAAAGTACCGCCTGTATTCGCGCAAGGTCGACGCCAAGCCCGGAAAAAAGCCCGGCAAGCGGAAGAATCTCGGCACGTTCGACACCCGCGAGGCTGCCGAGAAGCACGAACGGGCCGTGCAGTATTTCAAGCGCCACTGACGCTCAGCGCGCGCCGCCGAGCGTCAGGCGGGCTCGGTTCGTGGCAGGCTCGGGGGTCCGGGACGGCAACCAGGCCCTCCACCGAGGGTGAAGCGGCTCTTGGCCAGGTGATAGGTCGGCTGCCAGGGCTGGCGCGCGGCCTCGACCGGTGATGCTGGGACCGGGTGAGAGGAAGATCTCATCGTGGAGATCGCGGACGCCCCCGTCGCACCAAACTCGAGCAACCGGGGTGGAATTCTGGCAGAAATCGACGAACGGCGCGGAAGAAGCGTGGCCCCGTCCGTTGTTGTGTCGAACCCGGCGAGAACCGGGCTGCGCCAGGCCGATCTCGATTGAGCAGGCTGAGGAGGCAAAGGTGAAAAGGAACGCGGATCAGGCATTCGAACGTCTGGGAATACCCTCTGAAAATCGCGCGCTCCTGTGCCTGGACGGGGGCGGCATCAAGGGGATCATGACCATCCAGTTGCTGAGGGAGCTCGAGAGGAGGGCGGGCAAGCCCTGTCACGAGATCTTCGATCTGGTGGCGGGGACCTCCACCGGAGGAATCATCGCCGGGCTCATCGCCTCGGGGCGCACCGCCGACGAGATCGACGGGCTGTACGAGACGCTCGTCAGCAAGGTGTTCGTCAAGCGATCGCTGTTCGCGAACCAGTTCCTCGATCCTCCGCACTGGTCGAAGGCCAGCTACCGGCGCCTGCTCAAGGAGCTGCTCCGGGACGTCACGATCGCGGACGCCTGCACCGCCTCCGACCTGGACCTGCTCATCACCGCGCACGACGTGGCCGAAGGCGAGGAGACCTTCTTCTCCTATCTTCGTGAGCGACCCGCTCCGCGCAACGCGTACGGTGGTGTGCTGCTGAGGGCGGCCATGGAAGCCACCATGTCCGCTCCCACCTACTTCAGGCCCTTCGAGCGCTTCGTCGACGGGGGCACCACCACCTACAACAACCCCAGCCTGGCGGCGATCCTGGAGGCGATCCAGTTCGGGAGCGGCCAGTACAGCCGGGAGCGCCTGACGGTCTTCTCCTTCGGGACCGGCTGCGTGACCCGCCTCATCGCCCCCCTCGAGGTCCCGAACCCGCCAGGACCCGACGTTCCGTTCTGGCTCACGTGGCTCATGAACGAGGTGGGCAACGACGCCTCGGACATGCAGAACGATATGTTGCGTGCCACCAAGCTCCTGGCCGGGTGCGACTTTCGTAGGTTCCAGATCTCGCTCGACCGACGGGCGCTCGCGCAGCTGCCGGACCTGTCCCTGGCCGAGGTGGACGCCACCGATGCCGACAGCATCGGCGAGCTGACCGACCGCGAGCTGGGTGACATCGCCCTCGACAACGTCGCCTACTTCCCGGTCATGAAGGTGATAGGCGGGGCGTTCGCGCAGTACCTGGAGGCGCACGCCCAGCGGGTCCGAAAGCCCATGTTCGGGTACGACCTGGTCGACCCCGAGGGCAAGGAGCTGCTGGTGACCCGCAGCGGCGACGTGACCCGCATCCTGAGTCAGCTGAGCGACCCCACCTGGGTCGACAGCCAGCCGACCTGACGGAGGTCCCGGGGTCACGCTCGACGGGCCACTCCGTCGTCCCGGGACGGTCCTGAAGGCCAGGCTCTCGACAGGCTGTCGCGCCCGCCCCGATGGCCGAGCCCGGACAGAGGATGGTGCTGCTGTCGGGAGATTCGACCAGCCCGGTGCGCTCGACTTCAGTTGTCGCAGCCGACACGGCTCGTGCTGACGGCGACCTCGTCGATCCACATCTCGACGCTGGCGTTTCCGCGGAACGACAGGAACCCGAGTGAGAGCTTCTTGAAGATGGGGAATGGCCAGGCGTCGGCCGCCGTGACGGTCATGGGCGTCTGGATCTTGCCGTCGATGTAGAACTCGAGCGCGTTGGTGGCGCTGGTGTGCCACTCCCAGCACTCCCACTTCGGGGTGGCGAGGGGATACATGATGCTGGTCATCTTCCAGTTGTCCTTGGTGGTCCGGATCTCCGCGCCGAAGCTCCCGTCGTTCTCACCTGCGAGGTGCAGCTCCTTGGACATCCCCGACGTCGCGGGATCCTCCAGCCGGATGAAGACGGTATGGCCGCCCGGGTTCATCGGCGCCGTCACCCAGGTGAACATCCGTCCCCACATGTCGTTGTTGGTGGCGGCCGAGCCCGTCTGGTTGAACGTCCCCGACTCGGTGATGAAGACGCGGTCCGCCGCCATCTTGAGGTGAGCCGACTTCGTCCCTCGGTACGCCTTGGTGGTGTCCACCACGGCGGTCGATGCCCCGTTCATCGGATCCGCCATGAACGGGCTGCCGGTCGCACCGATGGCCGGTCCTTCGAAGCCATCGCACAGGGTGCCGATGGCGACCATCGGTGTCGCGCAGTTCGAAGCTCCGCCAGCCGCGATCGGGTTGTTCGAGGTCCCTGCACCGCCGCCGCCCGTGGTCGCTGGCTTGCCGCCATTGCCTGAGGGGCCGCCCGCTCCAGCCACCGCCCCGCCGCCGGTGGAGGAAACCACCGCCCCGCCGCCGCTGGAGGAAGTGGCGGTCCCGGGCACACCGCCGGTTCCCACCGCCACGCCACCTCCCGTTCCCTGAACACCGGGCCCTGGTCCGCTCCCCGGGGCGGTTTGGTTCCCGCCACCGGAGCTCGACGGTTGCGTGGCGCCACCGGAGCTCGACGGCTGAATGGCGCCGCCGCTCCCGGACTGTTGACCGGGGCTCCCCCCGCTCGAGGCCGCCGGAGTCGAGGCTCCCCCCGAGCCGGTCGAGGCTCCCCCCGTGCCGGCGGGCGTGCTCGAGGTCGAACTGCCGCAGGCGGAACCGAAGGCGACCAGGCAAGCGCCGAGCAACAGCGGCCGGCGCCAGATGGGAAAGCTCTTGGACATGGGGGGACTCCTTGTGACTGGGTCGGCCAGCTGGCCAGGGTGGCGACGGACCGAGACCGTGATCACGGACTGACCACCCGGCATACTATTTCGGGTACCAGCTTTCGGGCCTTACAGCGCCAACGCGCATCCCATGCGCCGAGCTCTCTCCGCACTGTCCCCGCACTCTCCCCTCTGGCTTTCCCAGCACCCACCCAAGTGGCCGGACCTGAGTTAGGGTGAGGCGTGACCACGACCACCGAACGCCGCATTGCCCTCTTCATCGACTTCGAGAACCTGGTGACCAACACCGGGATCACCGCGCCAACCTTCAACCTGCAGCCTGCCCTCGATCGCTTGCTCGAGAAGGGCAAGGTGATCTTTCGCCGCGCGTACTGCGACTGGTCGCGGTTCAAGGAGGCCAAGGCCCACCTGCACGAGTTCGGGGTCGAGCTGGTCGACGTGCCGCCCTCGACCCGAGCGGGGAAGAACAGCGCCGACATGCGGCTGGTCATCGACGCGCTCGAGCTCTGCTATGCCCGCGAGCACATCAACACCTTCGTCATCGCCTCGGGCGACAGCGACTTCTGCCCGCTCGCGTACAAGCTGCGCGAGAACGATCGGTTCGTGATCGGCCTCGCCGTGCGAGAGGCCACCTCGCCCTTCTTCGTCAAGGCCTGTGACGAATTCATCTACCTGCGCGGGCAAAGGGACGACCGCAAGCAAGAGAGCAAGCAAGACGGCAAGCAGGACGGCAAGGACGACCAGCAAGCCAGCCGCCCCAAGCCCCGGGCGGCGCGGGTAACGGCGCGCGGTCGCGCCGGCCAACCCATCGCGGTCATCTCCGGCGGCACCGGCGCTTCGAAGAGCCGCGAGGTGCCGGCGATCGCCCGCGAGGTGGTCTCGAGCTTGCTGTCACGAGCCACGGGCCCCCTCAACCCCTCCCTGATCAAGGAGACCATCGTCCGCAAGCAGCCCGACTTCGACGAGCGCGACCACGGCTTCTCCACGTTCTCCCGCTTGCTCGAGGCCATGGAGAAGGGCGGCATGCTGAGGCGGCAGCTCCAGGGTCGCCAGTGGTACATCATCCCCGCCGACGGCTCACTCGATCCCAAGACCGACCCGGGCGCCGGAGGCGACGATGAGCCTTCCCGGCAGATCGTCGAGGAGGAGTTTCCGTTCTGAACCTGGCTCGAATGGCCGACATGAATGGTGGGGACACCGAGGCAGCCAGCGAGGACCTCTCGCTCCTCGAGCTCGAGGTCCTGATGCTCGACTGTCAAACCACCGGCGCCACGCCCGAGCTGGGGTGTGTCCTCGAGCTCGGGTGGTGCCTGGCGCGGGCCAGCCAGCCGTCACCATCGAGGCCCGCGCAGGCGCACTGGATCGCTCTGCCCGCCGGGCAACGGGTGTCTTCGCCCGTCCGACAGCTCACGGGCTTTCACGAGGGGCTCCTCCTCGATGCCCTCCAGCCGGAGGAGGCCTGGCGGCGGCTGCGCACCAGCCTGGCGCCGGTCACGCCCGCGCCGGCGCCCGCGCCCGCGAGGCCCGGCCCCATGCCCACCGCCATCCACTTCGCGCGCTTCGAGCTCGCCTTCTTGCAAGATTGGTCGCGGCGCTTCGACCCGGAGGGGCCGTTTCCCATCGATGCGGTGTGCGTTCACGCGATTGCCTGCCGGCTGTATCCCGATCTGCCGCGCCGCAACCTGCGGGCGCTCGCCGGCTTCCTCGGGCACAGCCTCACGCTCGATCGGCGGGCGCGCGACCATGTGATCGCCACGGCCTTCATCTGGCACAAGCTGGTCGTCTCGCTGGCCGAGCGCGGAATCCGCTCGTGGTCGCAGCTCAAGAGCTGGCTGGCCGCGCCGGTCGGATCGCGAACGCCGCGCCGACGGGCCTATCCGATGCCGAGGGCGCGCTACCGAGCGCTGCCGGACGCGCCGGGGGTGTACCGCTTGCTCCGCTCGAACGGCGACGTGCTTTACGTGGGCAAGGCCAAGAGCCTCCGGAAGCGCGTCGCCAGCCACTTCGGCAAGCAGCGCGGCGCGACCGAGCGGGCGCTCGAGATGCTGACCCAGGTGGACGACATCGCGTTCGAGGTGACGGCCACGGCGCTCGAGGCGGCCGTCCTGGAATCCGGGCTCATCAAGACGCTCGATCCTCCCTACAACATCCAGCTGGTTCGAGGCGATCGCGCCGCCTGGTTCGCCTCCTCCGACCTCCAGTCAACCTCCCCGATCCCCGACCAGCGCCACCCTGTCGGTCCCTTGCCGTCCCGCTTCTCCGTTCGATGCCTGCGCGCGGTGATCGAGCTCATCGCCGGCGAGCCACCGGATCCGGCGCGCCGCGCCGCCGCGACCGGTGCCCCGCGCTCCTTCGCCCCCGACGAGGAGAGCTTTGCCGGGGGCTGGGCCCGGTTCATCCAGCGTCGTGCGGCCGATCTCGTGCCTGGCTTGGCCAGGTCGCGCGACCCGCGCATTCTGACCCTGGGGATCGCCCGCGACCTCCTCCTCCTGCAGGCCGGCGAGGGCGCACGCGCAGACGACGACGGCGAGTCGGTCGACCCCGGCGACTCGGAGGCCGGGCCCGCCGCCGCGGTGGGCCCACCGGCGTGGGATCCCGAACGCGTTTGCCGGCACCTCGAGCGCAGCCTGGCCAGCACCTACCAGGTCCTCCGACGTTCCGGCTGGTTGTGCCTGCTCGCCAGCAGCAGCGTGTCCTTTCGTGAGCCAAGCCACGGGGCTGGCCGATGGCTGCGGCTCGAGAACGCGGAGGTGGTGGCCAGCGCCGAGGTGACGACGACCAAGATGACCGTGGTCACCGACCTGGCCGAGCTCACCCCTCCAGCTCCATCGCCGCGACCCCCGCGCGCGATCCTGCAAGCCGCGTTCGACGCCGCCCGCTACGACCAGCTCCGGGTTCTCACCGGCGAGCTCAAGCGCATCGAGCGCGACGGGGGCGAGGTGGCCGTGCGCCTCTCCCGCGTGCGCGTGCTGAACGGCGCCCGCCTGGGCCGCATCCTGCGCCTGGTCTGAAGCGCCCGCTGGTCCTCCCCCCTGATCCGACCCGGATCCCAACCTCGACCTCGACCAAGCGTCCTTGCCCAGGGGTGCTATGAACCGAGGATGAAGAAGCTCATCATCGTGGCGATCGGGGCGGCCGGCGCCCTGACCTCGACCGTGGGGCAGAGCCTCGCGGGGGATGGCGTGCTGCTGCCCGTCGGGGCGGTGGCCCCGGATCTGGAAGGGAAGGATCCGAAGGGCGCTCCCGTCAAGCTGTCGGCGCAGCGTGGGCACTTCGCGGTCGTCTACTTCTACCCGAAGGACGAGACGTTGGGTTGCACCAAGGAGGCCTGCGCATTCCGCGATTCCTTCGACAGGTTCGTGAAGGCCGGCATCACCATCTTCGCGGTGTCTCACGACGACGAGGCGAGCCACCGCGGCTTCCGCGAACATCACCACCTACCCTTCCCCATGGTCGCCGACACCACCGGCGCGACCCAGCGGGCCTACGGCGTCGGGGCCGCGATGCCTGGTCTTTCCATGACCGCGCGGGTGACCTTCCTCGTGGGGCCGGACGGCAAGATCGCGCGGGTCTGGCCCAAGGTCGACCCGCTGGTCAACGCCAGCGAGGTGCTGGAGGCCGTGAAGAGCACGCCCCAGCACCCTCCCACCTGAACGACCGCCCCGCCGCACGCCCCGTCGGCCGTCCGGCTGTCCCGCTCAGGACCCGATGGCTTCCCATCGCCCGCTCTCGGCGGAGCGGAAGAGGGCGTCGATGACCCGCATGTTGGCGACGGCGTCCTCGATGGAGTTGTCGACCGGCCCACCGGTGCGGACGGCGCGAGAGAAGGCTTCGCTCTGCAGGCTGTACTGGTCGACCACCGGGAGGAGCGTGACCTGCGCGGAGCTGCCGCTCGCCGTCGAGCCATCGTCGAGGAAGATCTTGCAAGGCTGGGTCGCGGGCGCGTTGAAGGGGATCTCGATCTCGATGCGCCCCGTGGTGCCGAAGGCGTTCACCCGCTGGTGGCGGACCGCCTGCGTGCTGCACGAGAAGGTCAGGTGGCCCGGCCCGAAGTCGAGCAACCCCGAGGTCAAGCGATCGGTGCCGAACCCGGGGTCACGCTCGATGAACGCGATGGCTCGCCTGGGCTCGCGACCAAAGAGGTAACGGGAGGTGTTCACCGCATAGCAACCGATGTCGTAGAGGGCTCCGCCTCCGAGCGGCTTTTGATTCCGGATGTTGGTGGCATCGCGGTTGAAGTAGGAGAACGCGGTCTGGACGCCGACCAGATCGCCGATGCGCCCGCTCTCGACCCAGGCCCGCGCCTGACGCCACTGTGGGTGAGAGCGGATCATGAAGGCCTCGGCGATGATCTTGCCCGTCTCCCTTTGAACCCGCACCAGCGTCTCGGCCTCCTCGGCCGCGAGGGAGATGGGCTTCTCGCACAGGACGTGCTTGCCCGCCCGGGCGGCCCGCGCGGTCCACTCCACGTGCAGGTGGTTCGGCAACGGGTTGTAGATGGCCTCGATCTCCGGATCGGCCAGCAACGCCTCGTAGCTGCCGTACGCCCTCGGGATGCCGAGGGCCGCGGCGGCAGCCTCGGCCTTTGCGAGGTCGCGCGAGGCTAGGGCCCACAGTGACGTCAAGGGTCCGCGCTTCATCCCCGGCAGGCTGACGCCGAGGGCGAAGCGGCTCGCCCCGAGCACGCCCCAGCGCACCGGGGCCAAGGTCGCTGCGGAATCGCTGGTCTCGTTGGTCGACATTCGCCCTCGCTCTGGCGCGACGTTACACCACCCGCACCAGGTGCAAGCAAGCCCTCCGCCCTGGTCGAATCGGACCACGTGCTGCATGGGACCGACAGCCGTCCGCCGCGGGCGTGGTGAAATTCCAACGCCCTCGTTCGAGGACGGTGGCGAACGGCGAGCGAACGGCGGCCACCGCACCGACATTCGCTCGCGGACGGTGCGGGCATGTCGCTTGCTGCGCGAGACGTCGCCATGCCGCACATCCATGTCACGGACACGACGGGAGGGGCAGAGCGCGCAGGGCTTCACGCCGCGTGGCTCGTCGCGCTGACGATCGCAATGACGGTCGTCGGCTTCGAGGCGCCCGCTTCCGGGCAATCGTCCCCGGTGACCCAGGTTGCGACGAGCTGCGATGCCAGCTCCCTTGGCGCAGCCCTCCGTGATCTCTTTCCGCCCGCGCCGCCGGAGCGTCGTCGCGCGAGCGCCGCCCTCGTGTCGAGCTGCCGGGTCCCGGGCACCGAAGGGGCGCTCGCCGCTGGCCTCGCCCAGGCGACCGAGGAGACCGTCGCCCTGGAGCTGGCTGCCGGGCTCGCGCAGTTTCCCACCGCGGTGGCGCACCTGGCTCTGGGGCAGTTCTTGAGGGACAGTGGCCGGCATGCCTCCTGGCTGACCGTCGAGACCGTGGCCATTCAGGCTCTCGCACGGGCCGGCGAGATCCTTCCGCTGGTCGACGTCATGAACGATCCCACGCAGGCCGACGCCAGCCGGGCCGCCGCCCTGCAGGCCCTGGCGGACACCCGGCACGCGCCGAGCATCGCCTATCTCGAGTGGGCCGGGAGCTTCGGGGGCCCCAAGTTGGCGACGGTCGCGAAGCGCGTGCTCGACGCTTCCCTGGCGGCCTCTTCGGCGACCGCGTCTTCTGCTGCCACCCCCGGGCCGGTCTCGCCGTCGCCGACATCGGCATCCCCGCGGGCATCCACATCCACATCCACGTCCACGTCCGCGTCCGCGTCCGCGTCCACTGGTGCGAACCCTGCTGGCGGCGCCGAGCAATCCCCTGGCACGACAGGCGCCCCGGGTGCCGATGGCCGGGTCCTGACGGTGGGCGCATCGACGGTGGCGGGAGCGACGCTCTTCTCGAACCTCTCCCGGCTCGGCCTGCAGGGCACGACCCCGATGCTCCTGCTCGGCTCGGCCGGCGGCGTGATCGGGTTCGGAACCGCCTGGGCCCTGTCGCGCTTCGGCGTCCGCCCCACCGTCGACGAGGCGGTCTGGTTCACGAACACGACGGCGTGGGGGACGCTCGCGGGCCTCACGCTCTACGCCGGGAGCGGCAGCAGCAACCCCAAGCTCGAGTACGGCTCGCTCATCGCCGGCGAGATGGTGGGCATGGCGGCGGGCGTCTGGAGCGCGCGGCGGTGGACCTTCACACTGGGCGAGGTCGCCCTCGCGGACAGCCTCGTCCTCGGGACGGCGCTGGGCGGCATCGGCGTGATGCGCGTGCAAGGAGAGTCGCCCCACATCGGACCCGCCTTCGCCGCCGGGGTGGTGCCGGCCATGATTGCCTCGGCCATCGTCGGTCACGCGCTGGCTCCGACGACGAGCGATCTCGTCCTCATGGCGGGCCTCGGTGCCAGCGGCGCCTGGCTCGGCTCCCTGCTCGGCAGCGGTCTCGACCGGGCCCCGTGGCTCGATTCTCCCGCCGGCCAAGGCGGCCTCATGCTGGGCGCGAGCCTCGGTTACTTCGCCGGGGTCGCCGCGGGCGCCTTCACCGACGTCGAGCCAGCCCGGGTGCGCACGGGGGCGGTCGCGCTCCTGGTGGGCAACGCGTTCGGCCTCGGTGTGCACATGATGGCGACCGGCTTCGCGCGCAGCGCCGACGGACAGAGCCTTCACCCCGGCGATCCCGGATCGTGGAAGGTCGGCGCCGGACTCGGGGGTGTCGCGCTCGGCGGGCTCGGCTTCGCGTTCCACGAGCGGTTGCGGGTCGGCCCGGATGCGGCCGTCCTCGGGACCTGGGGCACGGCCTACGGCGCCGGCATCTACGCGCTCGCCTCGACCGCCAGCCACCACGGACAGCCCGTGACCGATGCCGACACCGCGGCCATGCAGGGGGGCGTCCTGGCCATCGGGCTGATGGGAGGGCTGGGGGGATTGTGGCTCTCCGACCGCATCCACCCCGACGCGCGCGATCAGCTGACCACCTTCGGGTTCACGGCGTCGGCGCTGTCGCTCGGCTGGGGCACCGCCGCCTGGCTGGTCGACGCGCGCGGCCCCGCCGACGGCGTGGGCATCGCGGCCGGCGCCGCGCTCGGATTGTCGGCCGGGGCCCTCTTCACCCATTCGAGGCGACTCACCGATCCGGCCCTCGCCGCGAGCGGGGTGGGCCTTGGCTACGGGGCGCTCGTGGGCACGCTCGGGCCTTCGCTCGGACGCGCCGAATGGCCGGGGGATCGCCGGGCCGAGGCGGGGGCCTTGCTCGGGATGGGGGCCGGGACCCTCGGCGCCGCCGCCCTGGCCGAGGCCACGGGCGCATCCGGCGGCGAGATCGCCGCGACCTCGGTGGCAGGCGCGCTCGGCGCGGGCCTAGGCCTGGGGCTCGGGGCCATGCTGACCACGCCAGGGACGCCCGACGCGAGCGGCGCAAGCCCACCGGACACGAGCCAGGCCCGACGCATCGGCGCCGTCACCGGCGCGAGCGCGCTCCTCGGCGGAGCCGTCCTCTTCGGACGCCCCCTCCATCTCGCGGCTTCGATCCCCCCGGGCTCGTCGTCGCTCATCCTCGCCGCGACCACGCTCGGAATCGCCGACGGCTTGCTCCTCGCCTCCAGCGCCTCCCCGGGCGACCACGGCGGCGGACCCAGCACGTTGCAGCGACAGGGGGGATGGCTGCTCGGCACGGCCCTCGGGCTCGGCTCCGGGCTGGTCCTCGCCCAGCGGGTCGGGGCGCGCCCGGGCGCCCTCGCGGTCACGGGCTCGGCCGCCGCCGGGAGCGCCGTGGGCTACGGGCTGGCCCTGCTCGCGACCGACTCGGCGACGCGCGCCGAGCCCCGATTGGCTCTGGCGGGCTCGCTCCTCGGGACCGTGGGGGGCATGGCCTCCGTGGGCTACCTCGACTTCACCCTCTCCAGCAGCGAACTCGGCGCGGCCATCGTCGGGGCGGGCGCCGGGGGCTTGGTGGGCGCCCTCGTGCCGAGCGTGAGCCTGGCGGTCTGGCCAGGGTGGGATCGCCCCGAGTCCGGGGGCGCGTGGGTCGGAGTCGGGGCCGGCGCGATCCTCGGCGCGGCGGCGGTGCACGCGACCGGCGCCAGCTCCGAAGACGTGGGGACGGTGACCGCCGCCGGCGTCGACGGACTCGGCACGGGGCTCGGCCTCGGTCTGCTGCTGGAGGATTCCTCTCGGTCCCCCGGGCTCCCGGTCGACGATCGCCCGGTGCGCCTGGGGATGCTGGCTGGGACACTCGCGGGGCTCGGGCTCGGCGCGGGCTTGCACGATCGCCTCCACCTCGGCGGTGACGGCGCCCCGTTGCTCTGGCTCGGGACCCTGGAGGGCGTGTGGGCCGGTGTCCTCGGACCGTACCTGTTCGAGCCCGCAGCGCGGGTCAGCGGGAGGACCGGGACGGGCGGCGTCCTGGCGGGGGGCTTCGGCGGGCTCGGGCTGTCGGTGCTCGGGAGCACCGCGTGGCGCCCCAGCGTCGAGAACACGACCGCCGCCGGGGTCGGCAGCGCCCTCGGCGCCTCGGCCGCGGGGGGGATCGCGCTCCTGTCGCGCGACATCCACGACGAATCGGCGGCCGGCCTCACGCTCGGGGGATCGGCGGCCGGGCTGGTCGCCGGTGGGCTGCTGGCGTCCCGGGGCCAGCTGCGGCTGCAATCGCGGGCCGCGGGCTACGGAGTGCTGGGCGGCGTCCTCGGCGTGGCCGAGGCGACCACCTTCGCGTGGTCGGCGCGCGCGTCGGGGCGGGACCCGTACCTCGGCGCCGGGCTCCTCGGGGCGAGCGTCGGTGCCTCGCTCGGCATGGCGAGCGCGTCGGCGGCAGGGGACAGCCAGTCCTCGTCCCCGGCGCTCGCGGGCCTCGCTGCGTGGGGTGGATGGATGGGCGCCTTCTCGGGTGCGCTCGTGGCGCGCGATGCCCACCCGATCACCGGCGGAGGGCTGATCGGCACCAACGTGGGGTTGCTGGCGGGTTACGGGGCGCTCGCGAGCGGGCTGGTCGCGGCCGGAGATTTCGGGTGGTTGAGCCTCGGCGCGGCCCTCGGCACCGCGGTGGGTGCCGGCGTGGGCGCGCCCTTCGCGAGCCCGGGCGAGGGACGTCCAGTCCTCGCCGGTCTCGCCCTCGGTCCGGCGGTCGGCATGACGGCGGCCGGCTTCCTGCTCGCGAGGTTCGGCAGGGCGCACCCGGACAACACCGCACCGCCCCCGGCTCCGGCTCCTCCAGCTGCTCCGGGCGGCGGTGCGGGTGGTCCCGGCAGCGGCACCTCCGCCACGCCGGGCTCGCCCCCGTCCGGGCGGTCGCCGGCGGTCGTCGATGACCCGACGGAGGAAGCGACGGCCTCCGAGGCGCTGCCCGGCGACGCGGGCTCGGCCGGGCGTCGAGGACACGCCGCGCGTGCGGTCGGCCAGATCGCTGCCGCGAGCACCTCGCCAGCCACCCCTTCCGAGATCTTCCTCGAGCTCGAGCGCAAGAACCAGGCAGGCCGCGTCCGGGCGCATGCCATCAAGTCCAGCCTCCGCATCGAGGACTGGGCGCCGATGGTCGGGGCCCTGCCGGCCCCCCGCGACGCGCCCCCGTCGAACGGCGCCCCTCCCCTGTTCGTCGGCGTCACCGGTCGCTGGAACTGAACGCAACGCTTCGAGAGCCCCGACCGCCGGACCGTCCTGCGCCCCGAGGTCTTTTGCACTGCAAGAAGAATTTCCTGGCTCCCGCCAGCTCCCCGTGACAGGAGATCTGCATGGCAGACGATGGGTCTGCCGCCTCTCTGCCGCCTCTCTGCCGCCTCTCTCCACGGCTCTCCACGTCTCTCAGCCCCCGTGTGCTCCCGATGGCCGAAGCCCGCATCATCCGCAAGTACGCGAACCGCCGACTCTACGACGCCACCACCAGCCGCCATGTCACCCTGGAAGACATCCGTCGTCTCATCGCGGCCGGGGAGACCGTGAAGGTGGTCGACGATCCGACCGGTGCCGACCTGACGCGGGTCACGATGCTCCAGATCATCGCGGAGCAGGAACAATACGGGAGCCCCATCCTGTCCACCAAGGTGCTCGAGGCGATCATCCGCTTCCATGGGAACCCGGTTCAAGAGCTGCTGGTACGTTACCTCGAGATGGGCGCCACCGCCGTGATGCGCCAGCAGCAGCTGATCCAGGAGCAGCTCGAGCGCGCGGTCGAGGGCCCGCTGGCGCCGCTGGCCGAGCTCGCGCGCCAGAACCTGGATCTCTGGACCCGCATGCAGGCGTCGATGGGCGCCAAGGGCAAGGGCGGCGGCCGCCCCGATACCGATCCGCCCGAGGCACCCCCGCCACGGGCGGGCGGGACGCCAGAACCACCGAGCTCCCGCAAACCGCGCAAGCCGCGCGGAGCGTGATCTCTCAATCATCCTCGTGAGGTGAACCATGGATACGCGCCACAAGACCATCGTGATCACCGGCGCCGGCCGCGGGATCGGACGGGCCCTTGCGGACCGATTCGCTGCGGACGGCGCAAACCTTGCGCTCATCGACACGGACGGACCCGGGCTCGAGGCCGTGCGGACCGGCTGCGAAGCGCGCGGGGCCGAGGCCGCTGCCTTCGTGGCCGACGTGTCTCGCGAGGAGGAGGTCACCGGCGCGTTCAGCGGCATCGCGCGCCGGTTCGGGGGCATCGACGGGCTGGTGAACAACGCCGGCATCATCCGGGACGCCCTGCTCATCAAGGCGAAGGACGGGGAGGTCGTGGGGAAGATGAGCTTGGCGCAGTGGCAAGCGGTCATCGACGTCAACCTGACCGGGACCTTCCTGTGTGGGCGCGAGGCCGCCGAACACATGGTCAAGCAACGCCGGGGGGGCGTTATCGTCAACATCTCGAGCGTATCGAGGGCTGGAAACCCAGGCCAATCCAACTACAGCGCCGCCAAGGCCGGGGTGGCCTCGCTGACCGTGGTGTGGGCCAAGGAGCTGGCCCGCTACGGAGTCCGCGTGGGCGCGATCGCGCCCGGGTTCACCCGCACCCCCCTGCTCGACCACATGCGCCCGGATGCGCTGGAGAAGATGCTCGCGCCGGTCCCTCTCAAGCGGCTGGGGTCGGTCGAGGAGATCGCGGACGCGGCAGCCTTCATCTTCGAGAACGACTTCTTCACCGGTCGCTGCATCGATCTCGACGGCGGCCTCCGCCTATAGAATCCTCCTGTCTCTCCGGGCCTGCCTGCCGCAGACTCTGCGTGCATGCGCAGGCCCTGCGCGCGCTCTGCTGCCACGCGTGGGGAAGGAGCCCGCCCGGTCGATTTGTCTTGCGGTGCATACAATCGGCTCCCAGGATGGATTCGTGGCATCCGCCACCTCAGAAGAAACGAGAAGAAGAGGAGCACGACATGACCAACCCCCTCCCGGATCCCAAGGAATGGTTCGAGGCCTATGGCAAGGCACTCCACCCTCTCATGCAGTCTCAGCAGGAGGGCATGAAGGCCTTCGACCGCTTCGCACAATGCCACTACGCCGCGGTCGGTGAGTGCCTGGAGTTCGGCATGGCCCAGGCCAACGCCGCCCTCGCCGCCAAGACCCCCACCGAGCTCGTCGCCAAGGAGACGGAGCTCGGCACCAAGTTCGTCGAGAAGATGACCGCTCGCTCGAAGGAGATGATTCAGTTGCTCACCGACGCGCAGGTCAGGCTGACCCAGATGGCCAGCGAGACCGCGGGCCGCGCGGCCACGGCGACGACCGAGACGGCGCCCAGGCAATAAGACCTTCTCCTGCCGAGACACGAGGCGGTGCGTCCATGACACAGACCAAGAACGAGGCGACGGACGGGCCTGGCCCGGACGGGGTGACTGCCGGGTGGTCGAGCGCGGTGAAGCAATTCGAAGAGCACATGCGCGCCCACCTCGGGACCGCCACCGGCGGTCTGGCGCTCGACGACTACCTGGCCGCCTTTGCGGACTGGTCTTCGAGGCTCGGCGGTCGCGCCGACAAGGTGGCCGAGCTCGGCGCATCGGCCGCCGCCAAGCTGGCCGACACCCTGCAATTCGCCGGGCGCGCCCTCCAGCCAGCGGCGCTCGATCCGGCCGCGGGTGGGCAGCCCGCCGAGGGGGCGGCGTGGCAACACTGGCCCTTCAACGTCTACGCCCGCACCTGGAACAACGTGGCCGCGTGGTACGAGGAGGCCCTCGGCGCGGCGCCCGGAGTCTCACCCGAGAACGCCCAGCGCCTGAGCTTCGCCCGGACGCAGCTCCTCGAGGCCTTCTCGCCGCGGAACTACCTCGCCACCAACCCCGAGGTCCTCGAGCAAACCAGAGCCGAAGGGGGACAGAACCTCCTCCGCGGCTATCGCCACATGATGGAAGATGCGGCGCGGGCCCTCATCGGCCCCGAGGTCGGCACCAAGACCGGCCCGAAGGTCGAGCGCGACTCCCCCTTCGAGGTCGGTCGCGACGTGGCCCTCACCCCCGGCAGCGTGGTGCTGCGCAACCGGGTCCTCGAGCTCATTCAATACGCCCCGAGCACCGCGAGCGTCTACGCCGAGCCCATCCTGATCGTCCCGGCGTGGATCATGAAGTACTACATCCTGGATCTCTCGGCCGCGACGTCGCTGGTGCGGTACCTCGTCGAACGTGGGCACACGGTCTTCGTCATCTCCTGGAAGAACCCCACCTCCGAAGATCGCGGGGTTGGCTTTGCCGACTACGTGGATCTGGGCTTCCGCCAGGCGCTCGATGCGGTGACCCGCATCTTGCCCGACCGGCGGGTTCACTCGGTTGGTTATTGCATCGGGGGAACCCTGCTGGCGATCGCGGCCGCCGACCTGGCGGCGGCTCACGACGGGCGGCTGGCCTCGGCGACGATCCTCGCCGGTCAAACCGACTTCGCCGAGCCCGGGGATCTCTCGCTCTTCATCTCGCCCAGCCAGCTCAAGACCCTCGACGCTTTGATGGCCAAGCGCGGGGTCCTGGAGAGCGAGGCGATGAGCGGGGCCTTCAAGCTGCTGCGTTCGAAGGAGCAGCTGTGGACCCCGGCCGTGGACCGGTACCTGCGTGGCCGCCGCGACAAGCCGAGCGAGCTCATGGCCTGGAACGCCGACGGGACCCGCATGCCGCGACGGATGTTGAGCGAGTACCTCGAGCGGCTGTACCTGCGGAACGATCTCGCCAATGGACGGCTCGAGATGAACCACCGGCGGATCGACCTGTCGAAGCTGGAGCTTCCCCTGTTCGTGGTGGGCACGGAGACCGATCACGTCGCTCCCTGGAGATCGGTGTACAAGGCGCGGGGCCTGGTCCGCTCGCCGGACTACACCTTCCTGCTGACGAGCGGTGGCCACAACGCCGGGATCGTCAGCGGCCCCGAGAACCCCAAGCGGCGGCATCGCGTGCTGACCTGGACCGACGCCACGTCGACCCTGGCCCCCGACGCGTGGCTCGCGAAGGCGGAGCTGCGACAGGGATCGTGGTGGCCATCCTGGGCGACCTGGCTCGCCGATCATTCGAGCCCCACGCGGGTTCCCCCGCCGCCCATGGGAGATCCCGCCGCCGGCCTGGCGCCGCTCGGCCCGGCGCCCGGCACCTATGTCTTTGGATGATTGAACCTCTTGCAGGGAGAAGCCTCATGACCGATGTGGTGATTGTCGCAGCCGCCCGCACGGCGATCGGGAAGTTCGGCGGTTCGCTGGCGACGGTGGCGGCGCCGGAGCTGGGGGCGACCGTGATCCGGGCGGTGCTCGCCCGGAGCCGGCTCGAGGGTGCCCTGGTCTCGGAGGTCATCATGGGGCAGGTCCTGACCGCCGGGAGCGGTCAGAACCCCGCCCGCCAGGCCCTGGTGAAGGCAGGGCTGCCGGTGACCATCCCGGCGATGACGATCAACAAGGTGTGCGGCTCGGGGCTCAAGGCCGTGATGCTGGCCGCGCAGGGCATTCGCTGTGGCGACACGGACGTCGTCGTCGCCGGTGGGCAAGAGAACATGAGCGCGTCGCCCCACGTCCTGCCTGGATCGCGCGACGGATTTCGCATGGGCGACGCCACCCTGGTCGACAGCATGATCATCGACGGCCTCTGGGATGCGTTCAACCACTATCACATGGGGGTCACCGCGGAGAACGTGGCCAAGCAGTTCGGCATCTCGCGCTCCGAGCAGGACGAGCTGGCGGTGGCGAGCCAGAACAAGGCCGAGGCGGCGCAGAAGGCCGGCCGGTTCGAGGCGGAGATCGTCCCCGTGGCGGTCCCCCAGCGCAAGGGAGATCCCATCGCCTTCGCCACCGACGAATTCATCAAGCCCGGCTCGACGGTGGCTGGGGTGAGCGGCCTTCGCCCCGCGTTCGCCAAGGACGGCACGGTCACCGCCGCCAACGCCTCGGGGCTCAACGACGGCGCCGCGGCGGTCGTGGTCATGAGCGCCGACCGGGCAGCCGAGCTGGGGCTGCGTCCCCTCGCCCGGATCAAGGCCTTCGCCTCGTCGGGGCTCGACCCCGCCGTGATGGGGATGGGCCCGGTGTCCGCCTCGAGGCGATGCCTCGAGAAGGCAGGGTGGAAGTCGAGCGACCTCGATCTGCTGGAGATCAACGAGGCGTTCGCCGCCCAGGCCTGCGCCGTCAACAAGGAGATGGGGTGGGACACCGCGAAGGTGAACGTCAACGGCGGCGCGATCGCGCTCGGTCATCCCATCGGCGCGTCCGGTTGCCGCATCCTCGTCACCCTCCTGCACGAGATGCAGCGCCGCGACGCGAAGCGCGGTCTCGCCGCCCTGTGCATCGGCGGGGGTATGGGCGTCGCACTGGCGGTCGAACGGTCGGCCTAGAACGGACCCAAGAGTGACCTGCCGGTCACACCGGCATCATCAGGGAGGTGCATCATGGCTCAAGACAAACACAGGGTTGCCCTCGTGACCGGGGGAATGGGCGGGCTCGGTGAGGCCATCTGCGCGAAGCTCGCGCGGCTCGGCTACACCGTCGTGACGACCTACTCTCCCGCGAACGAAAAGGCGAAGGAGTGGCTGGCGACCATGGCGAAGAGCGGCTTCGAGTTTCACGCCCAGGCCTGCGACGTGCGCGACTGGGACTCCTGCGTGGCCGGCGTCGCCGAGGTGGTCCGGGTGTGCGGGCCGGTCGACGTCCTGGTGAACAACGCGGGGATCACCCGGGACATGACCTTCAAGAAGATGGACAAGCCGAGCTGGGATGCCGTGCTCAGCACCAATCTCGATTCTTGCTTCAACATGACCAAGCAGGTATGCGACGGGATGGTCGAGCGCGGGTGGGGTCGCATCATCAACATCTCCTCGGTCAACGCGCAGAAGGGCGCCTTCGGCCAGGTGAACTACGCGGCGGCGAAGGCCGGGATGCACGGGTTCACCAAGGCGCTGGCGCTCGAGATCGCGCGCAAGGGCGTCACCGTCAACACCATCTCGCCCGGGTACATCGGGACCGCCATGGTGAAGGCCATCCCCGAAGAGGTCTTGACCTCCAAGATCATCCCCCAGATCCCCATCGGCCGCCTCGGAACCCCCGACGAGGTCGCGGGGCTGGTCGCCTACCTGGCCAGCGAGGAAGCCGGGTTCGTCACCGGCGCCAACATCGCGATCAACGGGGGGCAACACATGTCCTGAGGGCTCGAAGCATGCAGGCAGGCATGGAGGGAAAGCATGAACGGAAAGCATGGATGACGACCTCTGGTCCGCGTGGCTCCTGCATGGCCGTGATGCCGGGGATCCCGCCTACGCGGCGAGCGTACGCGTCGCCACCGAGGGCTACGCCGACAAGGCGCTCGACGGCGCGCGGTTGGCCGCCGGGATGACGCTCGTCGACGTGGGTACGGGCGACGGCCTGGTGGCCTTCCGAGCCATCGATCGCCTCGGGCCCTCACTCCGCGTCCTCCTGACCGACATATCGGCCCCGATGCTCCACCACACGGAGGCGCTCGCCGTCCGCCGCAAGGTGGAGGGACAGTGCAGGTTCCTCAGGTGCTCGGCCGAGCGCCTGGATGGTGTCGATGATTCCTCGGTCGACGCCGTCGTCACCCGGGCGGTGCTCGCGTACGTCGGGGACAAGAGCGCCGCACTCCGCGAATTCCACCGGGTCCTCGAGCCCGGTGGTCGGCTCTCCATCGCCGAGCCCGTCTTTCAAGACGAGGCGTTCTTCGCCCGGGCACTGAGGGATGGCCTGCGGATGCGGCAGGCCGATCCGGCACAGCTGCCCGATCGCTTCCTGCCGCTGCTGCATCGCTGGAAGGCGGCCCAGTTTCCCGACACCGAGGCGCTCATCGCCACGAGCGCGATCGCCAGTCACGGTGAGCGCGACCTGCTGCGCCTGGTGCAAGCGGCCGGCTTCGAGGAGATTCACCTCGAGCTCCACATCGACGTCGTGCGGTCGAGCGTGAGATCATGGGAGGTCTTCCTGGGCATCTCGCCCCACCCCCTCGCCCCGTCGCTTCGCGCTATTCTCGCGGAGCGGTTCTCGCCAGAGGAGCGGGAGCTCTTCGAGGCGGTGGTGCGACCGTCGGTCGAATCCCAGCACGCCCTCATGACGGATCGCATGGTGTACATCCGTGCCGAGAAGGGGAGCGAGCCGAGACCGCTGCCTTCGGGTGCATGATACAGTCGGTTGATGGCGATCGTCGGAGCCGCGGGCCTGCTGGTCTGGGCCGCGTGGATCCAGGTGCAGGTAGACGGCGCGACGGAGTGCCCGCGCCCTGAACAGGTGGCCACCGCCCTCGGCGCCTTGCTTCCCCTCGGCGCCGAGGTCGATCGGCACGGGGACCCCGATCGCGCGCACCTCTCACAGGAGGACGGTGCGCTGGTCGCGGTCCTCGAACGTGCCGACGGCGCGCTGCTCGGGGTGCGGCGGTTTCCGCCCCACCATGCGTGCGCCGATCTCGGCGCGGCCGTCGCGGTGTCGCTCGCCGAGATGGAGAGCGACGTCCACCCGGAATTCGGCGTGACCCTGCCCTCGGGCGCGGGGACACCGCCTGCGAGCCGGTCGCCGTGGTTGGCAGCGCACGCCGGCGACTCCGAGGCACGGCCTGCCGGAGGGAGCCGCTTCCGTGCGATGCTGGGGCTGACGCTCGGGCTCGGCGGAGCCTTCGACGTTGCATCGGGCGCGACGATGCCCTCGGCCCAAGGCGGCGGCCGCGCCGACGCCGCGGTCGGCACCTGGGTGACGCCCTCCGGGTGGACCCGAACCGCCGCGCGCGTCGAGCTCGAAGCACAATCGCAGCAGCGCCTCGCGTTCGACACCGGGGCCGCCGCGTGGAGACGCTGGACGCTCGCTGCCGGGCTCGAGCGCGCCATCTGGCAGGATGACCGGCCGCGCGCCGGTGATCCTGGTCGGGACAGGCGCGGATGGCTGCGGGCCTTCGCCGTGGCCCGCCTCGCCTGGCTCGACCTGCACGGCCAGGGATTCACGGTGGACCGCACCGATCGCTCGGTCGACCCGGGCCTCGCGGCCGGCCTGCGCGCGGTCACGGAGCGAGGCCCCTTTTCAATCTGGATCGAGGCTGGCGTCGGCTGGTGGCCCGTCGAGCACGAGATCCGGGCGACCGGGCTTGGCGCGCTCGGGAGGCTGCCGGCCGCCGAAGCGTGGGTTCGCGTTGGCGGGGGTGTGATTGCGCTGCGTTGACCCGCCGAACCGCCGGCGTACCGGATGAAACCCTGTCAGGAAGGCTCGTGGTCGGACACTATTGTCTCGAGGTGTCGCGCTCGAAACCAGTGGGGCCAAGCGGGCCAGGCGGCGGCCAGGGCCCGACGCAGTCGGCCGTGCGCGCGCTGCTGTCGGAGCCGAGGGGGCCATCGCCAACGCAGGCCCGCACCGGGGTGGCGTTGGCCCTCGCGCCGCTGCGCTCGCCGAGAACGATCTCCCTCGCCGAGCCCACCGAAACCGGGCCCGGGCCCGGGCCAGCAGACGAGGCGCCGACCCTCGAGGAGGTGTACCGGGGGCACGCGGCCCGTGTCTCGCGCTGGGCGAGGCGCCTGGCGGGTCCGGGATTCGACGTCGAGGACATCGTCCACGACGTGTTCCTGGTCGTGCAGCGTCGCCTCGGCCAGTTCCGGGGCGATGCCCTGCTGTCCACCTGGCTCTACGAGATCACCGTGCGGGTGGTGCAAGCGCGGCGACGGAGCCAGCGCCGACAACGGAGGTGGCTGTGGCCCTGGTCGCGGGCGGTTGTGGGGGCCGACGGAGCCGACCGCGGCGACCCCGATTTCCCGTCGACGGACCCGCACGCGTCGCCGCTCGAAGCCCTCGAGCGACAGCAGGCGAACCAGCTCCTCTACCGACTGCTGGACGGGCTCGACGAGAAGTACCGGACGGCGGTGGTGCTGTTCGAGCTCGAGGGGCTGTCGTGTCAGGACATCGCCGTCATCACCCGCACCTCCGTCAGCAACGTCTGGGCGCGTGTCTCGCGCGGACGCGAGAAGCTGATCGAGGCCTTCGCGGCGTCGTCCGCGCCGACGGCCCCCGAGCACGCCCCTCGGACCGGAGGTCGAACACCGCCATGACGAGACCGCCTCCGCCCGCCAAGCCCAGGTCCATGTCCAGGTCCAGGCACATGTCCATGCCTGGAAGGTCTGTGCCGGGGAGCGCGCCCCAGCCCTTCCCGCGCCTCATCGATCGGGCGGCGCCTGGGCAGTCCCCGACCAGCCACGAAGCGGCGCTCGGTGCGCTCATCGACAGAGCCGCGGATCCCGCGGTCCTCGATGGGGCGGCGCTCGATCGAATCTGGAGGCGCCTCGGCCGTGGGCGGGCGCGCCCGCCGGTCGACGAACCGTGGGACCACCTGCTCCCGAGAGTGCCGAGGGGACGGACGTCCACCCAGGCTTGGAGCCGGGTCTGGGCCCTGGCCGCGGCGGTCGTCCTGCTGATGGTATCGGGCGCGGTGGTGGGGGCCAAGACGGGCACCTGGACCTGGCCGCGGGACGCGGTGGAGCGCTTCAACGCTCGCGTCGTCGCCCGTTTCCGAAGCCATGAATCGGGTCTGACCGGTGCGCTGGCGCCGGGATCATCGCTGAGGCAGGTGGGCGTGCCCGGGCACCCGGCGGTGGCGTTGCGGTCGCCCACCGTCGCCGGCCTGGGCGCGACCTCCCTGGGGCCCCCCTCCGCCGCGGAGATCCAGCCACCTCCGGAGGCCCGAGCGGGCGGGGACCAGCCCGTGGTGAGGGCGCCGGCATCGTCGGGCCGGCCGCGGCTCATCGCGGCTCCGAGCGCCCGCCGGCCCGCGGATCCGTCGTCGCCCGACCCACTGCCGCTGGCCGCCAAAGAGACGACGACGACGACGACGGCCCCGCCACCGCGGCCGACCGCCGACGCGGAGCCCGGCGCCGATCGGCTCGCCGACGAGACTCGCCTGCTCGGGCAGGTGCTGGCCGAGCTGCGACGGGGCGGCGATCCGCGGCGGGCCCTCGTCGGGCTCGATACCTATGCGGCCCGCTACCCCGACGGGATCCTCGCCGGGGAGGCCGCGCGGGCGCGGGTCGATGCCCTGTGGCTCGCCGGGCGCCTGCCCGAGACGCGGGCGGCCCTGGCGACGCTGGCGCTGGGGCCAGGTGCCCGCGATCGCGAGCTGCGGCTCATCCGCGCCGAGCTCGACGCGCGGACGGATTGCCGCGACGCCCTCGCGGACTTTGCCGTCGTCGCGTCGGAGGCGCGCGACGGACCGCTCGCCGAGCGGGCCGCGTGGGGACAGGCCGCCTGCCGCGACCGCCTGGGCGACGCGGCGGGTGCGCGCGCGGCGCTCAGCGACTACCTCCGCCGATTTCCCGACGGAGCGCACTCCGCCGCGGCACGCGCGCGGCTCGGGAAATGAGCCGCGCTGTCAGGATCTCGGCGCGGGTGGACATCAACTGCCCATGAACCGCAAACGGAACCAACCGGATCGCCCGAGGCTCATCGGGCGCGTCGCACGGGTCGGACTGGTCGGACTGATTTTGGTCGCGGTGGGCGGCTGCTGGCGAGAGAGTCACGTCCTCGGAGAGGGGCCGGGCGACGGAGGACCGCAGATCTCGGCTGCCGGCGACGGCGCGGGCGATGCTCTGAACGAGACCGGTCACCCTCCGCCGGTGCTGCCAGAGCCGGATGGCGGGGCCGCCACGGTCGTCAGCCTGGGGGATGTGGGGAGCTCCGGCTGGTCCATCGCCATCGCCCCGGCGGAGGTCGCGAACCGTCTGTCCCAGCTCTTGCTGCGCCAGCCCGCGACGGCCGCGCTGACCGCCGCGGTGGTGGCGTCCGCGCCCAGGACCAACGAGGACGTCGGAAAGCTGACCGATGGTCTGCTGCTCGAGGACGGCAGCCTCGCCGGGCGGCAGGCGTTCTACCGATGGTGGCTCAACTTCGACGAATTCCTGACGGGTGAGCGAGATCCCTCGCTCTTCCCGGGTCTCAACGACCAGGTTCGCCAGGCCCTGGTGGACGGGACGATGGCGTTCATCGAGGATGTCACCTGGAGGCCCACCGGCGATCTCGCGACCTTGCTGACCGAGCCGACGGCCTTCGTCAGCAGCGCGACCGCGCCGTGGTTTCCGGGGGTCGTGGTCCCGGCGGGCGCGGCAGACGTGGCAGCGCGCGTCTCGCTCGACGCCAGCGCGTACGCGGGGATCGTGACTCAGCCTGCCGTCGTGACGATCTACGACTACCCGTACCGGGCGGATCCCACGATGCGCGGCATGCAAGTTCGCCGGACGTACCTGTGCCAGGACCTTCCGCCGGTTCCCCCAGGAGAGAGATCCGGCGGGACGTTCGGGCCCGGCGTGACCATTCGCCAGGGCGTCTCGGCCAGTGTTGCCAACGCCGGGTGCGGGGCCTGCCACGGACTCACCGATGACCTGGGCTTTGCGTTCGGCCACTTCGATGCGGTGGGGGCTTACCATGACACGGAAGGGGGACTGCCGGTCGACACCACCGGGACGCTGATCAGCACCTCCGCCGATCCATCGCCGACGTTCGACGGCCCGGTCGCCCTCGCCACCACGCTGGCTTCCTTGCCCGAAGTACGCACTTGCTACGCGGTCAAGTGGCTGCTCTTCGCCAGCGGGCGGACCCCGCAGGCCTATGCGACGAACGTGACGTACGCGACGCCGAGCGGCGATGACGTCAAGCTCGTCAGCGACGCCGCCTACGTCGTCAAGCGCGCGACGTTCCCCGGCGGCCTCCTCGGACTGCGCGGCACGATCCGCGCGGTCACGGAGACTCACACCTTCCTCGATCCGTGAGCCCGCCCGCGCGGCCGACCCGCCCGTCGCCCGCTCGCCCTGTCAGTCGACGTTCGCCGCCACGATCTGCGGCTCGAACGTGAACACGTTGGGGTTGTCGGCATCGATGGTGGCCTTCACCCAGTGGGTGTTCCTCGACCCGAAGGTCTCCACGCGGGTGAAGTTCGCGACGATGCCCCCCTGGTCGGTGTTGAGGGGCTTGTCCAGCTTGAAGTAGTGAGAATCACCGTGCACGAGCGCGACCTGGCCAGGGAAGCCGAGCGAGACGGTGCGGAGCGCGGCGATGTAGTCGGGGAACGCATCGTAAGAGCGCGTGTCCGGCAGGTGCTGCTCGTTGTTGAAGTTGAGGTCCGCCTGGAAAACGATCATGACGCCCGCCGCGTGGACGCGCTTGGCGTAGGCGAAGCTCTCGTCGAGCCAGGCGATGTCCGCCGCCTTGCGGGCGATCTCCTCGGCGCGCTGCACGTCGATCTGGGCCTGCGTGCGGGTCTCGCCGTCGACGCCGGCGTAAGGATAGTTGTCGTTCGATCCCTGAACATTCAGGCCAACGTAGACCACCGGCCCGAGCTTCCAGCGGACATTCTCCGGGTACGCGGCCGACTGCCGGGTGAGTCGGAGCTTCCGCTGGCCGAGGCTGTAGGGGGTCGACGCGAACAGCGCGCGCTCGTGGTTCAGACGCTCGATCGGGTCGTCCGAGCCAGGCGCGGTGGCGGCGGCGCCGTAGCGGCCCCAGCAGTCCGTCCAGTCGTTATCGCCCGGGACCCAGATGAGCGGCCGCTCGAGCGAGGCGAAGGCGGTCAGCGAGGGGGTGTAGACGTTCTCGTCGGTGCACGGCCCGTCGCCGCCCGCCTTGAGATCGCCGTCGAACACGGAGAACTCGATGTTGGAGGCGTTCACGTCGGCCAGCAACGCCGGGTACTGCTGCTTGCCGAGGGCGTTGTAGGGCATGTCGCCCCACAGCGCGATGCTGTAGCGATTCGGCTCGCCGTCGCGGTCGCGGTCGTCTTCGCGTTCGCCGGAGCGGCCGTGGTCGTGTGCGTGCGCCCGCGAGCCCGTCGTCGCGAAGACCGCCGCCACCGCTCCGCCAAGGACGACCAGCGCCGTCCACAGGCCACGAGAAGTCCTGGAAACTCGGAATGCCATGCTCGTTCTCCTTTTCGAGGTTCGCCGCCAGAGCCCGGGTTCGAGCTCGGCGCAGAAGCTCGCACGAACGTTCGGCGCGGACGGTCACGTTTGTGGATCGAGGCGGTGAAGCACCGGTGTCACGGAAGCTCGCGATCCGCCGGGGGTGGGGGGGCGCGAGCCGCACCCTCGGCCTCACCCGCCACAACATGCCGATCCTCATCCTTTCCTGTCGATGAAAGGGTCGGCGACGGTCCTCTTCGCAATCGTTGCCGTTCTGGTCCGCCCCCGCTCCGCGTTCGCCGCGCGCACGTCACCGACGCGCTCGACGCTATCGGTGGATCGTGTGGAAACCAGGAAGGAGCTGAGCCTTGGCAAGTATCGTCTACGCAATGTCCGGCGAGGGCCGGGGACACGCCACCCGTGCGCGGGTGGTGGTCGAAGCGCTGCGCGCGCGCCACCGAGTCACACTCTTCGCTTCGGACTGCGCGTACGCCATGCTGGAGGCGAGGTATCGCGGCACGGACGTGCACATGCACCGGATCCCGGGGCTGGGCTTTGCCTACGGCGGTCCCGGGCGGGTGAGCCTGTTCGGGACGCTGGGGCTGGCCACCCGCTTCCGGATGTCGCTCGAAGGGTACGTGACGGAGGTGATGCCCGAGGTCGAGCGCTGCCGCCCCGACCTGGTGATCGCGGACTTCGAGCCGATCCTCCCCCGCGCGGCTAGACGGGCGCGCGTTCCGTTCGTCAGCTTCGATCACCAGCACTATCTGGTCGCGGGCGATCACTCCGAGCTGCCGTTCGGGTTGCGCCAGCAGGCTCGGGCCGCCGCGCCGTTCGTTCGCGCGCTCTACGACTGGCAGCGCGCCACGATCGTGTCTTCGTTCTACACCACGGCCCTCAGGCCCGCGTACCGAAACACCACCTGGGTCGGGACCCTGCTGCGCCCGGAGATCCTCGAGACGCGTCCGGCGCGCGGGTCGCACCTGCTGGCGTACATTCGCCGCCACGCGCCGGCCCGCACGCTGGCGGCGCTCGCGGCGAGCGGCCGGCGGGTGCGCGTGTACGGGCTCGGCGCGCGGGCGTCGGAGGGCTCGCTCAGCTTCCACGCGGTGGACGAGCGCCGGTTCCTCGATGATCTGGCCGACTGCGCGGCCCTGGTGAGCACCGCCGGGAATCAGCTGATGGGCGAGGCGCTCCACTTCGGCAAGCCGGTGCTGGTCATGCCCGAGGTCCGCAACTTCGAGCAAGCGGTGAACGCCCACTTCCTGGAGCGAAGCGGGGCAGGATGGAGCGTGCGGGGCGAGCTGACCAACGAGCGGATCGGAGCCTTCCTCGAGGCCGCCCCGTCTCTGCGGCCCAGCATCTCCCCGGAGTCGGTGTGCGGCAACGCCGCGGCCATCGCCGCGCTCGACGCTCAGCTCGGCGCGGGTCCGCTCCTCGTCCCTCGGCCGAGGCAGCCCGCGGTCGAAGGCCGACGCGCGCGCGCCGTGACCGCGGGGTTGGCGTGAGGTCGACCCCCGAGCCGCGCGGGCGGGCCCTCGTCCGTCACGGGGCGGAATGGGCGGCCTCGGTCGCGCGGACGCGGCTCGGGCGAATCGATCGCCCTCGGTTGCTGACATACATCGTCACCTTTCGCTGCAACGCCCGCTGCGTGATGTGCGACTCCTGGCGCAAGGACGGGGAGGACGAGCTCTCGCTCGATCAGATCGCCCGGATCTACCGCCAGCTCCCGCCGCTGCACGCGGTGCGCCTGACCGGGGGCGAGCCCTTCGTCCGGCCGGATCTCGAGGCGATCGCCGCCCTCACCCAGGATCTGCTGCGGCCCGGGCTCCTGCACGTGACGACCAACGGCTTCCTGACCGACCGGATCGTCTCGTTCTGTGAGCGGCGCGATCGGAGAGTCCCCCTGCAGCTGCTGGTGTCGATCGACGGGGTCGGCGAGAAGCACAACGAGATCCGCGGCCGGCGCGATGCCTGGGACAAGGCCATCGCCACCGTGCGCGCCATCGCCCCGCGCCAGCGCGCGCTCGGGCTCCGTCTCGCGGTGAACCAGACCATCGTCGACGCGGAGAGCGCGCGCCAGTACGGCGAGCTGCGCGACCTCCTGCGTCCGCTCGGGGTCCGCAACCAGGTCGTGATCGCCTACCAGGCGAGCGCGACCTACAGCCTCTCGCGGGAGGTGGAGGCGAGGCCCAAGGAGCCGGGGGCGTTCGTGCCCTTCGGCGATCTCGACGCCGCCGCGCTTGCCCGCCTGTTCGACGAGATCGAAGGTGATCTGGCCGACTACCCTCTGCCCGAGCGGGTGGCCAAGCGCTACTACCTCGACGGGATCCGCGCCCGCTTGCTCGAGCATCGGGCCTCGCCGAGCCCGCCGTGCGTCGCGCTCGGCGCGCACCTGCGGCTGCTGCCGAACGGGGACGTGCCCACCTGCCAGTTCAACACGCGGCGGGTGGGAAACCTGGCGACCGAGTCTTTCGAGGCGATCTGGGGCGGCGCGAGCCCCCGGACCGAGGCGCAGCGGAAGTGGGTGCGAGACTGTCCAGGGTGCTGGGCAGAGTGCGAGGTCTTGCCGAATGCCATCTACAGCGGCGACTTGCTCCGGTACATCCGAACGAGCCGCGCTGCAACGTCGGGACGGAATGCTCACGAACCGTGACCCGCCTCGGCGTCCCCATCGCCAGCGAGACTGGTGTCGGGATCGCCCGCCCGCGCGCATCGTTGCCGTTTCGTTGCTTGAGGGTCGCGCAAAGTTGACGATTCTGTCGCAATGTCCAGGATTGCCAGCGCGGGAGCGGTGGGCCTCGGGGCCTGCGTCGGCCTCGGCGTTCTGGCGCTCTTGGCCCTCGCACGCTTCTCGGAGGAGGCTCCGTTGCCCTGGCGTGCGGGACCGGGCTGGCCGTCGCCAGCGCCATCCTCTCCGCTGCGTGTGCGGATCGACCGGGCTCGCCCGCCCGTGGCGACCATCGACGACCGCTTCCTGTCGTTCGCCGTCGACACCGCCGAGGTGGTTGGCGGTGAATTCTGGGCGCCGCGCGAGGCCGAGCGCGGACTGCTCGGCACGCAGCGGGTCGCGAGCTACGACTTCTCGCGGCCCCGGCTGCGGCGGCTGGCGGGAGCCCTGGCCCCGGCCTACCTCCGGGTCGGCGGCACCGACGCGGACCGGACCGTCTATTCACTGACCTCCGGGCGCCAGACCTCCGGGAACTCCTCGGGCGAGCTTCCCCGCGGCGCCCGCGCGGTGCTCACCGCCGAGCGCTGGGATGCCGTCAACGCCTTCGCCCGGGAGCTCGATCTGCGGATCGTGTTCACGCTCAACGCCGGCCCGAGCGCGCGTGACGCCGAAGGCGCCTGGGACCCGGAGAGCGCCCGCGGGCTCATCGCGTATTCGCAGGCTCGGCACGACCCGGTGGCCGTCTGGGAGCTGGGCAACGAGATCAACGTCTTTCCACTCACCCACCTCCGCTGGGTGGGCGCCGCGCGCTACGCCGCGGATCTGCGCCGGGCCCGCACCCTGCTCGACAGTCTGGGGGCTCCCGGTCTGCTCGCGGGCGTCGGGAGCGCGTTCTGGCCGGTGCTGGGCGAGGGTCGCGCCCTGACCGAGGACACCCTGCGGGCGGCCGGGGACGTGCTCGACATCGTCACCTGGCACTACTACCCGCAGCAGTCGCACCGCTGTCCGCTGGCGACGCGGCGGGCGGACCTGAGGCGCACGGTCTCCCCGGCGCGACTCGGCGAGCTCGATCGCTGGGCTCGCCAGGTCGAAGGCGAGGTGCGCGCCCACGCGCCACGCGCGTCGGTCTGGCTGGGAGAGACCGCGAGCGCCCAGTGTGGCGGCGAGCCCGGCATCTCGAACACCTTCGCCGACGCGCTCTGGTGGCTGGATGAGCTTGGACGGCTGGCCCGACGGGGTGAGCAGGTGGTGATCCGCCAGACCCTCTCCGGCTCCGACTATGGCCTCATCGACGACGCGACCCTCGAGCCGAACCCCAGCTACTGGGCGTCGTGGCTCTGGCGGCGGCTGATGGGCACCCGCGTGCTGGCGGTGGATGTGGCTCCCCTCTCGCCGGTGCTCGGCGCCTATGCCCATTGCCTGCGCTCCGAAGGTCCCGGCGGTGGCGCGGCGGACGGCGGGGTGGTGCTGCTGCTCATGAACCTTCATCCGACGAGCCCCATCGCGATCGCGCTCGACCTCGATGGAGGCGGCAGCCCCGGCGCGCGCGTCCTGCGTTTCGACGCCGAGGGGCTCGGCTCGCGGCACGCGCGCCTCGACGGCCACGTCCTGTCCATCGAAACCATCGACTCCACCGGCTCGAGCGCCGCCGGTGGTGGCTTCCCGATACCCCTCCGGGTCCCGTCGCCGCGCGGAGGCGATCCGCTGGCCGGTGGATCTCTGTCCCTGCCCCCCGAATCGGTCACTTTCGTGGCGCTTCCCGCCGCGGACTTTCCCGCCTGCCGCTGACGCCTCGAGACGAGGGGCCGCCCCCATTGACCCACCCCGTCGGCCGGGGCCGCCCAGAGGCAGGGCGCCGGCGCGTTCGCGCGCCGCACGTCAAGGAAAACCTGGAGTGAGCCGTTGTGGGTGGGAAATGCTACTCATCCCAGACGGGGGAACCGGACCTCAATCTCGAAGGAGTCTCCACGAAATGCCCACGACCTCGACACGCTGGAACGGTTTCGATGCTTGCCATGCGCGGGTGCGGCCACGCACGCGGGCCCTCGGTGCCTTGCTGGGGCCGCTGCTTCTCCTGGCTCCCGCCGGCTGTGCACCGACCTCGGATTCACCGGCTGATGGCTCGGGTGGTGCCACGGTTGCACCGAGCGGCCAGGGCAGCGGAGGCAGCACGACCTCGACCGGTGGCGCACCGGGCAGCGGGGGCGCCTTCGCCGGCACGGGCGGAGCGTTCACCGGGAGCGGTGGCGCC
This sequence comes from uncultured Myxococcales bacterium, assembly GCA_964540815.1. Classification (GTDB taxonomy): domain Bacteria; phylum Myxococcota_A; class Polyangia; order Fen-1088; family Fen-1088; genus CAZIOH01. Next base: position 26,484 of record CAZIOH010000001.1, on the reverse strand, counting down.
AGCCTCTTGCCGGGCACAGGCGGCGCCAGCCCGGCCGGTTCGGGTGGTTCCACGGACGGGTCGGGGAGCGGAGGCGCGGTGGTCGCGACCGGTGGCGCTTCGAACCCCCAGGGCGGCAGGTCCGGAGGCGCTGGCGGCAAGGTGGGCGGCGGCGGTGGCAGCGGCGTCGCCACCGGCACCGGCGGGGCGACCGGCCCGGTGGGCGGAGCGACCTCGCCGGGGTGTGCCGGGAAGACCTACAAGCTCTGCGAGGACTTCGAGACCGGCGCCTCGGGAGCCATCCCGACCGGCTGGACCACCTTCAAGGGCTACGGTGCGAGTAAGCCGACGGATGTGGGCCTCGCGACCGATGAATTCCATTCCGGGACCATGGCGCTGAAGAGCAACTCGGCGTCGTCGGGTCAGGCTCGGATTCAAAAGAGCCTGAGCACCCTCGGCGCGACGGCCTCCAAGCACTGGGGACGGATCTTCTACAAGGTCCAGACGCCGGCCGCCAAGAACGCATCGGGCGTTCTGCACGTCACCTGGGTCGGCCTCAACGGGGCGACCACCGAGAACCGCGTGGTCGACATCGTCGAAGCCAGCAACGGGACCCACCAGTGGCTCTTCAACAATCCCAACGACAAGGGCAGCCTCGGTTCGGCCTACAGCTGGTCCTTCGACACCGCCTGGCACTGCGCCGAGTGGTTCGTCGACGTGACCGCGAAGAGCTACAAGTTCTTCACCGACGGCACGGAAGTTCCCAGCATCGAGTTCACCGGGAAGGCCGATTCCCAGATGTCGGACTACACCGCCGTCATCGTGGGTGCGACCTTCTACCAGATGCCCAACGCCGCCTTCGTCATGTGGTTCGACGATCTGGCGATCGACGACACCCAGATCGGGTGCAAGTAGACAGCCGATCGCCATCTGTCGGTCCCGCCGCCTGAGAAGAAGGGGGGCGGGACCGTCGTCGTCCCGCGGTCTTTCCGGGGGCGTGTGAGCTCCGGTCCACCACCGTGGCCACGTCGTCCGCGTAGCGCGTCTTCGCTCACCTCACCGCCGAGCGCGCCTCCCTGTACCGCGGAATCCTCGAGGCGCCCCCCATCGGCATCTCGCCGCGCCTGCGGGCGTCCGGCCGCACCACCCGCCCCGGCCCGTCGAGCCGGGTGATCGATCGCTCCGCCGAGAAGGCCAGGCGCGCCGGCCTCCTCGAGGAGGAGACCGCACAGATCGAAGAGGCGCGGCGCTGGCTGGCCAGCGGCCGGCCGCTGCGGCTCTCGACGCTCGGGGGGCCTGGCCGCGCCGAGTTCGATCTGCTCCTCGATCTGCTGGGGGAGGCGCTGGCACGACGGGTTCGGCCGAGCGACGCGATCGAGGCGACCTCGAGCGATGGGAGCCTGGCGATCGCGCTCGAGGCGCCCCTCGACGCCGCTTCGAGCCGCCGTTCTCCTCGACGGCGCGACACCGGTCTCCGTGCCGCTGGCCGTCGAGGCAAAGGGAGAGGCGGTGGCTACAGTTTCTCGGCCGAGCGCCGTTGACCGTTGGGAGATCCGTTGGTGACCAACGCGATGACCCCCATGCAGCCCCCCATTCAGTCTCCGATGAAGACCGAGATTCACCTGGCCGAGCTGATCGGCGCTCTCAGCTACGCCCTCGACATCACCGAGGGTCAGCCGCCTGGTCATTGCACGCGCTGTTGCCTGATCGGCATGCGGCTCGGTCGCGCGATCGGCCTGCCGGAGCGATCGCTGTGGGAGCTCTACTACACGTTGCTCCTCAAGGATCTCGGGTGCAGCAGCAACGCGGCGCGGATCTGCGAGCTCTACGTCACCGACGACCTGACGTTCAAGCGTGACATCAAGTCGATGAACGGCAGCCTGCCCCAGGTGGTCCGCTTCGTCCTCGGACACACCGGTCTTGGCGCCAGCCTCCTCGAGCGCTTCAAGATCATGCTCGGGGCCGTCAGGACCCGGGAAGAGTCGGCCCAGGAGCTGATCCTCACGCGCTGCCAGCGCGGCGCCTCGATTGCCCGGCGCTTGCGCTTCGACGAGCGGGTGTCCGCGGGCATCCACAGCCTCGACGAGCACTGGGACGGCGGGGGCAGGCCGCAACGCCTGGCGGGGCAGGACATCCCGATCTACTCCCGCATCGCGCTGCTCGCCCAGATCGTCGACGTGTTCAACACCTCGGGCGGCCCGGAGTCCGCGCTCGCGGAGGCCCGGGAGCGCTGCGGGACCTGGCTCGATCCCGCGCTCGTCGCGGCGCTGGAGCAGATCGGGCCGGACGACGAGCTCTGGGAGACGCTGCGCTCGCCCGAGCTGCCGAAGCTGGTCTTCGCGGAAGAGCCGGCCCAGTTCTCCATCGCCGTCGATGACGCCTTCCTCGACGAGATCGCGGCCGCCTTCGGCGAGGTGGTGGACTCCAAGAGCCCCTACACCGCCGGCCACAGCGGCCGCGTCGGGCTCTATACCGATCTCATCGCCGCCGAGCTCTCGCTCAGCGCCGAGCGCCGACGCTGGCTGCTGCGGGGCGCCCTCCTGCACGACGTGGGCAAGCTCGGCGTCAGCAACGCCATCCTCGACAAGCCCGGCAAGCTGGACGCGGCCGAGTGGGACGCCGTCCGCAAGCACCCGGTCTACACCGAGGAGATCCTGAGCCGCATCCCCCAGTTCGCCGCGCTGGCGGTGGTCGCCGGCGCCCACCACGAGCGCCTCGACGGCAAGGGATATCCCCGGGGCATCGGCGCCGAGCAGATCGCGCTCGAGACGCGCATCATCACCACGGCCGACATCTTCGACGCCATCACCGCGGCCCGCCCCTATCGGGGAGCCATCCCGGTGCCGAAGACGCTCGAGATCATGGCCGAGACCGTCGGGACCGCGCTCGATCCGGACTGCTTCGCCGCCTTGCGCCGGGTGGTCGCCCTCCTCGATGCCCGCGCCGCGGGCTCGATGACCCCCGCCCCGTTGACCCGCGACGCCGCCTGAGCGGCGGCGTCCACACCGGGGGAGCGCTCCCCGAGGCCGCAACCGTCGTCGTCTGTCGCCGGGTTCACCGACGCGGTATAGTCTGGCGAGTCGGAGGCGCGGTCGGAAGCGAGGTCGGTCGACCGCCGCGCCGACCGGCGACGCACGACCTGCGCGACGCACGCATGACGAGACGCTCTCCGATCCACATCCTGGGGCTCGCGGCGACGCTGGCCGCCGCCGCGAGCGGCGCTTGCGGGGGTCGAGGGTCCGCCGCCGGCTCCGACGCGGGCCCGCGCTTCGAGCGCGACTGGTCGGCCTACCCTGCCGTCGTGACGTTGACCGGGGCCGAGGAGATCGACGCGCTCGGCGACCCGCACGGTGATCCCGACGCGACCTTTCGCCTGCTGGCCAGCGCCGGCCTCATCACGACCACGTCGCCCATCACCTGGAGCGGGGGCGCGAAGATCCTGGTCGTCACGGGGGACGTCATCGACAAAGGAGCCTCGGCGCTCCCGATCATCGATCTCCTCATGGCGCTCGCCCCCGAGGCCCGGGCGGCGGGCGGGCGGGTCATCGTGACGCTCGGCAATCACGAGGCCGAGTTCCTGGGCGACCCAATCGGCTCCGAGACCAAGGTCTTCCAGGCCGAGCTGAGGGCGGCGGGGATCGATGCCACCGCCGTCGCCGCGGGCGCAGCGTCATCGCCCTACGGCGCCTGGCTGCGCAACCTGCCGGTGGCGGCGCTGATCGATGACTGGTTCTTCTGCCACGCCGGGGACAGCAATGGGGACAGCGCCGCAGCCATCGGCCGGAAGTTCCGTGCCGCCGTCGAAGGCCCCCGCGGATATGGAGACGCCTTCCTGATTGGCATGGGCAGCCTCCTCGAGGCCAACGCCTGGTGGCAGGGCAGCCTCGCCGACTCCGTGGCCGATGCCTCGGCCGGCGCCGACGCCGGCGCCGCGTCGGGGGTGGGCCGCGTCGACGAGAACCTGGCGGCGCTGCCGGCCGCGCACATCGCCTTCGGCCACGATCCGGGCGCGCTCGATTTCGCGGGCGATCCCCTCGGTGCGCGGGTGAAGGGCGAGCTCGTCGCCCGCTATGATGGGCGCCTGTTCCCCATCGACGTCGGGATGTCCTATGCCGTCGGATACTCGGATGGGGCGCTCCTGCGCATCACCCGCGGAGCGGGCTCGCCTCCGACCTCGACGACCATCGTGCGCCGCGACGGCACCACCACCTCCCTTTGGCCCTGAACCACGGCACCCACCCACCGAGGAGCCCAATGACCAAGTTCTCCAAGCTCAGCCAGCTCAGCCAGTTCGCGCAGCTCGCCCAGCTCGAAACGTCCGGAATGATCCTGCTCGCCGTGAGCCTAACCCTCGGCTGCTCAGGCGGGTCGTCGCATCCCGCGACGGGCGACGGCGGGAGCACGAGCGGCAAGTCGGTCGTCATCAACGAGGTCTTCGCGAACGGCTCCTCCCCCGCGGCCCCCGACTGGGTCGAGCTCAAGAACCTGACGGCCGCGGCCATCGACCTCGGCGGTTACCAGATGCGCGACAACCTGGTGGCCGACCTGACCAAGCTGCCCGCGGCGACGTCGATCGACCCCGGCGCCTACCTTGTCATCTATTGCGACGACCAGGCCGACGGCGGTATCCCGTCGGGCGTGCACCTGCCCTTCAAGCTCAGCTCCAGCAAGGGCGACGAGGTCCACCTCCTCGATCCCGCCGGGGTGGAGGTCGACGCGACGATCTTCGGGGCGGACGTCCCGTCCGACAAGTCGTGGGGCCGCCTCCCGGATGGCACCGGCGGCTTCGTTCGCACGACCCCGACCGAGGGCCAGCCCAACCTCTGACCCGGCGGCCCCGAGCCGAGTCGGCCCGCCCGACCCTGACCGCGGCTGCGCGATACCGGTGCGGGTCAGGGAGAGGCCAGATTTCTTCGGGGAAGGTGTTTTCCGTTAGACGTCTGGAACCCTTTGGGCACAGACTTGTGACCAGGATGTCACCCCTCGTGCCTCCCCTGGCTTGGGCTGTCGCACCGACGGAAGCCTGTGGAGCTGGTCCTCGTTGACGCCTCCAGTCGGTCGCCGGTCCCTCTCCCCGGCTTGCTCCGCCGCGCTGCTGTGGCTAACGAGTAGCCTCGTTGGCCTTGGCGGGTGCGGTGGCGGAGGAGGCTCGGCCGCGACCTCCCCCGCGGTGGTGGAGGGGGCCTGCGAGATTGCTGGGCCCGCCGCCTCCGAGGACGCCGCCTCCGCCGTCGCCGCGACCGCCACGGATGGAGGCGGCGACGCGGGCGCGCCGACCACGGAGTCCCTGCGGCGGATCGGGTGCACCTCGGACTTCACGGCCCTCGCCTCCGCGCCCCTCGACGTCACCTTGCCCGGAGCCCGATCGGTCAAGGTGGTGCTCGACCAGGCGGACGGCGATGCGCTCTACTTCCAGAACAGCGTCCTTTACCAGGTGCACTACGCCTTCGTCTCGACGCACCTGTCGGGCGGGACCCTGCCGGTGGTCGGCTCGCTCGCGGACTTCAACGCCAGCCAGTACTACAAGCCCGACCGGCGGTTCATCCTGGGGTCGGTCACCTACTACGACGGGCCGAAGACCTGGGCCCTCGAGCTCGCGCCCTACGACACCGCCTCCGCTCCGATGATCGCGAAGCTGCTGGCCGCCGTGAAGGCCAAGGCCTTCTTCGGCCCAGCCCTGGTGTTTCATCCCACGTCGGACGCCGTGACCGCGCAGGCGAAGAACCTGCCCGCCACCGTCAAGGTGGTGAGCACCGACGATCTCTACGCGCAGATCGACTACCAGCCGCTCACGCTGGCCTCGGGCATGGGCCGGCTGCGCTTCGTGGCGGTGGCCAACCTCGACACCGCCACCCTGTCCTACCAGGACATCGCCGTGCTCGACCAGGCGCCCAACGACATCACCGTGGTTCAGGGCCTCATCACCCAGGAGTTCCAGACCCCGCTGTCGCACGTCAACGTGCTCTCCGCCAACCGGCACACCCCCAACATGGGCCTGCGCAACGCCATGACCAATCCGGCGCTGCGTGCCCTCGAGGGCCAGCTGGTCGAGCTGACGGTCGGCGGGTCGACCTGGAGCGTTCGCGCGGTGACCGAGGCCGACGCGGAGGCCTTCTGGGCCACGCACAAGCCGCCGCCCATCACGCTGCCCGTCGTGAACCTGGCCGTCACGGCCCTCACCGACGTCGAGGACGTCACGCCCGAGCCGGCCGCGGGAACCTCCCTGCGCGACGCCATCAAGACCGCGGTGCTGGCCTTCGGCGGCAAGGCCGCCCAGTACTCGATCCTTGCCCGGACGCCGGACGTCCCGGTGCTGAAGGCCTTCGCGATCCCCATCTTCTATTACGACCAGTTCATGAAGCAGAACGGCTTTTACGACCAGGTGGCGGCCCTCGTCGCCGACCCGTCGTTCGCCACCGACGCCACCGTGCGCGAGCAGCAGCTGACCGCGCTGCGGACCGCCATGCTGGCGGCGCCCCTCGACGCCACCTTCCAGAGCCTGCTCATGGCCAAGCTGGCCGCCGACTACCCGGGCATCACCATGCGCTTTCGCACCAGCACCAACAGCGAGGATCTGGACGGCTTCCCGTGCGCCGGCTGCTACGAGTCCCACACCGGCGATCCGGCCAAGTGGCCGTCGGTGCTGGACGCCATTCGCCAGGCCTACGCGAGCGCGTGGCTCTTCCGGACGTTCGAGGAGCGCAGCTACTACGGCATCGACCACACCGCCGTGGGCATGGGGTTGCTGGTTCACCACAACTTCCCGAACGAGGAGGCCAACGGCGTGGCCATCACCGCCAATCCCTTCGACGACTCCGGGCTCGACCCGGCCTACTACGTCAACGTCCAGGCGGGCGGCGACGCCGAGGTGGTGCACCCGCCGCCGGGCGTGACCAGCGATCAGTTCCTGTACTACTTCAGCGAGCCGAACCAGCCCATCACGTACATCACGCACTCGAACCTGGTCACGGCCAACGTGCTCTCCACGACCCAGGCCCATCAGCTCGGGGTCGCGCTCGACGCCATCCACACGCGCTTCTCGCCGGCCTACGGCCCGGCCTCCGGCAACACCGGCTTTTACGCCATGGACTGCGAGTTCAAGTTCGACAACGACGCTGACCCCACGGCACCCGCGACCTTGTACATCAAGCAGGCCCGTCCCTACCCGGGGCGGGGCGCGGATGTCTCGAGCGACACGGGAGGACCGTGAGCCGCAAGCTCGCCCTGGCCTGGTCCGACCCCCGCACGGCCAATCCGCCGGCAGCGTCCGAGCCGACCCACGAGACGATTCGCGAGCGAGACTCCGAGGCGCGTCCGATCTTCGCGGTGCCAGCGCGCGAAGTCGACCGATTCGAGCTCAAGTACTGGGTGCCGAGCGCGCTCTGTGACGAGGTGATCGCCTTCGTGCGGCCGTACCTGGTGCTCGATCCCTTCAACGTCGCGCAGGGCCTCGAGCGCCAGCACAACACCACCCTCTACCTCGAGACCTCCGGGCTCGACGCCTACCGGACCCACGCCGACTCGGCCGCGGACCGCTACAAGCTGCGCGTGCGGGCCTACGGCGAGGTGCCGGCGGGCCTTGCCTTCTTCGAGACCAAGCGCAAGATCAACGCCATCACGGTCAAGACCCGTTCGGCCGTGCAGATGGAGGAGGTCGCGCCCCTGCTCGACGGCACCTACGACGCGCTCCCCGCCTCGCTCTCGTCCGAGGAGCGCCGCAACCTCGAGAGCTTCCTCTACCTGAAGACGGTGACGGATGCCCGTCCCTGCGTGCTGGTGCGCGCCCACCGCGCGTCGTACTGCACCCCTGATCCGCGCGAGGACGTGCGCCTGACCCTCGACCAAGATGTCGGCTTCCAGCGCGCGTGCGGCCCTTCGCTGCACGGAGATCCGCGCGGGTGGATCCCCATCGACGGGGAGGACCAGCACGGCCAGCGGGGGGCCCACGTCATGCTCGAGCTCAAGTTTCCCCGGAGCGCGCCCGCCTGGATGGGCCACCTCGTCAATCGTCTGGACCTGTGGCGGGTCGGGTATTCGAAGTACATGGCGGCGGTCCAGTCCCTGCTCGATGAGCCCATGCTGAACGCCATGGCCTGGGATCTCGCGGGGGAGAGGGACTAGGCGAAGGTGGAGCAGAGGATCGGCTGGGAGACCGCGCTCGCCTCGCTCTCGCTCGCCTTCGCGCTCTCGATGGTCGTGGCGTGGGTGTACTCCGCCACCCACGCGGGCCTGTCCTACCTGCGCGGGTTCACCCAGAGCCTGGCCATCGGCGGCATCATCTCGGCCTCGGTCATGCTGGCCATCGGCGACGACGTCGCCCGCGGGCTCGGCGTGGTCGGCGCGCTCACCATCGTGCGCTTCCGGACCACCATCAAGGACACCCGCGACCTGATGTTCGTGTTCGCGGGGCTGGCGGCGGGCGTGGCCTGCGGGGTTCAGAGCTACGCGGTGGCGGTGATTGGCACGGGGGTCTTCTCGGTGGCGGTCGCCTTCCTGCACGTCTCGGGCTTCGGCACCCACCGGCAGTTCGACGCCGTGCTGCGCGTGCGGATGCCCGCCAGCTCCCCCGAGCTGCGCGCCTTCACCGATCTGCTCGGGCGGTACTGTCGACGCTTCCTCCTCGTGAACATGCGCGAGGCCGGACACGACGTCTACGAGCACTCGTACCAGGTCCAGTTCGCGGACAGCAAGGTGGGACCGCTCTTGCTCCGCGAGCTCAACGCGCTGCCGGGGCTGACGGGGGCCACCCTCCTCATGCAAGACTCGTCGCTCGAGCTATGATCACGAGATCCCGCGCGCGCTTCGCCGCCCCCTTCGCCATCGCGGTCGCGGCGGCCCTGTTCTGGGGGCTCTCCCGCGGGGACGGCGGCGTCGGCGCGCTCGCCACCCGCGGGTACGCCGAGGATCTGGACGCGCCGGCGGCGCCGCTCGGTGGGGGCCGCGTCGCGCAGGTCCGGGTGCGAATGGGTCAGGTCGTCAAGGCGGGCGAGGTGGTGGCCGTCATGGATACGAGCGAGCTCGAGCTCAGGCGCGCCACCACGCGGATCGCGCTCGCGCGCGCGCGGGCCGAGCTCGCCGCCGAGGAGGTGGTGGCCGGCGCGGCCGTCGCGCGGGCCGAGCTCCTGGTGCTGCGCCTGCAGGCGACGCAGACCCGGGACCGGGCCCAGCTCGTGGAGGTACGCCAGCAGCTCGACCGGTTGCAGAAGCTCGCCGACGAGCAGCTGGTCCAGGCCCGCGACGTCGAGCAGCAGAAGCTCAAGGAGGCGGATCTGGCCGCCAGCCTCGAGCTGCTCGACGCGGCCACCAAGGACCGGCGGGCGGGGCTCGGTCGCAACCAGGGCGGACAGGTGGCCGTCGACCAGGTGGAGCGCCGACTCGCGCCGCTGCGGGAGGCCGTGCGCATGAGCGAGGAGGGCGTCAAGCTGGCCGAGCTCGCCTTCGACGAGGCCACGGTGCGCGCGCGCGCGGACGGCGTGGTGTCCGCGATCCTGCACCACCCGGGCGACGTGGTTCCCGCCGCCACCGAGCTGGTGCGCATCGCCTTCGGACGGCCGGGGCGCATCATCTGCTGGGTGCCCGAGCGGGAGCTCGTCAAGGTCGAGGTCGGTCACGGCGTCCGGCTGCGCGGCCAAGGGTTCTGGAGCGCGCGCTGGGCCGGGCGGGTCGCCGTGGTCGCGCCCGAGCTCGAGGAGATGCCGGTGCGGGCGCGGGTGGCGCCGCAGGTTCCGGCCTGGGGGCGCCGGATCGAGATCGAGAGCTGGCCGCCCCGTTCGCTCGTGCTCGGCGAGGCCGTGCATGTGCGCTTTTGAGCGCCGGCTCAAACGGCTCGGGCTCGGGATCGGGCTCGCCGCGCTCCACGCCCTTCCCGCGTTCGCGACGGCCGAAGTCGTGCCGGCGCCGGCGCCCGTGCCCGCGGTCTCGCTGATCCAGGTGCCACCGGCACTGGCCCGGCGCTCGGAGACGCTCGAGCCCTCCGGGGTGGTGTGGGCCGCCAAGCTCGACCGCTTCCTGGTGGTGAGCGACGACACCGGCAGCCACCACGATCACCACCAGCCCTGGGTGCTGGCCATGAGCCGCGCGGGCGCATTCGACGAGGCGCCGGTGCCGCTCGTCGGCCTCGAGGCGCTCAACGACGCCGAGTCGATCTGCGCCGGCCCCGACGGGCTCTTCTTCCTCGTCACGTCGCACTCGCTGACCAAGCGGGGGCTCGATCGCAAGGCGCGTGACCTGCTGCTCCTGCTCGCCCTCGAGGGGCGCGCGCTGCGGGTCCTCGGCCGCGTGGATCTGACGAGCGACGGCGACGGCGACGGCGAGGGCGACGGCCGGGGCGCGCTCCTCGCGCTGGCGGGCCTGCCCGTGGATGGCGGGCTCGACATCGAGGCAGTGACCTATCGGCAGGGAGCGCTGCTCATCGGTCTCAAGGCGCCGCTCACGACCCGCGACGGGGCCGTGGTCCTGCGGCTCGCCGCCCCGGTCGAGGCGTTGCGCGCCGGCCGCGTGCCCCCCGGTGCGCTGACCCGCCAGTACGAGCTGGCGCTGCACGGGGCTGCCCACGGGATCCCCGAGGGCATCGCCGACCTCACCAGCCTCCCCGACGGCCGGATGGCGGTCCTCGGCAACTCACCCAAGGGCCGCGCCAAGGACGATGGTGGGTCGCTCTACTGGTTCCAGCCGGAGACCGGCGTCGTGACCTTCGTTCACCAGTGGATGGGGCTTCACCCCGAGGGGGTGACCCTGTCCGACACCGGGCGGGAGCTCGTGATCGTCTTCGATGCCAACCGGGACCCGCCCCGCTGGACGCGGTGGCCCTTGCCCGCGGGCGCGGCCGCGCCCTTGCCGGGAGGGAAGCGGAAGTGATGGCGCGCGGACCAGCGGGTGGCGCCTGGCCGTTGCTCGTGGCGGCGGCGCTGGCCCCGTCTGCCTGCTACCAGCCCCGAGCCCTCGACGCGCGGACGGTCATGCGCGAGCTCGCGGCGCCCGGCCCCGGGGACAACAACCCGGGATCGCCAGGGGCGCGGCCGAGCCTGACCCCGCCGGCGGCGCTGACCGAGGACGTGGCCGTGGTGGTCGCCCTCCGTTCGAACCCGGACCTGCGGATGCTGCGCCATCAGCGGGGCATCGCCGAGGGAGAGGTCGTGGCGGCAGGGGCCCTCGCCAACCCCACCGTGGCCTTCGACATTATTCACCTCGAGGACTGGAGCGCCCAGCGGGCCTGGGCGCTCTCCCTCGGGTGGGAGCCGCCCCAGCCCGCCGTGTACGCCGCCCGGCGCGCGGCCGCCCGCGCCGGGGCCGAAGCGGTCGACGCCGAGCTCGCCGAGGCCGCATGGCAGGTCGCCGCCGCGGTGCGGGCTGCGCACGCCTCGCTGCTCGGCATCGCGGAGAAGCGCGCGCTCGTCGACCGAGAGGTGGGGGCGCGCCGGCAGATCGTGGAGCTGCTGCGCACGCGCGTGGCGGGCGGCGCCTCGACGCGCCTCGATCTGGGGGTCGCGGCGCTGGCCGTGGCGCAGGTGGAGCGCGAGCGCGACGATCTGGCGGCGCAGGAGATCGCCGCCGCCGCGGCGCTCGGGCAGCTCCTCGGAACCACCCCCGCCCACGCCGTCACCGGCGACCTGTTCGACGACGCGCGACCGCCGCCGGCCCTCGACGCGCTGGTCGAGGAGACCCTGACGGCCCGCCCCGCGCTGGCGGCCGAGGAGCGCCGCTATCGCCAGCGCGAGGAGACCGTGCGGCTCGAGCGCGCCCGCCGCTGGCCCTGGTTCCGCTTCACGGCGGTGCCGCGCTACCGGGCGGACGGCTCGGACGTGCACCCCAACGACTTCTCGGCGGGCATCGAGCTCTCGGTGCCGATCTTCAACCTCAACGACGGCCCCATCCAGATCGCCGAGGCCACGCGCGACCAGGAGCGCGAGTCCTTCGGCAAGCTGGTGGGCGGCGTCCGCCGCGACCTGGCGAGCGCGCGCGAGGAGATCGCGCTTCGCGGCCAGGCGCTCCGTCGCTACGTGGACGAGGTCCTCCCCGGCCTCGAGACCCAGCAGCGGCTGCTCGCCAAGGCGGTCGCGGGTGGGCAAATCGACATCGTCGCGCTCACCACCGCCGAGGATCTCATCCTGCGCAGCCGCAGCACTTACATCGACCTGCGCCTCGCCTGCTACCGCGCCTGGATCGACCTCGATCGCACGGTCGGCCGCCGCCTGTCCCCGTCGCCGAACGCAGCGGCCGCGCCACCCTGAACGCCGGCGGGCCGTGGCGGCCCATCTCTACGGATGAAAGCCGAGCTCGCTCCCGTTCAACCCCTCACGAGCGTGACACTCGCGCGACCTTGGTCGAGCCAGTCCGCCCGGGTCAGCGCATAGCAGGTGGTGTCGCGTCGGCCCTCGCCGACGTGAGCCGGCTGGCCACGAAGTATCCCCTCGTGGCGGAGCCCGCTCTTCTGCGCGACCCGCACCGAGCCGAGGTTGCGTAGATCGCAGCGCCAGGCGAGACGAAGCCACGGCCAGGCGGTGAACCCCCAGTCGACGAGGCTCGTCAGGACCTTGGTCCCGAGGCCGCGGCCCGCCTCGCTCTGGCGAATGAACATGCCCATCTCGGCGCAACCGGTGGAGATGGGCCCCTCGCGCAGATGGAAGCCGGCGGCGCCGAGGAGCCGCCGCTCGTCCGGAGAGAAGATGGCGATGGCGAAGTCCTCCGCGAGGAGATAGCGCCCGCGGAATTCCCGGACCCGCCGCTCGGAGTCTTCGAGCGACTGATGGGGTGTTGCCCACGGCATCCATGGTCGAAGGTGGTCGTAAGATTCGTTGACGGCCTCCGAGAGGCGTGGACCGTCGCCGACCTCGTACGATCGCAAGACGAGGCCATCCGCCTCGTGACGTTCGGGAGCGAACAGGTAGCTCGTGGTCATGTCGAGCAGCCTACCTTCTCTCCCTCTCCGATGAACGGCTGCTCGAGCGCGCGCCAGAGCGCCTGGATGGCTTGAATAGCCAGTGCGATCAGCCTAGAATAGCTCACATGAAGCGGATCAGCATCACCGCCGCCAAGAACGGCCTGAGTGCGTTGATCGAGCGCGTGCGCCAGGGCGAGTCGGTGATCATCGAGGACCGGGGGGTGCCGGTGGCGCGGCTGGAGTCCGTCGCGGTCGCCGGACTTGGGCGCGAGGTCGAAGGCCGGGCGGCGCGCCTCCTGCGCCAAGGTGTCCTCCAGCCTTCTGTCGCGGCGGTGCCGAAGCGCCTGCTGACCACGTCGCCGCCGAGGCCGACCGAGGGAGCGACGGCCAGTGGCGCGTTGATCGACGAGCGCCGAGAGGGAAGATGAAGTTCTGGGACAGCTCGGCGTTGGTGCCGTTGCTCGTCTTCGAAGAGCGACATACGCGTGCGGTGCAAGCCCTCTACGGCCGGGACACTGAGGTCGCCGTCTGGTGGGGTACGCCGGTCGAATGTGCGTCGGCGATCACCAGGTTGCAGCGGGATGGGGCCTTGCGTACCCGCGATGCGGTTGAATCCTTCTCACGTCTCGACGCGCTCGCCCCCAGCTGGATGCAGGTCGATCCGACCGACGAGATCCGCGAATCCGCTCGACGGCTCCTGCGGGTTCATCCGCTGCGCGCCGCCGATGCGCTGCAACTGGCAGCTGCCTCCATGGTCGCCGAGCGGAGGCCATCGACCCTGACGGTCGTCACCCTCGACGACCGATTGCGGGAGGCCGCCGAAAGAGAGGGCTTTCGGATCGAGGCTCTGCTCGACCCTGGCTGATCTCCGCCAGGCGCGAGCCGTCCGAGGTTCAGGGGGTGCGCAAAGCCGCGGCCGCTGCAAGATCTCGTGAGTCGGCATTCTCGAGAATCTTCTTCTCGTAACAAAAGAAATCGCCCTTTCGAAACCGCACCAGCCCCGCACGGCGGTACGAGGAACGTTCGTAGAACCGGACGGCTCTGGGATTCTGCACGAAGACGTCGAGGCGAATGCAGGTGTGACCGGCGCTTGCGCCACGCGTTTCCAGGAGGCGCATCAAGGCACGGGCGACGCCCTTCCCTTCAGCCGCCGGCGCCACCATGAGGCGATGAATCACCGCCGGCCGGCCGAAGAACTGCCAGGGGACAGCCGTGTACTCTGGATCCTGACGTTCGTTCAAGGTTGCCATCCCTGCAATGACTCCAGCCATCCGAGCGATGAAAACGGCGCCCTCATCGACGTCACGCTGGATGGTTCCACGGTCGGGGTAGAGGTCGTCCCACTGGTCGATGCCCTGTGATTGCATGTTCACGATGCACGCCCTCACTAGGTCCATGAGGCCGGTGATCTCAGCCAGGTTGGCTTGACGAATTTCGATCTCCACGGCGATGTCTCGTCCGACGAACCTCGAATTGAGCCACAACCTGGGACGACGGGGAAGGGCGCTGCCGCAGGGCGCCCGGCAAGCCAAAGCCGGCCCCCTCGGGACCATGGCGTCGAGCGACGCGCCGAGACAGGCTCCGCGCGTGGGCCTGAGCGGGAGGGGAACCAGGCCCGCCCTGGGGCCTCGCCCCTGGCCATCTGCCCCGGTGCATGGACTGCCGTCTTCCGCCAGGCTACTGTCAGTTGCCTCGGCGTGACGATAAAGTCAGCGAACCGTCACTCGAGACCGTCCGGGCCGTGCACCGCCGCATCGCATGCACCTCCGCCGCCCACCGCGGAGATCCACCCCCACATCGCCAGGAGGCAGGAGCCTTGCCGAGCTTGAAGAGCCAATCGATCGCATCGACGTTCGTCCCGTGCGCCGCGCTCGTGCTCGGCGGTCTCGTCGGTGGGCTCACGTGGGTCGGGGCGTGCTCGTCGGGGTCGTCCGGGCCAGGAGGCGCCGTCTCCACGGGGGGAGCCGATGGGGGCGGCCACGCCGGTCAGAGCGGCGCGACCGGGGGAGCGCCCGCGGCCTCGGGGACTGGGGGCGCTCTGGCCGGAGCTGGGACCGGCGGCGCTCCGGTCGTGGTCCCGCCAGGGACCGGCGGCGCCGGGGGTCCGGCCCCGGCATCCGGCGGCGGAACCGGCAGCGGCGGGCTCGCGGCGACCGCCGGGCGCTCGGGGAGCGGGGCCGCGGCCGGCGCCGCGGGCGCCTCGGGCAGCGGCGGCGCCGGGGGCGCGCCCACCACCAACCTGCCCAAGTTCAGCTTCTTCGTCACCAGCCTGACCGCCATGCGGACCCTGTCCAAGAGCCAGAATGGCTTCGGCGGCGATCTGCGCTACGGACAGGCCGATGGCCTGTCGGGGGCCGACAAGATCTGCACCGAGATCGCGGAGTCGTCGATGCCCGGCGCGGGCGCCAAGCAATGGCACGCATTCCTCAGCGTCGCCCAGGGCCCCGCCGGAGCCCCCATCAACGCCGCCGATCGGATCGGCAAGGGGCCCTGGTACGATCGCCTGGGTCGACTGCTGGCCATGACGCTGACCGACCTCTTGCAAAACCGCCCGAACGGGGCCGACCCCGCCATCAAGGAGGATCTCCCCAACGAGAGCGGCACCCCCAACCACCGCCCCGATCCGACCCAGCCGGTGGCCGACAATCACCATGTCCTCACGGGCTCGGACGCCCAGGGGCGGCTCTACACGGTGAACGTGAAGTCGACCTGCCTCGACTGGACCACGAGCTCGATGGACAACGCCATGACCGGACGGCCACGCATCGGCTTCTCGTGGTCGGTGATGAACCGGACCAACTGGATCTCGGGCCAGGACGAAGGTGGCTGTGGGGCCGGGGTCGCCGTGCAGGAAAATGGCGCCAGCGATCCCACGATGCCGTTCGTGGGGTCGGGTGGCGGCTACGGGGGCATCTATTGCTTCGCCATGGTTCCCTGATGCGGCGGCCCTCGCGCTCGAGATCCATCTCGCGAGAGATTCACCCCGAGTCCCCGGTCGGCCTCTGCGCGGCTCTGCTGGCATTGCTTCCGACGTTGCTTGCGATCTTGGGCCTCGCGGTCACGGCCTGCTCGTCGACCACGTCGGTGCGCCCACTCGACGCCGCCTCCACCGAGGTGGCGGCCACCCCTGACGGCGGTGTCCCCGACCGGGCGGCAGTCACCGACGCGGGCGCGCCCACGGTCGGGAGCTTCATCGTCGAGCTGGTGCGCGCGACCGCGACGGATCCCGCGCGCACCAGCTTGCAAGGCGCGGTCTCGGACGGTCCCACCCCTTCGGCGATCGTGTGGGATCCCATCGATACCGCCGGGGGCTGCACGCTGTCGAAACCGAGGGCGCCGTTCTGTAGCCCCGCCTGTGCGGGAGGCGCGGTCTGCGTGGAGGACGGGCAGTGCGCCGGTCAGCCGACCACGCAGAGCCTCGGTCCGATCCAGGTCACCGGGCTCGGAGCGAGCGCCTTCACGGTCACGCCAATCCTGAACGCCTACCAGCTCCCGGTGGATCTGACGCTTCCGTTTCCACCCGCCGCCGAGGGGATGGACGTCGGGGTCAGCGTGGCCTCCGGGCTGTACGGGCCCTTCGCGCTCCACGCCCGGGCGGTGGCGCCGCTGTCGTCCGAGGGAGTCCTCACCCTCCAGAAGAACTCCGCAGCCACCGTGGTCTGGCAGGCGCCGGCACAGCCGGACGTGGCCCGCCTGCAGGTCAAGCTCGACATCTCGCACCACGGCGGCAGCACGGGAATGATCACCTGCGACGTGGCCGACACCGGGACCCTCGACATCGGGGCGAACCTCATCACGGAGCTCATCAACCTCGGCGTGGCGGGCTACCCGCGGATCTCCCTCAGCCGCGTCTCGACCGGCAGCGCGGCCATCGCGCCCGGCGTGGTCACCCTGCAGGTGATCTCCACCGTCGTGCGCGACGTGCTCATCCCGGGCTATACCTCGTGCAACACCGCCGCGGACTGCCCCGCCGGCAAGACCTGCCTGCCGAGCTCCCTCTGCCAGCCATGAGCCGCGGCGCGGCGCGCGCCGCCCGTCACTCCTGGTTCTCGAGGCCCTCCACCGCGGGATAGTGCCGATCGAGGCAGGTCTTGCACAGGGTGTGGGTGAAGGTCGTGTGCGAGGTCTTCGAGACGTAGAGCTCCAGGGTCTCCCATTGCCCGTCGCTCACGCGGATGTTGCTACAGTGCATGCATATCGGCAGCATGAGCTGCAGCTGCCTCAGGCGCTCGCGAGTCTCCTCGAGCTCCCGCACGCGGCGGCCGAGCGCCTCGGCCATCAGGCGCCGCTCGGTCACGTCCCGCACCACGGTGACCAGCATCGCGGGACCCCCGGGGGCGCCCGCAACGGCCGTCTTGACCGACATGGTGCGCAGGCCGGAGCTCGTGTGGACCTCGACATCTTCCTCGAGCGTTCGGGCCACGGCGATGGCCGCCAGCTCCTGCCCGACCACCGGGCTCAGATCGTACCCGGTGGCGGTCTCGAGTCGCCTGCCCGCCTCGTTCGCGAACAGCAGGCTCATATCCCGTGTTCGCACGAAGATCGGGTCCGGGACGGCCTGCACCAGCGCCTCGAGCAGGGCCCGACCTCGCGCGATGTGGGCGATGGCGGCGCGCCGGGCTGCCGCCGCCCTGTAGACGCCCACCACCACCGCGCCGAGGACGGTGGTCGTCGCGAGGAGATACTCGAGCCGCTCGGGGAAGGGCACGGGCGAGAGCAGGCCAAGCAGGACGACGCTGCCGAGGCTCAGCCCAGCATAGACCAGGCCGGCCCAGACTTCGGTGACGACGACCCCGACGGAGGCGATCACCACCATCAGGCCCACCAGATAGGGCGGGGAGAACTGGTTCCTCCACAGCAGGGAAAGGTAGTGCCCCGTCACGAGGAGCATGAGGACCACATCGAGAGTGGCGCTGTGCCGGCGGCCGATCTCCGTGCGCGCCGCCGCCACCGCCGCCAGGATCAGGAGACCGACCGCCAGCCGTTCCGCCAGGGGATCCTGCGAGGCCGGGGCCACGGCGCGGAACACCCAGTGCCAGGCCGGGTACAGCAGGGCGCCGAGGAGATAGACGATGTCGGATGCGCGGCGGACCTGGGCGCCGTCGGCCGCATCGGCCGCCGGCTCGCCCCCTCGGTCGAACGACGAACTGGCGGCGGGGTCACGGGAGGCAGCAGTCACGATGGGCACCTCCTCGGCAGTTCCTGCTCCCGGGCGTACGTCGCGGCGCGGCGTGCCGTGCCGCCTCAGAGCCGGCGGCGCCACCACAGGAGCCAGAGGATCATGCTCACGGTGGCGGCCATCCCGAGCGTGGTCCACCGGAAGCCCAGGGGATTGTGCACCAGCGGCAGGCCGCCGACGTTCATGCCGAAGATCCCGGTGACCAGATTGACCGGGAGCAGGGCCGCCGTGACGACCGACAGCAGGAACAGATCGCGGTTGGTGGCCTCGCCGAGCCGCCCTGCCATCTCCTCTTGCAAGAGGCGGGTGCGCTCCTGCACGAGATCGATGTCCTGCGCGGCGGCCTCCATCTGCTCCACCGCCTGATGGAGCCCCGGGCGGCGCTCTCCATCGGCGCCATGGGTCAGAAGACGGCGCAGCCCGCCGAGGGCGGCGCGATTGCGGGCGACGTTGCGCCGCAGGCGCGCGCCGCTCATGCGCACGCGTCCGAGCCGAGCGCCCTGGGTGCGGAAGCGCCCCGCCAGCACCTCATCCTCGATCTCGTCGACCTCGTCGCTGAGCGCGACCACCGCATCGCTCAGCGTCTCGGCGAGACGTCGGATGAAGTGCTCGAAGAGGCCCTCCGGCGAGGTCGACAGGGCGCCGCCGTCGCGGAGCTCGCGCCGAACGCGATCCACCGTCTTCAGCGGATCGTGGCGCCCCGTGATCATGCGCCGGGGCTCGACGAAGATGCGCATGACGCCGAGGCCCTCGGGGTCGACATCGAAGTCGTGGTGCAGATCGCCGAGAATCGCCAGGCTCCCCTCGCCTGCGCTCTCCGAGCGGATGCGCGGCGTCGGCTCCATCAGCGCGTCGAGGGCCGACCGCGGAAGATCGGCCTCCTCCTGCAGCCAGCGCCGGGCCCGCGCGTCGGCCAGGTTGAAGTGCAGCCACACCGGGCGACCCTCGAGCCCGCTCGTGAGGACGTTGTCCGGGCAGGGCTGGCCGCTGTCCAGCCAGAACGCGCAGATGAGCCCACCGCTGTCGGATTCGGGGTTGGTCACGCGGGGATGAGTTCTAGAGGGACCCGGGGTCGACCGCCAGGGTGCGCGCGCTCGGCCGCGCGCGCAGGGCGCAGGCGCAGGGTGCAGGCGGCGGACCCGGTCGCGCCCGATCGCCAAGCTGTCGCGCGGAAGCGACCAAAACGCTCCCCAACCGCCGCAGAGCTGCATCGGATGCGCGCTACACGTTGGTGTGTTCGCTCGTTTCCCGCCGTCAGCTCCGGGCTCGGGATCTCATCGCCAGCTGGCCTGGATGGTGGGCGCAGCCGGCCTGTGCCTGGCGATCCCGATGGCGCGCGGCCATCGCGCTTCGCGCCCGAACGACGCGGTCCCGGCTTCCACCGCGAAGGCAGGACCACCGTTCGAGCCCGCTCCAGTCGGCGGAGCGTTGGTGGCGACGGATGAACGCTCGGACCGCGCGCCCGCGCCCGCCGACGGCGCCTCTGCCGCCTGTCCCTACCGCGCTGGGGCTCGGGCTCGCGAGACCCTTCCGCCCTCGAGCCTGCTGCCCGCTCAGCAGGAATGGCCGATCCGACACGTGATCGTGTTGATGCAGGAGAATCGGTCGTTCGATCACTACTTCGGTCGCCTGGCAGCGGCTGGCCAGCCCGACGCGGAAGGCTTCCCTCCCGACTACTCCAACCTCGATCCCGAGGGGCGACGCATTCGCCCGTTCCACCTGCCGTCGACCTGCGTTCCGGCCGATCCGCCTCACCAGTGGGAGCAGATGCATGCGCACTGGGCGGAGGGGCGAATGGACGGCTTCGTGACGGCAGCGGCCGCTGGTCGCACGGCCTCCGCCGGACTCAGCTCCCACCCCCCGCACGATGAGGCGAAGGATGATGACGAGGGCGAGGAGCTCACGGCGGGAGGGCGCTATGCCATCGGGTACTACGATCGGGCCGACCTGCCCTTCTACTATTTCCTCGCCAGCACCTTCACGGTGGCGGACCGATACTTCAGCCCGGTCATGGCCGGCACCTGGCCGAACCGGCAGTTTCTGTACACGGGGACGGCCCAGCGTCGTGGTGCCCCGGCGGGCGTCCTGCACCACGCGCGCACCATCTTCGACAGCCTCGACGCCGCGCACACCTCCTGGGCGGTCTACACCGATGGTCCTCCGCGGCAGGATTGCATCGGCTGGAGCGCGAGCGATTCTCGGACCCGACCGGTGCGCGACCTCAGGCGGGCGCTCGCGTCGGGGAAGCTGCCGGCGGTGTCCTTCCTCGATCCCGCGGTCGAGGACGAGCATCCTCCGGCCGACGTTCAACGTGGCGAGGCCTGGGCCCGCCGCCTGTATGCCGCGATCCTCGCGAGTCCAGCCTGGCCCGAGCTCGCGCTGTTCATCACCTACGACGAGGGCGGGGGCTTCTTCGACCACGTCCCGCCGCCGCCGGCCTGTCCGCCGAGCGCGGATCGCCCTCAGTTCGATCGGCGCGGGACCCGCGTCCCGTTCCTGGTCGTCTCGCCGTGGGCGAGGTCGCACCATGTGTCCCACGTGGTCCACGATCACACGTCGGTGCTGCGCTTCATCGAGCTGCTCTTCGATCTGCCGGCGCTGAGCGACCGCGACGCCAACGCCGATGCCCTGCTCGACACCTTCGACTTCTCGGCGCCGCCGCGCCTGATCCCACCACCCGCCCCGCCAGCGGGAGCGGGCGGTTGTCACCCTGGACGCCTGGTGGCACGCCGCTGATCTCGCCTAACGACCGCCCTCCAGCGACGAGCACGCCGAGCTGCTGCTCTTGATCTCGGCCCTCGAGACCGCTGTCGCTCACAGGACCCCAAAACGCAAGACGAAGGATGAACAGCGTGAATACTCGGAAGAGACCGCACTCCGTGTTCGCTCTCGCGACGCTCGCAGGCGTCGCGCTCGCCGGTGCCTGCTCCTCGACTCCTCCCGCCGACGGCGGGAAGCTCGGGGATCGAGACGGGACCGTCTCCCTCGGCCTGGTGCTGCCGCCAGGCGTCGGCATCAGCACCTTCGGCTACAGCATCTCCGGTCCGGGCGCCTTCTCGAAGGCGGGGACCATCGACGTCGGCAACAGCACCACGCTGTC
This sequence comes from uncultured Myxococcales bacterium, assembly GCA_964540815.1. Lineage (GTDB taxonomy): Bacteria > Myxococcota_A > Polyangia > Fen-1088 > Fen-1088 > CAZIOH01. The sequence goes on along the minus strand of CAZIOH010000001.1, from coordinate 5,346 downwards.
CGCCTTGATCAGCCCGCTGCCGGTCGGCGTGGGCTTCTCGATCACCCTGACCGCGACCTCGGTCGACGGGACGGAGACCTGTGGCGGCGCGGCCACCTTCGATGTCGCCGCGCACCTGACCACCTCGGCCTCGGTCCATGTGTCGTGCCATCAGGCCGCGCAGACCGGGAGCGTGCTCGTCAACGGGAGCCTCAACGTGTGCCCGCGGATTCGGTCAGCCTGGTTTCCCCGGCTTCGACGGGATGTCGGCCGCCGTGTCCCTGGCCTACGTCGCGGCGATGCAGGAACAGGGCATCCCCATCACGTACGCCTACGTGTCGGACGCGCACGACTTCCACGGCGTCTCGGGCAACGCACACCTCGCCTACGGCCCGGGCCAGGCTGGGTACGAGCAGCAGCTGCACGACTACGACGCCGCCTTCGCGGCCTTCTTCGCCCGTCTGGCCGCGGACGGGATCGACAGGACGAACACCCTGTTCATCTTCACGGTGGACGAGGGCGATCACTACTCGGGCGGCACCCCCACCCCGGTCGACTGCGACGGCGTCAACGTCCCGTGTGACTGGACCAACCAGGTCGGCGAGCTCAACGCCAACATCGACACGCTGGTGCAACATCAGTTTCCTTCGCTTTTCGCCAGCTTCCTCGCCCCCGGGGCCCCGAACACCTTCACGGTTCACGGTGATTCGGCCCCCCCGTTCTACCTGGCGAAGCGAGGCGCGGGCGCGCTCGGCTAGACGGATCCGGCGACGCGCGCCTTCGAGCGCGCCGTGGCCGGTCTCACCGCCGTCAACCCCTTCACGGGCGCGACGGATCCCCTGATGGTGCAGATGGCCGACCAGACCGGGATGAAGGCGATGCACATGTTCACGGCGGGAGATCCCGCCCGCAACCCGACCTTCGCTCTGTTCGCGGACGCCAGCTACTTCATCACGGACTTCCCCACCTCGACCTGCGAAACGTGCAGCAACCCCGCCTTCGCCTGGAACCACGGCGACATCCAGAAGGAGATCGGCCAGACGTGGGTCGGGTTCGTCGGTCCGGGCGTCCTGGCCCAGCCCGACCAGACGGTGTTCACCGATCACACGGACCTTCGTCCCACCATCAACGCGCTCGTCGGCCTGCGTGACGGCTATCCTTCGGATGGCCGGGTGATCACCCAGGCGTTGGCGGCGGGCGCCATCCCCGCGGCCCTCGGCGCCGACCAGCCGTCCGTCGAGCGGCTGGGGAGCCTCTACAAGCAAGGGCAATCCGCTCGAGGCGTTCTCCTGGCAAGATCTCCGCGACGAGATCTATCGGGGGCGGTGAACGGATCGTGATCGCCGTGGACACCAACGTCATCGTGTACGCGCCACCGGCGCGAGGTACCCGAGCACAAGGCCGCCTTCGGCGTGATGCGCGACCTCGCCGAGGCTCGAACGGCTTGGGGGTTGCCATGGCCCTGTGTGTACGAGTTCTTCAGCGTGGTGACCAGTGCCCGCATCTGGAGGGACGCGGCCAGCACTCCCAAACAGGCTTGGGCACAGCTCGATGCGTGGTTCGGATCCCCCACGATCCGCCTCCTGGGCGAAACCGAAGGTTTCGCCGCGATCCTGGCCGGTTTCCTGGTGCGCCCGCGCGTGCGCGGTCCCATCGTCCATGACGCGCTCATCGCTGCTTTGTGCATCGCTCACGGCGCGGAGGTTCTGCTGACCCGCGATCGCGACTTCGGGCTCTTCACCGAGCTCGAGACGCGCGATCCGTTCGCCTGACGCGAACGGCCCGCCCTGAACGCCGCGCACGGCGTGGCCCCGCGAGAGCCGCGGCTACCCGATGCCCACCTGGATGGCGGCGAACTCGTCGGTGAGATCCGCGGCGAGGCGTTCGAGGATGGGCGGCGAGAGGGTGAGCTCGGTCGCGTAGCGCTTGACGAGGAGCGGGTCGCTGGGCGCGGCGCAGGTGGGATCGGGCTGCCCGACCATCCGGGTGGCCAGGTTGTTTCCGATGAGCCCGAGCATCCAGCCCACCGGGTGGGCCGACGGCGGGACGTCGCGGTGGTGCTCGGCGATCGCGGCAGAGACCAGCTTTTCGAAGCCCCAGCGCTCGGTCAACGCCCGCCCCAGCTCCTCGTGGGTTCGATGGACCAGGGACATCACCGCCGGCACGTCCTTGAGGTCCTCGGGGGCCAGGTTCCCTTGCGACCGCTCGCTCACCACCCAGAGCAGCAGCGACGCCCCCACGTCCGACATCAGCCCGATGAGGTACGCCGTATCGCCGTTCATGCTCTGCCCGGGCCCGAGCAGCTCGCACAGGGCCCGCATCGCCAGGGCCCGCGCCACCGAGCGGCGCCAGACCAGCGTCAGCACCTCGCGGTAGGGCCCTTCCCGGACGCTGCACAGCCCATGCAGCGAGATGGTCTGGACCAGGTTGGAGACGTGCCGCAGCCCGAGGCGGCCGATGGCGGACCGGACATTGGCCGCCCGCCCCAAGTGAGAGAACTGCGCCACGTTGGCCAGGCGCAGGATGTCGGCGGCGACCCGAGGGTCCGCTTCCACCGTCCGGGTGATGTCATCCAGGGTCGAACGTGGATCGTCGACCTGTTGCCGCAGCGTCAGGACCACCGCCGGCGTGGCTGGCAGCACGATCTCTCCTTGGCGCAGCTTGGTCTGCAGGTCTCGGAGCCGATCGCTCCGCCTCGAGTCCTCCGACACCGCGGGGACCAGGCTCTCTGGCCGCTCCGCGAGCAGCAGCGCATCGTTGATCCGCTGACGGGCCTCGAGGGCGCGCGCGACCGCGGTGATGATCTCGTTCAAGGTCCAGGGCTTGCGCACGTAGTCCACCGCGCCCCAGCGGAGGACCTCGATCACGTCGTCCATGTTGCCGTGCCCGCTCATGGCGATGACGGGCGGCCTCTGGGCCGCGGGGAAGGTCTGCAGCCGGCGCAAGAAGGTGTGGCCATCCATCCCGGGCATGCGCAGGTCCAGGAAGACCACGTCCGGTGCCTGGCTCGTCACCGTCTCGAGCGCGGCGTCGCAGTCGGACGCTTCGATCACCGCAAATCCCAGCCGAGCGAGCGTGCGTCGCAGCGCCACCCGCAGAAGCTCCTCGTCGTCCACCACCAGGATGCGAACCCGCGGTTCGGTTCCGGAGCGTAAGACTGCATTCTCGGGCATGGCGCTTCCCTTTCGTTCGCTCAACCGAGATAACGCCGGACGATCGCGCGAAGATTGGCCGAGTCGAAGGGCTTCTCGATGTTCTCCTTGGGTGGCTCGGAGAGGAACGTTCGCCCGTCGGGTGTGAACGCGCCCCCGGTCAGAAAGATCATCCGGCCGGCCTGCTGCGGGACGAGCTTCGACAGCTCCCGGTAGAGGTCCATGCCGGTCATCACCGGCATCATCAGGTCGCACAGGATGAGGTCGAACTTTCGCCCACTCGCACACAGCGCGAGCGCCCGGGCACCCGCCAGCACGACCTCGACGTCGTGCTCCCTGGCCAGGCTCCGCTTGACCGCCCGGAGCACGATCTCCTCGTCATCCACCACCAGGATCTTGCCCCGGCGCGACGCCGAGACCTCGGCGAACGGCGCCGCCGCGACCTCCGCATCTTCCCGCGTGGCGACCGGTAGAGCCACCCGGAAGCAGGTCCCCTGAGCCAGCTGGCTGGTGACCGTCAGTTGCCCTCCCATCTCGGTGACGATGCGCTGGCAGATGGCCAGGCCGAGCCCGGTCCCCGAGCCCACCGCCTTGGTCGTGAAGAATGCCTCGAAGACCCGCCCGATGATCTCGGGGGCGATCCCCATGCCGGTGTCGGAGACCTCGATGACCACCCGGCCCGCCTCGAGCCCGGTGCTCACGCGGATCTCGTTGCGCTCGGCCTGTCCCTCCGGCAGAGCCTGTGCGGCGTTGACCAGCAGGTTCAGGAAGACCTGCCCGAGCCGCGCCTCGTTGGCGTCCACCAGCGGGGTCTGCCCGTAGACCTTCACCACGCGCGCCCGATGACGGATCTCGTTCCAGGCCATTCGCAAGGCCGACTCCATCACCGCGCGCACGTCCGAGGGGCCGTGGACCTCGGCGTCGGGGGAGCGAGAGAAGATCTTCAGATCCTTCACGATGTGACGAACCCGATCCGCCGCCAGTCGGGCGTCATCGAGGGGCCCCTTGACCTCCTCCGCGAGCCAGGCGGCGCTGGGGATCTCCATGACGCCGTGGCCGGTGACGACGCCTTCGACGTTGGAGGCGACGTAGTCGAGGTTGGCGATCACCGCCGCCAGGGGGTTGTTGATCTCGTGGGCCACACCAGCGGCCAGGGTCCCCATCGAGGCCATGCGATCGCTGACCATGAGCTGTGCCTGCAGCTTCTTCTGTTGCGTCACGTCCCGCACCACCACCAGCGTGCCGATCGGCGCGCCCGCACCATCGGCCAGGACCACGGCCGTGAGGTTCACCGCGACCTCACGACCATCCTGGTGGCAAAGGGTGGCTTCGATCTCATCATTGGCGGCTGAGGGACGCCCGAGCAGCGCGTCCCTCAGCGTCACCGATGGTGCCGGCCTCAGCAGGTCCAGCAGGTTGGTTCCCAGCAGCCCGTCCGGCGGCCACCCCAGCATCTCCCCGAAGCGTGGATTGACGAACTCGATGCCGCCACCGAGGTCGAGCTTCACGATGCCATCGCTGGTGGCCTCGACGATCTGGCGATACTGCTCCTCGCTCTGGCGGAGCGCGTGTTGCGCCTGGAAGAGCAGGACCGGCGTCTCGCTCTCGGCGTCGACCATCGCGTCGATCTGTCCGGAGAGCAGGGCCTTGATGGTCGCCTCGGCCTCGGCCAGCCGTTGCGCGAGCCCCCGGTTGTTCTGGGCGGGATCGGACCTCATTGGTCCCCGAGGGCCAGCAAGACTTCGGCCGTATCGCTCAGGTTTCCGACGATGCGCTGCACCGGGAGCGGGCGCAGCTTGACCAGGGTCGGGGTGACGATCACCCCGTCGGCGAGGGCCCGCTTTGGAAACTTCAGGAGATCGACGATCTCGAGCCTGTACCCGGCGTCCGGGTTTCCCGCGCAGATCGCGGTGGCGTTGGCGATGGCCCGCACGGAGTTCGGGCTGTTCCCCGCGACGTACAGGCGCAGCACGCAGCGGGGCAAGCTGGTCGATCGCTCCCTCATCTAGTGCACCGCCGTCGAAAAAGCGTCAATACCGAGGCCGGCAAGCCGAGCCGGCCGCGAGGCGCGACGACGAGGAATACCCGTAGGTATTGTGAGGAGGAGCAACGAAGCGGCCGGCTCGGCTCGTCGGCCGAATATGATGCTATTTCGACGGCGGTGCACTAGTGCGCTCCGTTGGAGTGGTTCTTTGGCCGGATGTCGGGCGGGGGC